>CANJUQ010000004.1 GCA_947478175.1 Thiotrichales bacterium | reverse complement strand
TGGCGTTGAAATGGTTATGCCAGGCGACAATATTCAAATGGTCGTCGAGCTGATCTGTAAAATCGCGATGGAAGAAGGCTTACGCTTTGCAATTCGTGAAGGTGGGCGCACTGTCGGTGCCGGTGTTGTAGCGAAGATTTTGGCGTAATAGGGGGAATTGAGGAATGGCTGCTAAAGATCATAAAATTAGAATTCGCTTAAAATCATTCGATCATGATTTAATTGATAAGGCAGTTTCTGCCATTGTTGACACTTCTAAGAAAACGGGCGCGCAAGTTGTGGGGCCTATTCCCTTGCCGACGAGAATTAAGCGTTTTACGATTTTGACCTCCCCGCATGTTAATAAAGATGCGAGAGATCAATATGAAATCCGTACTCACAAGAGGGTGTTGGATGTTATTGCGAATGCTTCGACTGTTGATGCGCTAATGAAATTAGATTTGGCCGCAGGTGTAGACGTTAAGATTAGTTTGAGGTAAGATGCCGCGCCTTTTTCGTGCTCTTTCTTTTTTAGTTGGAGGCCGAGGCGTTGGTTTTTTAAGTAAATAAACAGGGGTCAGTCAATCGAAATTGACCTCTTAAATAAGGTAGAGACAAATGATTGGATTAGTTGTCCATAAATGCGGGATGGCGCGTGTCTATTCAGAAGACGGTCGTTCACATGGGGTTACTGTTCTATCTGCGCCTGTTCAGCGCATAGCTCAGTTAAAAACTCTGGAAAAAGATGGCTATTTGGCGCTTCAAATCGCTGTTGATATTGCTAAGCGTTCAAAAGTTAATAAGCCCATGGCGGGTCACTGTTTAAAGGCGGGTATAGAGCCGGCTAAGTCCTTACATGAATTTAGGGTTTCTGAATCTGTTTATGCTTCCAAGTCTTTGGGGGATCAGGTTTCAGTTGATGTATTTAAAGCAGGCGATTTGGTAGACGTGTCCGGCCGGACCAAAGGTTGTGGTTTTACCGGTACTGTTAAACGTTACAACTTTAGAACGCAAGACGCTAGCCACGGTAACTCTGTCTCTCATCGCGTTCCTGGCTCTATTGGTCAAAACCAAACACCAGGTCGTGTTTTCAAAGGGAAAAAAATGTCGGGACATATGGGTGATGCTAATCGCACTATTCAGTCCTTGTCGATTCTCTCTATTGATACTGAAAATAATTTAATTCTTGTTAAGGGTGCGGTCCCTGGTAAGCCGGGTCAGGTCTTGGTCGTATCTCCAGCGATTAAGAAGCAAGGGGGGGCGCAATAATGCAATTAGATGTCGTCTGTTCGAATACGCAGAAAGTATTGTCGCAGTTATCGTTTAATGATGCTGTTTTTGGTGCTGAATTTAACGAGTCTTTGGTTCATCAGGTCGTAGTCGCCACTAACGCAGCGGCTCGTCAAGGAACTAAAGCACAAAAAACTCGTGCTGAGGTCAGTGGTGGGGGTAAAAAGCCTTGGAATCAGAAAGGAACGGGTCGTGCTCGGGCTGGTTCTTCAAGGAGCCCATTATGGAGAAAAGGTGGTGTGATATTTGCTGCCAAGCCACGTGATTTCACTCAAAAAGTGAATAAAAAAATGTATGCCGGTGCAATGGTTTCAATTTTGTCAAATCTTGTTTCTACGGGGCGTTTATCCGTTGTGGATTCGCTTGATATTGCAAGACCCAAGACCAGGGACTTGGTAGCACTTTTAGCTCGCATGGGTTTGAAAGATGTTCTAATTGTGACTGATAACATTAGTGAAAATTTATATTTAGCTTCTAGGAATTTATATACCGTAGGCCTTTGTGGCGTTCATGATGTTGATCCAGTGAGTCTCCTCGCTTATGAGAAAATCTTGGTTACGTCCGGTGCGATGAAGCATTTTGAGGAGTCGTTGTCATGAGTATGAATGTTGAAAGATTAATGAGTGTCTTGGTTTCTCCTCGTGTAACGAGTAAGGCTTATCAAAACGAAGAATCTGTTGTTTTTAATGTGCTTCCTGATGCAACAAAACCGGAAATTAAAGCGGCAATTGAGTTGCTTTTTGGGGTAAAAATTGTAGGGCTTACTACGTTAAATGCGGGTGGAAAAACTCGTAGATTTTCAGGAAAAATTGGTAGAACAAAAAATTTTAAAAAAGCTTACGTTAGATTGGCAAAAGGCGAAAAAATAGAACTTTTCGCGAATGCTAACTAACGATCAAGAGATATAGAGGAAGATTTCAATGACTATTGTCTCATGTAAACCCACTTCACCAGGTAGGCGTTCTCTCGTAAAAATTGTTACGCCTGGTCTTCATAAAGGCGCGCCTCATGCGCCGCTTGTTGAAAAACAAAATAGGTCCTCCGCTAGAAATAACGTGGGTCATATTACAACAAGGCATCGTGGTGGCGGTCATAAACAAAATTATCGTTTGGTCGATTTCAAGCGAAACAAGGATAGTGTTGTCGGAACGGTTGAGCGGATTGAATATGATCCAAACCGTACGGCTCATATTGCTCTAGTTGTGTATTCGGACGGTGAACGTCGTTATATTATTGCTCCAGCAGGATTGGCGGTAGGTCAGAAGATTCAGTCTGGAGAGCAGGCTCCGATTGCTGCTGGGAATTGCATGCCGCTTAAAAATATGCCCGTGGGCTCGGTTGTTCACTGTGTAGAAATGACTCCTGGTAAAGGGGCTCAGCTCTGCAGAAGCGCAGGAGCCTCGGCTCAATATTTAGGTAAAGATGGTAACTACGCAATTTTAAGACTTCGATCCTCTGAGATGAGAAAAGTGCTTTTGGATTGCAAGGCGGTTTTTGGGTCGGTTTCTAATTCAGATCATAATCTTCGTTCTTATGGGAAGGCGGGTGCCATTCGTTGGAGGGGTATCAGACCTACTGTTCGTGGTGTTGCCATGAACCCGGTAGACCATCCTCACGGAGGTGGTGAAGGTAAAACGGCTGCGGGGCGTCATCCGGTTTCACCTTGGGGTACTCCGGCAAAAGGTTATAAGACTCGTTCTAATAAGCGGACGTCTCGTTTTATCATGCAACGTCGTAAGAAATAGGGGAGATATTAGATGTCACGTTCATTGAAAAAAGGCCCCTTTGTTGATCTTCATCTTCTGACGAAGGTGTTGGCTCAGGTGGGCACTGCTGCTAAAAAACCGATTAAAACTTGGTCACGTCGTTCGATGATTATTCCTGACATGGTTGGTTTTACTATTGCTGTGCATAACGGTAAACAGCACATTCCTGTGTATGTCTCTGAGAATATGGTTGGCCATAAATTAGGTGAGTTTGCACAAACTCGTACTTTTAAAGGGCACTCCGCTGATAAAAAAGCTAAGAAGTGAAAGGTGTAAATCATGAGTGAACAAGTTGTAGCGCATCATAAATATGCGCGCGTTTCCCCCCAAAAGGCTCGTTTAGTAGCTGATCAAGTCAGGGGTTTAGCAGTCCAAAAAGCAATGGATTTGCTTACTTTTAGTCCTAAAAAGTCTTCTGAGTTAATCTCAAAAGTTCTTAATTCTGCTGTTGCAAATGCTGAGCATAATCATGGATTAGACGTTGACAATCTTTTTGTGGTTGAGGTTTGTATTAACGAAGCGCCTTCTTTAAAGCGTTTTAGAGCAAGAGCCAAAGGCCGCGGGGCTCGTATTACAAAGCGTAACAGTCATATTACTGTCAAAGTGCAAGAGGTTTCATAATGGGACAGAAGGTTAATCCGATTGGTTATCGTTTAGGTATTGTTACTCAGTGTAAGTCGATCTGGTATGCAGCACCTAAAAAATTTCCAGAATTTTTGAATCGCGACATCAAGCTAAGAAGTTATTTAATGAAAAAGCTTGACCAGGCTTCTGTAAGTGAAGTAACCATTGAGCGGCCAGCTGACAATGCCATTGTGACAATTCACACGGCTCGTCCGGGTGTCGTTATTGGCAAGCGTGGCGAGGATGTTGAAAAGTTAAGGGCTGTTGCAAAAGAAATTTTAGGCGTGCCTGTTCATGTGAATATTGCTGAGATCAAAAAACCAGAATTGAATGCCAAGTTAGTGGCTGAAGGCATTGCGCAACAATTAGT
The DNA here is from genome assembly GCA_947478175.1 of Thiotrichales bacterium. Taxonomy (GTDB): domain Bacteria; phylum Pseudomonadota; class Gammaproteobacteria; order Francisellales; family CACEW01; genus CAMCUU01. Next base: position 132,092 of record CANJUQ010000004.1, on the reverse strand, counting down.
TAAGCGTGTCATGTTTAGGCGGGCTATGAAAAGAGCGCTTCAAGTTGCTATGAAACAAGGTGCCTTGGGTGTCAAGATTTGTGTCTCCGGTCGTTTGGGCGGGGCTGAAATTGCTCGTTCTGAATGGGTCCGTGAAGGCCGTGTTCCTTTGCATACTCTGAGGGCTGATATTGACTACGCACTTGCTGAGGCTCATACAACTTATGGTGTTCTTGGTATAAAAGTTTGGATTTTCAAAGGGGAAGTTTTTGAAGGTAAGTCACAACCCGTGACCTTGTCTTCATCTGCGCTTTCGTCTTTGGATTCTGAGAAGCCACATAGATCTAATAATAAAGGCAAGAGGGGTGTCGTATAATGTTGCAACCCAAGAGAACTAAATTTCGTAAGCAGCACAAAATGCGAAATGTAGGTGTTGCGTCCAGAGGGGCCAAGGTTAGTTTTGGTGAGTATGGTCTTAAAGCAGAAGGGCATTGTCGTCTTTCTTCAAGGCAAATCGAAGCAGCGCGTAGGGCAATCAATCGTTGTATTAAAAGAGGTGGTAAGGTTTGGATTCGTGTTTTTCCTGATAAGCCAATTACTAAAAAGCCGTTAGAAGTCCGTATGGGTAGTGGTAAAGGTAACGTTGAATATTGGGTTGCACAAATTCAGCCTGGTAAGGTTTTGTATGAAATCGAAGGTGTAACGGAAGAAGTGGCTCGCGAAGCTATGAAATTGGCTTCTGCAAAATTGCCTGTAACGACAGTGTTTGTGAAGAGGATGGCGGGATAATGAAAGTTTCTGAAATAAGACAATTCTCTCTTGACGAATTAAAAAAATCTTTAATCGATCTACTCCGTGAACGGTTTAGTCTTCGCCTTCAAAAACAAGGTGGTAATTTTACTAAGAACCATCTTTTTAAAATTAATCGTATTGCAATTGCTCAAACAAAAACGGTTATTGCAGAAAAATCTCGTACGGGTAATACAAAATGACACAAGAAAATAATACTCCAGTTGTTAGGCAGATGACGGGTGTTGTCGTTAGTAATGCTATGGATAAAACCATTGTCGTTAAAATTGAAAGACAAGTTGCCCACCCTAAATATGGGAAATTAATGAGAAAAACTAGCAAGATACATGCTCATGACGAGGAAAATAAATGCCAAGTTGGAGATGTTGTGACGGTTGCTGAGTCTCGTCCTTATTCCAAAACCAAAACTTGGAAGCTTCTTTCAATTAATGCGTCAAATTAATTGCTGATTTTGAGGGGCCAAGCCCTTTTATTGAGTTGGTTTTTTGTTACAATTGCGCGCTTTTTTATGCGCCCTCTGGGTTGGAGTTTTTTATGATACAGATGCAGACGGAGTTAGATGTTGCCGATAATAGTGGTGCTCGCCGTGTCGAATGCATAAAGGTTTTAGGTGGTTCTAAACGCCGGTACGCCGGTATTGGCGATATTATTCGCGTGACTGTGAAAGATGCAATTCCGCGTGGAAAAGTTAAAAAGGGCGATGTTCTTTTTGCTGTTGTGGTAAGGACAAGGAAAGGCGTCAGACGCCCAGATGGTTCTTTGATTCGTTTTGATAGCAACGCAGTTGTTTTATTGAATGAGGCAAAGCAACCCATTGGGACCCGTATTTTCGGTGCTGTAACTCGAGAACTGCGTGGAGAAGTTGAAGCCTTCATGAAAATTATTTCATTAGCTGAAGAAGTTTTATAGGTATTTGAAATGAACAAATTAAAGCGTGGTGACCGTGTTGTTGTTATAGCCGGTAATTCTAAAGGAACGGTGGGTAAGCTTCTTAGCTTTTCTGGAGATGATAGGGTGGTTGTTGAAGGTGCTAATTTAAAAGTTAAGCACGTGAAGCCTAATCCAAGGGCAGGAGTTGAAGGGGGTCTTATTAAGAAAGAAGGCGCTCTACATATTTCTAATGTAGCTATTCAGAATCCTGTGACGGGTAAACCGGACCGTGTTGGTTTTAAACAACTAAACGATGGGCAGTGGGTTCGGGTTTGTAAGTCCAATCAAGAGCAAATTAATTAATTAGGGTTTTTATTATGTCACGTTTGCAAAAACAGTATCTTGAGAAAGTTAAGCCAGCTTTGGTTGAGAATTTTAATTATAAATCCCCCATGCAGTGCCCAAAAATCACCAAGATTACTTTGAATATGGGCGTTGGTGAAGCGGCTCGTGATAAGAAAGTTATTGAAGGTGCTTTTGCTGATATGCAAGCGATTGCAGGGCAAAAACCTATTATTACATACTCTCGTAAATCTATTGCGGGTTTTAAGATTCGCGATGGTATGGCGATTGGTGTGAAAGTCACACTTCGTGGCAAAAGAATGTACGAGTTTTTGGATCGTTTGATTTCAATTGCGATTCCTCGTATTCGAGATTTTCGTGGTTTGTCACCCCGCTCTTTCGACGGTCGTGGAAATTACAGCATGGGGATCACTGAACAAATTGTTTTTCCAGAAATTGATTATGACAAAATCGATAGAATTCGTGGTTTGGATATTACGATTACTACCTCTGCAAAAAATAATGCTGAAGGTAAGGCGCTCTTAACGGCGTTTAAATTTCCGTTGAAAGATAACTAAGGATAAATTATGGCAAAGACATGTATGGTTCAACGCGAATTGCGTCGCCAAAAACTTGTTAAGAAATATGCGACCCTGCGTGCTGAATTAAAAGCTAAAGCTTTGTCACAAACTGCAACTGAGCAAGAGCGTTTTGATGCTCAAATAAAGCTTCAAAAGCTTCCAAGAGATTCAGCAAGAACACGCTTGAGAAATCGTTGTGAAATTACAGGGCGTCCTCACGGTTATTATCGCCATTTTGGTTTGGCGCGTAACAAATTACGTGAATTTGCAATGTTTGGATATGTGCCTGGTTTAAGAAAGGCAAGTTGGTAGAGATTTGAAAGGGATTATTTAGTATGACTATGCAAGACATCACATCAGATGTGATTACTCGGATAAGAAATGCGCAAAAAGCCGTCAAGGAGTCAGTTGTCGTTCCTTATTCTAATTTGGTATCTGATTTTTTGAAAATCCTAATGGATGAAGGTTATGTCGAATCTTTCGATATCATCGAAGAAAGACCTGGCTGCCGTTCTATTAAAGTAATGCTGAAGTATTACGAAGGGCGTGGCGTTGTTGAGCGCATTACACGGATCAGTAAACCAGGGCTTCGTGTCTATCGTTCTTTTAAAGATATTCCTTCCGTCTTGGGTGGATTGGGTTTGGCAATAATTTCCACTTCTAAAGGGGTGGTTTCTGATAAAGAAGCGCGTCGACTCGGTGTGGGTGGCGAAGTTCTCTGTTACGTAGAATAGGTGATCGAACATGTCTAGATTGGCACGTCTTCCAGTAGCGATACCCAATGGGGTTAAAGTTAATTTATCTGGAAATTCTTGTGAGGTAGTGGGCCCTAAGGGCACAATGGTTCTTCCTGTTCATCCTGTCGTTAAGATTACAGTGACAGGCAATGAAGTAACTGTTTCTTCTGCATCTAAATCAATGCAGGAGCGTATTAGTTTGGGGACTATGAGATCGTTAATTAACTCTATGATTCTCGGTGTAAGTAAGGGTTTCGAGCGAAAACTAGAACTAGTAGGCGTTGGTTACCGCGTGAAAATTGCAGGAGCGGTTGTTAATTTATCGGTTGGTTTCTCTCATCCGGTGAACTATCAACTTCCAACGGGGGTTACTGCTGAAGCACCCTCTCAAACAGAGTTGGTTTTAAAGAGTTATAACAAACACCTGCTTGGACAGGTCGCGTCTGAAATTCGGGCTCTCAGGTCACCAGAACCTTATAATGGAAAAGGTATTAAATATTCTGATGAGCAGATTAAACGTAAAGAGGCTAAGAAGAAATGATTTCTAAAACAGATAAACGGCTTAGGAGAGCGGCGAAGACCCGCGTTAGTATTGCCAGGAATCAAAAAGATAAACTGTGTGTTTTCCGTTCTGCTCGTCATATTTCTGCTCAGGTTATACGGGGTGGTATTGTTCTTGCTTCGGCTTCGACGTTAGATAACGACCTTGCTCTTTCAGGTTATACTGGCAACGTAAATTCTGCTGAAGCGATTGGCGCATTGGTCGCTCAGAAAGCTGTGAAAGCAGGTGTGACTAATGTCGCATTTGATCGCGCAGGTTATAAGTACCATGGTCGTGTAAAGGCATTGGCTGATGGCGCTCGCAAAGCTGGCTTGAGTTTTTAAGGGTATATGAAATGACAGCACATGAATCTAAACAGCCAGCTGACGGCTTGGTTGAAAAGTTAATTTCCGTTTCTCGAAACGCGAAAGTGGTGACCGGTGGTAAGATTTTTACCTTCTCCGCATTGGTCGTAGTAGGTGATGGAAAAGGTCGTATTGGCTTAGGGCGTGGTAAGGCCCGCGAAGTTCCCGTTGCTATTCAAAAAGCAATGGAGAGTGCTCGCAAAAACATGCAAAGAGTTCACTTGAATGGAGATACCATTTGGTACACCACAGAATTTAAATTTGGTGCCACTAAAGTATTTATGCGTCCTGCTACGCCAGGTACGGGTATCATTGCTGGCGGTGCGGTAAGAGCTGTCTTTGATGTTCTGGGAATTAAAAACATTTTGTCTAAAACCTATGGTTCAACGAATCCCGTTAATGCGGCTCGTGCTACCTTGGGCGCACTTTCCCAGATGAGATCTCCAGAATATTACGCTGCAAAACGCGGTAAGAAATTGTCGGATTTCCAAGGGGCTTAAAAAATGGTAAAGAAACAAAAAACAATCAAACTCAAGTTGGTTCGTAGCCTTTGCAAGTGCTTGTCTGATCACAAAGCGTGTGCTTCAGGTTTGGGGCTTAGAAAAATTAATCAAGTTGTCGAAGTTCTTGATACGCCAGAAAATCAGGGCATGTACAAGAAGATTTCATACATGGTGGAAATGATCAATGAGTAACGTAGTAGATAGCATAGGCAGTGCGGATGTTATGGTGCGTTTAAATACGCTATCACCCGCTCCAGGCTCTAAAAAAGTTAGAAACCGCGTAGGCCGTGGAATTGGTTCTGGTCTTGGAAAAACTTCTGGTAAAGGCCATAAGGGCCAGAAAGCTCGTTCAGGTGGGTATCACAAAGTTGGTTTCGAAGGCGGTCAGATGCCAATGCAGCGTCGTCTTCCTAAATTTGGATTTACTTCACAGCAACAATTGTTGCACTCAGAACTAACTTTTAATGATCTGAATAAGCTTGATTTGGAAGTTATTACATTGGCTGATTTAGTTAATTCGGGGCTTGTTCCAAACACGACTCGATCAGCTAAGTTGATCCTTTCTGGTAAGCCAGCCAAGAAGATTTCCCTCCAAGGGATTCTTGCTACTGCAGGGGCGCGTAAAGAAATTGAAGCTCTTGGTGGAAAGGTAGAGCAATAAGATGGCTTTGAAGACTGCGACCCAATCGGCGGGCTTAACTGAATTGAGACGCCGTCTTCTTTTTGTCTTAATAGGTGTCCTTGTTTATAGACTGGGTTCTTATATTCCTGTTCCGGGTATTGATCCGGTTAAGCTAGCCAATTTTTTTCATTCTGAAGGAAATTCATTTTTTGGTTTGTTTAATATGTTTTCCGGCGGTGCTTTTTCCAGGATGACTATTTTTGCCCTTGGAATCATGCCCTATATTTCTTCTTCTATTATTGTCCAGCTTCTAACGGCGATCTTGCCTTCTTTCGGAGAACTTAAAAAAGAAGGGCAAGCGGGTCAGCGACGTCTAACACAATACACGCGATACGGCACTTTGATTTTGTCTTTATTCCAGTCAGTTGGGATGGCGAAATTTATGGTTTCGCAAGGGTTGGTTGTTTATGACGTGGGTGTTTTTTATTTGTTAGCTGCTGTGACCTTAACGACCGGTACGCTTTTCCTAATGTGGTTAGGAGAGCAGATGACCGAAAGAGGGATTGGTAACGGTATTTCTTTACTGATTTTTTCCAGTATTGTTTCAGGAATTCCGGCGGCCTTATTTCATACTTTTGAACAATCTCGCCAAGGTAATATTAGTCTCTTGGGCTTGCTTTTGATTCTAGTGGTTATTGTTGCAGTAACGATGTTTGTTGTTTTTGTTGAGAGAGCCCAACGTCGAATTACCGTGAATTATCCGAATCGCCAGCAGGGGCGGAAAATGATGCCAGCCCAATTTAGCCATCTTCCTTTGAAGATAAATATGTCTGGTGTTATTCCGCCCATATTTGCATCCAGTATTTTGCTTTTTCCTGAGGCTTTATCTCGTTGGTTTGCGACTTCGCCTGATATGAATTGGCTTGCCAATGTAGGTTTGGCGATTTCTTGGGGGCAACCGCTTTATATTATCTGTTATACCTTGTTGATTGTGTTTTTCTGTTTTTTCTATACAGCGATTATTTTTAATCCAAAAGAAACGGCAGAAAATCTTAAGAAATCAGGTGCGTTTGTTCCTGGGATTCGCCCAGGTGAACAAACGGCGAATTATATTGACCTTGTTATGTCGCGTTTGACTTTGGTTGGAGCGGCTTACATTTCCTTGGTCTCTATTTTACCAATGATTTTAATGATTCATTGGGATGTGCCTTTCTATTTTGGAGGGACTTCTTTATTAATCGTTGTTGTCGTTGTCATGGATTTCATTGCGCAAATTCAAGCGCATTTGATGTCAAGCCGCTATGAGTCACTGATGAAAAAGACGAATCTTTCGGGTTCTGGCTTATTGCGTTAGTTAATTGTTTTTTAAGTAAATTTTTTAGATTTTTTTGGGTCTATTGGAGTTAAAAATGAAAGTACGTGCGTCAGTGAAACGCCTCTGTAGAAAATGCAAAATTGTTCGCCGTGTGGGCGTTGTTCGTGTGATTTGTGAAGATCCGCGTCATAAACAACGTCAAGGCTAACAGGGTGCTGGCCTGGAAGGCTTAATAATGATTTTATGGTTATTGAGTTTAGGGTTACGTTTAGATAACATGCGCCTCTTTTTGCGCGGTCGTTAATAGTAGATATTTAGGTACTAGGAGATTCGAGAATGGCACGTATTGCCGGTATAAATGTTCCAGATAATAAACATGCAGTTATTGCGTTAACTGCAATTTTTGGCATTGGTCGCCCAACGTCAAAGTTGATTTGTGAAAAAGCAGCAATCAACCCAGCTAGTAAGATTTCTCAGCTCTCTGAAGATCAGGTTGAACGCCTGCGTATAGCGGTCGCTGAATTCAAAGTTGAAGGTGACTTACGTCGTGAGATTTCTATGAGTATCAAACGGCTGACTGATTTGGGTACTTATCGTGGCGTGAGACATCGTAAAGGTCTTCCCGTTCGTGGCCAAAGAACAAAGACAAATGCAAGAACTCGCAAGGGTCCTCGTAAGTCTGTTAGGGGTTAGTTAATTTCAGGCGAACGCCTAAAAAACTTAGATTTAATTTATTTAGTTTGGGATCATCATGTCAAAAGTACAGCAACAAAATCAGCAAGCGGTTAAGAAAAAGATCAAACGCATAGTTGTCGATGCGATTGCGCACATCTATGCCTCTTTTAATAACACTATTATTTCTATTACTGATCGCCAGGGCAATATGTTGGCTTGGGCAACAGCCGGTGGAAGTGGATTCAGAGGATCTCGCAAGAGTACCCCTTATGCAGCACAGGTGGCTGCTGAGTCTGTTGCTGATAGAGCGATTGAATATGGCATTAAAAATATTGAAGTGATGGTCAATGGTCCTGGACCTGGCCGTGAGTCTGCTGTCAGAGCTTTGAATTCAAAAGGTTTCAAGATTACCAATATTACAGATGTGACTCCGTTACCTCATAACGGCTGTCGGCCTTCCAAAAAACGTCGTGTTTAACATTTTTTAAGAGTTAAGATTTAAAATTTAGGTGTAGATAAATGGCAAGATATATTGGACCCACATGTAAGTTGGCTCGTCGTGAGGGTACGGACTTATTTCTCAAAAGCGGTGTTAAGCCTCTTGAATCAAAATGCAACATGAGCTCTGCTCCTGGTATGCATGGTCAAAAACGCGGAAAACTTTCTGATTACGGTCTTCAACTGCGTGAGAAGCAAAAGATTCGTCGTATCTTTGGTCTTCTAGAAAATCAATTTAGAAGATATTACGACATGGCTTCTCGCCAAAAAGGCTCAACGGGTTTGAACCTTTTGTTAGCCTTAGAGTCTCGTTTAGATAACGTCGTCTATCGCTCAGGCTTCGGTGCAACACGTGCAGAAGCAAGACAAATGGTTTCTCATAAATCTATTTTAGTAAATGGAAAATGTATCAATATTCCGTCTTATCTAGTTAAGCCGACCGATATTATTTCAGTTGCTGAAAAATCTCGTAACCAATTGCGTATTAAAAATGCGTTGGAATTGTCTAAACAAAGACAAGCTTCTTCCTGGATTGAAGTTGACGAGCAAAAATTTGAAGCTGTTTTCAAATCTTTCCCAGATCGCGCTGATCTGTCTTCAGAAATCAATGAACAACTCGTTGTTGAGTTGTATTCTAAATAAATCCTAACGGAGTGCCTGATCATGTTTGGAAACCCTGATGAATTGTTGATGCCAAAATTAATTGAAGTTTCGGCGATGAAAAAAAATCGTTCCAAAGTAGTGATTGAGCCTCTTGAAAGAGGCTTTGGTCATACGTTAGGAAACGCTTTGCGTCGTGTTTTACTTTCTTCGATTCCTGGCTGTGCTGTGACTGAAGTTAAGATTACAGGTGTTCTTCATGAATATGCGACGATTGACGGTGTTCAAGAAGACGTTGTTGAGATTCTTTTAAATTTAAAAAATCTGGCCGTCAATATTGTCAATTCAGCTTTCAACGAAGTGACTTTGCATCTTTCTAAATCAGGTCAAGGGGTAGTGACTGCTGCTGATTTTGATGCGGATTCAAGCGTCTTAATCTCTGAGCCTTCTTATCCGATAGCGCATTTAACTAAATCCGGAAAAATTGAACTTTCTGTCAAGATTACTCGCGGTCGTGGTTATGTTCCTGCCGTTGCTGCTGGCGAAGGCGAAAAAGAAATTGGTGTTATGAGCTTAGATGCGTCGTTTAGCCCAATCCGTCAAGTTACTTATGCTGTTGAGAGCGCTCGTGTTGAACAACGGACTGATATGGATCGTTTGATTCTTGAAATTGAAACCAATGGAACAGTTGATCCAGAAGCTTCAGTCAGACAAGCAGCCACTTTCTTGCATCAACAGCTTTCTACTTTTGTAGACTTAAAAGCACCGGCTAATCAACAAAGATCTCGTTCAGAGCCAAGCCATGATGACGTGCTTCTCATGTCTGTCGATGACCTAGAGCTGACCGTTCGTTCTGCCAATTGTTTGAAAGCCGAAAATATTTTATTGATTGGCGATTTAGTCCAAAGAACTGAAACAGAGTTGTTAAAGACCCCTAATTTAGGTAAAAAATCTTTAACTGAAATTAAATCTGTTTTATCTCAGCGCAGTTTGTCGCTGGGTATGCGTGTAGAAAGCTGGCCACCTACTGAGTAGTAAATTGAGTTAATCAATCTCTTGATAGGTTGCGCTGGTTTTATAATATTAAAATCATAAGGAAACACCATGCGTCATTTAAACCAAGGAAGAAGATTCGGAAGAACTTCTTCGCATCGCCAAGCGATGTTCCGTAACATGTGTTGTTCAATTATCAAACATGGTTTGATTAAGACAACACTGGCTAAAGCAAAAGAAGTCAGAATGTATCTTGAGCCTTTGATTACTTTGGCCAAAGTAGATTCCGTTGCGCATAGACGTCTTGCATTTGCAAGATTGGCTAATAAAGAAGCTGTTAAATCTTTATTTGAAACACTGGGTCCTCGTTATGCCACTCGTCCAGGTGGATATGTTCGTGTGATCAAAGCAGGCTTCCGTGCTGGTGATTGCGCGCCCGTGGGCTACGTCCAATTACTAGATTCAGAAAACAGCGCTGAAGCCGATCAAGTTAAAGAAGGCGAAATTGTTTAATTTATTAATTAATAAATAAGCTAAACAAAATCCAGTCAAATAAAAAAACCAGCAACTGCTGGTTTTTTTTAGAGCTAATTTTTGAACTTTACAGACTTAAATAAATACACCTAAATCTTTTCTTTCTTGAACGCCATTTTGGGTTGCAATCAAGACACTATCAGCCTTTCTTTTAGCGAATAAGCCGCAAGTTACTACGCCTGTTATTTGATTGATTAGCGCTTCTAACTCAATGGGCTTTAAAATATTTAAATTATGAATATCTAAAATAACATTCCCATTATCTGTCCTCACCCCTTCACGATAGATCGGCTGTCCGCCGAGTTTAATTAATTCTCTAGCGACATAAGATCTAGCCATGGGGATTACTTCAATGGGGACTGGATATTTACCCAAGATTTTTACACATTTGCTTTCATCGACAATACAGACAAATTTTTTCGAGCAAGCCGCAACGATTTTTTCTTGTGTTAAAGCATTGCCGCCGCCTTTGATCATTTGGTTTAATTCATTAATTTCATCGGCGCCATCTATATAAATATCTAAATAGGGAAGGCTGTTTAGATCTTCAATGGGTAAGCCATATTGTTTTAATAAAGCGCTTGTTTGATTTGAGCTAGAAACACAGCTTTTGATTAAGTTTTTTTTCTGCGCCAAGGCTTCTATAAAAAAATTAACTGTACTTCCCGTCCCGATGCCAACAACACTATCTGGTTTTATAAATTTTAAGGCTTCGAGGGCTACCATTTTTTTTAATTCAGATTGATTTTTTTTAAACATATTTTTACTCGGGAAAATAAAGCCAAAAAATAAGAGTAGTTATGGTGTCGTAACCCTCTCTGATTTACAATGCCGCGTTTTTTGTCCTGACCTTTTAGATCTTTGGGGAATTGTAAAATCATGCCGCGCTTCGATGTATATGGAATTGGAAATGCTTTGTTAGATATTGAGTACGAAATTACTCATGAGTTCTTAGAAAAAAATGGTATCGAAAAAGGCGTGATGACTTTAGTCGGTGAAGCGCGTCAGCTCGAGCTTGCCAAATTATTGGGCGAAGCTTCTATGCGTAAAGTCGCCTGTGGGGGCTCGGCTGCAAATACTTTGATTGCCTTGTCTCACTTTGGTGGCAAGGCTTTTTATTCTTGCAAAATTGCGAATGACCAAGCCGGTGAGCATTTCTATAACGATATGAGAGCGGCAGGTTTAGCCAGTAATCTTGATTTTCAAACTCATGAGCGTGGCCATACAGGCAAGTGCATGGTCTTTGTCACTCATGATGCCGATCGGACTATGAATACTTTTTTGGGTATTACAGAAAGTTTGTCTATTAACGAAATCCATGAGCCAACGATTAAAGACTCTCAGTATCTTTATATAGAAGGCTATTTAATGACTTCTCCGACGGCTTTTTTAGCGGTTCAGAAAGCCAAACAAATTGCTAAATCCCATGATGTCAAAATAGCAATCACACTTTCAGATCCGTTTATTGTTAGCCATTTTAAAGATAATTTTTTAAAGACGATGGACGGTGGCGTTGATCTTCTATTCTGCAATGAAGAAGAAGCCATGATGTTTACGAATAGTTCTGATTTAGACGGGTCTATTGAGGGTTTGAAAAAAATTGCCCAATGTTTTGTGATTACTTTGGGTTCTAAAGGCTCTTGGGTCTTTGATGGCCAAGAAGGTTTTATCATTGGCTCTGAACCGGTTGAAGTGGTTGATACTTTGGGGGCTGGCGATATGTATGCCGGAGCTTTTTTAGCAGGTATTACTCAGGGCTTAGATTTTAAATCCGCAGGAGAATTAGCGTCCGCGGCTTCTGACAAAATTGTCACAGAATACGGTCCAAGATTGTCTAAAAAAGAAATTGAAAAGATTCGTGAAAAGTTTTTATTAAAACAGTCTGCGTGAGAATTTTTAAGTTTGTATTCTTAGCAGACCTCCATTAAATTCCCTGCCCTAATTTTTATTTAAACAGGCGGGTGATTTCATGAAAGCTTCAGATTTATTCTTAAAGTGCCTAGAAGCCCAAGGGGTTAAGACAATCTATGGAGTCCCCGGAGAAGAAAACGCAGATCTCATGATGTCTCTTTTAAATTCTTCTATTGGATTTATCTCTACGCGACATGAACAGACAGCGGCTTTTATGGCAGAGATGCATGGAAGACTGACCGGTATTCCTGGAGTTTGTTTAGCGACTTTAGGACCCGGTGCAACCAATCTAATTACTGGTGTGGCTCAGGCTAATATGGACAATGCGCCTTTAGTGGCGATTATTGGTCAAGCTGAAAGTTCAAGACTGCATAAAGAATCTCATCAAAATATGGATTCTGTTTCGATGTTCAAACCCATTACCAAATGGGCGACGACTATTCGAGAAGCGGATTCTATTCCTGAAGTCATCGCGAAAGCCTTCAAGATTGCAACGTCAGGAATTCCTGGGGCTGTTTTGATAGAGCTCCCTGAAGATATTGCTTCTCATGAAACCAATTCGCCTGTTTTAAAATCTACTCAAACGCCTTTAGCGATTGGCACAACGCCTGAGTTAATCCAAAAAGTTTTAGCTTGTTTGGCGCAGAGCAAAAAGCCGTTATTACTGTTGGGTGATGGCGCCGTTCGTGAAGAAGCTGATTTTGTTATTCGAGAATTCATGGATAAAACGGGTTTCTATGCAACTTATACGTTTATGGGGAAAGGCGTGATTCCCCATAATCATGATCGAAGTCTGCACTGCGTGGGCTTAGGCATGAAAGATTTTGTGATTCAAGCGTTTGAGCAGTCTGATTGTGTATTAGCCATTGGCTATGACATGGTTGAGTACTCGCCATCTAAATGGAACGTCGGGGTGTCTAAAAAAATCATTCATATCAATAATGACATCGCTGAAGTCGACGCGTCTTATATCCCAGATATAGAAATTGTCGGCAGTATCAAAATTATTATGGGCCAGCTCAATCAGGCACTTGCTATTTCTAATCAAGCTAATTATCGCGATGCTTATTTTAAAGACATGCAAGATAAAATCCGTTCAGATGTCAGATCAGATTTATCTGATTCAAGATTTCCCATGACACCCAAAAGAATCTTACAAGACATTCGTCAGACTTTGGGTGAAGACGATATGTTAGTTTCAGATGTTGGGGCTCATAAAATGTGGGTTGCCAGACAATATGGTGCGATGAAATCCAAGACTTGTTTTATTTCAAATGGTTTTTGTTCAATGGGCGGTTCTATGCCTGGGGCTTTAGAAGCCAAAAGATTAAATCCTAATCTTCATGTCTTAGCTTTATGTGGCGATGGGGGCTTTATGATGAGCATTCAGGCTTTATGTACAGGCGTGACAGAAAGAATTCCCTTTATTGTTATTTTATGGGATGACGGTAATTACGGCTTAATTAAATGGAAACAGCAGATGCATTTTGGGAAATACTCCCATGTCGATTTGCATAATGGTGATTTGGCTCAGATAGCCCAATCTTTTGGGGCTCATGGGATTAAAATTAAGAATACAGAAGAATTTATTCCTGAGCTTAAAAAAGCCTTTGAAATAAAAGATCGTCCGAGTGTGATTGTTGTCCCAGTCGATTACAGCGAAAACATGAAATTATTTGAGCATCTAAAAGAACATGTGAAATAAAAAAATAAATACACAAGGCAAAAAATATGACCGATTCCAATACTCCAGAACATATCCCAGAATATATCCAAGTCATTAACCCCGCGACGGGTAAAGTCCGTCAGACTTATAACTTTATGTCTTTACAGACTATCTCAAAAACCATTGAAACTATGGCTTCTGTGAGAATCCAGTATGAAAAAACGACTCTTTCAGAACGATCCCAAAAAATGAAAAAAGTGAGTGAAATTCTCAGAGCTCGCTGTGAAGAATTCGCCAAAATTATTACAGAAGAAATGGGTAAGCCCATTACTCAAGCCAAAGCTGAGATTCAAAAATGTGCCGTCTTGTGTGATTACTATGCAGACCATACGGCAGATTATTTAAAGCCAGAATTAATCAAAACAGATTATTCAAAATCTTATATTTGCTATGAACCGTTAGGTATTGTCTTTGCGATCATGCCCTGGAATTTTCCGTTCTGGCAGGTTTTAAGATTCGCTGTGCCTAATCTGATGGTTGGCAATGCCGGGTTATTAAAACATGCACCCAACTCAACAGGGGCAGCGCTTGCAATCGAAAAATTATTTCTAGAAGCGGGATTCCCAGAGGGTTTATTCAGAAGCTTAATTATTGATTTGGATGGGGCGAGTTATTGCATTAATCATCCCAAGATTTCTGGTGTGACCTTAACAGGCAGTGACCGTGCGGGGCGGTCCGTCGGGTCTCAAGCTGGGAAAGCGTTAAAAAAAGTAGTGTTAGAACTAGGTGGATCAGATCCCTATTTAATTTTAGAAGATGCCGATTTAGAACTCGCGGCTAAAGAATGTGCTATTTCAAGAATGTCTAACGCAGGGCAGATTTGTATTTCAGCCAAAAGAATCATTGTGATAGATAAAATTCGCGAAGCATTTTTAAAAATATTTTTAGCCAGGATTTTTGAATATAAAGCGGGAGACCCGTTAGATCCCAAAACTAATTTAGGCCCGATGGCTCGAGAAGATTTAAGAGATTTATTAGATGACCAAGTCCAACGGTCTATTAAAGCCGGCGTGAAATTACATTCGGGCGGCAAAAAAATAGACGGACCTGGTTTTTATTATGAGCCCACTGTTTTTCTAGACGTCAAAAAAGGAACGCCCGCTTATGACGAAGAATTATTTGGTCCTGTCGTCTGTGTGATTTATGCGAGAGATTTGGATCATGCGATTGAGATCGCCAATGATTCACCATATGGACTCGGCGCGGCGGTGTTTACAAAAAATCTTGAGCTCGGCGAAAAAATTGCCAGAGAAGATTTGAGAGCCGGGACTTGTAATGTGAATACCCGCGTGAGTTCTGACCCTAGATTGCCATTTGGGGGGATTAAAGAATCAGGGTATGGCAGAGAGTTAGCAGCGTTTGGGGTGAGAGAGTTTATGAACGTGAAGACAGTAGTGGTGGGATAGTTTATAAATAAAAAAAGCCCCCAATCGGGGGCTTAATTTTTAAAAATTTAAACTGATTAGGATGTCACGCAGTTGGACCCATTGTACGTCATGACTTGGTTATAAGACTTAGACAAATCAATCAGATTACAAGCCAATGGCTTCAAAGCCCCCGGTGCCATCACGTCGACGCTAGTCATCGTTCCTTTTGAGAAGTTCATATTATCTAAATTCCAGCTGGCCACGCATTTAGGGTTAGAAGCCATCGCTGCTTTTGAGCAGTAGACAGTGTCTTGATTCGCTGCAAAGCCGCCAGAGGTTCCCGGGAAAGCAAATGCACCACCAACAGAATCATAAAGATGAACAACAACACCCCCGGCATTGGACGCCGTATTATGAATCTCAAGAACAATGGATTTGCTCGGTGTGGGAGGGGTGTAAGGTCTAGGGGTGATCCCCAAACTACTATCTACTGTACTGAGTAAAGACTGAGGATTTGTTGTGCCATCAGCGTTAACGGCTGGTGCGTCAAATCTCAACGCCCAAGTCATCATGCCGCCGAGTTGATTGGAAAGTGTGTATTGGGCTTTAGCTTTTATAGAATTAGGGTCGTCATACGAAATAAAATTATTTCCAAAATTGGCATAGGCCCCAGAAACCGCGCCGTTAACATTGATATATTGAGGACTAAGGCTTTGGGATAAAATCCAGTTATAAGAAACCATTCCAGAGCAAACATCTTGAGCTCCTAGTGTTATAACGCAATTGCTAGGATCTAGATCACCTTGGAATGAAGTTGTAAAAGGTTGACCAATACCCTGTGAGCTCACACCGCCCACAGCACGTCCATAAGAGGGGTAACCTAAAATTAATTGAGCAGGGCTAATGCCAAAGCCTGTTAATGTCTGGACAGCATCGTCATCACTGAAAGTATTACTTCCGGTGTAAAGAGCTGACTGCAGGCCTGTGACAGGAGGGCTGTCAAATTCACCATGCATGTCATAACCCATGATGTTAATAAAATTCACTTGGTCTTTGACTTCAACCCATTGATCTGAAGACAAGAAGTTTTTGAGAGACTGACCACTGGTAAAAGTGCTTAACGTAATGACTGCGTTTTTTCCTAACGCTGATCTGAGTTGAGTTATTAAACTCACGAAATTAGCTGAGTTATAGTTGTTGCCACCTAAGGGTTCATAATCAATATCGACCCCGCTTAATTTGTAATTATTGACTAAGGCAACAATAGAGTTAACAAAACTAGTGGGGTAGGTCATTGCATTTTGCCAGCTAGCTTCATGGCTTGCACCGCCTATAGAAACTAATCGAACAGGGACTGAAGAATTCGCAAAAGCCCCAAAATTTCCAAAATGGACGTTTGTTTTTGCAGGGTCAAAATTAGCGCCATTACAAATTTCAGTATTAACGCTATTCGCGGTACAGAAATTTTGGTCGCTAGAAGATAAATCACTCCAGGTATCACTGAATTGAACTACGCCATTGGAATCGACTTCCATAAAGGCATAAGAAATAGTGTTAAGACGTGCGAGTTTATAACCTAGATCTGGGTTTGAGATTCCATTGGCGCCATCAAAAGGATAAGAGGGCGAGGCATACACATCCCAGTTTTCGTAATAGCCAATGGTGTTAGGGGTGGGTGAGTTAGCGGCGAAAGCTTGGGCAGCTAAACCCGCTAGGACCACACAAGAAATAATTTTAAGCATGGCGGAGATCCTTTTTATATTTTTGTCAGTCTGGGAAAAATTGAGCGGGAGATTTTAGGGGGCGGTTTGGGATATTGCCAAAATTCTAAAAAAGCCTGATTTGGCGCCAATTTTATTCAATGCCGGTCTAATTACGTGCGATTATTTAAATTTACGTAAATTATGTCCGTTCACATAATTGGATGTAATTGTGATGGGTTAAGACTTTTTTATTTGATTTCAGTAAATTTTGCTTTACTATTTTGGATAATATTAATTTTAGTAAAGAATATTTTACTATGGCTGAGTTACTTTGGGGCAAGGTTTTTTACAAAGATCAATACGCTGGGATCTTAAAACAAGAGCCCGGTGACTGTTTCGTTTTTGAATATGATGATTTTTATTTAACTCAAAGCTTACCCAGCATTGCTTTCTCTTTGCCCAGAGAGGTTAAAACCCATCGAAGTCATTCAGGACTACCTGTTTTTTTTGATAATTTAGTCGCAGAAGGCTGGCTTGCGCAGGCTCAGACAAGATTGTTAGGCCAGAGAGAAGCCTCTCGTTTTGAGTTGTTATTAGCCTTTGGTTATGACTGTGCAGGGGCGGTTTCTGTTTTAGATCCAGAACCTAATGCCATCACAGATTTGTTATTAGATCCCGATGATCCCAGGGAAATGGCCGCTTTGACTAGTCGTGCTTCTCTTTCAGGTGTGCAGCCTAAGTTGGCCGTGATTGAAAGAAATGGAAAATATTATCCTGTTAAGCCTAAAGAACTCAGTACTCATATTGCGAAATTTCCTTCAGCCAGCCATAGCGATTTAGTCTGGAATGAATATTTGACGACGATGATGCTGAAAAAATTACTGCCCGATGATCAAATCGTTCAGATGTCACTCTCTATTGTTCAGGGTCAATCTGAGCCTGCTTTAATAATCAAACGATTTGATAGATCAGACGGTAAACGAATTCATTTTGAAGAATTTAATCAGCTGTTGTCGCTTAAATCTTCTGAAAAATATGAAGGTTTTTATAAAGACATGTCAGACTTTATTCGTCAGAACCCAGTCTGTTTCCCCGTTGAAAACTACCGTTTATTTAAAAGAATTTTGGCGGGAATTTTATTGGGTAATACAGATATGCATTTTAAGAATTTTGCCCTATTCCATCAGCCAGAAGGCTCGCAGGACAGTCTGTCTTTGACGCCTTGCTATGACATGGTTTCAGCAGGTTTGTATCAATATAAAACCCTGGCGTTGGGGATAGGCGGTGCCAAAAATTTAAAAATTGGCGAACTTAAACCTAAAAATATTTTGAAATTGATTGAAGAATTCAATATTTCAAAACCATTGCTGCAGTTGGTTCTAAACGAATTTGAGCAAAATAAAGCAGCAGCGTTACAGGCTGTTGTCGATGCAATATCAGATTTAAATTTAAATTCAAAAGCAGATTTGAAGGGCCTGGAAACTCTGAAAGAGCTTTTAATCACTCAGGTAGAAAAAAGATGGAAAAGCCTCTTCGTCTCTCTTGGACAGACTTTGTCCAAGAAGCAGTAAAGCGTCGAAAAGAACAAAAATTAACCCAAGAAGAACTTGCAGCTTTAGTAGGCGTGAGCAAGCCGACTTTAAATAAATTTGAGCAAGGCCAGGAAAATATTTCCCTCGAAAATGCTTTGAAAATTTTAAAAATGTTGGGATTGGTCAGCCAATAAAGAATCATCGGTCCGCATTACGGAGACCCATTTTCTCCACGGAGTGTTTCTTCTTTGACGACTGCTTTAATTTTTCTCGGGCTGAGCGTTTCTGTCCAGACTAAAATTGTAGGTTTGGGAGGTCGTGTGGGGATTGAAAAAGGAGCTTTTCTAATGGGGGAATGCGAAAGTGTTTTCAAATGGCTAGATTTTTCAGATTCTGCGGATCTTTTAGATCTTCTTGAACGATCTTCAGAAAATTCAGAATGACTCGAAGCGGGTATTTCTAGGCATTCAAAAGGGGGCTTACTCGAGCGACTGCTGATTTCGTGAGTTTTGTCATCTGGGCTACTGCGAGTCAAGGGATTGGTTGAGCTGCCTGTGAAAAAGCCTGATTTTAAAGCTGAGTTTTCTCTTTCTAATTCTTCAAGTCGAAGTAAATATTGTTCGATGATCGAACCTGTCGTGATCCGAAACAAGGCTGTTTCTTTATAGATGGCCATTTGGTTTTCACTGAGGTCTATGATGGCGTCTTCAAGCCTATCTAGCCTTTTGTTGAGATGTCTTTCAAATTTTTTTGAGAAGCTGAAGGGGGTGTTGAAGGGGATTGACCGCTCACGAGTTAGTTTCCTTAGTTCAAGAGTTCGCGACTCTATGGGATTTCCTTAAAAAACTAAAGAACCCCAGAAATAAAAAAATAACTGAAAGATAAAGCGGCAATTGGGGGTGAATAGAAATTAATAAGCCTGAATCAAAACCAGTCAGCATCCAGGCTAAAAAAAGCGTTGTGCTGATATAGCCCATGATCCAGCCTTGATGACCTTCGGGGATTTGATTAGAGATTAAAGTGACCAGGCTGACATAAGTGATGCCTGTAAAAATTGAAACTAAAGGGATAAAAATCCACTGAGCTTGGGTTGTCCCCATCACTGCACATCCCAATAGGCCCAGAAAAATTAAAATTATTCCCGATCGAATCAGTGTCTTTAAAGAAAAAAATCGGATTAATACTGGGTAGATAATTAATAACCCAAAACACATGAGTAAACCCATATAAGTATAAAAAAGACTGATTGACTGAGCTGAATAATTAACTTCTTGAGAAAGATAAAGCGCGATGGATTGGTAATATTGGCTCCAGGCAAGTTCCAGGCTAAAAAATAAAAAAAGCAGGGAGCCAATCTGATAAGTCTTTATAACTTTTTTTAAATCTAATGCTAAGCGCCAAAGGCTCAGCATGGGCGCTTGAGTGGGGCTTCGAAGGGTCTCTCGAAAGAAAAAAAGCATTAGAAATAAATTTAAAAAACTTAAAACAAAAGCGCAAAGATAAGGCGTGGTGACATTGAACCAGGAAAATAAGTTTGAGTCTGAAAGATAGCCGCCAGCCAAGGGTCCTAGAATAATGGGCAAGGTCATCATGAGAGCAATGAGACTCAAGGCAAACGCTTTTTCTTTGCTTTGTTTGCCATATAAATCTGCAACAGCCGCTTGAGCGACAGGTTGACTGGCTGAGCCAACACCGGCCATAAACCGGCCGATTAAAATCAGGCTGAGATTCTTTTGCCAGATGCCCAAAACAGGCAGCAAGAATCCTAGAGAAACAGAGAGAAGGCACAGTAATAAAGTTTTCTTGCGGCCATATTTATCAGACAGACTGCCAATGATCGGCGCAGCGATTAAAGAGGCCAAAGTAGAAAGGGCGATGGTAAATCCTGTTAGAAAATCTCGAGTGGCTAGGTTGGTATGGGGTGAGATCAGCCCATAAGAGTTATTAAAAAATAATTGTAATAAAACTGGGATAACCACGAAGTAGCTAAAAGAATCAATAAAAATCAAAAGTAATAAGGGGGAGAGGCGTTTGATGGGATTGAGCATAAAAAAATCAAATCAAATTAAATAAAGATCGCGATGGTAATCAGAAAGGGAGCTTGAAGGAAATTTTTAAGGGGTTTTTATTGGGTTTTAGATTTTCACGAACGAAGATTTATCAGGTTCAGGCGACTCAAGCGAAACGCGTTCAGGCGTAGTGGGTCTAAAAAGAGTGCTGTTACGGGCGATGATGGGGGCAAGAAAGAGGTCTATTTCACGGGCTTTAAACAAAAGTGTAAAAGGGTTTTTTTGGTCAGCTGGTATCAGCTGAGAAGGGGTGTGCCCATAGATGTTTTTGGCCGTAATATCTGCGTTGTGTTTTATTAATAGCTTTGAGAGTTCTAAATTCCCCTGAGCCACAGCACAATGAAGCGATATGTCGGCAGCTATTTTGAGTGGAAAAAAATTGTTTTGGGCGGATATTTTAGAGAACGCCGCTAGGAATCCTAAAAGCCGAAGCGCAAAGGTTCTCCGAGGCATGGGAGTGACTGGTATGGCTGGAGTTTTTGTGAATGCAGGCAGGCCTGATGACTCGAAAGATGTCTTTTGTTTGAAAAAGTAAGCGAATGGATCGTTTTTGGGCAACCAGGTTAAATAGTTGATCTAGCCTAAAAAAATCTTTGTAAGTTCAGCTAGAAATCAGCAAAGTCATATTTTAGTCAGCTCTATTTAGTAGAATATTCAAGGGTGAGTCGTTAAGATGCCCGGCTTTATTCATGTTCTTTCTAATTAGGAGATATTTATGACAATGCTAGTCGGTCGACAAGCCCCTAAAATTAATGCCCCAGCCGTTTTGCCAGATGGATCATTTATAGATAATTACAGTTGGCCAGAGGGTAAATATGTCGTTATCGTTTTTTATCCACTGGATTTCACGTTTGTTTGCCCTTCGGAGTTAATTGCTTTAGATCATCGCGTGGCTGAACTTAAAGCAAAAAATGTCGAAGTGATTTCTGTTTCGATTGATTCTCACTTTACTCACAATGCCTGGAGAAATACGCCGATTGATAAAGGGGGTATTGGTCATGTCCAGTACACGATGGTCGCAGATTTAACTCACAGTATTGCGCAGAATTTTGGCGTGGAGCATCCAGAAAAAGGCGTCGCATTCCGTGGGACATTCTTATTAGATAAGAAGGGTGTTGTTCGTCATATGGTCGTCAATGATTTGCCATTAGGGCGCAACATGGATGAGATTGGTCGTATGGTCGATGCATTAGCTTACTTTGAAGAGCATGGCGAAGTTTGTCCTGCAGGTTGGAAGAAAGGCGATAAAGGTATGAAAGCCTCTACAGCGGGTGTTGCCGAGTATCTTGCCAAAAATTCGGACAAGCTATAACGCTTGTAAGTTGTTTGCCTGGTCAGTTTTTTTGAGTTTTTTTGATCTGGTCGTGGGGCCTCGAATCCCGCGCCAGATCTTGGTTTCAATAAAGTGCTTAGAGATAACTATTTCAAACAACAGAGAAATTTGAAATAAATTACTTGCTTTGTGAAAGTGCGGTCTCTAAAATGCCGCCCACTTGTTTTTGCAACCGCTACATAATGTGTCGTTTCTCTAGTAGGCACACTAGGGGTGGTGGTAAGAACAATTTTCGATGATCAATATTTGACATCAAATTTTCGGATTGTGCGTGCTTGTAAAGGGTATTCATTTTGGCTACCGTTTGCCGCTCGTCTTTTCGAGATGTTTGTTTATAACGAGGGAGATTGGAAAGTGTCTATCAAACAAGTATTAGTATCAGCTGTTGCTGTTGCCATCGTCGGTACCGCATTTGCTGCTCAGTCCGATAATTCACAAGCAACTATGGGCGCAGGCCAAGTTCGCTTTGATTCTGCTATTGCTAACGGTGTTGTTGTTCCACAAGTGGGAACTGAAACCGAATTAACAATTTTGAAATTACGTCAATCAGAACTAGCTAACCAAACCCTGTATATCGGTGGTATGGTTCGTGCTGCTGCTCTGTACAGCCGTTTGAGCGAAAATTATGACGGCTCAACTTCCGTTCATTCTCACGTGAGCAATGGCCGTACTGGTTACAAAACAGCTTCTCAGCTGAACGTTCCAGAAGTTTCATTGTTAAGTGTTGCTGACATCAATGCCTGGGCAACCGGCGTTGTTGCTTTGGATGCTGACAATGTTGGCCGTGATGGTACCAATGACAACATCGGTGTTGACCAAGCGTATGTATTGTTGGGCGACTTGAACAGCTCTTCAATCTACGGTTTTGCTGGTAAAAAAGACGTTGACTTTGGTAACTTTACCTCAGTTGATTTCTACACGATGCCATTGGATCGTTTAGCATTCCAAGTCGGTGCAACTGATTCCGTCGGTGTTGGTTTCAACAACAGTGGTTTCAATGCTGTATTGACTGCAATGAATGGTGGTTCTAACAACAGCACAACTGCAGATGCAACTGCTTACACACAAAATAGCAACAACATTAATAACTTTGCTGTTAACTTAGATTATGGCATGACCACGAATAATGTTGCTTGGGGCGTTGGTGCTGGCTACTTAAATGGCGGCCGCTACAGCTATACCAAATCTGATGCACAGCGTAATGGTGCATGGGACCTTAATGGTCATTTCAATGTTAATAGCTTGCAAGTCTTGGCTGAGTACGACCGTACCGCAGCTAAAGCTAACGGCGTTATCACTCCAGAAAGCACTATCCAAGGTTATAACTTGGGTGCAGCTTATGGCTTCCCAATCATGGGTCATAACTCCAGCGTTAATGCTGACTTCAGCCGTTTGGAAACCAGTGCTCTCACTGCTTCCCAATTCGTCTTGGGTTGGAATAACGAATTGGTTAACGACGTTTGGATGGGTGTTGAGTGGGCTTACAACAAAGGCGCAATCAACGGTAGTACTGACTTCGCTACAACTGAAGATATCACCGCTGTTCCAGGTGCGAACGACAGCAAAAACAACACGCTGTTGCTCAATCTTACAGCAACATTCTAATCGACCTTTCGATCAGATTGTTTCTACAAAAAGGCCGCCAAAAGCGGCCTTTTTTATTGCCAAAATAAAACCCTGTTTTTTATTTTCAGCTAGCAATGACTTTGTTAACATCGCTGCGTTTTTTGATAGAAAATTAAATTAATGGGAGTCAGCATGGCAATGCATCGTTGGGTTATTACAGCAACTTTTAGTTTGGGTGTTTTTCCTTTCACTGTGATGGCTGCGGTTTCTCAGGCTTCTTCTGGAGCCCCATCAGGGGCCTCAACAATACTGCCAACACCTCAAGTGACAACAAGTGTTAGTCAGCAATATTCAACTAAAGAAAATTCACTGGCTACTGACTCGGGTACAGCAACGGCAGATACGGGTTCGGTTGAAAAATCGACTAAAACCATTGAAAGCCTTTCTCGTCAAACAAGACGTTTAGACAAAGGCTATTTGCGTTTAGTGGCCCCCGGAAAACCTTATTTTGAAGAACTTCCCAGTACGACTTTTGATCTTCAATTATTGAAGAATCGCAATAATATTGAACCCCATACCTTGAACTTGGGTGGCTACCTTGAATTTGATGCTCAGTATTGGCATGCCCATTCAGGTGGTGTTGTTGTCGGACCTTCGCATGAGCTTTTGCCAGATCAAGGAGAAGGGCTTTACACCACAACAGTTGATTTAGACACGCTTGCTAACTTAAACGACTACACAACTTTCTTTGCCAAAGTAGAGCAAGAAGATATTGGAACACCTCAGGCTCATATGATTTTTCGTAAAGCCTTGCTGAACTTCGGGAACTTAGATAAGTCGCCTTTCTTTTTGACCTTAGGTAAAAGCTATTTGCCATTTGGGGTTTACGGTGGAGGTGGTGTTTGGTCTGTCCCGTTGACTCGTAGCGCATTCCGTCCTTCAGAAGTACCGCAAATTATGTTGGGCTATTTTAAAGATGGTTTTAACTCAAATTTGGCCGTTTTTGGGAATGATGGCGATACGACTAATAAAGAAATTGCCGATTATGTTTACAGTGTTTATTTCTCAGGAACACCTCAATACGGAGTTGGTTACACTGTAGGTGCGGGCTATATGAATGACTTGAGAGGCTTGAGCTCAAGTTTGGGAGCGGCCTATAAGCAAAATGGCGAACTTTCTGCTTCTAAGCATGTTCCTGCGTATGATCTTAATGCTGAAGCGTCTTATAGTAACTTGGATTTGACGGCGGAATATATCAGTGCGTTACGCCAAGGAACTTATAATTCTAATGTCGATACAACGGGTCAAGATATTGTTTCAGCGGGTGAGACACAGGAGTTACCTTCTGCTTGGGAATTGGGCGCGTCTTATACGAAGCCTTGGTGTAATCGACCGATGTATTACAGTTTGAGTTACTCGAAAACTTATCATATGGCTGGGATTCCTATGGGCTTAAGCTCACAACCTATCCCGGGACCTGTTGCTGTAGAAGGCATTCAATCGGCATGGATTGCGAGTATTGCACGTTCTCTCGAAGATAATTTGATTCTTGGTTTTGAATGGCAACGAGCTCATACCTATGATGCTAATTCTGGCGATTCATACACGCTAGATCTCTCAATGTACTTCTAAGCTATACTTTCGCCCCTTTTTTAAACCAGAAGTCCCCTTAGATTTTATTTTAAGCTTCTGGTTATCTTGAGCGAGAGTTTCGGGTGCCTTGGTTAAAACATACGGTTTCTAAGAAGCATTTTTTTTGGCAGTTAGCTGCCGCTGTTATTTTTTTAGCGATTGTTTTGACTTTAATGAGCCTGGATTCAAAATCTCAAGTCCTTTGGGCCATTGGTGCAGGATCATTGGCTTCTAGTATTTTTACTGTCTTTACTATCCCGGCTTCAATTGCAGCGCAGCCTCGAAGAATTTTAGGAGGCTATGCTCTAGCCATCAGTGTGGGTCTCTTGGCGCATTTTTTATTGTCGAAAATATTTATCCTGTTTGCTTCGCACGTGGATTTAGGTAATACCCAAATATTTTGGGTTTCTTCCGCGATTGTAATGGGCCTAGTTATGGTTCTTATGGTTTTATTAGACTGCCAACATCCTCCTGCTGCTGGTGTTGCACTGGTACTTATCTTGGGGGTTCAAGAATATTACACAGTCGCCGTGATTTTATTGACGGTGATTGTTTTAGCTTTTATTCGTTTTTATTTAAAAGATTATTTAATTAATTTGGCTGCGTAATATTTAGTTATCAAAAATTAGGGTAAAAAATTTTAAGAATTAAAAATTTAAAAATAAAAAAGGATCTGTATGTTTAAAAGAATTTGTTTCACCTGGCGTCAGATGAGAGTTAAAAAAAACCAGTTAAAAATATTTTGGGGAAATCCCGCTAATAAAATTAAGACACTGTTAGATCTTCCAGTCGATTTTTGCCAAAAGAGAAATATTAAAATATTGGTTTTAGATTTCGATGGGGTCTTAGCAGCGCATGGAGAAGATAGGCCTCATTCAGAGATGCATATTTGGCTAGAAGCTTTACTGAAAGCCACTAATGCGCCAAAAATTTGTGTGCTCTCTAATAATCCATTGTCTATCAGAGAACGTTTTTTTAAAGAACATTTTCCTGAAGTTATTTGGATAACAGGGGTGCCCAAAAAACCCTATCCCGATGGATTGTTAAAAATTAGTAAAGATTTAAAAGTAGCTCCGAAACAAATTTGTTTAATTGACGATCGAATTTTAACGGGAGTCCTGGCAGCTGAATTAGCAGGGACGCAAGTGATTCTGGTGACAAAACCTGTCCAAGCTTTTAATAAACATT
Source organism: Thiotrichales bacterium (assembly GCA_947478175.1). Taxonomy (GTDB): domain Bacteria; phylum Pseudomonadota; class Gammaproteobacteria; order Francisellales; family CACEW01; genus CAMCUU01. The sequence continues at coordinate 106,100 of CANJUQ010000004.1, read as the reverse complement.
GTCTAAAAGAATGTTTTTTTATGATGCTCAGAGTGCTTGAACGGTGGTATGTGTCTTAAATTTGAATTAAAGAAATTTAAAATTTAAAAAGCCCGGCCGGGTCTGACCAGTCCACCAAAACCAGCATCAATTAAAGTCTCTTGGAGATGGCGCTTGATAGATGCCGCGCGGTCCATCTTGAGTATTTTTTCCAGAGTCACTTGGCACTCTTCAAGGGATATACCCCGAATGATCCATTTGATTCTGGGAATGGCTGAGGCATTCATACTGAGCGTATCAAATCCCATGCCGACTAAAAGCATGGTAGCCAGTGGGTCAGAGGCCAGTTCACCGCAAAGTGAAAGAGGTTTTTGATGTTGTTTAGTCATACGAGCAATTTGCCAAATAGCCTGGATCACAGAGGGATGGAACGTATTATAAAATCTTTCTACACGTGGATTATTTCTATCGACGGCGAGCATATATTGAGTCAGGTCGTTTGAACCAACAGAAATAAAATCGACATACTGCAAAATTTTATCGAGCTGAAATATGGCTGATGGGACTTCAATCATGACGCCAATTTTAGGCATCTCAATGTCTAAATTATCTCGTTGGAGTTCTTCGTAAGCCCGGCGGATTAATAATTTAGCTTCTTTGACTTCAGAGAGTTTAGAAATCATGGGCAGCATAATTTGTAGATTATTTAAACCAACAGAAGCTCTAAGCATGGCGCGGATTTGAATTAAAAAAATCTCTGGATGATCTAATAACATTCGGATGCCACGCCAGCCCAAATAGGGGTTTTCTTCTTCGATATGAAAATAAGGCAGAATTTTATCTCCGCCAGCATCTAAAGCTCGCATGGTGACGGTTTGTTCAGAGAACGCTTGTAATACCTGGCGATATAAAACGCGTTGTTCTTCTTCAGAGGGAAATCTTTCTAGAATCATAAAGGGTACTTCAGTTCGATATAAACCTACACCCTCAGCGCCGACTTGAATTGCGTTTTCAATATCAGCGATGAGGCCAATATTGGCCGTGAGTTTTATTTTTTTGCCATCTTTAGTCTCAGCAGGCAGATCGCTTAAATTTTTAAGAGAAACCTGCATTTCGCGCTCTTCGTCAGCTAAGCGTTCATAAGATCTTTTTAAAGAAGGCGAAGGTTCTAAATAAACTCGGCCGGTATAGCCATCTAAGATAATTTCTTTTTCATTAAGATTATTTAAAGGTAAATGTTTTACGCCCATCGCGGCAGGGATATTCAGTGCACGAGCCAAAATAGAAACATGAGAATTCGCAGAGCCTTGTCCAGAGATCACGCCTTTGAGTCGATAGCTGGGGACTTCAGCCAGCATAGATGCTGTAATCTCTGATCCGACCAAGATGGTGTCAGAAGGATAATTACGAATGGTCTGTTCTTGGCTCTGTAATTGGGCTAAGACACGTCGACCAATATCTCGAATATCTGAGGCCCTTTCTTGAAGATACTCGTCTTCCATGGATTCAAAATTTCGGGCGGTCTGGTTTACAACGGCTTTCAAAGCAGACTGAACCCACTGGCCTGCACGAATTTTTTTGATGATTTCGCCTTTAAAGCTGTTGCCGTGCATGATTTGTAGATAAGCACTAAAGAGCATTTGATCTGCATGAGATAGGCTGTTTTCAAGAGTTTTGGCCATGGCTTCAATGGCTCTTGAGACGGCGCCCAGGGCTTCTATAAATAAATTAATATCGTCGTCAATATCGGTTGAAGGACGATCAGGGATAGCCGTCAAATCAGCGGGAGGATAAACAACAACAGCTTCACCAATGGCAACACCTGAAGAGGCGGGGATTCCTGAAAAGAAAAATAGCTTGGGGCTTTGGCTGGTATTAGGCGCTGCATTATAAATATTAGACGCGAGTTGAGTGGCCAAAGTGACTAAGAAAGAAACAGTTTCTTCTGGAAATTTCTCTCGAGTGAGTTTCTCGGCAGCCAAGATGCCAATGAGTTGTCCCTGATAAGTAATAGGAACGGCTAAAAAACCATGGTAAGTAATTTCGTCGTCATCTTCGCTCAGGGTGAAATCAATATTTAAAGGATCCCGCTGGGAGTCTTCTAGGTTTAATACTTCACCTCGCTGAGCCACGCGGCTAATTAAGCCTTCACCTCGACGGATTTTCCATTGGCTTTCTTGAAGCTGAGGATTTCGTGTGGTGCTGACCAGAGAGAAATCATGGGTTTCTTCGTCAATCAAGAAAAGACTGCAGGCATCCGCGTTAATTTCTTGGGAAATGCGAGTGACCATTGCATCCATGGAGGGTTTGAAAGATTGATTTGAAGCAATGGTTTCAGAGATTTCTTCGAGCGTTTGCAGAATATTCAATGTCTGACCTTCCTATATTTCAGAAGGGGATAGAATTCTTCTAAAGCTTTGCGGTAGACCTGACGTTTAAAATGAATGACTTGTTTGAGGGGCGACCAATAGTGCACCCAATTCCAAGATGAAAATTCTGGATTATCTGTGCGATCTAGCCGAATAGCAGATTCATCGCTAATGAGTCGCAATAGAAACCATTTTTGTTTTTGGCCAATGCATAGCGGCGTCGTATGACGAATCAGCTGTGCAGGAATCCTGTATTTATGCCACTGGGTGGTTGAATCAATGACTTCGACATCATTTGGTCTTAGGCCTATTTCTTCATAGAGCTCTCGGTAAAGCGTTGCAATGGCCGGTTCGTTCGGTTGGACACCCCCTTGCGGGAATTGCCATGAGTTTTGCCGGATTCGCTGGGCCCAAAAGACTTTGTTGGCTTTGTTGATCAAGATGATTCCGACATTGGCTCGATAACCGTCTTTGTCGATCATGATGGGTAAAATTTAAAGAATTAAGAATGGCGGGGAGCTTATAGGAAAGAATGGTGTCTCGCTAGGCGATATTGCGAAACGGGAGTGATTGAAACTGTGGTTTTTCAGGCCGCCTGATTCTGCCAATAGAACGCCCACTCTTTATTTTCTCTAGCAATCCATGTCCAAGTCAGTGTGCACCTTAAACTGCTGTCTTAAAATTGGGGTCCACTATAGTCTCGGCCCAGTGGGTTGGATTGGCCATATAGGGATTTTTTCTTGCCTTCAGTTGAGTTGCTACAAAAACAATGTAATACTACAAATATAGTTTAAATTAACTTTTGTAGGTGTGTCCATGGGTGTGGCAATAAGAATTGATGATGGAATTTACAACGATGCCAGGAAGGTCGCTGCAGCAGAATGTCGTTCTATTCCTGGTCAAATTGAGTTTTGGGCAAAAATTGGGAAATGCGCTTTGGCGAATCCAGATCTTCCCACTGAATTTATTCTTCAGATTTTAATCTCTAAAAATTCGGATCGTTCGCTCGCCGAGCCTTTTACTTTTGATGATCAAAATGACGAAACCAAGTGATGTCTCTGTTTGGCAAATGCCCGCTTTTAAAAAAGTTTATAAAAAATTACATGCTCAAGAGAAAGCAGAAGTTAATAAGGCCATCAATGCCATTATTAAAAATCCAAAGATAGGTGAAGGTAAGAAAGGCGATTTGGTCGATGTGTTTGTCTATAAATTCAAAATACATCATCAAGAAATGCTTTTAGCTTATGAATGGGATGAGAAAGAAAGAGTTCTTTTAGCTTTAGGCGTTCATGAGAATTTTTATCGTGATTTGAAGATGCATTGATGAGCCTAAATCCCACATTCCCGAGATCTCATTCACAATTTTTTAGTTACTAATTTTAATCAATTTGATGTCACCGTAGGGGCGGACCAATGTGTCCGCCCTCGATAATCACCTGCCACCTAACGAGGGCGGACACATTGGTCCGCCTCTACAAGAGACATTCAGAGGAACAAAAAATTTAACCTGCTGAAAGGCCGACTCAAGCCAAAATTTCCTTAAGGAAGCGTCATTGCTCATAAGCATTGGTTTAGGGCGAAGTTTTTTCAGCAGTATCGATTGTTTTTTCGATATCACTTAGAAAGCAAAATCATTGTCTATGCCTGGGTTAATGACGAAGAAACCAAACGGGCTTATCAGAAAAATTCAGATGCCTATGCTGTATTTAAAAAAAAAATTAAGAGGATCATTCAGAAAACCGCCGAATAATATTTTTATGCCGAATGGGGTTAAGAAGACTGGGTGGAATCTCTGTCAAAAATCTTGAATGAAAGTGCCTAACAGACTCGCCATAGAGTCTTCTGGATTCTGCATAAGTGAGCGTTAGTTTTTTCATGGCCCGAGTGATCCCTACATACATAAGGCGTCGTTCTTCTTCTAAACGATGGGGATCTTGTAAAGAAGGATGCGAGGGGAATAAGCCTTCTTCTAAGCCTGTGATAAAAACGCAGGGAAACTCTAGGCCCTTAGACGCATGAAGGGTCATGAGTTGAACCGCATCTTGGACATGACTCGCTTGGGTTTCTCCCGATTCTAAGACTGCATGACCCAAGAAAGCGGCCATGTCGGATTTAGCTTGAGTCTCTGGGGTTATTATGTCAGAGGTGGGTGTTTGATTTTCAGGAATAAAAGTTCTGGCAGCTGTAATTAACTCTCCCAAGTTTTCTAATCGGGATTCGGCTTTGCTGGGCTCTTCTTGCTGATAAAACGGAATCAGCCCTGAATATTGAATAATATGTTCGACTTGTTCATAGAGCAGTTGCCCCTGGGTTTCTCGATTCATGCGTTCTATTAAAACAATAAAATTTTCCAAAGCTGTCTTAGCTCGGTTGGGCAAAGCATTCAAAATATTTTTTAAGACTTCTGGGGGTAAATCAGGGGTTAATAAATAATCTTCTGGTTTAACCAACATAACCGCCGTTTCCCAGAGAGATATTTTAAATTGCTTAGAGAAATCACGAATTAAATTTTGCGTTTTTTCACCGATGGATCTAGCAGGCGTATTAATAATTCTTTCAAACGCGGCATCGTCATCTCTGGAATAAACCAAGCGGCAATAGGCCAGAGCCGTTTTGATTTCAGCTCGTTCGAAAAATCGCATGCCGCCATAAACATGGTAGGGCAGACCGGCCATTAATAAGGCTTCTTCAAGCACTCGAGACTGGGCATTGGATCGATATAAAATAGCCATGTCTTTCAGGCGTAATCCTGCAGAAAGATTTTTCTGAATCTCATGGGTAATAAAATGCGCTTCTTCTAGTTCGTTAAAAGCCGAAAATATACCAATGGGTTCGCCTTTGGCATCTTCACAAAATAAAGTTTTACCCATTCGTTCTGTATTGTTACCAATCAAAGCATTGGCGGCGTTTAAAATAGTTTGAGTCGATCGATAATTTTGTTCGAGTCTAATAAGTGAGACTGGGGAAAAGTCTTTTTGAAATTCAGTGATATTACCCACTTTGGCGCCGCGCCAGCCATAAATAGACTGGTCATCGTCACCGACGACTAAGAGATGATTTTTATTTTTAGCAAATAAGATTTTAAGCCAAAGATATTGAATTCTGTTCGTGTCTTGAAATTCGTCGACTAGTAGGGCCTTGAATTTTTCTTGATAGTGGGAAAGCAAAGCCGGGTTTTTAGCCCAGAGTTCGTAGGTTCTTAATAATAACTCTGCAAAATCGACCAGATGGCTCTGAGCGCATAACTGCTCATAGTTTTTATAACAAGAAACTAATTCTTGAGAGCCGTGTCTGATGGTTTGAACTTGAAAAGATCTTAAGCCTTCGTCTTTTTGGGCATTAATAAAATGCTGAACAGTTTTGGGCGAGAGCTGCTTTTCATCTAGATACAACTCTTTCATGACACGTTTAATTAATCTGAGTTGATCATCGCTATCGATCACTTGAAAAGTCTCAGATAGCCCAGCTTCTTGCCAGTGCATTCTCAGTAATCGATGGGCGATGCCATGAAACGTCCCGACCCAGAGGCTCTGAACAGAAGCGTTGATATTTTGATGGATTAAAAAGGGCTCAATGCGATGACGCATTTCTTGGGCGGCTTTATTGGTAAACGTCACGGCCAAAATAGAAAAAGGCGAGAGTCCAAAATGTTCGACTAGATAAATAATCCTTTGGACTAAAACACGCGTTTTTCCGCTGCCGGCTCCAGCCAAAATTAAAGCATTCGAAAGCGGTAGGGTGACAGCTTCTTGTTGTTTGGGATTTAAAAGAAATTGGGGAACTGAGAGAGCAGTCATGAATCACTGGCGGCTAGTAAAATAATCAGGGGCGGGATTGTACCTAGAAATTTTAAATGGGGCTCTAAGATTTTTATTAAAAATTGGTGCGAGTTGGCTGGTTATGAGGATGTTTCGTGTAGGGGCGAATCTTGTATTCGCCCGTGTTGGTTGGCTAGTTTTGGCGGGGTTATATTCAGCCAATTAGTACATAGTTTCTGCTCTAGTTGGCTGATTATATTAAAACATACCCAGCCAAATCTTTTTTGTTATTTTAGATTTGGCTGCGTATACTAAAACATACCCAGCCAAATCCATCTAAAAAATAAGTAATTACATGATTAAAAAACAAAAAATTAAAAATAATAACCCCCAAACTCCTGCTGACGCTTCTTTAGCGCTGATTGGCCGCCATAGAGAACTTGAACTATTAGAAACTTTTTGGTCTTCAAAATTCCCAGAATTTTTAGCCGTGTATGGCCGGCGACGTATTGGAAAGACTTTTTTAATCACTGAATTTATTAAACACAAAGGTCCCTATTTAAAAATCACAGGGAGTAAAAACGCCCCGCTTTCTGAGCAGCTGACTAATTTTATGGAAGCTCTCTCTCACACTTTTTATCAAGGTGCTCCTCTCGCGACTCCAAAATCCTGGCGTGAGGCTTTTAAGCATTTAACTAAAGCCGTCAAAGAATTAGTGCCAGGAGGAACTCCTTTTGTCTTATTTCTAGATGAATTGCCTTGGTTAGCCGGCAAAAAATCGCGACTTTTAGAAATGCTGGATTACTTCTGGAACACTGAATGGTCCCTCATGCCTCCATTTAAATTAATTGCTTGCGGCTCTGCGGCTTCTTGGATGCTAGAAAACTTAGTTCAAGCCACGGGCGGCTTACATAATCGATTAACGAGAACCCTCTTACTCAAGCCCTTTAATCTGGCTGAGACTCATGTTTTTTTACAAGAACTGGGCTTTAAATATTCTCCTGCTCAAACTTTATCCATCACCATGGCCATTGGCGGCGTCGCCCACTATTTAAAATTATTGTCTAAAGACCTATCCCCTGCCCAAAATATTCAGGCCCTATGCTTTAGCGAACAAGCGCTGTTGAAAGACGAATTTCCAAAAATATTTAAAGCCCTGTTTGATCAAGCAGAAGATAATCAAAAAATTATCCAGGTCCTCGCCCAAAGCCATCAGGGATTACAAAGATCTGAGATCGCTAAAACAACCCAACTAAGCTCGGGGGGTACTTTAACTAAAAGACTGGAAGAGCTCGAAGCAGCTGGATTTATTAAAGGCATTGTTCCCTATGGCAATGAAAAAAAAGAGCAGCAATTTCGAGTAATTGATAATTACTCTCTTTTTTATATGCACTGGATTTTTCCCCTCTCTCAGCAATTAGCTTTAAGACCCGATTACTGGCAAGAGCAGCTGAATACGCCAAAATTTTATCAATGGTCAGGCTATGCGTTTGAAAACATTTGCTTTCAAGAAGCCTGGCAAATTGCCAAAGCTCTGAAGATTAATGATGTGGTGTCTTTTATGAATAACTGGCGCTCTAAAAATAATAATAACCAAACTTCAGGCAGTGCTGCCGAAATAGATTTGGTGTTTATTCGAAAAGATAAAATGGCGACTTTATGCGAAATCAAATTTAACCATGAGATTTTTACTATTGATAAAAATTACGCCGCCAACCTTATGAATAAACTAGCACGTTTTAAACAGTCTCATCCTGAATTTGAAAAAGTCGAACTGGCTTTTATTACTTATAAGGGCTTGAAAGAAAACATCTGGTCTCAAGAGCTAGTAGATAGGCAGATCACCGCTGCAGATTTATTTAAAGTTTAATTTTTTAAATTTTTTCTGAACCACATTGACGTAGAGCCATTCCTAATAAATTATTGCCGGCCATTTTAAAACCAACCATAAAACATGGAGCTTGTTCTAATGATCGATGAGTTAAATCTTGACGACTTTTTTAATACTTTGAAGAAAGATCGGGATTCCCGATTAGTCACACTTTTGAGAGCCACGGCGGCTCATAACCTAGAGGCCATTAGAGGTGTCTTAGAGGTTTTGTCAGATCAATATCCAAAAGAAGTCGAAGAGATTCTGGGGGAATTTAGTGATGACGATGATGAGGAAGAAGATCACGCAAAAGATCAAGAGCATGACCCTTTTGAAGACGAAGATCTTTACGAAAGTGAAACTCTGTTTGGTGATTACGAAATGGGCCATGAGCATGACTTGGATATTCACATGGAGATTTTGCTCCAAAATCCAGAAGCCATTAATAGCCTTTTGATCTTGATTGCACAGAACCCAGATTTAGATTTGCATTTGTTAGAGCTGTTAGAAAACCCTGATTTTGACTTGGGCCTTGAAGAAGATGAATCGCCTAGTCCCAGACCCAAAAGAAAATAAATAAAAAATTATAAAAAAATAAAAATTAAGGAACCCCATGTCAGTTGCAAAACCCCTTGCTCTTATCGTCCTAGATGGCTTCGGTCATCGTGAAGATCCGCATGACAATGCTATTGCTTTGGCGAATGCACCAAATCTTCATCGCTGGGAAAAAGAGTTGCCTCATATTTATATTTCAGCTTCTGGGGGTGATGTCGGTTTGCCAGATAACCAGATGGGTAATTCAGAAGTTGGACATGTGAATCTGGGCGCGGGGCGAGTGGTTTATCAAGAATTAACTCGGCTAGATAAAGCGATCTTAGAGGGTACGTTTCAGAAAAATCCGGTCTTAGTTAAAGCGGTGCAGGATGCTGTTAAAAATCAAAAAGCGGTTCATATCTTGGGGTTATTATCCCCAGGGGGCGTGCATTCCCATGAGACCCATATCGAAGCAATGGCCCAAATGGCGATAGATCTAGGTGCTCAAAAAGTCTTTGTGCATGCATTCTTAGATGGTCGGGATACGCCACCTAGGTCAGCTGAAAAGTCTTTAGAGCACTTAGATAATGTTTTAAGAAAATCAGGACGGGGTTGTATTGCGACAATCATTGGTCGTTATTTTGCGATGGATCGAGATAAGCGCTGGGATAGAGTGAAACTTGGATATGATTTATTGGTTCATGGCCAAGCGGAATTTTCAGCTAAGTCAGCTGTCTTAGGTTTGCAGGCGGCTTATGCCCGAGAAGAAAACGATGAGTTTGTTAAACCTACTTGGATTGAATCGGGTGAATTTATTAAGCCTGGCGATTCTGTGATTTTTATGAATTTCAGAGCCGATCGAGCCAGACAAATCACACATGCTTTTGTCGATGCTGAGTTTAAAGATTTTGATCGAGGTGAGAAATTAAATTTAGGTCACTATGTGACTCTCACAGAATATGAAGCGGGATTACCCAAAGAAGTCGAAGTCGCATATCCGCCCCAAAGTTTAAACAATGTGTTAGGCCAAGTGTTGGCTCAGAATAAATTAAAACAACTCAGAATTGCTGAGACAGAAAAATATGCCCATGTCACTTTTTTCTTTAATGGTGGCATGGAAGAACCGTTTGAAGGCGAAGATCGAATCTTGGTCCAATCGCCCAGAGTTGCGACGTATGATTTAAAACCTGAAATGAGTGCCTATGAACTGACGGATAAATTAATCGAAGCGATTTTGTCTCAAAAATATGACGTGATTGTTTGTAACTATGCCAATGCAGACATGGTCGGACATACAGGTATTTTAGAGGCAGCCATACAGGCGATTGAGACGTTAGATATTTGTTTAGGCAAAGTCGTCACAGCATTGCATTCTGTTGGCGGTGAAGCGTTGATTACGGCGGATCATGGGAATGCGGAACAAATGTCAGATCCCATCACAGGCCAAGCGCACACGGCGCATACCAGTGAATTGGTGCCGTTGATGTTTACGGGTAAAGGTAAATTTATTCAGGATCATGGGGTTTTGTCTGACATTGCACCGACGATGTTAAGTCTTTTGGGGCTGCCGATTCCTGAAGAAATGACGGGGAAAGTATTAATCCAGTAGGGGTACCTGAGTAGTTACCTTCTTTGATGACTTCATCCAAACTCTCTTTCTGACCACGGGGAAGCTTTTTCACTAACTTTTCAAATTGGCGTGTCTGTAAAATTTGCATGAACTAACCAAATTGATAAGGAGTAACTTGGCCTGAATCTTTTTCTCCTAGCCCAATGAGAATCTGATGAATATTCTGAAATGTTAGATCTGGATTTTCTTCCGCAATACGACCAATTTTTGACCAAAATTCAATCTGCCCTGAAACAGAACGATGAAGCGTTCCTGCTCTAACCTGGGCTTTATCAAATAATTCCTCAGAAACTCTAATGGCATGTGACATGATTGACCTCATTAATAAAAAAAACAGCATTATGATGAAAAATGAAGCTTTTTGCAACTTTTTGATGCAAATCCCTTTTCTCGATAACTAATAGGAGTCCTGCTAAAAGAACTGGAGAAGCGAGGTCACAAATTCTGCCGATCTGCTGACGATCTGAACGTATATGTTCAATGGCATTTACTTAAGGAATTTGAGCTTTGGATTGCCATTTCCAAGAATGATGGTGGGGCGAACTTCATGTTCGTCCCGAGTGCTGCTTTCAACTTGTACAACACTGCCAGAAGACCCCAGAAGAGATTCCAGAGTTTCTATGTTTTGATTTAAATAAGGCATCTCTTCTCCCCAATGATTAGGAATCCAGCCTAGGAATTCAGCGCCTGAATTTTGGATCGCCTGATAAGTTAAAAGCCCATGATTTAAACAACCCAATTTCATTGCAATGACCAAGACAACAGGGATCTTTAATTCAGTAATTACTTCAGACATCAGCTCTGAATAATTCAAAGGCAAATGCCAGCCTCCAGCCCCTTCGATAAAAACAAAATCTAAAGGGGGTTGAATAGAATTTTCTAGAAAATTAAAAAGATTATTCAATTCCAATAAAATAGTTTTCTTAGTCAGCGGGGCGCCTATTAATTCAGCAGCAATATGAGGCGCAATCGCGGGTTCAAAGGCCCAAGGATTAATCATGGCATAAGGCAGCTGAATAGAAGAAGCCGCTTGTAATTTTAAAGCATCATCGTTTTTTAATTCACCGTGATGATTTTTAAAGCAGCCAGAAGCAATGGGTTTTAAACCCAAAACTCGATAACCCAAGGCTTGATATTTTTTTAAGAGTTTTTCTGTGACATGCGTTTTACCAACGCCTGTATCTGTCCCGGTGATAAATATTTTTTTCATATTTTTATTTTTTATTTTTTTTAAATATTTTTATAAGCCATGAAAAATCCAATTTGATAATTTAAAAATCCAGGTTGGTCTGTAAAAAAATAATTTAAATTTTTACAAAGATTTTTTTTAAGTTCTTTTTTAAATTCTTGAGAAATTAAATTTAATTTGGTTTGCGCACCTGTATTTTTAATAGATTTCAGTGCTTGGTAAGCAGTTTTAAAATCATAAGAAAAAGAATCTTGAGAAATTTTTAAAAGTGTAAAGCCTGTTTTTTTTAATAAATCTTGAATCTGGAGCAGGTCATAAAAATTATTTTTATAAGAAAGTTTAATATTTTCAAAAGTACCTTGAATAGGCATGGAAAATAATAAAACTCCCTGAGGTTTAAGCTGAGTAAAAATAAGATCCAGGGTGAGTTTAAAATCTAAAGACCATTGGAAAGCCATATTAGAAAAAATCAGGTCTAAATAATTTTCTGAAAAAATAATTTGATTAAAGTCTTGGGGAATTAAAATTAATTTTTTTGGCGAGTTTAATAATGGATTCGAAAAAATAATCTTCTGGGCTTCTTGTAAAGATTGCTCAGAAAAATCAATGGCAAAAAGTTTATCGGGCTTAGTTTTTTCAAATAATTTTTGAGTGTTAAACCCAGTGCCACAGCCAAAGTCAGCGATAGTTTTAGCATGAGTAAGCGGGGGCAAAAATTTTAATAAATGATCAGCAATAGAAGATTGGATAAAAGCAGATTGATTATAAGTAGGAGCGGCCTGATCAAAAGATTTTGTAATTTTTTTGCTGAGATTAGCTTGTACTAAGTCCGTCTCGAAGCCATTGAAAAGATTCTTGTGGGTGGGAGATAAAAGGGAGGTGGCTGGCGTTTGGAATAACATGAATCGAAGCCCTTGGGTTTAATTTTAATAATTGATCGGTGTGATTGGATTTAATAATGGCGTCTTGCTCGCCAAAGAGATTAAAAATAGGCAGGTCTAATTTTTTATAAATTTCTCGAAAATCTGTTTTAAATAAAAAATCCAAAGCTTCTTGCTGTGAAGATATTTTCGAAGATAAATTTAAAGATAAATCTAAATAGGGTCTGAGCGATTCTTGGAGAGGTTCTGGATAGCTGACTAGGCTTAAAAATCTTTGGGAGATTTTTTGAGGATTAAGTTTTAACAAAGCTCTAAATTTTTCTTGTTCTGTAAGGCTAATGCCAGCCCAATTATTTTTTTCTATAAAGCAGGGTGTGCTGGAAATTAAAATTAATTTTTTAATTTTCTCTGGATATTGATGGGCTAATTGAATGGCATAGAGTCCCCCTAAGGACCAGCTAATTAACACAGTGTTATCTGGGATAAGACTTGGATTCGGCGGGAGCGATAATTTGTGTAGGGGCGGACCTGTGTGTCCGCCAGGACAGAGAGAAAATAGATAATCCCAAACCGTTGGTTTAAATAAAAACCCAGGCAGATAGATAAAATTCATGAAGTTTGATCCGGATCTAGTTGATCTAGCTGGAACGCAATGAGATTTAATAGTTGATCAATCTGAGATTTCTCATGAACACAAGAGAGTGAAATTCGAAGTCTGGCGGTATGAATAGGGACAGTCGGTGGTCTGATAGCGCTGACAAAAATATTCTGATTTAACAGCTGATCTTGTATTTCTAAAGCCTCTAAGTTGTTACCAATCAAAATAGATTTAATGGGCGTTGGGTCTTCAGAAATAATTTTAAGGCCCAGAGATTTTGATTTTTCTAGAAAATAAAAAATTAAGTCTTGAAGTTTTTCACGTCGCCAAGATTCTTGTTGAATAATTTTCAAAACAGTAAGAAGACCCTCTGCCAGTGCGGGAGGGAGGGCCGTAGAATATTTATAAGTCCGAGCGGTTTGCAAAATAAATTCTATTAAATCTTCTGAACCAGAGATGATTGCGCCCATGCCACCAAAAGCTTTACCTAGGGGGCTATTTAAGCAAGCGAGCTCTTTTTGAGAAAGCGAAAAATGTTCGGCAACGCCCGCTCCTGTTTTTCCCAAGATGCCAATGCCATGCGCGTCATCGATATATAAAGAAGTTTGAGCGGCTTGAGCGAGAGGAGAGATTTTGGATAAGTCTGTTAAATCACCTTCCATGCTGAAAATACTTTCAGTGACCAGCCAGTTAAATTTTTTTTTTAAATTATTTTTATTTAAAAAATCATAAAAATTCTGATGGGGATATCGGGAAATTTGAGCCCTTGATAAAACTAAGCCATCTAATAAAGACGCATGAATTAATTTATCTGCCAGAACATGGCTGTGCCGATTAACCAGTGCTGGAATCACGCCTAAATTCGCGTGATAGCCAGAATTAAAAAAAATGGCTTTATCTCTTTGTAAAAATTCAGCGAAGGACTTTTCTAATTTTTCTTGAGCCTGGGTATAGCCAGACATAAACGGCGAGCCCGTACTGCCAAAGCCATAAAGATCAATGGCCTGGTTTAAACTTTTTTTAACTCGAGAATCTTGCGATAAATTTAAATAGTCATTGCTAGAAAAATTAATACAAGATTCAGGAATAATTTTTCTTGATCTTTTTAAATTATTTTTTTCTAGAGAACCTAAATATTCTAATGGGCTGAGCATGAACTTTCTGAGCATGGGATTTCTGGTGATTTCAGAGGTGATTTCAGAGGTGATTTCAGACCTAATTTGCTAAGCAAAATTTGATCTTTGGATTCACTGGGATTTTTAGTGGTTAATAGGGCCTCACCATAAAAAATAGAATTCGCCCCTGCCATAAAACATAAGGCCTGACATTCATCAGACAGGGACTCACGACCGGCAGAAAGTCGGATCATCGATTTGGGAAATAGGATTCTGGTGGCTGCAATTAAGCGAACGAGTTCGAAATTATCGATGGGGTCTGGATTGATTTTTCCTAAAGGGGTGCCTGGAATAGGAATTAATTTATTAATGGGAATGCTGGTCGGTGGGCTAGGTAATTCATAGAGGGCTTTTAGAAAATTAATTCTGTCTTCGCGTGTTTCTCCCATGCCTAAGATTCCGCCACAGCAAGTATTAATCCCTGCTTTTTGAATATGAGAGAGAGTATCTAAGCGATCCTGATAAGTTCTGGTAGTAATTATTTTTGAATAAAACTCAGGGGAAGTATCTAGGTTATGATTATAAAAATCTAAGCCAGCATTTTTTAATTCATGGGCTTGAGATTCCGTCAGCATGCCTAAAGTCACACAGGTTTCTAAGCCTAAATTTTTCACACCCTGAATCATTTCTATGACTTTTGGCAAATCTTTGTCAGAAGGATTTCGCCAAGCGGCCCCCATACAAAATCTTTGAGCCCCAGAATTTTTAGCTTTCTGTGCTAATTCTAAAACTTGATTTAAGTCCATGAGTTTTTCTTTTTTTAATCCCGTTTTGAAATGTCCGCTTTGAGAGCAATAAGAACAGTCTTCAGGGCAGGCACCTGTTTTTATATTCAATAAAGTACAGAGTTCCATATCACGAGGATCAAAATTTTCTTGATGAATGGTTTGCGCCTGATGAATTAAATTTAATAAGGGCTGATCAAAAAGAGTGGTTATTTTTTGAGTTATTTCTTGCGAGATTTCTTGAATGTTTTCTTGTGTCATTTTTTAAATTATTTTTTATTTTTTAGCAGATTTGAAAAGAACGCGGATGCTATGTTAGCCTTAAATTGCAGTCAACTAATTTTTATCTTTAAGGTTTACATGTCTTATATACCATCAAAAAAATCAGAAATTTTGAAAAATATTTTTTATCCCTGTTCTCAAATGAAAGATTATGAATCTCAGTTTTTATTAGAAATAATTCGGGCAGAAGGGCCTTATTTATATTTAAAATCTGGACAAAAAATTATTGATGGCATTGCTTCTTGGTGGTGCAAATCTTTAGGTCATCAGCATCCGAGATTAAAACAGGCTTTGAAAGATCAGCTGGAAAAATTTGAACATGTGATCATGGCGAATACAACGCATGAAAATTTAATAGAGCTGTCTCAAAGATTGGGGTCTTTATGTCCAGACAGGTATCCAGATTTAAATAAAGTTTTTTATGCCAGTGATGGTTCTTGTGCTGTAGAAATTGCTTTAAAACTCAGTTTGCATAGCCGAAAAATTATGGGTGAACCTAAAAAAACAGGCGTGATTGCTTTATCTAATGGCTATCACGGTGAGACTGTGGGTGCTTTGAGTGTCAGTGATTTAGGAAGATTTAAAAAACCTTATCAAGATTTTTTGTTTCATACTCATATGATTCAAAATTTACCCTATGTCTTAGACCCGCAAGATCCAGTCTGGTCTAATTGTGAAAGCTACTGGGAAACAATAATTCCAGCATTAGAAAAATTAAAAGATCAAACCACGGCCATTATTTTTGAGCCGATTGTTCAAGGTTCAGCAGGAATGAAAATAATATCCGCTGATTTTTTTACAAGATTAAATCAATTTGCAAAAACTCATGGGATTCATCTTATTGCAGATGAAATCATGACGGGCTTAGGTCGAACGGGGAAATTATTGGCTTGTGAATATGCCAATATTCAGCCTGATTTTGTATGTCTTTCTAAAAGTCTGACAGCAGGTTTTTTGCCCATGAGTGCCGTGATCATGACGAATCAGATTTATGAGATTTTTTATGATCATGATTCAAGTCATAACGCAGAGAGTGCAGAAAAGTCTTTTTTGCATTCACATACTTATTCTGGAAATGCTTTGGCAGTCAGTGTGGCTTTAGAAAATTTAAAAATTATTCAAGAAGAAAATATTTGTCTTAGGGCTCAAAATCTTCAAATCAAAATGCGTGAAAGTTTTAAAAATATCTCAGATCAAACAGGTTGCTTTAACAATATTCGTGGAATTGGTGGAATTATTGCAGCTGATTTAAATCTAAAAAATAATCAAACGTTGGGTCCTGATTTTTTTAATCGAGCGATTCAATCTGGAATTTTATTAAGACCTTTGGGGAAGACTTTGTATTGGTTCCCGCCGCTTAATATTTCAGATGAAGCTTTAGGAGAAATGGAGCAAGCGACGTTGGCTTTGCTGATCGCAGAAAGCGCACCTTCTCAGAAAGATCTCATGACCCGTCTGATTGTGAATTTGCTTTTAGATTAATGGTGTTGGCCCGATGATTTCATCGGTTAAAATGGCTTAGCATGGATTAAATACATAGTATTTTTAATGTAAAAATACACGTATTTTTACATTGAGTCTGGTAGAAAATACCCGTAGAATTGCGGGGTTTTTACTGGGAAATAAGCCATGTTATCTACTGCACCGGTCACAAAAATTTTGGAAAACCACCCAGGGTGTCTATTTCATGAGGATTTTATTGGCGTTTGTAAGCCGCTTGAGATCTTAGATATTACGTCTTTTGCTCATCTTCGAATGAGTCATTCTGGAGAGTTTGGCGCCATCGCAACGAATCCAGAGTTCATGAGAAATTATCTAGATAAAGCGCATTACAACGCCGATGTTCATGTGAATCCAAAACATTGCCATTTATCTAATTGTTTAATGTGGGACGTATTAGATTTAAAAGGCCAGGCTTCTCAGATGATCAAAGATGCGGCAGATCATGACTTCAAGCATATTTTTACAGTAATAAAACCTACTGAAACTCATGTGGATTATTACCATTTTGGAACGCATCTTGAGACAGCTTCTATTAATCAGCGCTATGTGAATCACTTAGATTTGCTTGAAGCTTTTATTGCTTATTTTAATAACAAGATGAAAGCCTCACCTGACTTATATTCGGCTTATGATTTGAAAGTTTCTATGAATCAACCAGACCCTAGCCTGTATGAATTAGACCTTCTGAATTCTTTATCTTTAGAAGACAAGATGGATTTTTTAGACCAAATCAAAATTGATCAAATAAATAAGATGGATGTGTTCACTAAAAGAGAGTTGGACTATGTGCCTTTGATTTTATTAGGTCTGACGTCGAAAGAGATTGCCAAGAAATTAAATATCTCTGTCCGAACCGCTGAAGAGTACACGGCCTCTTTGCGAGATAAGTTAAAAGCCAGAAATAAAATGGACCTGGTGTCGAAGCTTTTGATGCTTAGAAAAAACGAGTGATACCCGTAGTTCTGCGGGTATTTTCCAGCAAGATTTGCATGATGTAATCCCCTGTTTTTTTATGAGCACAGGGACAATCAATGAGTGCGTTTAATTTAGGCTTATCTCCAGTAGTAGAGACAGCGGCTTTAACCATAAAACTGGAAGACGGTGCGTTTTCTTATTTTGATCTTGATGCCGTTTTTAATCCCAATCTTGCAGCGCTTAAGCTGGAGGAAGGCGCAGAAGATTTCGAGCAGCTAGAAGATTTTTTAGCGCAGGCTGACCATGGCGATCAAGAAATTTTTTTAGGCTGCGTAGAGCTGGATAACGATGAGTCCGATGGCTTTCTTGAAGATGATGTGAAAGGCGCTGAAGAAAGTAAGGGCGATGAAGAGAGTCGTTTAAAAATAAAAATAAAATGGCCCGTCTTGCTGGTGCTTACTTATCAAGAAGTCGAAAAATCTTCTGAAGTGGATTCAGAAAAATCAGCCAAAACAGCTCTAGTTAATTTATCTATTGTTTCTTTAGAGCCGTCTCCTGATCAAAAGTTTAAGTCGCCTAATTTTAAAATTTTACTCAATCAAAAATTACAGGAAGTTTTGACTAAGACTCAAGAAGTATTAATAACTCGGCATGAGGTCACATCACCAAGCTTTAAAAGTGCGCCGCCTATGGTTTCTACGCTATGGAAACGCATTGATTTAAGTACAAGTGCAGTGGCTTCTGTAAAAACATCAGCAAAGCAAAAACCCAGTTTGTTGAGAGATCTAAACTTTAGTTTTATTGGCAAAGCCAGGGCAGAGCGGGAGCCTGAGCCTTTTGAATTAATGCCGAGTTTGATGCCTAGAGATGTTGTTGATGAACCTTTAGTGGGGCAGTCCGATTTACTCACCATGTTGTCTGGTGCGACTTTTTTAGCCGCTGTTCTTGCTTTGTTTTATGAGGCTTTTCAGGATGCTGAAAGACAGGGCGGTTCCTCTTCTGGCAGAAGAGAGGGGGAAGATTCAAAAAAGAAAGGTCTAATTATCAACTTAGCCCAAGCACATCCGCATCCAGAGGGCTTCGAGTATTACAAAGATAAGCCAGAAGCCCTGCGAGAAGTCTTGGTTTCCCAGCTTCAAGTGGCTGAAGAAATCATGAAGTTAATTCAAGAGGCGTTGAAAGATCTTGGAAAAAAATCTGGAACAGTGGGTTTAGATAAGGGCCTAGATATCTATGTTTTTTTAGAAGGGCTCTCTGAGACTTTAACGCCTGATTATCCCGGTTACTTACAAGACAAAAAAACGACCTCTTTGTTATTTCCAGACGGATTGCCTAAATCAGCAGACGTTGATTCCATGTCAAAAGAACAGCAAAAATTTCTTGTTCAATATCGATCTACAGGGGTTTTATTTTTACTGGGTTATTTAAGCCAATTACATCCGACGATTCCGAAAGAACTAGCTGAAGGTATTATTCAGAAGATTCAGGCGGGTGAAATCAATGATGAATTAATTGATCTCGTCGTCGAAGGCCGAAGCAGGATGGCTTTATGGCTGATTCAAGAATTTTTTGGTGATGAATTTGTCAATGCGATTTTAGTTTTTGGGGCGGGCCATGATCTCTCAAAATATTGCGAAGATTTAGGTTATGAGCTGCGACGTATCGACTGTGCGTTGCCAGAGATGGATGTTAAAGCGCCTTTGAGTAGGGAAGCGCTGAAGGCGTATCAGAAAAAAGAGGGTGTTCCAACTCGAACAATTCATTTTGATTTTGATAATTTTTTAAAACTTTTAGGTCTACATGGACCTGACGACTATTTAGAGATTCCTCGAGAATTTCCTGAAGACACTCAGCTCAGACGAAGAATACGAGCCTTGAGAGAACGCTCAAAACTGGTTCATTTTTTTAGTGAGTCTAATGGCTATGTAATTCTTAGAACAGCTGCTGAAATCGAGGCGCATTTCCCCTCCGAAATTTCTACTGAGCTGCTCTTAGCAGAAGGGATTAAGTTATTAAGCGCAGATAGTTACCAGCTGGATCTTGCTCTCCTAGATCTCATTGCTGATAAGGCCGATCGCTGGAATCAATATGAGCGTCAATGTCGGGAAGAAGAACGCTTACAGAAAAAAGTACGAAATACGCTCAACAATGAGCAAAATAATATTCGAAGCAATGCGGATCTTTTAAGTTTTTTCACAGATCAAGAAGGACGTTTTATTTCTCGAAGCTCGGCTGAACTTCGTGCGAATTTTCCTGGACATGATCCCGTCTTGTTATTGTTGAGAGAGAAGAGAATTGAATGTGATTTAGCAGGATTTTATAAAATTCACTCAGAGATGCTGGCGAGATTAAGTCCAGAGGAGCTGGAGTTTAATACGCTTAGAAAAGAGATTTTTGCGAACTATGAATTATTTGAAAATTTACGAAACTTTTTTAAGAAAGAAGGCTTTCATGGCAAAGAATTAGGTCTTGAGCAATTTAAAGCAGAATTTCCAGGCGCACCTATTCAAGCAATTTTGATTCCACATTTGATCATTGATGAAGCTTCAGGGGTCTGTGAAATTCGTGCTGAGAGCTTATCAGTCCATGATTCTATGAAGGCAGATTTTCGAAGAAGACATGCAGAAGTATTTGAAGAGCCTGCTCCAGCGCCTGCCAACGGCGTGACAAAAATGCTCTCATCAGAAGATGTTCCAGGTCGAAAAGATCCAGCCCTGCTGATTTCGGATCCTGCGAATCATAATCATATGGATGCCAAAGAAATTTTGGACTTTGCAGATCATGTCTTGTCGGAATGTCTTTTAAATGAGTACCGCGGAGAGCAGCCCTATAAAGAATTGATTCAAAAAGAACGCCTTCAATTGGATGCCGCGCGTGAGGCGGTTCGATTAAACCCAGGGCATTCTGGGGTGCTGTTACGTCTTCAAGAATCTTCTGAAAGATTAAATCAAACCCTCGAAATGCACCGAGAAATTGCGGCTTTCCAGGGTGGAACTTTGGAGCACTATGCCGATGAGATGGCTGCGCTGAGGCAAGAGCCTATTAAAAAAGGTGTAGGGGCGAATCTTGTATTCGCCCGCGATAGGGGGCTACCTGCTGTGCCAAATCTCCCAGCAAGAATTCCAGAAAAAAGCATGAGGGTACTGGCCTCAGAAGTTCCTAAAGGCGAAGGATTAGATCTTCACAGGCATCAAGAGCTCTTAGAAAAACAGAAAAATTTATATCGAATTTGCGTTCAAGAAATGACTGAAATTCAGAGCAAATCTCACTTTGATTTGCCTAAATCTCAGCAGGCAGAATTTTTGGAAAGACTCAGAGAAAATCAGGAATTTATTAAAGACTATCGAGCGAATCCTAGAAATATTCACGAGTACACCCTCAAGAAACTATTCCCACAAAAAGCACCCCCAGATTTGCATGGAATCGCGCCGTTTGTTGGCGAGGGTCTGGGTTATTTAGTTGGCCAAGGTGTGAAATCTTTAGGCGGCAGTGAATCGCTTCAACACGGATTACAAACAGCCGCAGCGGTTCTTGGAACTGGAGTCACAGCGATGGCGACAGGATCTGGGATTCCCGGGGCTGTAGTTCAAGCGGGAGTCGTCGGATTTGTGCATGGGGCGGGCTATGCCGAAAGAGGGGAGGCCAGTATTTTGGGTTCTGTCCCTCAGAGTGATCCCAATAGACTCATGGCCAATGCAGGCGTGGGTGTTGCGAATCTTTTAGGGGATTATTTTTCGGCGCCGATTGTGGCAGGCATTGCCCTTGGAGAAAGTATTCAAAGCGCTGAAGTTTCACATCTTGCTGCAGAGATTTATGGTCCATCCAAAAGTCTGGATGAGCATCTTAAACAAAGATCAGAAAGGCCGGATCCCGTGCCGACACTGACGGCGGCGGTTAAAAAAGTCGGTGAGCATTTAAGTAAAATCGGCGAACAGGTTTTACAGGTGGAAGGGCTGGAAGAAGTTTATGCCGCTCCTGTGACTGGGCGAATACAAGATTCGCCCCTACACGAACCGATGGGAGAGACGAAAAGCAAAAAAGGCCTCATCAGTCGCTTCTTAGACGGTGTTGGTAAAGACCTCCGGTCTTTTGCTTCAGCGCCAGTCCAACAGCCAGCGCCACCTCCACAAGCTTTAATTATTCGTCCGACGTTTAGTCCCATAGCAAATTTCACAGAGCATCTCTGGGCGCAGCAGCAACAGCAGAGTCGCTTTGTGAGTCCCATAGATACTTGGCGTCAGCAGAATCAATTTAGGTTTGAGGCCAGTAAGAGTTCTGTCTCGTATTTAAGTCCTAGCAATATTTATGGATCTTTAAGTCAGTCCAGCAGCTATTCCAGTCAGCCAAGTTGGTTTCAAGCACCAGGTGCGAGTTTTGGTCCCAGCGCAGGGTCTTTATTAAACAGAAATTCACGTCGACCTTTTGATCAAGAGCTACGAAATCTCGCAAGAGCTGCCTATGAACACCAGGGTTTTTATCGAGGCAGTTTTGGGGAGGCCCATGCAAAATTTTCTTCCCAATGTCGCAGCCATGGCTGGAGTGGTAGCGGAGATTTTCGGGACTTTGTGAATTTATTAAGATCGACTGGCTTAGTCGCCTCGTATGAAGCTTCTCATGCGGCACCCTGGAGCAATATTCCAAGACTAGGAGGTCTCTCGGGTGATATCGGTGGGGTGGCGACTAAAGTTGGTGTGATTGAAGGTTTACAAGCTTTATTAGATCGCGGTGAGATTAAAGATTTTAATTTTGCGGTTTGTTTAAAGTCAGGACACTTAAGTTTTACACCGGTAGAAAATACGCAAATTCAGTATGAAGTTGCTTATGCTGCTTTGGTTCAAGAGACTTTTTTATTTTTCTCTTTGCATTTTAATAACCAGGCCAATATGTACCCCGTTCACCATCCAGCTTTTAATAACTTAGCGGGAAGAGTCGCGGCTTTAGCTGATGTCATGATGAAAGGCTTTTTAAATGGAGGGGTGTATAGCGAAGAATTTTTAGACGCTTGGCCCAGAGATCAAAATTCAGATCCAGAGTATCTAAAAGCTAATTTGATCGATTTAAAAAAATACTGTCGTGAGCAGGGTCTAGATTTTACTTATAAATCTTTGCGTGAATTAAGTATTGAAATGGGCTTGGAAAGCTTGGGTGAACAAGAGGTTTCAGGATCCTATGGCGGCATGAAATACATGACGAGTTTTAGAATTATTGCCAAACAAGAAGAAAGTTTTTTATTGGATCCCAAGACTCGAACTTTTTTAATCAGACCCTATTTCGATGTCGAATACACCATTGATCTCATGCCCGATTACAAAGCCAGTCTTGAAAAATATAAAGCTGAACATGGCCAATATCCTGAAGACTATGAAAAAGTAAAAAAACTCTATGCCCAGATGGCTTTGAGAATTAAAACGCAGATGCCAAAAATCCCATTATTTAAAAAATATTTTGAATTATTAGGCCTGATTAGTTTTTATTCTTATTTGTTTAATACCCTTAAAAAAAGCGGCTTTATGCCCAAGCTTCCCAGCTTGCCAGAGAGTGAGAGACGCAAAGTTGGGATCCCTGAAATTTTTCCGCATATCCCCGTCAGGGCTTACAAAAAAATCCCTGTTGAAATTAATCTGGCTGAAGTTTTTTCTAGTTTAACTGCTTTGGAATTAGGTTATTTAAATAACTTTTTTATTAAAAGACTCGAAGACACGGCTCACACATTAGAGATTAATTTTGGGTCAAATAGGATTTTAAGTCTGGCTTTAGAAAAAGTGATTAATCAGATTTTATTAAATAAAGTGGGGGAATCTTTAAAATCAGAAGACCCAGAAATTTTTGAAGCTCGTCAAAAATCAGCGACTCAAGATTTCAAAGAATTATTGATGGCTGTATGTGATAAACATCGAGAATCAATAATTCATAATTTTGAAATGATCAAAACTCAATGGGCTTTATCACTGGTTTCTGGGTTTTCTAAGATTCTAAAATTGTCTGAAATATTTTCTCGGGTCGAGATGGCTGTTAAGGCCCAATGCACCAAAGAAATTGCGAGCATTAAGGCGAATCAACGAGCAGAACTGGCTAAGATCCCGGCAGATCTTCTGGCCATTAATCAAGAAAATATTCGTGCCTTTAAATTGCTACAAGCAGGTTTTAAAGCAAAATATGAGCAAATGCGGGATCAGCGTTTGGCTCTCTTGACCCAAATGCGTCAGGAACTTCGAGCGCCTACTAAAGCACTGAACAGAGAGTCGCTTGAAGGATCAAAGATTAAGTTTTCTTATATTGTTTCGACGCTAGATATTGGAAATCAGGCTTATTTTGACGCTTGTCCTTCTCATGCCAAAGTCGTCGGTGGATGTTCTGTCAGATTGCCTGCGCATGATTTAAAGCTGGTGAATTTGGGTGAGGATTTTTTAAGGTCGGCTGAGTATCAAGGCCAGTCTTATAAGATTTTTTCGATGGGGATTTTGCCCGAGATGGCTTTGAGTCCGATGGATTATTTAAAATTATTTCCCGGGACTTCCCTTCATGATTTCGTCTCTCCCGCGGGAGGGCGCTTAATCAGTGCAGGCGAAGATCTTAATGCTTGTTTACCTAATGGCTTATTCCCACTGTATATCGCCATTCAAGAAAGCCATGTTCAGACCGCTTTGGATTTAATCCAGAAGGGATCTGGGAAAATTAATTTAAATCTAGTTTTAGATAACGGCATGTCAGCTTTGCATTTGGCGGTTCTGTTAGAACTTCAAGAAGTCGCTGAGGCTTTAATTAAGGCAGGGGCTGATTTAACACTCAAAAGAAAATCCGACGGCGCAACAGCTTTTCATCTAGCCGCTGAGCATGGCTTAACAGATTTGTGTCAAGCCATGCTCAGTCGTTCAGATCATTCAATTGACGTTGATCAGACTTTAGAATCTGGAAAAACGGCGCTGCATTTGGCTGTTCAAGCAGGCTATTTAGAGACGGTTAAATTATTAATAGATAATTGGGGTGCAAATCCTAATTTGGAAACAGCGGATCAAGAAACGCCCATTTTAATGGCTCTCAAACAAGTCCATTTGGAGATTGCAGAATTTTTAGCAACAAAGATTGGCGGTGTAGGGGCGAACCTACTGGCTGCGAAATTAAAACTCTGGTCTGTCGCCGATATTTTAATTGCTCGAGGTGTCTCGCCTATTCAATCAGGAGAAGACGGACGTTCTTATATTTATTATTTATTGCGGCATGGGGAGCTTCAGCGTTATCAAGCTTTGGCTAAGAAACATAGGCTTTCACCTAATCTGGAATTTAATGGATCTTCGAGCTTGGCAATTGCTTTAACTCATGGGCATTTGGCCTTGGTTTATGGCTTAGAAAAATTAGGAGCGGTTTATAAATTAGGTTCCGAAATCGTCTCTCCCCTCGCGGGAGAGACAGGACCGAAGATGAAATCGAGGGACAGAGAGGGGGCCGTTATAACGGCATCCCAAAAATTTAAATCCCTGCGACTTAAAGCCGATGATTTGGCTTGGCTGAGAAAATATATTGCAGAATTTAAGCCTAAATGGTCGGCTCAAGAATTTACAAAACAGATGAAACACTGTCTGAGTTGGGCAGCGAAATATGGCAGCAAAGCCTGTCTTCGAGAAATTTTAAAACAGCTAACACCCAATGAATTAGGGTATTTTCCAGGGGAGGGCGGAGGTCGTCAGCATATTCTTCATCCCTTCTTGGCAGCAGTGATTAATGGCAAGAAATCAGTGATTAATTTAATAGTCCAGCATTCTCCGAATGTTTTAAGTTCACGCCTTCAGGAAGCCGGTGAGGTGAATTATTCGCTGACAGCCAAACGCATGAAATATAACAAAGCCGTTCATATTGCCGCGCAATATGGGCATCACCATTTATTTAAATATTTTCAAGAGCAGGGGGTGAATCTTTATGAGCATCAAGAAGGTTCTACGAATTGGGATTATGAAAATAATGTCTATCGAATTTTGCTGAAAAATAATGATAAGGCTGGGCTAGAAGCGTTATTTGAAATCACTTCTATTCAAGATTGGATCGAACATGGTTGGCATGAAATCTTGAAAGATATTTTAGAGGCTGATCGTGTCGGTAGATCTGCGGGCTATCAAATTTTAAAAGCCATGCCCATAGAAAAATTAAGACAGCAAATTTTAGCGACGAGTAAAAAATGGTGTGATTTTGGGCGTCTTATTTTAAGTGACGGGTTAACAGCCGCTTGTCAGTCTGGCAATCAAGAGCAAATCGATTGGCTCTTAGCACTCGGTGCAGTGATGAAGCCTGTTCCAGAAATTTCTCTGAATGCTCCGACAGAATTGGGAATCGCGCTTGCGACGGCTTTTAAAACCGACGATCGAGGGGTGCTTTCCCAATTAAAATTAAAATCTTATTTATGGATCGATAAAGACAAGCAGGGGCTCACTATTTTTCATCATATGGCCATGTCTAGTAATCCAATAAAAGTCACGGCTTGGTTTGGTTTATTAATGGCGCATATTTCGCCACGTGGGGGTGTCTTAGATTTATATAATTTTATAAACAGACTGGGTGGACCCAGCGCTTTGGATCTTGCAAGCGCCTTGCATCATGAGTGGTTTTTAAAACTGGCCTATGAATATTCAGATGTTAAAGATAAAAGTTTTTTAGATCAGTCTTCCTGGTTGCATTACGCGGTGATCTCAGGGTCTGTGGATTTAGTAAAATTTTTCTTAGATCAAGGCGTGCCATTGAGTAAAGACACTCAGCAAAAAACACCCCTCATGCTGGCAGCAGAAATGGGTTATTTGGGGCTTGTTAAGTTATTAATCTCGCGTGGAGATTGGGTTAATCATCAAGATATTTTTGGAAACACAGCACTGCACTATGCCTTGATAGGGAAATATTTAGAGGTCGCTTTAGAGTTAATAATATTTATGAGTGACACAGCGCTTCGAGTTAAAAATAGGCTTGGACGTTCGCCGCTGATGCTCGCTGCAGCGGGTGATTGTTTGCCGATTGTTAAATTATTAAATCCCAGCGATGAGTCGCATCGAATAGATAGAAATGGCAACACGGCTTTACATTTGGCAGCAAATTCAGGTGCAACGAAAGTGATGTCTGAATTGGTGTCCCATGGATTTGAAGTGGATCTTGTTCAAAAAAGATTCTTGTTCACGCCGTTGCATATCGCAGCGGTTGCTGGGAAGTACGAAGCGTTTTTATTGCTATTAAATCTAGGCGCCAATGTTCTTAAAAAAGATGCTTTTAAGACTTCGCCTTTAGAACGAGCCGTGAGTAAAAGCACAGTGCCTCAATTGGCTCAATTAGTTTGCGGATTAGAGTTAGCATCGAGCTTAAAAATTAAAATAAAAATTTGGTTCGCAGCGGCCATAGGTAATAACTTGGATGTCTTAAGAGAGCTTTTATTACTTAAGTTCCCAGTGGATCTGAGAGATAAAAAATACGGACGAACGGCGTTGCATCTGGCAGTGATAAACAAAGCCGATCAGGCGGTGAATTTATTATTGCAAGCAGGAATTGATCGTGAAGCCATAGATTCCAGAGGCAATACAGCGATGCATTTTGCGGTCAAATATCAGGCGCTTTTATCTTTCAGATTGTTAAGAGACATGGGCGTTGAAATAGACCGGCAAAATAAACGAGGCAATACGCCTTTGCATAAAGCGGTTAAAACAGGAGCCGTCTTTTTAGCTCAAAAATTATTAAGCCTGGGCGCGAATCCAGAAACAGCTAATAGCCAGATGATGACGCCCAAAAGATTGGCCAAGAAAAAAAGCGCGGAGATTTCAGGAGTGTTTGAGCATGCGTGAATTTAAAAAAGAAGTATTAAAAAGAGCGCAGAGATTAAATAAAGCCCAGCAAGAAAGTTTAGAATTTTTTTTTGAAAAACTAGAACAAGTGCGATTAAAAATTTTGAATAATTCTGAAAAAATTCAGATCGCGCAGATTTATACAGAATGTGTTTTTCGGAGAGTTAAAAATCCAGATTTAGAACCAGGCTTAGAGTCAAACTTAGAATCAGAAAAATTTATTCAGGCAGCCTGTGAGTTAAAACTTAAAGCAGGCATGGCATGTTTTTTAAAATTATTTGATCTGGAAAATTTTAAATTAATTAAAAATAGTTTTGGGTTTATTGGCGTGGCTGAGCGATGGGTGATGGAGGCTGAAGCGGGGAGATTTGATTTTGAGATTACCCCCTCTCTGCCTCCGATGGCTCCGCCATCTTCAGCTGTCTCTCCCGCGAGGGGAGAGACGATTTCAGCCATAGCGGATTTTTCGACTCCCACGAATTTATTAAAATTCCCATTGCCCCCTGAAGATCTAGAAAAAATAATCCGGGAATATGAGATTTTTAAACACTATGCAGATCTTTATGCCCACAGCACTTTGTCTGTTTTACAGCGAGAAATTTCACGTCTTCGAGAAAAATTTAAAGCAGATCCAAAACTGCCCTGTGAGTTAAGCCCAGAGCATTGTGAATTACTGGCTTTAATCGCGACTATTGGAAAATTAAAACTAGGAAAATCGCCCTATCCCGAACAAGTTTTTTCTATTTTGGGGCTTTTAAAAAATCCAAAAGGTCGGCTGCTAGAAATCAAAACCGGTGAAGGAAAGTCTTTAACCAGTAATTTATTTGCGGCACTGATTGCTTGCTGTGGTCTTAAAATAAATTTGATTACTTCGTCTGACTATTTAGCCGTGCGAGATTATGAAGAATTTAAAGATTTTTATGAAAGTTTGGGGGTGACTAGCTTTCATGTCTGTCATAACCGGCTTCTAGTTAAAAAATATGACCAAGATATTTTGTACGGCAATACGGCTGAGTTTTGTTTTATTTTAATGGGTGATGCCCTGAAGCATCCCAAGAAACAACAAATGCCCAGAGAGCCCCGAGTGATTTTTATTGATGAAGTCGACAATCTATTGATTGATGCGGCAGGCTCTGCGGCTCGAATTTCTCATACGCCCTTTGAGCAACAGACTTGGATGGTGAAACCTCTATATCAATTCATGAGTCAATATGCCTCGGCAGAAGAATACGAATTGGCTACTAAAGATAAAGTTGGCTGGGAAGCTGTTTTCCTCAAAGTAAAACAAAAATTAGCAGAGGCTGAAGGCGGCGCTTATGCCGAAATAGCCTGGAAGCTTAAAAATGATCTACTGATGCATGCTTATTTAGAGCAA
This sequence comes from Thiotrichales bacterium, assembly GCA_947478175.1. Classification (GTDB taxonomy): domain Bacteria; phylum Pseudomonadota; class Gammaproteobacteria; order Francisellales; family CACEW01; genus CAMCUU01. The sequence continues at coordinate 77,508 of CANJUQ010000004.1, read as the reverse complement.
GCCAAAGACGTCTGTTTTGAAAAGACCAGGGGAACGCATTATGTCGCCAAGAAATATACCTCTGGGCCTAAAGTTGAAATCATGGATTTCGAAGACACGGGCGCACGTCAAACTCACTCTCGGTGGAATGGATTCACCCATATGTTCGCTGAAATTAAAGAAGGGCTAGAGCCCACATGCCATACCATGACCATGGCTTCTATGTCGAATTTGGCTTTTATTAGCAATTTTGCCTCTGTGCTATTTGGCGTCAGTGGAACGCTGGGAAGTTCTATTGAACGAGAAGAAATTAAAGAAATTTATGGGGTGGATTGTTTTGATATTCCCACTCATAAACCTTGTCTGAGAATCACTCTGGAGCCAAAGCTATGTTTGACTAAAGAGGCACATTATTTAGAAATATTATTAGAAATTAATAAAGCGCTAGGGCTCAGACAGGCGGTTTTGATTTTATTTTTAAGTATTGAAGCCACACAAAACTTTTCTGCGTTTTTAAAATTAAGAAACCTGGCGCATCAATTGCTGAATGACGATCAAGACGAACCTAAAGAAGTGATTATTGGAAGAGCTGGATTGCCTGGAACTATTACGGTTGCGACGAATATTGCGACACGTGGGGCGGATATTCGGGGTTTATACAGAGTCATTAAAACTTTTTTTGAGAGCCATGAGCGTGTGAGTCAGCAGGCGGATGGGCGCGTGGCAAGACAGGGAAATCCAGGCGAAGTGATCTCTGTGTTATCTCTGGAAGATCGTCTGATTCAGACATTGATTCCAGAGGCATCTGAACGATTACTTTTAGCTAAAAAACCTGGCTGGTTTCAAATTTTAAAAACACTCAGACAATCTCATACAGAGTTAGCCTCTCGGTCTCGTCAGATAAAATCTATTCAAGATGCAGCGATGTATGAAGCGTTTAAGCGTTTTGAAGTTTTTTTTAAAAGAATTTATTTGGCTTTTGATGTTATTAATCTAGAAAAATTAGCAGCGCGATGTGAAAGAGTTTTAATAAAAGATTTAAGCGGTGCAGCGGCAGTCAATAATCATCATTATTTTAATTTTTCTCCTTGGGCGAGAAGTTTGATTCAGATTCAAGAGAAAAATCTGACAGCAGCAATAAAGACGCCAACTGACTGGCGGTCTTTTTTAAAAGCACTGAAAAAGAGTGTATTAGCCGATATCCAAGAATCTTGGGCCGATACTTTTACAGCAGTTTCTGATGTTCAAGATCAGTTAAAGCGAGGGGCTATGAAAAAAGAGGGCTTGTTTAAAGAGGCTTATCAGGGCGTTCTTTTTGATAAAATTTTTAGTTTTTACGGCGACATGTTTAAAGAATACACCCGCCCTGAACTGCGCTTTTGTATGATTTTGGCGGAGGTGATGAATTTACCTAGTGATTATTTTTTAGAAGAACCCATGGGAATCAAAAGCGAAGAACAACGCCAATGGAAGCGCGAAATTAAAAGTCATTATAAAAAAGAGGCTTATTGTTTTGCGGGTGGGGTGTGGGAAAAAGTAGAAACAGAAAAAACACTCGCGTATTGAGGCGTTGATTTGGGACACAGAGACAGGCAATTACTAAGCATTTGAAAAATATATTTAATTCAGGTGGGTTTGTTGAAGATTCAGTATGTTCCATTTTGGAACACACTGCCGATGACGGTAAGAAATATAAAACCAAGTTTTATAACTTGGATGTAGTAATTTCTGTCGGTTATCGTGTGAATTCAAGTCAGTCAACGCATTTTAGAATATGGGCAACTCAGGTTTTGAAAGAACATGTTGTTCGTGGCTATACGATTTATGAAAAACGTTTGGCGGAACGAGGCATCACAGAACAGAAGTGTTTTTTAAGTCGAGCATTCAGTTTGGAGATCATTAAGTAGGGGCGCAATTCATTGCGCCCTCACAAAATCAAAATTGCGCCCCAACAAAATCAAAAGAATTTCAAGGTGATTTTGCCTGTTACAAAAAACGCCTGGTGATTGCGTTGGATGGCAGCCAGCCAGCATCAAGAGGAAAAAAACATCCGAAAAGAGGCATGTCGAACAAGTTATCTTGAGTCTCAGGGGTTTCGCGTATTGCGATTCTGGAATCACGAAATTTTTAAATAAAAGAGAGGCGTCTTAGAAGCTATTTTTTTAAGCTTTTATGAGGGCGCAATGAGGGCGCAATGAGGGCGCAATGAGGGCGCAATGAGGGCGCAATGAGGGCGCAATGAATTGCGCCCCTACTTTTTGCCCCCTCTCTGCCCCATAAGGCTGGCGCCTTCTGGGCCTGTCTCTCCCGCGAGGGGAGAGACGATTCAGTCATTGCCAGTTCTCAATGATGTCCAAACTGAATGCTCGACTTAAAAACAACAGTTGTAATCGCACTCATTTGGATTCAATCATTCCTAATGCTCAAACGTATAAAAAACATCTGCCCCAGCATCCAAAGTCGAATTATCGGTTTGAATATAAAAATGGGGTGAGAGGGTAAAATGCGTCATGAGAATCTGTTCGTTATTAAATAAGCCCACGCCATAGCTGACATAAAATCTTGAGGTGATGGATTTCCCCACAAAGACTGCCGTATTGTCCTGATTGGGGCCATTGGTTTCTCGGCCTGCGGCCAGATTATTGGTGGGTAAGCCATTGAGGGACCCAACAGAAAGCTGATTTAATTTGAACGTCTCTTGGATCTTGCTGATGGCGCTTTGATCGCCTCCTGCAGTCGCAAAAGACAGTGCCGCTTGAGAAAGGGCTGATTGGCTGCCGGGTCCAGCCTGACTGAGGGGCTGGCCTGTGATGATATAAGACAAAATATTTTCTTGGCTCATGGGCGGATCTGAAAAAAGTGAAAGATGAATTTGCGAAATCGTCCCTGTGACTTTCACTCCCACAACAATGGATCCCACAGAATTTCCGCCAAGAACAATGGAGGTCATGACATAAGTCGCGCTGATATTTAAAGTCGGATTGGTAATCGGTGAATGATTAAAAATCAAAGAGCCCTGAGTAATATTAAAATGCTTCCCATAGGCTTGATATTGACCATTGATTAAAGAAAGCTGTCCATCAGCAAGCGTCGGTTTATTCGCAAAACTACTGACCGTGAGTTGGCCTGTTACGCCCGTCTTGATGCCGAAGCCTTCAAATTGAATATTGTTTTTTTTTGGGTCAGTCATCAGTATGAGATTTAAAGCAAAAGGAAGTGAATCTTGATTTTGAATTACGCGATTTTGGTTATCGACAAAAACAACATCTTTACTTTCTGATGCTGGGAAATTTTTATACTCATCTGCGTTGATATGGGCTTCATTGAGATTAACAACCCCTGTAAGTGCCATGGTTTGAGCATTCTGGGTATAAACCAAGTGGGGACTGGCGATGACATAAGCCAAGGGTAAATTGATGAGGGTCAGATGATCCCCATCAATGCCTAAGCCTAAATTTAATTGATTATTTTGATCAGACAGAGAACCTTTCCAGGTCAAAGTTCCTGAGCCTGATTCAGCGGAACCTTGGATATGAACAAATGGCTCGTCTTGGCTTTGCATCAAAAGCGTAATTTTTTGAAAAACAATACCCCATTCTGGAAGCCCTAGGCGGCCCTGTGAAAGTTGAATAGAGCCTGTGTATTTGAGCTGGGAGGGTGGGCCTTCAATATGCATAGAACCCGTTAAGACACCTTCAAGATCATTGGTTTTATCTGAAAAATCTTGAAGGACAGAAAGGTCTTTGAGATTAATTTGGAGATCAGAAATTAAATCAGAGGATTGATTTTTATTTTGGAAAAAAAGCTGACCACAAATTTGATTTTGACTTTGATTTTGAGCAGAAGAGCTAGCTGTATGGATAGATTGTTTAGATTGGTAGGTGAAACAAGCATGGGGAATATTAATCAGTGTATTTTGCAGAACTAGCTGAGTACTCGGGAGTTGCCAGTGGCCATTAGAAGTGGTTAGCAAGATAGGATCTAGCTGTGTGACGCCGTTATTAATCACTCGAGTGGCATGAAGCTGGGTATCAAAATGAGGTGCATGGAGAGTTAGATTGGCTTCTTGAGTTTGAGAATTAGTGGAAAAATTCAAAGCAAAATTTAATAACTGATTAGGATTAAAAGCAGGGTCTTGAGCAGGAATATCATGGCCATTCAGTTGGAGTTTTAGAGTGAGAGGCGAGAAATTTGTGATGGTCACAGAGCCATCAATAGATCCATGGGGAAGTTCTAACACCAGTTCTTCCGTGTGTAATTCAGCGCTTGAGCCAAAGCCTTGAATGATCAAATGACTTTGGCGATTGAATAAAACACCTTGGCCGTGGGCTGTAAATTGATAATGAGAAAGATCCCCAGCGATTTGAAAATTGGTTTTAAATAAAGATTTGGGGGTGGGGATAACAGTACGTTTTAGTAAAACCCATCCATGAAGATTGAAGGTATGAGGGGATCTTAAAGAAATTTGTCCGAAGAGTTTGATAGGGGTAGAAAAATCATTGATCTGAAGAATTCCGCTAGCTTGGGATAAATTAATTTGGCCTAGTAATAAATTTCTAGGTTGCACTTGAAGGGAAAAATTTTCCAAAGTCAGCGAATTAATTTGGATTTTTTGGATTTTAAAATTAGTCAGAATGCCATTCACGGGGCCTTGGATCACAACGCCATATTTCGAAAGTAAGGGTTCAGAAAGATTAACTAATGTTTTAAAGCCTAAGGGCGTATCTGTGAACCACACCGTGAGGCCCGTTAAAATAATTAAAAATAAAATCAAATAAAAAACAATGTTTTTAAGCTTATAACGCCAAGAGTGATTAGGTTTTTGATTAGATTTGCTCATATCAATGCTCCTACAGAGAAATCAACACGCCAACGACTATCAGGGACATTGACTGGATGAGAGAAATAAAATTGGATGGGTCCGACAGGAGATTGATAAGACAGACCAAATCCAGCCCCTTTGGCCCAATCGATGGATTGAATTTGATCAAAAGAATTCCCGATATCATAAAAAATAAGACCGCTGAGTTTTCCATAAATACGCTGTTCAAAGTTAACACTGCCAACGGCTAAGTAGCGTCCGCCCATCAATTGGTCTTGATCGTTTTCAGGGGAAAGGCTGCTATAGGTATACCCCCGAACAGAACCTATGCCCCCTGTATAAAACCGCAGGGTGGGAGAAAGATCTGTAATGCTGTGCGTGCCGATGGCGCCTGCTTGGCCTCGAAAAAATACACGAGTGCCAGAGGTTATTCCCACGGCATATCGGCCTGTCAGGACGGATTTGATAAAAGTACTTTGAGAGAAAAAACTTTTAACTGTCCCAGTTGTAGTTATATCGGCATTGAAGCCATTGGTAAAAAAACCGCCCGGGATTTGTTTTTGATAATAAAGCTCAGCTGTGGGTAATAAATAAGCCGCTCGATCAGTTGTAGAGACAGGGGTGTCATAGTGAATCCAGTTTTCATGAATGCCGACCGTTCGGGTCCAGCTGCCTCGAACGGTTCCCCAGTCAAGGCCTGCTAATGTCGTTGTGGCGGAGTAGGGCGTGATATTGGTATAGCTTTCTCCGGCATTCAGACTGGTGTAGTCCGTGACAGGGTTTTTACCGGGAATGACATAGCTGACAATGACTTCTTGATAGATTTTGGATGCTTGAACAGCCAGCGTTAAATAATCGCCTCGCGCATTTACATAACGAATATCAGAACCCAAAGTAATTCTAGGGCCTGTTTCAGTTCCATAACCCAGTCCCAGTGTGTATTTGACCCTTTTTTGCGTCGTGGTATCGACCCTCATGTCGACCGTGTGAGTTTTTTTGTCGGGGGTAGGGGTGACAGCAACATTGCTGAAATATTCTGTGTTACCCAAATGGCTTTGGAGGGTATTGACTAAGCCCATTTGATAAGGCTGGCCAATGACATAAGGGAGATAACGCGTTAAGAATTTTTGTTCAAAAGCATAACCTGACTGAGTAAAAACCGTTTTGCCAAAGTGATATCGGGGGCCGGTTTCTAGGGTGAATAAAATATCTGCCTGGTTCTTAGATAAATTAATCCGAATCTGGTGCTCTGAGATTTCAGCGTCAAAAAATCCCAAGGCAACGGCTTGGTCTAATAAATTAGTTTTAAACTTTTCATAATTATTTTGATTTAAAATTTTTCCAGGGTGTAAATCAGATTGCCTATAAAGCTTAGTTAACACAGGGTCATATTGGCCTTCGCCATTGATTAAAAATTGAATGGTATGAATCCGTAAAGGGTCTCCCAGGGTGATCCAATAATTGGCTGTCCAGGTTTGTTTTTTGGCATCAAAATCTAAATGGCTGTTAATAACAGCTTTGTAATAGCCCATGCTTTTTAGAACGGTTTGAATTTGTTGAGTGGATCTTTGATAGAGCAGTTCTAGATGAACTTTGTTTTGAATATCCGCCTGGGTTTTTAATGCACTGAGGCTTAAAGAATTAATAAGATTATTTTGAATTTCTGGAGGGGTGCCTTGAATATTGATAGAGATGACAGGCTTCTCTGAGGCGAAGAGAGCGCTTGAAAATCCTAAGAAATTTAATAAAAAAACTAAGTAAATAAAGAGAAGAAGCCCGTGCCGATATTTCAACATGTTTCAATTTTCTATTTTTAATATTCAATCAATTATTTAGTAGGCAAGTTTACGGGTTCATTAGCTTTAGTCATAGCATCAGTCATAGCTTTAGTGGGTGCTTTTGGAAAACTGACCCGCATTTCCAAGCCTATGCCTGATTTGGGTGTTCTGGGTTCAATCTGTCCGTGATGATGATCAACGATTTCTTTGACAATAGATAAACCCAATCCAGAACCTTCGGCTTTATTCCCAAGCTGTCTGTAAAATCGATCAAAAACTCGAGCATGTAATTCAGGTGGGATGCCTGGGCCAGTGTCTATGACTTGCAAAATAATATGGTCTTTTTGTTCAGAGAGCAGGACATTCACATTGCCTCCCTCTGGGGTATAAATAATAGCGTTGGCGATGAGATTTCTAAGCAAAATCCCCATGCTGATTTTGTTTCCCAAGATAGAAAGAGGCGTTTCAGGGCAGTGCAGTTCTATTTCGATATTTTTCTGAATGGCGAGTGGGGCGAGTTCAGCGACAAGCTGTTCAGAAATTTCATTCAGGATGACTGGGTCTTTGTAAGCTGCACGAGCTTCTGGAGCGAGCCTGGAAAGTGTTAAAAGCTGTTCGACAACATGCGCACAGCGGTTGCCACTGGCAATAATATTTTTAAGAATTTTTTGACGCTGTTCGTCATTCTTTTCTCGAATAGCGACTTGGACTTGAGTTTTAAGCGCCGCGAGGGGGGTTCTTAACTCATGGGCGGCATCCGCCGTGAAAGACTTTTCACGCCGCATGGTTTCACTCACGCGCGAAAATAAGCGGTTTATTTCTTTAACTAAGGGTCGAATTTCTTCTGGAGCTAGTTTGATATCAATAGGGTGCAGGCCAGCTGGGTCACGTTCTTTGAGCGCCAATGTAATAGCTTTTAAAGGCTGCATGGCATATTGAATGGCCCATAAGATAGAAATAGCGATGAGAATATAAACGATCATCAGAATGGTGAAATCGTGAAGAAAAATAGCGAGATTAATACCCGAAGAAAAAGTATCTCGCATGGCAATAATGATCAGCGTATTTTTTTCAGGATCCGGCAGCGAGTATGAATGCCAGGTTTCGCCTTTTAGGCCTGTTGAATATTCAAATCCATGCGTTGCTTTAGACAAGACCCAGTCAGGTGCATTGGAAGACTTGAGAAGTAGGGTGTTTTTTTGAGTATCCCAAACTTGGAAGGCTACTTGGTCTTGATATTGTTCGAATAGATTAGCAGCAGCGTCGTATCGGGTTTTTTCAAGTTGAGCAATCGTTTTTTCTGTGGATTGCCGGAGCAATTCAGAGAGTTGATGATGGTCATGCTGTTGAATCTCTAGGGACATTAAGGCTTGCAAGACTTGAGCTGAGTTAATTAGCTGAGAGTCAAATAGACGCTTGTCTTGAGATTCAATTTGCCAGTAATTTAACAGCGCTAAAAGAAGCATCACTAGAGTCAGGATGCTCAGCATGCTGATGACTAGAAAACGATGAACTGAAGAAAAATAACGTGCTAAGCGGAACTTTAGGAGGTCCCGAGATTTGCTAGAAAATTTAAATTTTTTTTTTGGGTCACTCATCTTGAATTATTCATCCAGTTTTTTGACAAGATAACCGACGCCTCGAACGGTACGAATTAAATCATTACCGAATTTTTTTCTTAAATGATGAATATGGACTTCTAGCGCATTGGAATCGATTTCTTCATCCCAGCTATAGAGCGATTCAATCATTTTGGTTCTAGAAATTACTTTGCCTCGATTTTCTAAAAGGGTTTGTAATAGGGCAAATTCACGGCGAGAGAGCTTCACTTCTTCATTAAGAAATTTAACGGTATGACCCGCTGGATCAATTTCCAAATCACCATGTTGGATGGTGGGGTTAGATCGACCAACAGCGCGTCGAGTCAGTGCTCTGAGACGGGCGAGGACTTCTTCTAAATCAAAAGGCTTAGTGAGATAGTCATCAGCCCCAAGATCTAAGCCTTTGACACGGTCTTCAACAGAATCTTTAGCGGTTAGAATTAAAACAGGGGTGCTATTGCCGGAACGACGTAGCGCTCGAAGGACTTCTAGGCCAGATAAGCCAGGCAATCCAATATCAAGAATCACGGCATCGAATCGTTCTGTTTGTAAGATTGAATTGGCTGTTTCTCCGTCTTTCAGCCAATCGACCGCATTACCGTCTTGGATTAAACCAATTTGTAGGCCATCTCCCAAAAGCAAATCATCTTCGACTAATAGAATTCTCATGGTTAAGGTCCTTCAGAAATAATAAAAATAAAGAAAAAAGGGCAGAGAAGTTAAGGCGCAAGTTGACTAAATGCAAATTTGAGCAACGATCTTGCGTTTTTTCTGCGAGGGGTATGTAAATTGAACATGGATCTAAAGGCTTCAGAGGCTTCGAAGGGTTCTCAAATAAGAACCGTATTTTTGATAGCCGTTTTTATTGTTGCTTTCAGTATTTTAATTCAGTTGATTTGGCTCTCTTTTTATTTTGTGCCAGCCGGTGATGATTTTTTCGGTATAAAGTATTTAGCAAAACTGGGCTTCTGGGGTGTGAATAAATTTGTTTATGATTCTTGGGATGCAAGATATACCGCGACTTTTTTGTCTATTAGTTTTTTTAATTGGATTGGTCCGAACTATTATGGATTTTCTGGATTAATCCTAATTGCCTTGACTTTAATTAGCTTTTTTTGGCTTTTTTTACATCTGGTCTCTCAAGATTATTTTGAATCTCATGTTTATCCGCGCTGTCGTTTAGCCAGTTTTACGTTGATTTTTTGGGCTTTCTATTGGGTGCTTGCTAAGCCTGATGTGATTGGAAATTCCGATTTTGTTTTAGTCGGCCAATTTTTTTATAACGCGGGCGCTTATTGCTATCAGACGTCTTTAATTTTAATGGCCCTGATTTTCAGTGGTTTAATTGATTTTCATCGAGCTGTTTCACCCAGATCTACCAGATCTAGAGGGGTTCTAGGCGGGCTGATTATTATTTGTTTATTTTTATTAGTGGGCACCAATGAAGGCGCAGTACTCATGATGATGCTGAGTATTTTCTATGGGCTATATCGTTTTTTAGTAGACCCTATTAAACAAAATAAAAATTCTCAGCGTTTTAGTTCCAATCTTCTTTTTTGGATTTTGATGTTTTTTATTCTGACAGCACTATTAATTTTTGTGATTTATGCGTCAGGAGATCAGCAGCGTATTCTTTATTATCAGATGAAACCTGATATTTATTTTTTAGATCATGATTGGCTTTTTTCTATTACAAATGCGACGACAGAGACGTTTTTTCTTTTGATATTTTTTATAGGTAATCCAGTTGTTTGGTTTTTGGCTTGGCTGTTTTATCCAGAATTAAACAGCTTTATGAAAGCCCGCTCTCATTGGCTCCCAGAGCAAGATTTTTGGGTGATCTTAATTGGCCTCATTTGGGTCGGTTTTTTCTCAGTTGCTTGGTCCATGGGATGCGATGCCCCACCTAGATATTATGGCTTGATGGCGACGTTAGGATTTTTTACGTCGTTAGGTTTATGGACTTTATGGGCTGAAAAATTCCGTCAGAGATTTCTGAGAAAAAATAAATTGGCTTGGCTTGGCTTAGTGATAGCGGGAATTTCTTTGGTTTTGAGTATTGGTTTTTATCAAGATTTTTTACCCGTCATGTCTGATTTGCCAGTGGCTATCAAAAAAGGTCCTGAGTTTAAAAAATCTTATGAAAATATTGTTAAAAAATTAAAACAAGCTCAAGCAGAAAAACAGAAAGAAATTATTTTGACGCCCGCCGAATTTTTACCGCAGGTGCCCTTGTTAGATTATTTTATTGCGTTGCCCCGCCATCGTTTTGAAAATAATTTAAATATGAATGAGCGGACAAAGTTATTGGCCGAAGATTTGGCTTATCACTATGGGGTGGATCGGGTGGTTATCCATGGCTGAGGCGTTTCGGCAGGTCCAATAACGTATATACTCCGCGCGCTTTTCAAGTGGGTCATGATTATTATTTAGTTTTTTAGGTGTTAAAGATGTCCAAATCGTCAGGGTCTTCCGAGTCTTCCGGGCCAACTTCAGAGATTTCAGTGTTATTAAAATTAAGGCTGAAAGGGGTTTTATTATTATTTTTATTGGCACTGGCTATATTTTTATTAGTCGCCTTGGGGACCTATCACCCAACAGATCGAGGTTGGTCTCATAGTGCACAAACTTTAGGTGGTCCCGCTAATGCCGTGGGTCTCTGGGGTGCCATAATTTCAGATTTTATTTTGTCCCTCAGTGGGTTTTTTGGCTATTTTGTCCCGTTTGTTTTGGCTTTGGGTGTGTGGGTGGTTTATCAGCAAGAAGCCAAACAAAAACATGTTCATTGGATGCACTTAGTTCAAATTCTGGGCATTGTTTTACTGTGGGTTTCTGGCAGTGCTTTAGCCGCCTTGTTATTGGGAAGCCATGGGGTTTATTTGCCTCAAGGGCCCGGTGGAATTATCGGAACCATGACACTCCAGGTTTTATTGCCCGACTTAAATAAATTAGGGGTTTTTATTGCGTTAACGACCTGTTTTTTTATTGGGATGACTTTATTCAGTGGTCTTCAGTGGCTCAGTATTTTTCAAAAATTAGGGCTGGGGATTTTGTACTGGGGATTATTTTTTAAAAATATTTTTTTAAAAATAAAAACCAAATGGAATGAAGGGCGTGAAGCCAGAGTGTTTAAAAAACAGCAAAGAATCGAAGCCAAAGCAGCTGCACTGGCTTTGAAACACTCTTCAGCTCAAGCGCAATCTAAATCTCCTGTTTTTTTCAAGAATCAGGAGCCTTTAATTAGTAATTTATTCAGCCGCCCTAAAGTTTTTCAGGAAGAAAATAATGTCTTCGAACAGACAGAAGATTTTGATGAACCTGAAAGATTGCCTGTTCGCGTGACAGATCCGTTTGCTGAATCAGGGGAACAGATGGATTTGGCTATACCTAGTCCAAAGCTTTCTCGCGTTAAACCTGAAAAAAGCACAGGGCATCCCGTCGCTGAAAGTACTAAAGAAAGCCATGAAGGGATTTCTGGGCATGCCAAAAAATTATTTAAAGGCAAAATTCCCTCGGCAGATTTATTAGATGACCCCGAAGAAAATTCAGCACCGATTCCAGAACAAGCCTTGGCGCATATGGCTTGTTTATTAGAAGAGAAATTAGTGGATTTTGGGATTACGGCCAAAGTTGTTGGCGTGTGTCCAGGACCGGTTGTCACTCGTTATGAATTACAGCTAGCCCCTGGCATGAAAGTCAGCAAGCTCTCTAATTTGAGCAAAGATTTAGCACGGTCTTTATCAGCCATTTCTGTTCGAATTGTCGAAGTGATTCCTGGTAAATCAGTCGTTGGGATAGAAATCCCCAATGAAAAACGCCAAATAGTAAGATTAAAAGAAGTTTTAAAAAGCAAAGCATTTATTCAGTCTAAAGCACCGTTGACGATGGGATTAGGTAAAGATATTTCAGGTGAGGCTGAAGTCGTAAACTTAGAAAAAATGCCGCATCTTTTAGTGGCTGGAACGACGGGGTCAGGTAAGTCTGTTGGGCTGAATGCCATGTTATTAAGCATGTTATTAAAATCCACGCCGAATGAACTTCGCATGATCATGATTGATCCCAAAATGCTGGAGTTGTCTATCTATGAAGGCATCCCCCATTTATTAACACCCGTTGTCACAGACATGAAAGAAGCGGCTAATGCGTTGCGTTGGTGCGTTAAAGAAATGGATCGTCGCTATAGACTCATGGCTGCTTTGGCTGTGAGAAATTTAGCGGGATATAACCAAAAAGTGATCGACGCGGCTAAAGCCAAAGAGCCCATCGAAGACCCAATTTTTAAACAGTTAAATCCCGGTGCTGCCGAAGTCCCTGTTCTAGAACCCATGCCTTGTATTGTGGTCTTAGTAGATGAATTCGCAGACATGATGATGGTGGTAGGTAAAAAAGTAGAAGAGTTAATTGCAAGACTCGCTCAGAAAGCGAGAGCCGCAGGGATTCACTTGATATTAGCCACGCAGCGGCCATCCGTAGATGTCATTACGGGGTTAATTAAAGCCAATATTCCTACCCGGATGGCGTTCCAAGTATCTTCAAAAATAGATTCAAGAACTATTTTGGATCAGCAGGGTGCTGAGCAATTACTGGGCCATGGAGACATGCTGTATTTACCGCCAGGCGCTGGGGTTCCGACACGGGTCCATGGGGCATTTGTGTCAGATCAAGAGGTCCAACGAATTGTCAAAGCTTGGAAAGAGCTAGGAACGCCGGACTATATCGAAAGTATCTTACAGACAACGTCGAGTGACGATGCGGCTTTGGGTGAAAGTGAAGAAGAGGGCGATTATGAACAGGATCCCTTCTATGACGAAGCCGTGAATTTGGTCATAGAGAGTGGCCGAGCGTCGATCTCAATGGTCCAAAGAAGATTAAAAATTGGTTATAACCGATCAGCAAGATTATTAGACGCGATGGAATTGGCTGGACTAGTTAGCGAAGTTCAACCCAATGGCATGCGGGAATTATTGGTGAGTCGGCAGTAGGGACAGCCGGCGGGCTGATTTAGCTTGTTGACTAGACTAAGTCTAGTCTATAAGATCTGCGTTAATTAATACTCAAGGGTTCATCATGCAGTTATTTAATATTCATGACGCTAAAACCAATTTTTCCAAACTAATTGCGTTTGTTGTAGAGGGAGAAGAAATCATTATCGCTAAGGCAGGGCAACCCTTGGTCAAAATGGTTCCTATTACGCAAAACAAAAAATTTCGCTTCGGGACTTATAAAGAACAGGTTGAAGTTCCTGATGATTTCGATGCACCGCTCCCTGATGATCTTCTGTCGGCTTTTTATGGTGAGTCAATGACCCAAGAGAACAAAAAGAGAGCGCGTAAAAAATGAGACTTCTTCTGGATACCCACATCTTGCTTTGGGTGATTACCAATGATTCAAAACTCCCAAAATCTATTCGTGCAGCCATCATTAATGCAGATAATGTTTTTGTTAGCATGGCTTCCCTATGGGAGTGCGCTGTCAAAATTAGTATTAAAAAACTCTCTATGGATTTTGAAAAAATATTAAAAGCCATTGATGCGAGCGGGTTTGAAATGCTTTCAATTAAACCAGAGCACCTGTCAGAATTGCTTGATTTGCCCATGCACCACAAAGATCCGTTTGATCGTCTTTTAATAGCTCAGGCCTTAAGTGAACCCCTGATTTTGCAAAGCGTGGACCCATTGGTTTTAGCTTATTTCGAAGCTTAAAAATCCATTGCATTCAGCCCCGGTATTTCTAAGAATGCCGCCTGTTTTTTATTTATTTATTTTTAAACAAAAAAAATTTAGGAATCTTTTATGGGTCTCTCTCTTGGCCAAACGACGGTCTATCCAGATGGTTATAACCCCAGTTTGTTATTCCCTATTTCACGGCCAGTTAATCGAAAATTGCTGGGAATTTCTGGTGACTTGCCATTTTATGGTCAAGATACCTGGCATCACTATGAAGTCTCTTGGTTAAAACCTAATGGGATCCCAGAGGCGGTGATTGCCAAGATTATTTTGCCCTGTGAGAGTGAGTTTTTGATCGAATCAAAATCCATGAAATTATATTTTAATAGTTTAAATATGGAAAAATTTGAGTCTCGAGAGGTTTTGAGAAAATTAGTCGAACAAGATTTATCTCAAGCAGCTCAAGCAAAAATCCAAGTAAAATTTTTTGATTTATCTGAGAATTTAAATTTTTCTTTTGGAAAATTAGCTGGCGAATCTTTAGATAATCTATCTGTCAAAATCAGTGACTATCATGTGAATTCAGGGCTTTTAAAATTAAAAAATCCAGAAATAAACATAACTAAAGAAACCCTGTCGACCCAATTATTTAGGTCTTTATGTCCTGTGACTTCCCAGCCAGATTGGGCAGGAATTTGTATTAATTATTCGGGTCCCCAGTTATGCCGAGAAGGGTTATTAGCTTATTTAATTTCTTACCGGACTCACCTGGGATTTCATGAAGACTGTGTCGAAAGAATTTTTATGGATTTAAAAAATTTGGCCGATTTTAAAGAACTAACCGTCATGGGTTATTTCACTCGAAGGGGAGGCTTGGATATCAATCCAGTCAGAACAACTAATCCTAATATTCCAGAAATCATTCGATTGTTTCGTCAGTAAATAAAATAGGTAACCCAGTAAACCAAGTAAACCAAGGATTGTAAGAATGAAATATTGTTGGACCGTGTTATTAAACTGTTTTTTTCTGACTGTTTTTGCTTCTGGAGTTATTACCAATTCTCAAGCCGACCTAGCCCAGAAGCTTTCAGGCTTGCAAAGTTTTTCAGCGGATATTACTCAAACCATGGGCAGTGACTCGGGAGAATCAATGGTAAGTTTTGGGCATCTGTGGGTCAAAAATCCTGGAAAATTTCGGTATGAAATTGCCAGTCCCAATGCTCAGATTTTTGTGAGTGATGGGCAAAAACTTTATGACTATGAACCAGACTTGATGCAAGTCGTCATTCGGCCATTAGATCAGGCCTTGTCTGAAACGCCTTTGCTATTACTTTCGGGTGGGACGGAGTCTTTGGAAAAATTATTCAGTGTTCAAGAAACTATTCAGGGTCAGTTTATTTTGACGCCGTTAGATAGTGATAACTTGATTAGCCAAATTAATTTAAGTTTTAAAAATAATCTTCCAATTTCTATGGAAGTGATTAATTCATTTGGACAAGCAACTCAGATTGGTTTTTCAAATGTAATCGAGAATAAGCCAATGTCCGAAAGCCAATTTAAATTTACTATTCCTAATGGCGTAGATGTTTTGGGCTCTTAGCTGGGAATGAATCAAAATGAAATTTTTGCTGAACCTGATGTATCACCAAGTGACTTTAGAAAATTCTAGTCAGGTGGATCCTAAATGGACTGAACATATGAGATTTTTAGCGAGTTCTGAGAAATATCAAATAATAATTCCTAGAGAAAAACTATCTCAGAAAAAATTAAACCTTTGTTTAACTTTTGATGACGCAACAGCTGATTTTTATTTCCATGTATTTCCCCTGATTAAAAAATTTAATATTAAAGTCGTTTTAGCTGTGCCTGCTGGCTTGATTCCAGAAAGAACAAATTTGTCTCCAGAAGATCGCATGAAAATAAAAGATCTCTGGATCCCTGATGCTTTATGTACTTGGCCTGAGCTAAAAGAAATGGCAGATTCTGGATTAGTTCAGATGGCATCTCATGGGATGAATCATCAGAGTTTTAGAAATAAAAATTTAGATTTTTTATTAGAAGCCCAAGAATCTAAAAAATTATTAGAAAAAAAATTGGGGATAGAAATAAAAACTTTTGTTTATCCCTATGGTCAAGATGCTCGAGAAGCCCATCAAAAATTGGTAAAAATTTATCAAACCATCATGCGGGTAGGGCATGCCGTGAATTTTTCTTGGGAAAGATTGGGGAGTATGCATTATCGGGTCAGTGCAGATAAATACTGGAAACTAGGTTTGAGACCCAAAGTGACAGTTGGATTAATTTTCAAAAGAATTAAATGTTTTTTTAGATTTTAATTTTTATTATATTTTTTAATAAGTTAATTTAAAATTTTGGCCAAGTAGATATTTTTTACCCTGTACTTGGCCGGATTTTTTGATTTTTTTTGGCCAAGTAGGTATGTTTTACCCCGTACTTGGCCAAAGATAGTGAATAAAAAATAATGCTAACCCCAGAATTGATTGAATTAAATCCCCGTTTTGTCGGCAGAGCTGAAGAGATCCGACAATTATCAGAACTTAAATCCCAAGAAGAAGCCATCATGATTCTTATGTATGGTCGGCGTCGGGTGGGTAAAACGGAATTATTAGAGCAGGTCTTTCGAGATCGAAATATTCTTAAATTTGAAGGCGTAGAAAACAAGCCAGAAGACATTCAGCGCCAAGTGGTGCTCAATCAACTCAGACGTTATGCCAATGAGCCTTTATTAAAAAATATAAAAACAGACAGCTGGCAAGAAATATTTGATTTAATGGCACCTTATATTCAAACAGGTGTGTGGACTTTGTATTTTGAAGAGACCCAATGGTTAGCGGATTATCAAGATGAATTTATTAAATATTTAAAACTCGCTTGGGATAACCAATTTCGGAGAAATCCCAATCTAGTTTTGATTCTTTGCGGTTCTTCACCGTCTTTTATGATTAAACAAGTTGTGCGCTCAAAGGCTTTATATAACCGCTCCCAATACGAGTTTCATTTGAAAGAATTAAAAATTTCAGAAGTGTCACAGCTATTGCCCAATCGGGCTTTTCCAGAAATCTTGGATGCTTATTTAACCCTAGGGGGGATTCCTGAATATCTAAAAAGAACTCAGAAATATTCTTCTTTTTTTCTAGGACTCTGTCAGGAAAGTTTTTTGCCTAATGCTTATTTTTCGTCGGAGTATGAGCGGATCTTTGTGAGTAGCTTATCTAGCTCACCGTACTATCGATCGGTGATAGATAAATTAAGCCAAGAAAAATTTATGACACGAACTGAGATTTCAGAATATTTAAATTTACCTTCGGGTGGGCGGCTGTCTGAACTATTAGAAGAATTACAGTACTGCGGTTTTATTGATCGTTATGTGCCTTATGGGGTGCTTAATAACAGCATGTTAGGGCGATATATCGTCTCAGATGCTTATTTGCATTTTTTCTTTAGATTTATTCAGCCTGTTTTAGACAAAATCAATTCAGGTCAATATCAAACAATGCCCACACAAGCTTTATCAAGTCAGGCTTACCAGCAATATTTAGGTTATGCCTTTGAGCGTTTTTGTCGGCGCCATGCGCATTCGATTGCTAGGAAATTAGGTTTCTCAGCTGTGAATTATACGGCAGGGCCTTTTTATAATCGGGCGACTGAGCGAGAAGAACGGGGCTATCAAATAGATTTATTATTTGATCGGCAGGACAAAGTCGTGACGGTGTGTGAGTTAAAATATCGCCAGGGGAAAATTGGGATAGAAGTGATTGATGATTTCGAGAAAAAGCTTTCTAGATTTGAGACTCAAAATAAAAAATCGGGTCTTATTAAATCTATTCATAAAGTCTTAATTGCGCCGTTTGGAGCAGAAGAGGGTTTAATTAATAGGCATTATTTTGATCAAATTTTGACCTGGGAAGATTTGCAGGATTTTTAAATAATTTTTTTAAAACTGGCGCGCCCGGCGGGATTCGAACCCACGACCCTCGGCTTCGGAGGCCGATACTCTATCCATCTGAGCTACGAGCGCTTTTGATTTGTTGGTTTGATTTGAACTAATAAATCTGTCACTTGGCAGATAAGTTTCATGTCTTGTTTGAGTAATAAAATAAAAGAATCTTCCAGCGGTCTTGAATAGCCTGAGAGTAAACGCCCTTGGATTTGTGAAATTCTAATGGCCAAAGCATCACGCTCTTGTTGGATTTCCAGCAATTTTTTGTTTGATTTATTATCTGATTTGTCAGAAAGAGTCGGCGAAGTACTTAGCATAAAATTAGATTCTAAAAAGCTTTGAGGTTCAAGAAGATTTGAGGGGCGGGATTATATAGAGATACGGCTTGAAGTCGATACTCCCGACTGGGATGATTTTAATTTTTCAAAAATATCCCATTGCAGTCTTCTTTTAAAAAATCATAATGACCGGCTTTTTTAAGTAGCCAGATAAATTAAATATTAAGAGAGAGCGTCCATGTGGTTTAAGAATATTCATGTATTTGTCCTGAAAGAAAAATTGGATTGGACGTTAGAGTCTTTAGAAGATCAATTAGGTGCCGCTAGGTTTTTGCCTTGTTCCAGTATTGAACCTAAAGCTGAAGGCTGGGTTGCACCTGGGGTAGAAGCTGAAGGGCCCATGGTTTATTGCGCGAATAACTATTGGTTATTAGCCAGAAAGACAGAACAGAAATTAATTCCGGCGTCTGTTCTGAACGAAAAACTGAAAGAAGCCGTAGAGATTCGTGAAGCCAAAGAATCGAAAAAATTACGCAAAAAAGAAAAAGAGTCCCTCAAAGACGAGATCTATCACACTTTAGTCACTCAGGCGTTTAGCCAGTCCCATGTGACTTTTGGATATATTGATACCCAGAGAAACTGGGTTGTCGTTAATGCCTCTTCAAGAAAGAAAGCCGAAGAATTTTGTAGTGCAATCAGAACGACTTTGGGGTCTTTCAAAGTCGAAATGCCGTCTTTACAAAGTATCTCTGGAGTTATGACCGAATGGCTAAAAGCGCAGCAATGTCCTGAGAGTTTAATTATTGAAGATCAATGCATGATTGAAGATACGAAAGAAGGTGGGTCACTCAAGATTGCCAAACAAAATTTATTAGCGGATGAAATTTTGAATTTTATAGATCATGGCCGTGAAGTCGTTCAAATGAGATTTGGATTTCGGAATGAAATAGCTTTTAGCTTAAAAGATGATTTTTCTTTAAAGACTTTAAAGTTTTTAGAGGGCGTTCATGATCGTGCTTCGGATTTATTTACGGAGACAGCGGCAGATCGATTTGATGCAGATTTTACTTTGATGACAGAGACGCTGACGGAGTTGATTGGATTTCTCATGAAAGTATTTGCAATTGCTGAAGCGGGTTCGGAGAAATCTGGAGAAATAAAATCGGGAGATATAAAACAGCCAGAGCTAGAAACGGCATAAATATTCTATGAATCACGAAATTATTCCTAAAAAAAACTGTCCCATTAATGCTGAAATAGAGATCCCAGGTTCTAAGAGCATTACCAACAGAGTTTTGCTCATGGCAGGTTTGGCTCATGGCGAATCTAGATTGTCTGGCGTTTTAATTTCAGACGATACGAAAGTCATGGCGGAGGCTTTAGAAAATTTAGGGGTTTCTATTCAGATAGATCCTATTAGACACACAGCGATTATTCAGGGTTGTGCGGGAAAATTCCCCAAAAATAATATTCAGATTTATACCCATGAATCGGGCACAGCGACGCGATTTTTAATTCCAGCCGTCGCAGCTTGTGGATTAGGTCAATATTATTTTTATGGGTCTGATCGAATGATGGAGCGGCCTCTGGAAAAACAGATAGAAGCCCTGAGATCTTTAGGGATTAGTTTTGATTTTGAAAAAGCTAAAAACAAAATGCCGTTTTATTTAAAGACGGCAGGATTAAATAATTTAGGAAATAAAAGCGAAGTCGAGATAGAAATAGATATCCATGAATCTAGTCAATTTTTATCGGGCCTAATGATGGCTGCGCCCTATGCGAAATTAAATACAAAGTCAGGTCTAGTTTTGAAATCTTTGCAAGAAATAGGCAATAAGCCTTATGTCCAGATGACTGCAAAACTCATGAAAGATTTTGGGGTGAATGTTGATCTAGAAAAAATAAAGGGTCATGAAGTGATGATTGGCCCAGGTAGTTATCAAGCTAAAAATTTTGCGATTGAACCTGATATGTCTACAGCCTCTTATTTTTTTGCCATGCCTGCGATTTTGGGCGGGGAAATTTTGATTAAAAATTGTTCTAGAGCAGGTTGTCTCCAAGGGGATATAAGATTTTTAGAAGTCTTAGAAAAAATGGGATGTTTAATCCAAGAAGAAGTCCAAGAAGAAAATAGGGGCATCCGTGTTTCAAAAGAGTCTGGAAAAATTTTAAAGGGCATAGAAATAAACATGGCGGGTTTTAGCGATACGTTTATGACGATAGCGGCTGTTGCTTGTTTTGCTGAGGGTCCAACGGTTTTGAAATCTTTGGCTCATACAAGATTGCAAGAATCAGATCGAGTGAAGGCGATTTCTGATGGCTTGGAAAAATTAGGGGTCAAAACAGAGTCGACTCAAGATTCACTGACGATTATTCCAGATTCATCAAAATTAAAAGGTGCGAAGGTCAATAGTTTTAATGATCATAGAATCGCAATGTCATTGTCTTTATTAGGATTAAAAATTCCTGGAGTGATGATTGAAAATAGTCAGGCAGTTGCAAAAACCTGCCCGAATTTTTATGAATTATTAGAGGCTATTTAAATAATCTAAAAAAATTTTAAAAATTTTAAAAAAAGCAGGAATGGCATGGTTCCCAGCGCTGTTTTCATGCCGTTATAATCGCGGCCGTTTTTGGGGTGAGGATCTGCATGTTTCAAAAAGTTTTAATGGTTTGTTTGGGGAATATTTGTCGCTCACCTGCGGCTGAGGGTTTCCTTCGGGATTATTTTGTAAAGTCGGGTCAAACGACTCGTCAGGTGGCTTCCGCAGGTATTTCAGCCGTGGTCGATGCGCCTGCTTCACCACATTCTGTGACGGTTATGAAAAATAAAGGGGTCGATATTTCGTCTCATATTGCTCGTCAGCTGACCCAAGAGATGATGCTGGAGCATGACCTGGTTTTAGTCATGGAAACAGAGCAGAAAAAATTTCTAGAACAACGATTTCCCTTTGTTAGAGGCAAAGTTCATCTGGTGGGGAAATTTCAAAATAGAGAAATCGAAGATCCTTATTTAAAGCCGATTGAAGCCTTTGAAGTCATGGTGAATCAGCTAGAGCATTGTTTGCAAGATTGGATCAAGCATTGTTGGGTTCATGAAGGATCGCGTTAAGTTTTTTTAAATAATTTTTGAGTAATTTGGAATGGGTTCAATGATAAAAAAAATGAAAAAAATAGAGAAAATAGAAAAAATAAAGCAAGTTAAAATGGCTTTAAAAATCTCTAGTTTGCTGGTTCCTTTATTAATAACAGGCTGTACGTTTGTTCCTGGTATGCATATGAAAAACAGAGGGTTTACACCATCTGTCAATGCTTCAGGGCAGATAGTGACGCCTAAGGTAACGCCGATTACGCCGTTGTTAATTCAACAGCAGCAAGCCACTGCGCAAGAAGCCAAACAAATGGCCGCTTTGAATTATAAAACGCCGCCTGGTTTTACGGTGGATACTCATGGATATGGCTATCAGCTAGGGCCTCAGGATATTATCCAGATTATTGTTTGGGATCATCCGAATTTAAGTAATCCGACAAATTCTGAGAATGCCAGTGATAAAGACTCTGGGATCACTGTCGATTCTGACGGCGATATTTTTTATCCCTATGTAGGCGTTGTTCATGTGGGTGGCCTAACGACGGATCAAGTCAGAATTTTATTGACTCAAAAGCTCAGCGTGTATATCAAAGATCCTCAATTGAACGTGACAGTTCTCGGATTTAATAGCCAAAAAGTAGATATCACGGGGGCGGTCAGAAATCCTACGGTGATTCCCGTGAGCAATATTCCCCTCACTGTTTTAAATGCCGTAACGTTGGCAGGGGGCCCCATCCGATGTGGTATTAGCATTCGTAGTAGCGATGGAGATTCAACGATCTGTGCAGATGTTCGAGATGTCGCTGTAACCCATAACGGTGTGACGACGATTATTAATTTAGATTCTCTCAAAGCGGCAGATGGCAGTTCAAATGACTGGTTACTGCATGACGGCGATGAAATATTTGTTCCGAATAATAATTACTATCGTGTGTTTATCTTAGGTGCTGTGAATAGCCCTGGGCCGTATAACATGACGGATAACACGATGTCTCTACGAGAAGCCGTGGGGGATGCAGGCGGGGTCAGTGATATTTCAGATCCGACTTACACCTATGTGATTCGAAATTACCAAAGAAATCCGCAAATTTTTGAAATGGACGCTCGTTCGCCGGATGCTTTGAATTTGGCTGGAGATTTTGCGTTAAAACCAGAAGATGTTGTCTTTGTTTCTGTTTCGAAACTCGAGAACTTCAATTCGATTATCAATCAATTCTTACCTGGCTTATCGACGGCTGTTTACATCAAGTCGCTCAGTACATAAGAGCTTAATAAATCAGGAATACAAAGGATCTAATATGGAAACGACACAAGCGGTTCAACCAAATCAATTTCAATCTAATTCTAATGAAGAAGAGGTGATTGATTTTAAAGAATTGGTTTCTTTGATTTTGAATCATCGCTGGACAATTTTGGCGACAGTCTTTGCTTTTATGTTATTAGCTGGGGTTTATTGCAAATTACAGACGCCGCTTTATCAAGCCAATTTATTAATGAACACTGATGTCAATGCGGGATCTAATGCGTTAAGTGGATTATTAGGCGGAACGGGTAGTTATTTTAACTTTGCGCGATCGTCTAGTGCGTCGACTGAAGAAGAAATCTTAGTGTCTCGCAGTGTGCTCGAGCCTGTTGTGACTAAATTGCATTTAGATATTCATGCGACACCTCGTTATTTCCCGATGATGGGCCATTCGATGGCGAGAAATTATGAAGCTTCTGATTTTACAGGATCTCCCAAAGCGCCTTTTTTAGGACTTTCCCAGTACGACTGGGGTGGCGCACAAATTCAAGTTTCTAGTTTTAATGTCAGTGCTGAATTAAAAAATCAAAATTTTATTGTCAAAGCTTTGTCTGGTAATACTTATCAATTGCTTTCTAGCACTGAAAAATTGTTATTAACAGGGACGCTTGGGCAGCTTTATACGATTAACCCTACACCGAATTCCAGCTTACAAATTCAAATCGATGCTCTTACGGCAAATCCCGGCGGAGAGTTTTATGTGAGCCAATCCAGGATGACGGATGCGATCGATGCGCTCAATAGTCGCTTGAAAATTGTTGATAGCGGAAAAATGACGGATTTAATTCAATTGACCCTCACAGGGCCTAATCCTGACTTAACAGCTCAAACGCTCAATGAAGTGGGCAATTCTGCGGTTTTGTTTGATATCAATAGCCAGGCCGCGGAAGCTAGTAAAACATTGGATTTCTTGCGTTCACGCGTGCCTGATGTCAAGCATTCTTTGGATTTAGCTGAGCAGCGTTTGAATGATTATTTAGGTCAATCTGGGAATATCCAGCTGACAGAGGAAGGCAAGATGCTCTTGCAAAAAATGGCAGATTTTGAAACTCAAGAGTCTGCTTTGCGAGTTCAACAAGCTCAGTTGAAACAGCAGTACACAGATCAGAGTTTTCAAGTTCAACAGGCTGATACGGCCATTACGCAATTGAATACAGAACACCAAGCCTTAGAGAACGAGCTTAAAAAGCTTCCAGCCGCAGATCAAATTCAAGTGGGCTTAACTCGAGATGCACATGTTCAAAATAAAATCTATGTAAATTTATTAGACAAGATCCAACAGTTTGAAATTCTTCAAGCGGGAACAGTGGGTAAAGTAGCCATTATCGATGAAGCTGCAGTGCCTTATAAGAGCATTAATAAACCAGCGTCGTTAGTCATTGGCTTGGCGATGTTTTTAGGATTTTTCTTGAGTGCGGGTTATTTCTTTGTTCGGCAATTTTTATTTAGAGGCATTGAAGATCCTGATGTCATTGAATCTAAATTGGGTATCAGTGTTTATGGCGCGATTCAAGAATCCAAAGCCCAGTTTCAACAACTCAAACTTTTAGAAAATAGAGAGATAAAACATTTAAAATTCTTATCTGAAATCGACCCGCATGATTTGATTGTCGAGTCTTTAAGAAGCTTACGGACCAATCTTTTATTTGAACTCCCCAAAGCTAAAAATAATATTATTGCCATCTCTGGGCCGACCCCGGGTGTGGGTAAGTCTTTTATTTCTGCCAACTTTGCTCAAATTTTGGCTGATGCCGGGTATCGAGTTTTGTTTGTCGATGCGGATATTCGTCGGGGTGGGGCGCATGTGTATTTTGATACGCCTAGATATCCTGGTTTTTGTGATGTCATTGATCAAAAAGTGACAGTAGATCAAGCCATTCGTAAATCTCGAATTCATAATTTAGATTTTTTATCGACAGGAACTTTGCCCGGCAAACATGCTGAGTTTTTAATGCGTCCTAGGGTCAAAGAAGTCTTAGATCAAGTGTCTAAGCAGTATGACTATGTGATTTTTGATACGGCGCCGATTTTGGCTGTAACAGATGCTTTGCAATTATTTAAACATGCAGGAACGCATCTATTAGTCTTTGCTTATGGTCGTCATGACCTGAATGAAATCGAGCATACGGTTTCTAAGTTTGAAAAAGGCGGCATAGTGATCAGCGGCTGTATTTTTAATAGAATTAAATTGTCTCATGTGTATTACGGTAAGAAATATAAATATAACTATCGATATCACTACAAGGCTCAGAATAAAGATTAATTTTTGGATGGGCATTCTTCTTACGAATTCCGTAGGGGCGAACCTCGTGTTCGCCCTCGTTAGGTTAGAAAAATTAAAAAAAGATAAAAAATAACCATGAAATTTTCCCAGGAATTCTTAGATAGCCCTTGGCGCATTGACCGTTATGAGTCTGGGGAGATTTTTTTAAATCAAAAATCTTATAAAAACTCTGTTTTGATCCATAAAGATTTTATGGAAGCCTGGTCTATCCAATCTTTTGATCAGGTAACTCTAGAGATTTTAAAAAATTTAAATCAAAGAAATCCCGAAGTTATTTTGATTGGAACGGGAGATCAAATTATTTTGCCTTCGCGGGAATTGTTGAACTTTGCGCAAGTAGCTCAGATAGGCCTGGAAATCATGCCTACTCGTCAGGCTTGTCGGACTTATAATCTCATGGCCCAAGATGGTCGGAATGTTTTGGCAGCATTGATTGTTTGATAGGGATTTTATTTACACAAAATCTTTCAAAAAAATCCCTTCAGAATTTATTTCAATAAAAGAGCCGTGATTAATTCCCCAGTCTGAATTCACAATCCGAGTGAAATTATTTTGATTGAGAGTTTCATAAATTTTTTGATGGGTATGCCCATGAATTAAAATTTCGGCTTTATTTTTAATTAAAAAATCTAAAACAGTCTTGGGTTCAACATCGACCATGACAGGATATTTTTTAAAATTTTCTTTACTGTTTTTTCTGATTTTTTGGGCAATTAGACGACGAATAAAAACAGGGAGAGATAAAAATAATTTTTTAACCCAGGGCTTATGGACTTGTTTACGATAATTTTGATAAGCCGTATCTCCCGTACAAAGCTGATCGCCGTGGCAGAATATTATTTGTTTACCCAGATATTTCTTTTTGATTATTTCAGGAAGCAGCTGAGCATGGGCTTCCTGGCAGAATTTTTTACCCAGTAATAAATCCCGATTGCCGGGCATGATAAAAATCTGCGTGCCTGTTTTAGCTAATAGGGCTAATTGTTGAGCAATAGATTTTTGAAAATCAGACATGGCATCGTCGCCGATCCAGAATTCAAAAAAATCGCCCAAAATAATCAGCTCTTGGGATTGAATAGCGATTTGATGGATAAATTTTTCAAAAAGCTGAGTGATTCCGGTCGCTTCTTCTTTGAGATGCAGATCAGAAATAATCAGAGTTTGGATTGTTTTAGGATAAGTCATGATGGGTCACAAGAGGGGTTGGCAAGTTTGGGTTGGTCTCAGCGGGTGGGGAGTATATACTCCGCCCGCTTTGATCTATAGAGGGCGATTTTAACGATGTGGCAAGTGGTTTTGGAGTGGTACCGTCGGCGTTTCTCAGACCCTGCAGCGGTGATTTTATTGTTTGTTTTAATTGCAGGTCTTTTGATTGTTGTTTTTTTGGGACATATTTTGGCGCCGCTTTTAGCCGGCTTAGTCTTTGCTTTTATTTTGGAATCCGTCGTTGGAGTGCTTCAAAGGCGATGCTATTTCCCCCGATGGCTAGCCGTAACCGTTGTCTATAGCTTATTTATTGCTTTATTAGTTTTAGCCGTCGTGGGTTTATTGCCCTTGTTATGGCAGCAGTTTTCTCAAGTTGCTGCGGATTTACCCAATATGATGGTTAAGTTCCATCAATATTTTTTAACGCTGCCCAAGCTTTATCCCACTGTTTTTACGGATTCTAGTGTCGAAGATTTAATCTCGACGACGACAGCACAAACTCAAAAAGTATCTCAGCTGGGTCATTTGATTGTCAGTGTTTCTGTCGCTTCTTTGCCATCGTTGATTTCTTGGTTGGTTTATTTGTTTTTAGTTCCATTAGTGGTTTTGTTTATGCTGAAAGACAAAGAACATTTGATGGATTTTGCAGCGCGCTATATGCCCAAAGATCGGTCTTTAGTAGACCGTGTTGGCCACGAAATGCAGGCACAGCTGGGTAATTATATTCGGGGTAAAGCCATCGAGATTATTATTGTTGCCGTGGTGACTTATTTTGGTTTTCTGGCTTTCCATTTGCACTATGCGCCTTTATTGGCTTCGGCTGTTGGGCTTTCTGTGGTGATTCCATATATTGGCATGGTGATTGTGACCATCCCTGTTTTTTTAGTAGGGCTCATGCAATTTGGGCCGAGTCCAGATCTTGTTTATATGCTATTGGTTTATTTAATTATCCAGACCTTAGACGGTAATTTACTAGTGCCCATTTTATTTTCAGAAGCCGTCAATCTTCATCCCATCGCAATTATTGCAGCGGTATTATTTTTTGGTGGCATCTGGGGATTCTGGGGATTATTTTTTGCGATACCCCTGGCCACTTTGGTCAAAGCCGTGATTAATGCTTGGAGTCGAAGGGATCAAAATTAATTTAAATTAATTAAATTTTGGGGTGAATTTCGGGAATTAATAATTTTGGAAATAAATTTTTTAAAATTTCTTGATCTTGTTTCAAATAAATTAATTTTAAATTGGGCCCGGCATCTTGAGTAAAAAAAATAGGCAAACCGTCGGCTCGTAATTCCCAAATCTTTTGTCTGGTTTTTAAAGTCTCTGGCGTACAAAAAGAAAAGCTAGGTTGGCTATCTTCTAATGTCGCGTGCATTTCTAGGGCATTATTTTCAGCAATTTTTCCCAGATTTAAAAAATCGTGATTTCGCACTGTATTTAATAAATTTTCTAGATCTTGTTTGACTTGGGCAGGCCAAGTTTGAAATTTTTTAGAAGTTTCTCGCGTGATTTTCATAGCCTCGCGAGAGCTGATTTTTTTCTCTGAACTATCAATCAAAATAATTCCCAGAGATAAATCTGACCAAGGCTCTGCGATTTTTTCTGCGAAAGAATCCATGCCATCAGATCTAACGCCTGCATGCCAATGGACAAAGCCCGTATTAAAAATAGATCGACAAGCGCTGCCAGAGCCGAGTCTTGCAGCAATGCTGAGGGTTTGATTATCCCAGTTAAATTTAAATAATTGATTTAATGCTTTGACTAGCGCTGCATAACCAGACGCAGAAGATGCTAAGCCTGCCGCTGTTGGGATAGAGTTTTCAGTGATGATTTCAAATTTAATTTTTATTTTATTTTTATTATTTTGAAATCTAAAAGGCTCTAAAAATTTAAATAATCTTTGGGAAAATAAGCTGTCAGGTGAAAGTTTTTGATGATTTAAAATCACAGAATCTTGAGAAGAAAATTTAACAGACGTTGTTGTTCCTAGTGAACCCAAAGATAAAGACAGACTGTCTGTGAGGGGGAGATTTAAAAGATCATCGCGTTTTCCCCAGTATTTAATCAGTGCAATGTTCGATGGGGCATAAGCCGTGGCGGACCTATCAGAATTTGTGGTTATAAGATCAGAAAGATTGAGAGAAGGCGGTAATATTTTTTCGAACATTTTTTAATAACCCTAGTTTTTATTTTTATTTTTATTTTTATTTTTTTTAAAATTTAAAATATTTCTGCCATCACGCCCATTGAAGAAATATTGACGGGGATTTGAATAATCCCCATGTCTTTTTGGATTTGATTTTGCGGAAAAGTTTGATCGGGTACTTGGCCTAAAGTGATCACACAGTCGCCGAGTCCAGAGCCAGAAATTTTCGCACCGAGAATATTAAACGGCTGGAGTGCTTGAATAATTTGGTCAATAGCTGGAGTCGAAAGCTGCATTTCTTCCATGATCATTTGCTGGGAATTCATCAGGGCACCTAACGTCCGCCAGTCCTGAGTACGAATAGCTTTTTGAGCCTGTTCAGTTATTTGGTTAATCATTTTGAAATAACGTTCATAAAGTTCAGGGTTGGCAGATTTTTGCTTATCTATTTTTTGAATGACTTCGCGAGTGGGTGTTTTATGGCCAGAATAAATCGCTGTGAGCGCAAAATGCTGCGTGATTTTTTCAATAATGAGTGGATATTGGCGATAAAAAACAATGCCGCCGTAGATCGCTGTCGCTAAATCTGTCCCTGATCCCATGCCTTGGATTCGATGAAGTACTTTACGAGCAGTAAAAAAAACGCGTCTTAAATTCAAAGTCCCATATTGCCATAACTCTAAGGCTGCAATCATGGCGACTGTCACAGCGCTTGAAGATCCAAATCCAATTGTGCTGGAAAAATCAGACTGAATATCAATTTCTAAGCCGTGAGTTTGAGTGAAAGCATATTCTTGAAGTGCTGCTATGACATAGCTAAAAGGCTCTCGAGGTTGGATCTGAGCGGAGCATAAAAACTGGAGTGAACCCAGCTGGGAATTTAAACAAATTTTTTGATCAGATCGGGGAATCAAAGTAATTCTGAGACGTTGGTCTATGGCTGCACAGAGGGCGTGATGCTGATGCAAAACTGCATGTTCACCCAATAGCATGAGTGTCCCCGGTGCGCTGGATTCAATGCGGATGGGTTTTTTAATTAACGAAGTCACAAGGTAATTTCCATGGCCATACGTTCAACACCATGGGAAACAATATGTAGTTCTTCAATTGGATAGGGTAAACCCATGGCTTGGGCTTCTTTGAAAGACAATCCCATGATTAAAACAATCCCTGCAGCGTCACCAAAAATAGCCCCCGCACCACAAGTTTTGGCTGAGCCGCCTGAATTTTCTATGGTTTTAATCAGGGATTGGATTTTTTCAGGAACAACGCCAAGTTGGCATAGTAATTCATGATTTTTTCTAATGTTTAAACAAAATTTAGAATAATCTTGCGCCTCAATAGAATTTTGAATTTGTTTTGTAACTAACGTTATTTTTTCTAATAATTCTGGCTGTTCTCTAAAAATTATTTGAGTC
Organism: Thiotrichales bacterium; assembly: GCA_947478175.1. Classification (GTDB taxonomy): domain Bacteria; phylum Pseudomonadota; class Gammaproteobacteria; order Francisellales; family CACEW01; genus CAMCUU01. The sequence continues at coordinate 47,972 of CANJUQ010000004.1, read as the reverse complement.
TGAGTGACACACTCTCCTGTTGAACTTAGAGGGGTGCCTGTATTGATAATTAAAATCGGCCACGGAAATAAATCTAGGGGAGTGAAAATCCCTTTTTGATATAAAGCCACGCCGCCTCTTAGGGCCATTTGGACATCAATTCCAGAGGATTTTCCATGCTGGATATTTTCGGCGTCTAAGCTCCATTCAAAATAATGGGCATTACCTAAGTCTTCACGATTAAAAAATTGAGACAGGGCATAGTTCGTACTGACAATACTGGCCGCAGACGATCCCATGCCACAGCCCATCGGAATGTCAGATTCTGTTTTAATTTCGACGCCTACTTCGCTTTGGATACCTAATTTTTCTAGGACGTTAGACGCCGTGTATTGTAAAAGTTCAAAAGGTTTTTCGAGGACATCGCGGATGCCTTTTTCGCCTTTGAGAAAACTTTGATAGCCGTTTTTAATTCTGTCTTTTAATGATCTTAATTTATCCCGAGAGAGCGCCCCCTGATGCTGAATATTTAATAAATTAAATAAAACAGACTGACGAGTTTCAGATTGGGTAATAGTCGTTCTGGCATAGCGATTAATAGCCAAAGCAATGGCGGGTGCTCCTGAGACGACTGAATGTTCGCCAGAAAGAATTAATTTACCAGGCGCTCTGACGGTGATGGATTTTTCTGAAATATTTTTTTTGAACGGCGTTTTTTTAATATAAATCTGTTTATGATTTTCCAGACGGCTCATGCGATATTCGCCTTGGGTATGCTCTGGAATCGTATGAATGGTCCCGTCTTTTGGGAGTTGGTAGCTGTAAAAATTTTCGTATTGTTCGACTGAGAGTAAAGCCCGCTCTGACAATAATTTTTGATGATGTTGGGTCAATAAAACATCTTGATAGCCTGGTTGGATAACCCCACTGAAAAATTCAGCGACACAGCCAGAGCCATAACTATAGAAACCAATTCTTTGGTTAGATAAATCTAGATTTTCTGGCTGATTTGCTGGCTGATTTTCTAAGAGAGAAATCAGGCCCAGATATAAAGAACCCGTGTAGCAATTACCGACATGGCGAGCATAAGTCAGGGCAGGCGTCAGTAATTTAGAAGTCTCTTCACTCGAGGGTCTTGGCAAGTCACAGACCATGGAAAGTTTTTGATGAGCTTTTTCGGCCAGTCTGGGAAACGGAATGTGATATAAAAAATGCTGGTGCGAATTAAATTCTCGATGGGTTCTATGGGAATAATCCTGCCAGCATTCTTTTAGCGCTTTGAGATATTGATCACAAGAAATTTTGCCTTCGACTAAAGCCTCTTCGCGATAGTTGGGTCGCCAGAAATCCATGATGTCTTCTGTAAATAAACCAGAGCCTGGCTCAATAGAAACTAGTCTTGGATTTTTAGAGAGCAGCATTGCGACGGCGCCACCGCCTTGAGAAGACTCGCCAGGCGTATTCAAGCCATAGCGGGCAATATCAGAAGTAATTAGCAAGACTTTTTCATCGGGATACTGATGCAAATAACCCAGGGCTAGCTGGAGTGCACCAGTGCCTGAATAGCAAGCTTGTTTAAGTTCTATCGTTCGAGTGTTCGCTGGGAGTTCTAAAAGACGATGGACATAGATCCCAGCTGATTTGGATTGATCAACGCCGCTTTCAGTGGCTAATAATAAAGTCCGAATTTTGGATTTATCTTCTTGTTCTAAAAGCTTAGAAGCGGCTGAGGCTGCCATGGTTACAATGCTTTCGTCAGGAGGAATCACAGACATTTCTTTTTGGCCTAACCCAATTAAATACTTATCTCGTTCGACGCCACGGGCTTCGGCCAAAGTAGCTAGCTCAATATAGTAAGCTGGGGTATAGAAACAGGCTTTATCAATGCCGAATTTTAAAGAATTTAAAGAAGATTCCGTCGTCATTGGGGGGCTCCCAATTGGGCTTGACGTTCTAATAACAAATGCGCTCGCATGAGTTCACCCGGATTGGTTTGAGCTGCCAAGAGAGATAATTCACAGCATAAAACGCCTGCTGCAATAATCATGGCGAGACGCTCAGAATTTTGGCCAGGAAGTTTATTTTTTTCTAAGCAATTTAAATTTTTTAAATTTTCTTGAACAAAAGACAAATGCTTGCCATTCCCGACGGTCCCAATAATTAAATTGGGGCACTTAATACAGAAATAGAGTGAGCCGTCTGACAATACTTCTGCAAAAGTAATTCCCTGAGAACCTTCGACAATATTCGCGGCATCTTGGCCCGTCGCTAAATAAGCGGCGAGTAAGACATTGGCAAAATGCGCGTTAGCGGACCGTAAGCTGCCAGCCAGAATGCTGCCTAATAGATTTTTTTTAGTATTCAGCTCGGCGATTTTTTCAGGAGAAGTTCTGAGATGTTTTTCACAAATTTCTTTAGGAATAATTATCTCAGCGATAACGGATTTTCCGCGTCCTAATAAACTATTCACAGCGGAGACTTTTTTGTCACAGCAAAAATTACCCGAAATAGAGATATATCTAAGTGTTGGATGAGTCTTGAGTAAATAATTTAAAACAGCATCAGCGGCTTTGGTTGCCATGTTATGACCTGAAGCATCGCCGGTTGTAAACACTAGGCGACAGTAAATAATTTTCCCCAGAATTTCTGTTTGAATATTAATTAATTTGGCAAACCGACTGGTTTCTGAAATAGGAATTTGAATAGTCTGAATATCTAGTTTTTGTGTGATGGCTCGAGCTGTTTGAGCATCTGGGGCTTCAAGAGCGATGGATCTTGTCATGCTGGTAGAAAGCAAAGTGACTGAAATACCCGATTTAACCAATCTAGAAATCTTGGCGCCACGAGCCGTCGATGCCCAGAGCGGTGTCTCAAAAGTGGCCAGAGGCAGCATGACTTCGTCGCTAATATCTCCCGACAGTTTAATGGGGCCAATGGATTGCATAGGAACCGCGGCAAAAACTTCAGTCATGGCTTGAGTTACTTGAGTCATAGGAGTTCAGACCTCTTGTATATTAAGGCGCGAGAAGGGCGCGGAGTATAAAAAAATACAAGGCAAGAAGCGAACGGGGGAGTTTTTTGTTTAGATGTTCGGGAATGATGAATTTTGTAGGGGCGAATCTTGTATTCGCCCTCGTTCAGGGGTTAGTGCCGATCATGGGCGAACACGAGGTTCGCCCCTACGAAAGATGTCAAAAAATATTGTTTCTTCACCGATAGATAAGCCTGCTAACTAGATCAAAATCCAGCCAATTAGGAGGTCTGGATAGGCTAATTGGCTGAATTTCAATTTTCATATTTCAGCCAATTAATGGGTTCTAATATATTAATTGGCTGGATTTTTGAATTTTTTTAACCCTGCTGTTTTTGCCTAGTTATTTAAGTTCGATGTGTTAGTCTTTCGACCTATTTTTTTTGGTGTTTAAAGCTTTTTTAAGGGGTCTGTCGTGTCTTTAGCCATTCGCGTCATGTTGGTCGATGACCATGAATTAGTCCGCATTGGAATTCGTCGTTTGCTCTCAGATGTCCCTGGAATTGAAGTCGTTGCTGAAGCCAGTACAGGTGAAGAAGCCATAGAATTAGTCTCTAAATTTAAACCCAATGTTGTTCTAATGGACGTTAACATGCCCGGCATGGGTGGCTTAGAAGCGACCAAGCGTCTGAAAAGAATCGCACCCGACAGCAAAGTCTTAGTCGTGACTGTCTATGGCGATGAACCTTATCCGTCTTTGGTTTTACAAGCGGGTGCTGTCGGTTATATGACCAAAGGGGCTAGTGTCGATGAGATGGTTCAAGCGATTAGATCTGTCAGTTATGGCAAGCGATATATCAGTCCAGAAGTTGCCCAGCAGTTAGCGCTCAAACATCTTTCAGACGAAAGTGCATCGCCCTTAGATGATTTATCTGAACGCGAAATGCAGGTCATGATCATGATTACCAGTGGCCAAGAGGTCAGTGATATCGCAGAGCAGCTTTGTTTAAGTCCCAAGACTGTTAATTCTTATCGCTACAGAATTTTTGAAAAATTAAATATTCATAACGACGTCGAATTAACTCACCTAGCCATTAAATATAACTTGGTCAAAATGGCGGATCTTTAAAATTTTTTATTAAAAATTAAATTAAAAAACTTAAAACAATGCAGGATTTTTTAAAAAAACTAGTCGAAAAACCGGGTGTCTATCTGATGTTCAATTCAGAGTGCCGGGTGATCTATGTTGGCAAAGCCAAAAATCTTAAAAAGCGCGTCAGTTCTTATTTTAATCGTGAGCATGGCCAAAGTAAGACGGGTCTTTTAGTTAACCAGATAGATCATATTGAAGTGACTGTCACAGCGACGGAATCCGAAGCTTTATTATTAGAAAATAGTTTAATAAAACAGCACAAACCGCGATATAACATTATTTTTCGAGATGATAAAACTTATCCCTATTTGCATTTAACCCAGAGCGATTTTCCCCAGTTATTAACTTATCGAGGACGGGTTAAAAAAACAGGTCATACGTTTGGGCCCTATCCCAATGTCGCCAGTACCCGAGAAATGCAAAAAATTTTGCAAAAGATTTTTAAATTACGCGATTGTCCGGACGCTATTTTTTTGAATCGGGCTCGGCCCTGTTTGCAATATCAGATGGGTCGGTGCTCAGCGCCTTGTGTGGGATTAATTTCGAAACAGGATTATCAGGATCAAATCCATTGGGCTAAATTATTTTTAGAAGGTAAAAATCAGGCTGTTTTAAAATCGTTGGGACAAAAGATGCAGATAGCTTCTGATCAGTTGGCCTATGAATTAGCTTTAAAATTTCGAGATCAAATTAATTTACTTAGCCAGCTTCAAAAAGATCAATCTGTCCAAACTAAATTATCTCTCGATGCGGATATTTTGGGTTTGGCCAAAGAATTAGACCGAGTGGTTATTTCTGTTTTGTCTGTAAAACAAGGTCGAGTTTTAGGCAGCCGGTCTTTTAATCAAAAAGTATCTTTAGAGGCTTGGGATAATGAAGACTTAGAGCAAGAATTAATACAAAGATTTATTGAGCAGATTTATCTTTTGCCTGATTTATGTGAAGAAGGCACGCCTAAAAAAACTAAAAAAACTCAAAAAACTAAAAAACTAGATGAATTAATTTTACCCTCTGGGATAAAGCTAGATTTAATGGACTTTAGTTTAGACATGTTGCCTTTTAAAATTTTAACTTCTCCCAGAGGTGTCAAGCGTCATTGGGTTGAGATGGCCAGTACGAATGCTAAAGCCCAGTTGGCCATGGTTCTGGCAGGTCATGAGCAAGGTGAGAAAAAATTTGAACGATTGCGTATAGCTTTAAATTTTCCGCATGAAATAAACAGATTGGAATGTGTAGATATTAGCCATCATCAGGGGGAGTCGACGGTTGCATCTTGCGTGGTTTTTAATTCAGAAGGGCCAGACAAATCCGCTTATAGAAAATTTAATATCGAAAATATTACAGCTGGGGATGATTACGCGGCGATTTACCAAGTTGTGACTAGAAGATTTAAAAGACTATTGGAAGAAGGCGGCGATTTTCCGGATTTATTTTTAATAGACGGCGGTCAACAGCAGTTGGCTAAAGCCCAGCAGGCTTTATTAGATTTAAATATCCAGGGGGTTAGATTAATAGCTATCTCTAAAGGCCCGGATAGAAAAGTCGGGTTAGAACAGCTTTGGGAAGTCGATCAGCCGTTATCTAAAAGATTAAACCCAGAAGATCCTGCATTACACCTTATTCAACATATTCGGGATGAATCTCATCGATTTGCGATTGAAGGCCATCGGGCTAAAAAAGCTAAAAAACGGTCTGAGTCGCGCCTAGAAGATTTACCAGGCATTGGACCTAAAAGACGGAGAGCTTTGTTAAATCATTTTGGAAGTTTGGAACAAGTTTTAAATTCCAGCGTGGATGAACTCTGCAAAGTCGAAGGGATTTCAAGGGCATTGGCGATGAAGATTTTAGGGGAATTGTAGGTTCTTAGTCCCCGCAAACAGTCAATTATGCTTTTTGCGGGGAGCGAGCTTTACAGTGAAATCCCGCTTGATGTCCTGTAATCAGTAGGTTTTTTTGGAACGTTTACGAAAGTATAACTACCACTACTTGTTGAGGAAGGGAGACCCACCATTAATGGTGTTTTAAGGTTCACTTGACCCTGATGACGGGGCAGTGGGGCGGGATGAACTGCAATGGATTGTGTCGGTGGTTTTGATCGACGAGTCACGCCACAACAAGGAATTTTGTCCAAGCATTTTCGTAAAACAGTGTAAGTCACGCCATTGGTGAAATAAGCTGCAGGAGGCAATAGACGAGCCATTAGGGACATAAATAAGGGCGAACCAAAATTTTCGCCTTTGACACCGCTCTTGGCGATCTCAAGTAAATTAAAAATAGTCATCGTGAAAAAGCCCAATAAGGACACATCTTTCACGATGTTTTTAAGACGAGAGCTGACTGTTAGATTTTGGGTGTTCATAACAGTTTCTGCGACGCATCCCCAGAGTTGCTCAATGGCTGATTTAGTGATGCCAATATACAGCGGAATCTGAATAGCATTCGCAATGGCAGCCACCCAAGGGTTTAATAAAGCATTGGGCCAGACCCATAAAAATACCATTAGTTGATCAAACCAATCTTTACTCTTGGTCTTATAAAGCTCATTGATGGAAGGTGCTGTCGCGAAGTTAAAACTGATCATTAATAAAAGAGAGAGGCTCCAGTTGAGAATCTCCCATTTGTTTTTCCAAAGCCATTCGCGGGTTGAATATTTTGGCTGCAATGCCGTCAAAATATATTGAGCCACCTGACGTTCAGAGCTTCTGGCATCTTTAAAAGCAAGTTTTAATAGTTCTATCTTCTGAGAGTCATCAAGCTCATCAGAAAACTTAGTCAAGATACCGCCTATCAGACCTTTCTGAGTTGCGCGTTCAAGTAAGGCTAGGGCTTTGTTTTTTCTAGGGTCCTGACTGTCAGTGGCGATAATTTCCCAGAGAGCTTTCCAGCTGTCAGAAGCGCCGCCATCACCGCCAGTTAGGCCCACTCGGTCCAGAAAATATTTTCGAAGCTGAGCAACGGCTGCTTTGGCAAGAAAAGCGGTTTCAACGAATTGGATTAAAAAAATAAGAAATGGATTCGTTAACGCTGAGAGAATTTTAACACTGAAGGGGCTGGCTGTTTTTTTTAGTTCTGCACAAGCGGCTAAAAACCCGCTAGGTAAAGTGGCAGCTGCAGGAATGGCACCTTGTAAGACACCCCAGACCAATAAAATATTAGACGTCCAATGAATAAAATCTCTTTTAGTGATGTTGTTATTTTTGATGTCTTGAAAGGTTTGTTTGGACTTAAATCCTAAAGCGGCAATTTCTTTTTTCGTTTGTTCTGAGGTGAGAACAACGTTGACCGTTGAATCACAGACGGCTGCTAAGATCGCAATGGTGATGCCATAAGAGGTGATGCCATAAGATTTTAAAGCGCCCACTGCGGAGTTCACCCCATAAGGGATGCCAAGAGCAATTAAGCAGGTTATATAAGTGGAAATATTAGTGACACGCCCTGGTAAAAGGGCAACTGGATTAGCGATGGTCGCAATGATTTTGAGGGAATTTTTTTGAAGACGTTCTGTTAAAGCCTGCTTTTCTAAGTCGATTGATCTTAGGAGATGTGCGCCGGATCGAGTTTGGATGCAGGCTTCTTGAAAACGCCGGAGGGCTAAACGATGATCGGGATCAGATCTTAAAGAATCGGAAAGAGTTGCGTATTTTTGTTTGAGTTGAGCTGGAATCATGCCTGACACGGAGAGTCCTCTTTGAGATAGGTTGAAAAGTTGGGACGGGAACCCTATCAAAAAAAGTGCTGCGGATCATTAGTTTTGAGATAATTTTACAAACAATAATCCAGATAGAACTAATAGAACTATAAGTTGCATTCATAAACTCCCGACGCGTAAAATCGCGCGGCTTTTGGGTGGGCTATAAAAATAAGGTCTGAGAATGTTTACAGGAATTGTTGAAGGGACAGCTGAACTCATTCAGCTGGAGAATTTAGCGGGTGGGACAAATTTTATTTTTAAAGTGCCAGGGGGCATGGATTTAAAAGAAGTTAATATTGGGGATAGCCTTGCTATCAATGGTGTTTGCTTAACAGTCACAAAAAAAACAATAGATATTTTTGGGGTCACCGCAGTGCCAGAGACCTTAAGATTAACTAATTTAGGCGATTTAACTATTGGGCAATCTGTCAATTTTGAAAGAGCCATGCAAGCCAATAGCCGTATCGGGGGGCATTGGGTTCAAGGGCATATCGATGGCCTTGTGAAAGTATTATCTCTAGAGCCTGACGGTGTGGCTTTAAATATGGTTTTATCTCTCCCTGAAAAATTTAAACCTTATTTAATTCATAAAGGTTTCGTAGGACTAGACGGCATGAGTCTGACCATTGCTGGTCTAAATAGTGCTGGAATTAATCAAGATAATTTTTGGGTCACTTTGATTCCGCATACTAAAGAAGTAACTATCGCTAAAAATTATCAAATAGGCAGCTTAATTAATTTCGAAGCCGACATGATGGCGAAATATGTCGAACGCATGATGGAGGTGAAATATGCCAAAGCTTAATCCAGGGCTTAATAAAGTAGGTCTGAGTGATATCGACAGTGCCATCTTAGATTTTCAGAAGGGCAAGATGGTTATTATTGTTGATGACGAAGATCGAGAAAATGAAGGAGATCTAGTCGTCGCAGCTGAGTATGCCACGCCTGAAAGTATTAATTTTATGGCAACGCATGGTCGAGGTTTAATTTGTTTGTCGATGACGGAATCTCAAATAGAAAGATTAAATCTTTCTATGATGACCCAGAATAATCAGTCTCCCAATAAGACCGCTTTTACGGTGTCTATTGAAGCGAAAACAGGTGTAACTACTGGGATTTCAGCCAAAGATCGAGCCAGGACAATCGCTGTTGCCATTGATCCTGAAAGTACTGAACAAGACTTGGTCACTCCCGGTCATATTTTCCCGCTCAAGGCTAAGACGGGTGGTGTTTTAGTTCGAGGGGGGCAAACAGAAGGCTCAGTGGATCTGGCAAAATTAGCTGGATTACAGCCCGCGGCGGTGATTTGCGAAATCATGAATGAAGATGGATCGATGGCAAGATTGCCAGACTTACAAATTTTTTCAGAGCGACATGGGATTAAAATTATTTCCATTGAAGATTTAATTGCGTATCGCTTGGCTCATGAAAGTTTTATTGAATTATTGGCTGAAGCTAGTTTGCCTATTAGTTCTTTGGGTGATTTTAAAATTAAAGTTTTTAAAGATTGTTTAACCCAAGTTGAACATGTTGTTTTACAAAAAGGCGAAATTAATCCAGATATCCCAACGCTTGTTCGGGTTCATTCAGCCTGTTTGACGGGCGATATTTTTCATTCTTGCCGTTGTGATTGTGGCGATCAGCTAGAGGCTGCGTTAAAGAAAATTGGAGAAGAAGGCGGTGTGTTGCTTTATATGAAACAAGAAGGTCGTGGAATCGGTTTAGCTAATAAGATCAAAGCGTATGCCTTGCAAGACCAGGGGTTGGACACAGTCGAAGCGAATCATAAATTAGGATTTAAAGATGACGATCGGGATTATGGCATCGGGTCACAAATTCTAAGAACAGTGGGTTTGGGGAAAATTAAACTCATGACTAATAACCCTAGAAAATTTCATGGCGTAGGCGGCTATGGTTTAGAAATTATTGAAAGAATTTCGATTGAGACTTACCCCAAAATTCAGAATGAAAAATATTTAAAAACCAAGCGGGACAAATTAGGCCATTGGTTGTCATTATGAAAGTTATAAAATTTATTAAATATTTTTTAATTTAAATATAAATATTGAGAGCAATAAAAATGAAAAATCAGGATTCAAATAATTTCCCTTTGGTGATTATTGTCAGTCGGTTTAACTCAGAAATTACGGAGAAACTTTTGGCGGGCGCGCAAGAGCGTTGTAAAGAACTAGGCGTCTCGAATGTTACGGTGATTCAAGTGCCTGGGGCGGTTGAGATTCCTCTGATTGCCCAAAAATGTGCGGCGTCTGAAAAATATGAAGCCATCATTGCGTTGGGGGCTGTGATTCGCGGAGAGACTTCGCATTATGATTATGTTTGTGATCAAGTTTCACAGGGCTGTCAGCAAGTGATGTTAGATTTTTCCATTCCCGTTATTTTTGAAGTTTTGATGACGGAGAATGAAGCTCAGGCGGAAGATCGTGTGGGCGGGAAGCATGGACACAAAGGCCGTGACGCCGTCGATGTGGCCTGTGAAATGGTCAAAATTATCAAATCCATTTAGATAAAATTAAAAGCATGTCAGGAGTAATGTTATGTCAGGAGCGAGTTTGAGTGGTGGATCTATGTCAGGTCCTCGGCGAGTGATGTGTCGATCCAGTGAAAATTTATTTAAAGACGGTTTAAAGTTATTACAAGAAGCTTTAATAGAACCTAAAGAGTCTTCTGCCGAAGGATTGAGAGAGAGCCTAATGGAGGGCAAGGATTTTTTATTTCGTCGCTGGCAGATATTGGGTCGTTATCAAAGTGACTTCTTAAATTTTTTAAACCTCTTGAAAATCTCTAACACAACAGTTGCAGATGTCACAGACGAAATTAAGAAGGTTCAGGGTTGCTGTATGACAGTTGCGAGTTTTTTTTGCTGTTGTTCTGGTTTTGCCAGAGCCATGGAGGGGGTGTCTGCTATTCAAGAAGCGTTAGATCGTGAGAGCGTCAGAACTCGTCAGAATGATTCTATCGTGGCAGTTTTTAAGCTGAATCAAAGCGAAATGATAGCGATGAACACGGGGGCAGCAAAAGAAGAGATTGATCGTAGGGTAGCCAAATAAAAAATGGTTAAATCGTAGGTTGACCTGATGGGGCGGCTTGTTCTAATTGATATTCAAGCACATCGCCTGGTTGGCATTCGAGGGCCTGACAAATGGCTTCGAGGGTCGATAGGCGAATGGCTTTGGCTTTGCCTGTTTTTAAAATAGATAAATTTTGTTCAGTGATACCAATCTTTTCAGCCAATTCTTTGGAGCGCATTTTTCGCTTGGCTAACATGACATCGACGTTGATCACAATGCTCATGTGTTTACACCGTTAACCTAGCTTCTTCTTCTAGATTCACACCTCGTTGCATGATCCAAGAAACTAAAATAATCACCATAGCTGTGACTAAATCACGCGCTTGAGCGGTACTAAGACTGACCGCAATAAAACGCTGGCCGGGTAAATTATTAATACTGAGTGTGAAAGTTAATAAGATTTGATAGAGCGGATATAACAACTGCCAGAGCAATAAAGTAATCCCGCAATTTCGAATATATCTAACCGTTTTTTGCGTAAAAATTTCACCACGGCCATATGCACCAAATAGGCGAGTTAGGTAGTAATACAAGAACATGAAAGTAATGATGGGTATTAAAGAAATAATAAATGCGACCACGCGAGTATCTAGAGGGATTTGACCCTGGACCATTTTGTCCCACATCGCAGCAGGAATATTTGACATGTTCCAATTGAGCTGAACGAAGACCAAATTGCCTTCAGTGGACCAGAAAAGTAGATAAGCGATGGGAGTGCAGATCAGCATGAGCAAAAAAATAATTTGCATGATTCGACTGACGATTTTGATTTTGTACATGTCTGAAAAACCCAGAGCTAAAAGCTGAAAAACAAAGGGGGGGCAGAATAGCGTAAACCCAATATAAAATCAGGCCCGGTTAGTGATTGTTCGCTAACCGGGCCTGAAGTGATGATCTAACATCTGAGGGGATTGGATAAGACGAGGGCAGTATATTCAATTGATGATCGAAAAACAATAACTTTTTGCAGATTATTTTAATTATTACTCGAAACAAGGTATCTAATGGTTCCAAGAGCGTAATTTTTTTATTGTTTAATTAATCAATATATAAAAATGTCCTTAAAACTGATTAAGATGATTCTCTAAATAACATTGCAGTTAAAGACCAGATCAGTAAAATGCGCGTCTTTCCTAGTCTTTATCGTCTTTATCATCAGTTCGGAGTGTAGCTCAGCTTGGTAGAGCACTGCCTTCGGGAGGCAGGGGTCGAAGGTTCGAATCCTTTTACTCCGACCAATTATTTATATTTAAATTTTTTAAATTAGTTTTAATGCATGTCAAAACCAAAGCCAGTTTTTTCAAAAGATTATTTAATTTACTCAGTCAATACTGAGACTTTAGATCTGGAATTTTTTAAAACTTTTTTGACGCCAGAAGAATTAAAAGATCTGTCAGGTTTAACTCGCTCTGAAGTGAGAAACATGCGAATTTTTTCCCAAGGATTTAAAAGAAAGATTTTGGGGGAATATTTAAATTATGACCCTAGATTTTTAACTTTTGAATTAAGTCCCACGGGAAAACCTAGTGTTAAAACTCCTGAGAATTCTATTTTTTTTAATCTCTCCCATGCGGGCCATTGGATTTTTCTGGGAATCTCAGAAAAATTTGAAATCGGCATCGATGTTGAATGTGTAAAAAAATTAGATTATTTGCCCTTGGCCAAACGTTTTTTCCATGAGTTAGAAATTAATCAAATAGAAAATTCACAGCAGCCAGAAGAAACTTTTTTTAAGCTTTGGTGTCTCAAAGAATCTTTTGTTAAAGCCATTGGATTAGGCCTAGGTTATGGCTTAGAGCGTTTTGCCATTGATGCCCAGACGGGAAATTTTTTATTTGTTGAGCCTAAATATCAATACTGTCAGCTCATACCTATAGATAATTTCGAGAAAGATTATTTCGCAGCGGTTTGCCTAGCTTAGTAACCTGGATCTGGTTAGCTAATTTTTTCCAACCCGCCCATGTAACTTTGTAAAACTTTAGGAATTAACACACTGCCATCTTCTTGCTGATAGTTTTCTAAGATGGCCACGAGGGTTCTGCCAATCGCTAAACCAGAGCCATTTAAAGTATGAATAAATTCTGTTTTGCCAGTGATTGGATTTTTCCAGCGAGCTTTCATACGACGTGCTTGGAAATCGCGGCAATTAGAACAAGAAGAAATTTCGCGATAAGTATTTTGGGCAGGTAACCAGACTTCTAAGTCATAAGTTTTGACCGCTGCGAATCCCGTATCCCCAGAGCAAAGCAGAATTACGCGATAAGCCAAACCTAATTTTTGAAGAATAACTTCAGCATGCTGAGTTAATTTTTCTAGAGTTTTTTCTGAATCTTCGGGTTTAACTAGATGGACCAATTCGACTTTTTCAAACTGATGCTGACGAATCATGCCACGGGTATCTCGGCCATAAGAGCCCGCTTCGGATCTAAAGCAGGGAGTTTGGGCAGTGAGAGCAATAGGTAGTTCTTGAGATTCAAAAATTTTATCTTGAGCGGTGTTAGTCAAAGGAACTTCGGCAGTTGGAATTAAGCTCAGTCCTGTATTTCCAGTGACGTGAAAGAAATCTTCAGAGAATTTATGTAACTGGCCTGTTCCAAAGAAGCATTCTTGTTTGACTAAGTAAGGCGTGTAGCACTCGGTGTAACCATGTTCTTGGGTATGGGTATCTAACATAAATTGGCCGAGAGCCCTGTGTAATTTAGCTAAAGACCCCCGCATAAAAGTAAATCGAGCGCCGGAGAGTTTGGCGGCTGTGTCGAAATCTAATAAGCCTAATTTTTCGCCTATTTCCGTGTGATCTTTGGGGGTGAAACTAAATTGAGGCACTTGGCCTACTTTGCGGATTTCGATATTGGCTGATTCGTCTTTTCCGTCAGGGACGTCTGAATCCAAAATATTCGGGACAGCGTGATAAATCAGATCTAATTTAATCAGGTGCGCTTCTAGAGCAGACTCGGCTTGTTTTAATGCTTCGCCCAACTGATCAACTTCTTTTAATAACTCAGCAATATCTTGGCCTTTAGATTTAGCAATGCCGATATTTTTGGAACGGGTGTTTCTTTCTTGTTGCAAATTTTGGGTTTGGATTTGAAGTGTTTTTCTTTCTTCTTCGAGTTTTTGAATTTTGGGAATATCTAAGACAAATTTCTTGCGGGCTAATTGGGCTGCTGTTTCAGTGAGCTGAGCTTGATCTCTAAAAAGTTGTGGGTCGAGCATGTTTTTAAGTCCTGATCTTTAAGGCTATTAAAAAAGCGTGAGAGTATATCGATTTTGAGCTGGATTTGACCCCGAGTTTTCAAAAGTTTTTTTAAAAATAAATTTTGATTGCAGTTTTCTGGTGCTTAAAAACGATGAGTTAGGGTTTTTTAAATTTGTTTTAAATTTATTTTAAATCAGGCGGTTAGATTATTTTTTTGAGTTTATTAGTGGGGATTAAAGAGTTTGTTTAGATTTTTTTTGTAAAAAGAGTGTTGATTTGAGCAAATCGCTTCCGTAGCATCTGCCCGGCTTGGGGGATGGAGGAGCTGTTTAAAACAGCTGTTTTAACAGAGGAGATCTCCCGAGCAGCAGTCAGGATGAAAATGATTAAACTAGCCCCTGATTTTTTTAGAGCATCTGAATTCTAATAGGAGAGAGTCTGATGAACGTTGAGCACATTTCTAAAACCCTGCAAGAGATTAGTGACATCATCCGTTGGAGAGGTGTTTTTGCTGAGTATGATCATTGTGCAGGTCTATTGATGGATCTTTTAAAAACCCAAGATACCGTATTGATTAATGATATTTTGATGAATTTTTCTAATCCGGTTTATTGGAAAGATGTTTGTTCAGATTACCAATGGTGTTCGTCTAACTACGCCAGTTTGATGGCTTTGAGTGATGCTAAAAAAATACTAGGCAAAAGTGATTTTGATTTTGGTTTAGATTTACATATGGCGACCGATGTCCAAGAAGCCGATGAATTGGCGTTAACTCAAGGTAAAGCGACTCTAGAAGAACGCGAGGTCATGCTACCTGATGGAACCGTCCGTCAATTAAGAACTAAGCGTTTTGCGCTCTATGACAATCAGAATCATATTGTTGGATTGTTAGGAATTGTGAAAGAAATTTTTAGTCCTGTTGCTTCACATCAAGAAGCGTTAAAAATTTTGGCGGAAGGCTTAGATAAAAACTCTTAAGATTTAAATTTAAAATTTTAAAAGGCACCTTGGGTGCCTTTTTTTATGGGTCTTAATGATTAAAAAGAATTCCATATTTATTGCATCAAGCATGCCCTCTGGGTATAAACCAACCGTAGGGGCGAATCTTGTATTCGCCCATGTTAGGTTGTGGTTGCCTATCGAGTGACTAAAAATAAAAAGAGGGGTGAATAAATATGAGCGGTAGTGATAGAGGTGAGGCTAAATCAGTTCATTCAGGGATTTCTATCCATTCGGGGTATTCAAGAGGTTCAAGAGAGTCAAAGAGTCGATTATCGATTAATGGGCAGCCAAAAAATAAAAATTTACGTGGGCTAATCCAAACATCTAAAAGAGGTAATTCACTGGATCATGTAAGCCTTACTTTTGAGAATCAAGTGACTCTTCCTAAGAAACCTTATTGCTCTTGTCGATTTACAAAGATTTTTTTAAGTATCACTGCTGTGAGTGCCGTGGTAGGTGGAACTGTTGGAGTAATTTTGAGTGAAGTTAAACCTGATTATTTAGCTTGGACTGGGCTGAAACCCCAGTGGGAAAATGATCTAGCGGCAGCCGCCATTGGATTTGCTGTTAGTGCTGCGAGTGTTCTTTTAGGTCGTGCTTTTTGGTGGTGTTGCTGTAACAAACCCAGGCTTTATTCAGATCGCACAGAGCCCCTGCTTTCTATGAATCAAGGACTTGGAATGGTAAGAGCAGCTTCTGGTTTGAGTTTGCCAGATATGGGTACCCAGCGCCCTGTTCTCTCAAAGCAATCGTCTTTTTTAAGCGTAGCGCGATCAACGCAACCCTCTCGCAGAACAGCTTCTGTGAATCATCCTTCTATTCAAGAATTTTGTATTTAATTAGTTAGCGCTTGCCCACACAGGAGGGAATCACTCGCTTTAAAATTAGTTTTGAAAACTCTTGAAGCTGGAAAAAGCATAATTGCCGTAGAGCCAAATTGAAAAAATCCTAACTCATCGCCTTGTTTATAAACGCGGGGAGTTGGGAATTTTTTTGTCAGGATATTTTTGCGAGTGGGCGGTGTGAGTAACCCATCTTGGGGGGTTCCAATGCTAGCGACCAGCATGGCGCCGACCATGATGATAATAAACGGACCCTCTGGGCTTTCAAAGAAAAAACAAACTCGTTCGTTACGAGCAAATAAATTAGGAACTTGTTCTGTCGTATTGGGATTAACAGAAAATAATCTTCCTGGGATATGCGTATAAGAAATTAAATTTCCATCTAGGGGCATATGAACTCGGTGATAATCTTTCGGCGAAAGATAAATCGTCGCGAAGTGGCCGTTTTTATATAACTCAGCTTGAGAAGAATCTCCGCCGAGTAATTCTAGTGTTGTAAAAAAATGATTTTTAGCCTGGAAAATTTTGCCGTCTTTAATTTGACCTATTTGGCTAATATTGCCATCAGCAGGGCTAGCGATAGATTTTGAATTCTTGGGCCAAGTTCTCGCGTTAGATTTAAGTTTTCTAGTAAAAAAATCATTAAAAGTTAAATAATCTTTTGGGTTGTCTATCAAAGCATCAGAAAGATTAATTTTGAATTTTTTAATGGCCAGAGAAATTAAAATATTTTTAAGCGGCGGATAAGAACTCTGAGCTAATTTTCCAATGGTTCTAGATAACCAATGTTGAGGAAGAAAAGTTTGAATTTTCGCTGAAAAAACGGAAGAGAAAGCTTTAAAATTTTTAAACACTGCGTGTTACTATGCCCGGTTTTGAATGAAAGCCGCGCAGTATGTCGTATCAGTCGCTCTTTGAGAAGCTAGAAAACTCGGATTTAATTTTGACAGCCAATGCTCGATTGGCCCGTTATTTAACTCAGCAATGGGTAATATTTAAAACAGGCATTGTTGAGAAGCCGAATATTTATTCTTGGAAAGATTATTTTTTAAATCTTTATGAGCAAAAATCTTGGTTAAAGTTAAACGGGTCAGAAGATTTTCCCAGAATATTGAATAAAGCTGAGAGTGAATATCTGTGGCAAGAAATCATAAAAAATAGTTCTTATGAATTAGGATTAATTCAGCCAGAGGCTACGGCCAAGAGTGTTTCCAGGGCATATGAGATTTTAATGGACTGGGATTTAAGTTTATTAGATCTAGAAAATTATTTAGAAAATTTGCACTCACCTGAAGTGAGGATTTTTTTAGATTGGTCGAAAGAATTTGAAAAAAAATGCCAAGAACTTTCTGGCGTATTAAATCCAGAGATTAAATTGCCTGAAAGGATTAAAAAAGTTTATTTGATTGGCTTCGAAGAAGAATTATCCCCGCGCATGAAAATAAGTTTAAAAAAATGGGAATCCCAAGGGTGTGAAATAGAAAATTTTGAATTTTCACCCAAAGCCCAATGTTCTGTGATGGCTTGTCAAAGTCGTCAGGATGAATGGAATCAGTTGGCAAAAATGGCGAAGTATTATGCCGATCAGAATCTAACCGTCGGCGTGATCGTGCCTGAAATAGTCAGCTATCGGTCGGATATTTTAAAAAGTTTTTTTTACTATTTTGAGCCAGAGAAATTAACTCAAACTCATCCGATTCCTGAAAATTTTGCTATGACGGGCGGCGAGCCATTAGCGACAGTGCCATTAATTTTTGAGGGATTAGAATATTTAAAAAATCCTGAAGGATTATTGATTTTTAATTTGCCCAGTTGGAGACAATTTTTTTTAGGAGAACTTAATAAAAATAATTGGCCCGGCGAATTCACGCTCACTAGTTTTGAGCATCAGGCCGTGATGAAATTTTATGAGCAAATAGAAGCCTGGTTATCTTTGAG
This sequence comes from Thiotrichales bacterium, assembly GCA_947478175.1. Classification (GTDB taxonomy): domain Bacteria; phylum Pseudomonadota; class Gammaproteobacteria; order Francisellales; family CACEW01; genus CAMCUU01. The sequence goes on along the minus strand of CANJUQ010000004.1, from coordinate 30,108 downwards.
TTTTTTATTGGGTGAATGTGATTTCAAAACAGCCAAGCAATCTTTACAAAATTGGATGGACAATGTTTTCTTTCAGCCCAAAAGTGAAAGTGAAGTTTTGGTAAATATTTATGGGCCCTTAGAAGTCTCTGGGTTGATTCAAGATGTTTTATTAATTGCCAATATGAATGAATCTAGTTTTCCCTCTCAGGCCAAACCGAATCCCTATTTGCCCTATGAATTACAAAAAAAATTAAACATGCCGCATGCGACGGCGAAGCGGGAATTAAATTTCGCCAGTGCCCAGCTGAAAGAATGGCAAGGTTTATGCGATGAATTAATTGCGTTTTATGCCGAAAGAGAGGGGGATCTGGAATTACGGGTCAGTCCGTTGGTGCAATCATGGAATGTTTTTTCGCATGATTCCCCCGTAGGGGCGGACCTGCGTGTCCGCCCGTTTTCCCATGCGAATCCCATTGAGAATCCCATTGAGAATCTAATTGAACCCTTGGGTCCACCTATTTCTCTCATAGAACTTTCTAATTTGACCTCTGGGGTTAATATTTTTAAATCTCAAGCAGCCTGCCCGTTTCAGGCCTTTGCAAAACACAGATTAAATTTAAAACCCATTGAGCCACCCATTGAGCCTTTAAATTTAAAATCTCGAGGGATTATTACCCATCGGATTTTAGAAAAACTCATGCCCGAAATTATTAAAATATCTAATTGGAAAATTCAGCCCTTAGAAAATTTTCAAAAATTAATTTCTGAAATAGTCCAAGAAAATTTGAGTTATCTAGAAAAAAAAGAGCCTGAATCTTTGCCTAAGTTTTTAAAAATCTTAGAGCAAGAAAGATTAATAGATCTCATGGGATCCTGGATTGAGCTAGAAAAATCGCGAGAAGATTTTGAGTTATTAGCTCAAGAAAGAGAAATTTTTGGGGTCTTGGCTGATATCCCCATTAGAGCCCGGATAGATCGAATAGATCAGATGGGGAATATAAAAATTATTATTGATTATAAGACAGGCCGGGCAGCATTAAATAATTGCTTGGGGGATCGCCCCGATGAGCCCCAGTTGCCTATTTATGCCTTGTTAATTCAGGCGGATTCAGTGGGCTACGCCAGTATTAATATTCAAAATCTAGGACTGGATTGTTTAGATCCTGAATTATTTAAAAGTTATTTGGCGGGCTGGTCTGAGAGTTTTAAAAAATTGTCAGAAGAATTTAAACAAGGTCTAGCTGTATTAAATCCCAAAAAAGGGGATTCGACTTGTTCTCGGTGTGATTTCTCAAGACTCTGCCGTCGGCATGATAGGTCTGGCTTATTTGAAGGAGAGTCAGAGTGATTTTAGATCAGCATGAAAGAATTCAAGCATTGGATCCTGAAAAATCCTGGATTGTTCAAGCACCGGCTGGATCGGGAAAGACAGAATTATTAGTGGGAAGATTTTTGGCCATGTTGGCTAGAGTGCAAGAGCCAGAAGAAGTCTTGGCGATTACTTTTACTAAGAAAGCGGCCAGTGAGATGCAGGCTAGAATTTTGGCAGCTTTGAGAACAGCTCAGTTAGGTATTGAACCCAAGGCTGAGCATGAAAAAATTAATTTTAAATTAGCCAAAGCTGTATTAATTCACAGTCAAAAAAATCATTGGCGATTACTAGAAAATACGGGTCGATTAAGAATCAGTACGATTGATTCGCTCTGTGCCTATCTCACAGCTCAGTTGCCCATCTCTGCCAAGTTTGGTGAAAATTTTGAAGTGACGGATTTGCCCAATGATTTATATCAAGAAGCCATGGATCAATTATTACTGGGGTTGAAAGAAAATTTGCCATTTAACTCGGCGTTAAAACGATGTTTATTTTATTTAGATAACCGCTTGGATCGTTTTAAAGATTTGTTAAAAAGTATGTTAGCTAAGCGGGCCATGTGGCTGGATATTATTTTAAAGCTGAATCCAGAGGCGGGGTGGGAAGAGGCTTTAAAAAAATCATTGGATCATGTGACGGAAGAGATGCTGGGGAATCTAGAAGAGCAGTGGCCAGAATGTTTAAATGTGCCTGTTATTTCGGATCTGGGTTTAAATTTTCATGCCCTTGCCAATATATTACTGACTGATAAAAACACCCTCAGAAAACAAGTCGATAAACGTCAGGGGTTTTTGCCTAAGTCTCCCGAAAAAAAAGCGATGGAAGAATTATTAGAACAGCTTGAAAGTCATCCTGGTTTTATTGAACAGCTGATTCGTATTCGTAGTTTGCCTTCTCAAGAGTTTACTCAGGAATTTACTCAGGAAGGCTGGGCATTGATGCAAGACTGGATCGAAGTCTTAAAAGCCGCGACGGCGTATTTACAAATTGTTTTTCAGACACGCAAGAAAGTCGATTTTACCGAGATTGCGTTAAACGCTTTGCAAGCTTTGGGCGATGAAGATTCCCCGAGTGATATTTTGTTAAGACTGGACTACCAGCTTTCACATCTTTTAGTGGATGAATATCAAGATACTTCACAGCATCAGTATCGATTATTAGCTTCGATGGTTCGAGAGTGGCAGCCAGGTGATGGTCGGACGATTTTTCTAGTCGGAGATCCGATGCAATCGATTTATCGATTTAGGCAGGCGGATGTCGGATTATTTTTAAAGACAATTGAGGATGGCCTGGGAGAAATTAAACTTGATTTTTTGCAGTTAAAAATCAATTTCAGATCGACGCCCGAGATAATTCATTGGATCAATCAGGTTTTTTCAGAAATATTTCCCAAACAAAAAGAAGGATTGTTTGGAGCGGTGACCTATGCGCCATCTTCTTCACCTAACGAATTATCTTGTAGGGGCGAACCTGAATCTTGTGTTCGCCCTAAAGGCGTCGAAATTGTTTTAGAAGAGTCCCCCGAAAATATGGCCAATAGCCTGGCTGAAAAAATTGTCCAATATCAGACTGAGTTCCCCAATCATTCGATGGCTATTTTGGTTCGTGCTAGATCCCATTTGAAAAATATCTTACCGGCTTTGTCTAATAGAAATATTGCTTATCGGGGCGTTGATATTGAAAATCTGAAAGAAAAATCGGTGGTTCTAGATTGTTTAACGCTGACTTATGCGCTTTATGATTTAAAAGATGATTTATCTTGGATGGCGTTATTAAGAACGCCGGTGTTTGGGTTTGAATTAAAAGATTTGTTAGCCATTGCACAATCGGATGACGTGAATAATGCGGATGACGCACAAAGAATTTTTTTAGAAAAACTAGAAATCCCTGAATTAATTAACCAGTTATCTAGTCATGCCCAAAACCGTTTGAAATTATTATTGCCCAGAATCAAAACAGCTTTAAAGTTTAAAACTCGAGAGTCTATTGATGTCTTGGTTTTTAAACTCTGGAATGCCTTAGGGTTTCCTGAGGGCTTAAATCATCAAGAAGAACTAGAAAGTGCTGAGCGTTATTTTGATTTATTAAAAAAATTAAAACCCGCTCACCGTCTTCCCGAACGAGAAGTTCTAGAAAATTCTTTAGAAAGTTTATATGCCAAGCCGCTGCCCGATTCTAAAAATCCAGTTGAGATTATGACTGTTCATAAATCTAAGGGCTTGGAGTTTGATCATGTGTTTTTAGTCATGCCCAATCAAAGCTCTCGAGTGATGGAGAAGCCTTTATTTTTATGGCAAGACTGGGTGAGTCCCATGGGTGAGCATGAATTATTGATGGCGCCGCATCGTGGCAAAGAAAAAGAAGACAGTCCGCTTTATCAATTTTTATATGGTCTCGAAAAAGAAAAAGACCAGATGGAATTTATTAGATTGCTGTATGTCGCTGCGACGAGAGCCAAGTCAAGATTAAGTTTGATAGGCGAAATTGAATTAACACCTGAGGGAGAGATTAAAAAACCAAAATCAGGATCGGCACTTTCTGTTTTTTGGCCGGTGATTGGTGCTGGCAGATCGGGTGGGATTTACGGGCTTGATATCGTCTCTCCCCTTGCGGGAGAGACAGGCCCGAAACGCATTGGCGTTGAGGGACAGAGAGGGGGTCAAAAAGAGGGTCGAGGAATTCAACGAATCCCCATGAATATTTCTATGGGCTTTGATTTGCCAGAAATCCCAGACCTAGAAAATTTTAACCATCCCGAAAAACCGGAATATGGGTTAGACGAGAAAATATTGGGGGTGATAACCCATCGCTGTTTAGAACAAATTACTAATTTAAATTTGGATTTAAATTTGGATTTAAATTTTAAAAAATTACCGAAAGAAATTAATCACTGGAGATCTAAGATTCTTTCCGAATGTTATTTAAATGGCGCAAGTGATCCTGAAAAAATGGCTCAAGATATTTTGAAAATCTGTGAAAAAACTCTGCAAGATCCTCAAGGTCAGTGGATTTTAGAATCTCACCCAGAGGCGATGTCTGAATTATCACTGTGGTTGGGTCATTCAGAAAATATTATTGATAGGACTTTTATCGATAAAAATTCTGGGGCGCGAGTGATTATTGATTACAAGTTATCTCAGCCAGGATCAGGGGAATCTATGGGATATTTTTTAGAAAGAGAGAAAGAAAAATATCGAGATCAGTTAGAACGCTATGGGAAATTAATAAAATTAAAAGAAAGCCAGGCAAGAGAGATTCAGTTGTATTTATATTTCCCCAGAATCAGTCAATTATTGAAATTTTTGTAGGGGCGGACCTGTGTGTTCGTCCTTTCTAAGAATGAGGGTGTAGGGGCAAATCTTGTATTCGCCCGTCTTAGTTAGTTTCAACCGTGGTGTATTGAAGTTCAGACGGTGGCGCGTAAGTGCCTTCAATATGAGTTAATTTGTCATCGGTGAAATCTAGTTTTAAATGATTTCTGACCAAAGTTTTTCCGTCTTCTTTATTGGTATAAACGTAATACCATTCGTTGGAATTCCAAGGATTTTGAATATCAGGGGTTCCCAAAACATAAGCGACCTGTTCTTTAGTCATGTGGGGTGAAAGCTTCGCCATCATTTCGGAGGTAATGATATTGCCTTGTTGAATCTGCTGGTGATAAGGCGTGCAGGCGGTGAGAATTAAAACTAAACCCAAAATAGAGCCGAAACCAAAACTAGAATAAAAACGCATGGGGAAATCCTGATTAAAACTAGGGACTGAAGAAAGCCACGGCATCATACCTGGACTATTAAGATTTTTTAACCCCTGTCTTGCACCCGGTTCTAGCATTGTGCCATTTACCCATGGGTTTAACGTTTTGTTGGCGCTTAACTTTAGGGTCGGCAATCAGGGGTCGATAGATTTCCAAACGATCACCGGGATTTAGTGGGGTATCTAGATTTATTTTTTCGCTAAAGATTCCCAAATTTAATTTTTCTAGATCCCAGTCTGGATATTGTTCTAACAGATCTGATTGTTTTAAAGCTTGAAGTGCCGTCATGCCGGGGGTGAATTTAATTTTTAGAATATTTTGTTTTTCTGGCAGGGCATAAATAATTTCGATCCACATGAAAAAAATCCTTCTGTTTTTATTTTTAATTTTGTTTCGCGGCCCGCTGGCAAAACGCATCGAGCATTTGATTGGCCAGGGAATCAAAAAGTTTGGCGAAGGCATGATTTAAGAGTGAATTTTTTATTGAGAATTTAAGTTCGAGAGACACTTTGCAAGCAGGATTTAACGGGTCTCCCAAGGGATCAAATTGCCAGTGGCCTTTTAAAGAAGAAAAAGGGCCCTCTAGTAATTCCAGATAAATTTGATGAGGAAAGTGGCAAGTATTCTGTGTTGTAAAAGAGTAAGAAAATGGCCCTTTTTTTAAATAAATGGTCGCTTTCATGTGATTGGGTGTGTGCTCATGGATTTCTGTTTTAGAACAATGAGGAATGAATTCTGGGTAAGACTTTACGTCATTGACTAGGTGATACATGGCTTCGCAAGAGTAGGGAACTATGGCGCTGTGTTTAACTTGGTGCATGAATCAATGGACCTTAGTGATTAATGAAATTCTAAGAAGATATTTAAAAAGGGCGAGATTTTAGAAGGGCTTAAAGTTTAGGGCAATGAATAGTTTGAAATGGTTTGAAATGGCTGAGCTGGTTTTTTTTTATGCAAAAATGGAGTGGCATTCCATATTTGCATAAAAACAACGAAGACTAACGGGAGAGTAGGCTGAGAGTGATTATTTAAAAATCACCCCCACAAAGCCTGAATGATGTCTAATAAAATAGTTTTTAATTGAGCTGAATTTTCTGAATTTTGAGTGTGATTAATTAAAAATAATTTTTCAGAGATTCTTGGGACATCTGAGATCGCTGAATGATTGGGGTTTAATAAAATTAAGCCAGATTGATTAGGATTTAAATTATTTAAATTGTTTAAATCAGGAACCAGATATCGGTGATTATCTAAGTTTTGTAATAAAAGAGTGTCTGATTGTCTAAGCGATTGGGTTAGATCTGTCATGATCAAGCAAGCCTGAGCCGCATAATTTTTTCCAGAGCTTCCCCGCAAAATCCAGCCGCCAGGCTTTTCAGTCATCGCAATAATAGTGTCTGTGTGTCTCTGAAGATGTCGGGAAGGGTTATGAGAAAAAACTTCTGGAGAGAATAGGGATAAAGATTTTTTAAGATTTTTTTGTTTTAGACATTGGATCAACAGATCCGCTAGTTCAGATGATTTAGCTGATCTAGTACTTGGGCTAATTAAAGCTAACTGGGGATCTTGAGAGAAATTATCATGGGGTGAATGTTTTAAAACATGGGCATTCTGAGTCGGGCGATGTGGCATTTTTTTAATTTCAAATGAGGGCGTTCAACGGGGGCGGGATTCTATCTGTCTCTTCTCGCATTGCCAAAAGAACGCGCTTGTTTAGAATCCGGCCGCTTAAAAATTGCTAGGGACAGGGAAATAAATCATGAAGAAAAAACGGCTACATATTTTGGGCATTGCAGGGACTTTCATGGCTGGTATTGCGACCCTTGCGAAAGAATTAGGGTATGAAGTGACGGGGTCTGATCAGCATTGTTATCCCCCCATGAGTGATTATTTAGAAAGTCTGGGGATTGAAGTGTTTGAAGGGTTTGAAAGCCTAGAAAGCTTAGCAATTTTGGATGAAGTCGACGAAATAATTATTGGCAATGTCATGCGCCGTGGGATGCCCGTGATAGAAAAAATGCTGGATGAAAAAAGAGAGTTAATTTCAGGGCCCGCTTGGTTAGAAGAAAAAGTCTTGCGAAACCGCTGGGTCTTGTGTGTGACGGGAACGCATGGAAAAACCACGACGTCGTCTTTGTTAGCTTGGATCTTAGAATTTAATGGGCTGAAACCAGGATTTTTAATTGGTGGGATTCCGAGTAATTTTGGTGTGTCAGCAAAGCTGGGTGAAGATCCATTTTTTGTGATTGAAGGCGATGAATATGACACAGGATTTTTTGATAAAAGATCGAAATTTCTTCACTGCCGCCCGAATAGTTTAATTATTAATAATTTGGAATTTGATCATGCGGATATTTTTGATGATCTCAAAATGATCCAACGTCAGTTTCATCATGTGTTAAAAATTTTACCTAGCCATGGTCGCGTGATTTATCCCAAGGGAATTAAATCCATTGAAGAGGTTTTAAGTTGGGGAGTATTTAGCGAGCAAGATACGGTGGGTCTAGAGGGCCGTTGGCAGGCGAGATTTAAGCCAGAAGTTAAATCTGGATCTGGAGTGGGGTTAGGGTCAGATGGGTCAAGTTTTGAAGTATGGTGCGAAGAGAAATTAGTGGGAAAAGTGAATTGGGATTTGCTGGGCCAACATAATGTTAACAATGCTTTGACGGCGATTGCAGCGGCGCATCATGCGGGATTAAAACCTGAAGATGCTATTCAAGCGTTAGCTAATTTTAAAGGCGTTAAAAGAAGAATGGAGCTCAAAGGTAACGTGGGAGACGTGAGTGTTTATGATGACTTTGCGCATCATCCGACGGCCATTGAAACGACATTAGCGGGATTAAAAGCTCATGTTAAAAATTCTAAAAAAACTAAAAAAACTAAAAATACAGGTCGAGTGTTGGCTGTGTTTGAACCTAGATCTAATACTTTGAAGTCAGGCCATGGCAAAGAAGAATTAGCTAAGTCTTTTGGATTAGCTGACGAGGTTTATATTTTTCAAAGCCTGGCGGTGAAATGGGATGTCAAAAATATTTTTAAAGAAGTAGGCATAGAGGCAAAAATATTTTTAGAAACTGAATTACTAATCCAGGCTTTAGTTAAAAACAGTCAGCCGGGAGATCATATTTTGATCATGAGTAATGGTGGGTTTGAGAATATTCATGCCCGATTATTAAAAGCTTTAGCACCATTGGTCACGGCATGAAAAAAATTAATAAAAATTTAAAAATAAATAAAGATTTATTTATTGGCCTGCCAGGTCCTGAGATATCTAATCAAGAGTGGTTAATGTCTCCCAGGGTGGCTGGGGTGATTTTATTTAAAAGAAATTTTCAAAATAAAAAACAGCTTGAAAAATTATGTAGAGCAATAAAAAAAATTAATCCCGAATTAAAAATTGCTGCTGATCAAGAAGGCGGGGTGGTCCAAAGATTCTCGAATCATGAATTTACTCGGCTGAAATCCAGTGAAGAAATTGGAAGTTTTTATGATCAGGATCCTGAAAAAAGTGTCAGTCTCGCCCGAGAACGAGGAAAAATCATGGCGGCTGAGTTACAAGAAATTGGCGTGGATATTAGTTTTGCACCCGTCATAGATTTAACGCATTTGGGCAGTAATGTGTTGCGAAGCCGAACTTACCATCAAAATCCCCAAGTGGTCGCTGAATTAGCGCTGGCTGAAATAGAAGCTATGCAATCGGGTGGGCTGACTCCTGTGATTAAGCATTTTCCGGGGCATGGGGGTGTGAGTGCGGATACGCATTTAGAAGAAGCTGTGGATTTTAGAAATTATGAAAAAATGGCTCAGACGGATTTAGAGCCTTTTAGAATTTGTATTGAGAAAAATAGTCCTGCTTTACTGGGTGTGATGGCCTCTTGGGTGAAATACCCAGCAATAGATTCACTGCCTGCTTGTTTCTCTGAGATTTGGCTAAAAAATATTTTGAGAGAAAAATTAAAATTTTCGGGAAAAATTTTTAGTGATGATATGGGAATGGAAGCAGCCAAATATTTTTCGACGCCTCAAGAATGTATTGAAAAAGCTAAGCAGGCTGGATGTGATTATGTTTTGCTTTGTAATGATTTTAAATTGATCGAAAATTTTTTATGTCCGCATTAATTCAATTATCCAATATCCATAAAACCTATCATTTGGGCGGCCATGCCCAGCATGTGTTGCGAGGGATTGATTTAGATATTCAAAAAGGTGACCTGGTTTCAATCATGGGTCAGTCAGGGTCTGGAAAATCGACACTCATGAATATTTTAGGCTTGTTAGATGTCCCGACGATGGGTGAATATTATTTTGATGGTGAAAGAGCGGATAAATTAAATTCTGATCAAAGAGCTGAAATTCGAAATCAAAAAATTGGTTTTGTGTTTCAGTCGTTTTTTTTATTGCCCCGCATGAATGCTTTGCAAAATATTGGTTTGCCACTGATGTATCGGGGATGGCCAGAAGAAAAGATTGAAGAAAAATCGAGAGAGATTTTAAAAAAAGTGGGAATGGAAAATTTTTGGCATCACAAGCCGAATCAATTGTCAGGCGGACAGCAGCAAAGGGTTGCCATTGCGAGGGCGCTAGTGGGCGAGCCTGATTTGGTTTTGGCCGATGAACCGACGGGGGCCTTGGATCCCAGAATTGGTGGGGATATTTTGAAATTATTTATTGATTTAAATCTTTCTTCACAGACGACATTGATGATTATTACGCATGATCCCAAGATTGCAGCGTGCTGTCGGCGTCAGATCAAAATGGAGCAGGGGCATTTGAATGAATTGGAAATGGTTGAGCCCTAATTTTTGAATTTAAAAAAACAGAGGAATTTAAAAACATGTCTGAATTGCAATACGAACTCATTGGCAATGATTTGCAGATCGTCGAAGTCGCGTTAACACCTGGTCAAGGGGTTGTCGCTGAAGTGGGAGCCATGGTCTATATGGAATCTGAGATCAAAATGAGTACCAGTACGGGTGGAGGAATCTTCAGCGGTCTGCGTCGCATGATCGGGCAAGGTGGATTTTTTCTTAGCCAGTTTAGTCATCAAGGCAGCTCGGCTATTTCTAAAGTCGGTTTTGCAGCTCCGTATCCTGGCAAAGTGATGCCGATTAATTTAAGTAAAGTGGGTAATGTTTTTTTCTGTCAGAAAGATGCTTTTCTATGTGCCAGTGATAACACTCAAGTAGATATCGCTTTAACGCAAAGACTAGGTGCTGGGTTTTTTGGTGGCGATGGTTTTATCTTGCAAAAATTAACAGGCGATGGCACAGCGTTTGTTCATGCGGGTGGGGCTTTAATTAAGAAAAATCTTCAGGCCGGTGAAGTTCTCAGAGCTGAAGCAGGAGCCTTAGTCGGATTTACTCAGGGCGTGGATTACAGCATTGAGTTTATTGGCGGCATTAAAAATACGTTATTTGGCGGCGAAGGGGTTTTCTTAGCCAGCTTAAGAGGTCCCGGTGTCGTGATTTTGCAAAGCTTGCCTTTGTCCAGACTGTCGGATCGGTTGTCTCAGAGTTTTGCAAAAGGGCTGTAGGGCCGCTTGATTTTGAAGTTTGATTCGATATGGTGCGGAATCTTTTTTTAGCGTGATTTTTTAGGGTTATCTATGCCGGCTGAATTTTCTGGAGGATTTGTCCATCTAAGAGCTCATACGGATTATTCTCTGATCGATGGTTTAATCCGGACTGATGAATTATTCCCAGCAGTAAAAAATTTAGGCATGACAGCCTGTGCTGTGACAGATCTCATGAATTTTTATGCTGTGATTAAGCTTTATCAAGAGGCTAAAAAAACAGGGATTAAACCTATTTTTGGCGCGGATGTTTGGATTAAAGACCCTAATTTTGATAAGCCTGTTTTGCTTACTTTTCTATGCAAAAATAATCAGGGCTATCAGTCTCTGACGGATTTAATTTCGCGGGCCTATTTAGACGGTGAGCGTATCGCTGAGATTCCTCAGGTTGAAAAAAATTGGCTGACGCCTGAAAGCTGCCGAGGATTAATTGGTTTATCTGGAGCGTTAGAAGGGGAATTAGGATTATTAATTTTACAAGGCCATGCAGATAAAGCAGACAGTGCTTTGAAATATTGGATGAGTATTTTCGAACCTGATGGTTTTTATATAGAGCTACAAAGATTAGGGTTTGAAGGTGAACAAGAATATTTAAAACAAGCGGTCCAACTGGCTTATTTAAATAATATTCCCGTGATTGCCACCCAAAATGCCCGATTTTTAAAACCCGAAGAATTTGAAGTCCACGAAGTCAGATACTGTATTCGTGAGGGCATCGCTTTAGATGATCCAAGACGCGATAAGCGTTATAGGTCGAGTCAATATTTAGCCAGTCCAGAAGCCATGCAGAAGATTTTTTCAGATCTGCCAGAGGCGTTAGAAAATACGGTTGAATTGGCTAAGCGATGCACGGTGAGTTTTAAATTGGGTAAGCCCTGTCTGCCTGATTTTCCTGTTCCTGAAGGCCAGACGATTGAGAGTTATTTAAAGCTGTGTTCCGAACAAGGCCTAGAAAAAAGATTCAAGACCCTCGTAGGGGTGACCGGCGGGCTGAACTCAACTGAATATCAAAATCGTCTTCAGATAGAACTCGAAGTGATTATCAAGATGGGGTTCTCTGGGTATTTCATGATTGTCGCGGATTTTATTCAATGGTCTAAAGATCAGGGGATTCCCGTGGGTCCAGGTCGTGGATCAGGGGCGGGGTCTTTAGTGGCATATGCTTTGGGCATTACGGATATAGACCCGCTGCCTTATGATTTATTGTTCGAACGATTTTTAAATCCCGAGCGGGTTTCTATGCCTGACTTTGATGTCGATTTTTGTATGGACGGTCGAGATCGTGTGATCGAATATGTCATGCAGAAATATGGCGTTGAAGCTGTCTCGCAAATTATTACTTTCGGAACGATGGCGGCTAAAGCCGTTATCAGAGATGTCGGTCGAGTCATGGGGCATCCCTATGGATTTGTTGATTCGATTGCCAAGTTAATTCCATTAGATATTGGCATGACGTTACAAAAAGCGCTGGATGACGAAGAAATTTTAAGAAACCGATATCAGCAGGAAGACGAAGTCAAAACCCTGATTGATATGGGCTTGAAACTCGAAGGGACCATTCGGAACGTCGGAAAACATGCGGGTGGCGTGGTTATCTCGCCCTCTAAGCTGACGGATTTTTGTCCGATCTATTGCGAGGAAGGTTCGAGAGCGCTGGTTTCCCAGTTTGATAAAGATGATGTCGAATCTGTGGGTCTGGTTAAATTTGACTTTTTAGGCCTGAGAAATTTAACCATTATTGACGCCGCTGTTAAAAATATTTGCCAGACGCATCCCGAGAAAAATTTAAAAATCGAATTAATCCCATTGAATGATTCAAAAACGTTTGAGTTATTAAAACGCTGCGAAACAACGGCTGTATTTCAGCTTGAATCTCGAGGCATGAAAGATTTAATTCGAAGACTTCAGCCGGATAGGTTTGAAGACATTATTGCTTTAGTGGCTTTATTTAGACCCGGGCCATTGCAGTCAGGCATGGTTGATGATTTCGTAAATCGAAAACATGGTCTGGCCAGTACGGCGTATCCGCATCCTGAAACAGAACCCATTTTAAAACCCACGTATGGGGTGATTCTGTATCAAGAACAAGTCATGTTGATCTCGCAGGTTCTAGCGGGATACACCCTCGGTGGCGCAGATATTTTGCGTCGTGCGATGGGTAAGAAAAAACTTGAAGAAATGGCCGAACAAAGAAGCATCTTTATAGAAGGGTCTAGTAGTCGTGGTATCTCTGTCGAAGTTTCGTCAGGGATTTTTGACTTGATGGAAAAATTTGCAGGCTATGGTTTTAATAAATCGCATTCAGCAGCGTACGCCTTAGTTTCTTATCAGACGGCGTATCTCAAAGCTCACTATCCGGCTGAATTTATGGCGGCTGTTTTATCTTCAGATATGGATAATACGGACAAGATTATTGTTTTTGTCGAAGATACAAAAAATTTAGGCCTGATCATTAAGAGCCCAGATATTAACCAGTCTTACTATCGATTTACGGTCAAAAATAGCCAGATAATTTTTGGACTAGGGGCTGTGAAGGGCGTGGGTGAAGCCGCGGTCAATCATATTGTCGAAGAAAGAGAAAACCGGGGTTTATTTAAAGATTTATTTGATTTTTGTGCTCGAATAGATTTGCGTCGCGTGAATAAAAGAGCGTTAGAAGCTTTAGTCGATTCTGGGTCGTTAGATTATTTAGGGCCTTCACGAGAGGCTGTTTTTGCCTCCATAGAAAAAGCCGTTCGATGGGCCGATCAAAAAAATAAAGATGCGGCAATGGGTCAGTCCGATTTGTTTTCTGCTGAACCTCAAGAACAAAAAAATGTTGCAGAGTTTGTCATTCCAGCGCCAACGCCGTTATTGACTAGATATTTAAAAGAACGAGATGTCTTGGGCGTGTTTTTAACCGGGCATCCATTCAAAGTAATCAAAAAAGAATTGGCGCCTTTGAAAATTCAGCCACTCGCGACACTGAAACCTTCTTTTAAGAAAGAAACCCTGCAAAGACTGGCTGGCATGGTGCTTGAGATGCGCCGAATTAAAACTAAGCGTGGGAATATCTTGATGATCTTGGTGCTAGATGATGGTGAAGCCAGGCAAGAGATCACCGTTTTTTCAGATGTCTTAGAAGTCTTTGGGAATTTAATTAAACAGGATGCTTGTTTAATTATTGAAGCCCAGGTCACCCATGATGATTACAGCGGGAATACCCGAGTGTTAGCCAAGCATTTTATGAGCCTAGAAGAAGCCAGAATTAAATATGCGACGGGTTTAATATTATCTTTAAATTATCAAATGCCGATGACTCAGCTGGAAGCTTTAAAATTAGCCTTAGAAAAATATCAGGGCGGTCGTGCCAAAGTTAAAATCAAATATCAAAGCCATCAGGCTAAAGCCATGTTTGAAAGAGACCAAGGTCAAACGGTTTTGATTTCAGATGAATGCTTAGCGTCTTTAAATAATATTTTAGGGGCAGAGAATTTTGAGGTTGTTTTTTAATAGATGGTTTTTTTAAATTTTTCAGGCATCAAAAAAGTCTTCTAAAGAAACAATGCCAGAAATTAAGTCTTCGGCGTAATAATTATTTTTTAGACCTCCTGCGCAGATCATGGCGATAAAGATTTGTTTTTGAGTCCCCGTTTTTTCTTTAAATATTTGAACGCGGCGTTGAAGATTTTCTACTTGCTCTTTTGTCAGTATGAAAGGTTCTTCTGAGTATTTAATTTCACAGAGGGTAATTGCATCATCTTTACGGTCAAACAAGAGGTCAATTTGAGCGCCTCTATTATTTTTATTATCTCTGTTGTTATTGTCAGAGTCGGCAGATTTTGCATTAGGAATATGTCGCCAGGTGCCAGATTCTGCACTGGGTGAGAGTTTCAAAGCTTTTTTGATTTTTGATAAATGTTTATAACAAACGGACTCAAAGGCGTAGCCAAGCCAGCTATACCATTCAGGGGTTGATTGCATTTCTTGCCAGCTGCCTTGTTCTAAGGCTTTTCTTTCTAAAGAAAACCGAATGGGTTCAATCCATCTTAAGTAAAAAGCGACGTATTCATCGAACAGGCGGTAGTAAGTCCCGCGTTTTTTATTAAAAATAGGTTTGAAGCTCATAATAAAACCGGATTGTTCTAGTTCTTTTAAGACTTTTTTCCCTGTCCCGCCGACCCAATGGGGCCCCATTTTTTCAAGAAGTTTTCGTTCGCCAATGCCGTATTGGTTTTCTGAAATAGCTTTGATGGCAGCAATGTGAAAATCAGGATTGTCAAAAAGAGAAGAAAATAATTTATCGAATTCATCTAGAAAAAAAGCTTTTTTCGAGAAAGCGAGCTGTTCAATAATTTGAATAGCACTGAGCCCTTTTTCAATTTTGGTTAAGTAATAAGGGACACCTCCAGTGAGCATGAATAAAAGCAATATTTGTCTATGACTTAGCTGGATACCACGGTGGACAAGAAATTTTTTGCTTTGGCTTAAATCAAAAGGCTCCAGGTGAATTTCACGCGTAATGCGATTATGAAGACCGCCTTTATCTTGAATGACTTTGTCAATGATCCAAGACGTAGACGATCCACAAATAATGAGTTTTATTCGAGGGTCATTGGACCAGTGTTGATTCCAGTAGTAATCCAAAGCCCCAAGCAATCGAGAATTACGAGTGGCCATCCAAGGAAGCTCGTCAAAGAACAGAATAATTTTTTTATCTTGAGGTGCATGTTCTCTGATCGTACGCGTGAGTAATTCTAAGCTTTTATCCCATGTGTTTCCGGCTTCTAAAGTGATGCCTTTGAAGAAAACTTCACTGATTTGCTGAGTAAAGTGTGAAATTTGAGTTTGAAGCGGGGCTTTTTTAGTGCCTGTGACATTAAAGAAAATGGCACTTTCTTGAGCTTCTTTAACCTTGAAGAACTGTCGAATTAAAAACGTCTTTCCAACTCGACGTCTACCATAAATGGCTAAAAATTCAGGGTCTTGAGAGGAATATAGAGATTCCAAAACTTTTTTTTCTTCATCTCTGCAAAGAAGGTCTACCACGCCTTTCACTCCAATAAAAAAGATTGTTCGGAATTGAAATGTATTCAATCTCGAACAATAAATCTACTTTTTCATTTTATTGTTCGGAATTTAAAATTATTCAATGTCGAA
The DNA here is from genome assembly GCA_947478175.1 of Thiotrichales bacterium. Lineage (GTDB taxonomy): Bacteria > Pseudomonadota > Gammaproteobacteria > Francisellales > CACEW01 > CAMCUU01. The sequence goes on along the minus strand of CANJUQ010000004.1, from coordinate 14,289 downwards.
CAATAAAAGCCCCTATTTTGACGCTTTTAATTAAGAAAGTTTTTAAAACTCTGGCGGCTTATTGTTTTATAACCCGCCAAAGTGGCTTTGAAAAATAATGTTTGGCGGGTTATGATTAAATAGTCCGCCAAATTTTTTTTAGAGAAATATGAAAAATAAAGAAATTTCAGTCTTGTGTCGTGAATCTGAAAAGAAATTACTATCAGATTTTATTTCCGAGTCTAAGCCAAGTTTTTTGGCATCTTATGGTCGGCGTCGAATTGGAAAGACTTTTTTGATTCGAGAGAGCTGTCAGTCAGCTGGGTATTATTTGGAAATAACGGGTATTCGAGGCGCGGCACTTTCTGTTCAGCTTCACCAGTTTGATTTAAAACTGGCTGAATTATTTTCTGAGCTATTACCCACAGAAACCAGTGGATTATCGCGTTCAAATACTTGGTTAGAGGCTTTTCAAACACTGACGGACTGTATTAAAAAAATCCAGGTTCAAAATAAATTTTTAAAAAAGACACGCTTTATATTATTTTTAGATGAGCTGCCTTGGTTGGCAGGTGCTAAATCAGGGGTGATGGAAGCCATTGAGTATTACTGGAATAACCAGTGGTCAACTTGGAATTATTTTAAATTAATTGTGTGTGGATCTGCGGCTTCTTGGATGTTAGAAAAAATCATTGAAGGCAAGGGCGGAGTTCATAATCGAATCACTCATCGCATGCCATTGGCACCTTTTACATGGCATGAAACAGCTGAATTTTTAAAAACGCGGGGTTTTAAATGGACGGCGCATCAAATTATGACGGCCTATTTAATTTTAGGCGGCGTGCCTTTTTATCTAGATCAGCTCAAGCCCTCTGTATCTTTAAATCAAAATATTCATCAGATTTGTTTTACAGAAGGTGGGGTTTTACAAGACGAGTTTGATCGGTTGTTTGGGGCTCTATTTGATGATCCTAAAGATTATGAACAAATTGTGCGCCTATTAGCCAAACATCGTTATGGGCTGTCTCGAGAAGAGTTAATTCAAAACTCGACTTTGTCATCTGGTGGGCATTTGGATTCAAGACTTAAAGCCTTAGAAGCCTCTGGATTTATCGGGCGTTATGTGCCGTACGGAAAAAATAAACGACAAGTTTTTTTTAGATTATTAGATGAATTTTTATTGTTTCACTTGAAATGGATTGAGCCTGCGAGAACAGGTCATGCAAAGCAAAAAAATTATTGGCAATTGCAGACGAAGACGCCGAGTTATTTAGCCTGGAGTGGTTATGCGTTTGAGGGGGCTTGTATTCAAAATATTGATGTTATCGCAGAAGCCATAGGCCTAGCCAATATTGGTTATCTGGCGCATAGCTGGAGAAATTTAAAAATAATTAAAAAAACTGAAATCTCAGGCGTTCAATCAGGTGCTCAAATAGATTTATTATTTGATCGAGACGATGGGGTTATTTCACTTTGCGAGATTAAATTTAATTTAAAACCTTTGGTTATTAATAAATCATTGGCTCAGGAATTTAAAAGAAAAATAGAATGCTTTGAATCGGCCGTTCAACCTTCTAAGTCTATTAATTTTGCTTTGATTACGTTGGCGGGGGCCAAAGAAAATATTTGGAGTGAGGGGCTGGTAGATCAGATGGTGCAGTTGGATGCTTGTTTATATAAAACCCCATAACACACTGATTAAAAAGCAGCAGGTGTTTAAAAATCTTGAGCCTTATTTCTAATGCATTTGGCATAGCCCTATGGTATAAAGCGCGCCGATTTGAGAATCACGCATACTCTATCGCGGTGCTCGGGGTGCAATGTTTGTTAATAAACAAAATATTAAAAAACGTTGTCGGGCCTGCTGTATGCGGTCGTTTAACCCTAAGCTAAAGGAGCTCTTTATGTCAGCTATCACAATGCGTGATATGTTCAAAGCCGGTGTTCATTATGGACATCAAAAACGTCACTGGAATCCGAAAATGGCGCCCTATATTTACGGCGACCAAAACAGAATTCATATTATTGATTTAGAAAAAACCCTGCCGATGTACCACGACGCTGTAAATTTCGTGAGTTCTATCGCTGCAAGAGGCGGAAAAATCCTGTTTGTGGGTACGAAAAAAGCGGCCCAAGCAGTGACCAAAGAACAAGCGACTCGTGCCGGTATGCCTTATATTGACCATCGTTGGTTAGGTGGCATGTTGACGAACTATAAAACCATCCGTCAGTCCATCAAACGTCTACGCGAAATTGAAAAAATGCGTGAAGAAGGTTTGTTTGAACGTATGACTAAAAAAGAAGCGCTGAATTTAACCCGTGAAATGGAAAAATTAGAGCGCAGTTTGGGTGGGATCAAAACCATGGGCGGGATTCCTGATGCCGTGATTTTGGTGGATTCAGCACAAGAGAAAATCGCGATTTCTGAAGCCAATCGTTTGAATATCCCAGTTATTGGAATTGTTGATACCAATGGATCTCCCGATGGAATTAATTATTTAGTTCCGGGTAATGACGATGCGATTCGTGCCATTGAGCTTTATTTTTCTGGTTTTGCCGATGCGATCTGTGAAGCGAGAGAAGCCGCTCGTACACGTTCTTCTAGTCGTAAAGAAGAAGTCGAAGAATCTGATGCTATGAAAAGCAAAGAAAGCAAAGAAAATGCTGATTTAGCGCATGGTTCAGAAATTTAAGTAAGGCTGGGGGAAAATATAAATGGCAGAAATTTCAGCAGCCTCAGTGAAAGAGCTTCGTGAAATAAGTGGCGCTGGCATGATGGAGTGCAAAAAAGCACTCGTCGCAGCCAATGGTGATATTAAATTAGCCTTAGAAGAAATGCGTAAGGCCGGTCAAGCGAAAGCTGACAAGAAAAGTGGTCGCACTGCAGCAGAAGGCGTTGTGACGGCTGAAGTTTCAGCCGATAACAAGCGTGTTGTCATGATTGAGATTAACTCTGAGACAGATTTTGTTGCTCGTGATATGAATTTTATGAAATTTGTCAGCGATGTTTCAGGCAGTGTTTTGAAATCAGATGTGGGTTGTTTCGAAGAATTTTCTTCAGTGACTTTGCCGGGTGGTGAGACTATTGAATTAGCTCGTCAGAATTTAATCGCCAAGATCGGCGAGAATATTAATATTCGTCGAGCACGAATTATTGATACTCACGGAGTGATTGGTCATTACGTTCATGGCAATCGGATTGGCGTCATTGTCGATCTAGAAGGCGGAGACGCCGCGTTAGCCAAAGATATCGCGATGCATATTGCTGCAGTGAATCCCATGGTTATCCTGCCTTCAGAAGTGCCACAAGATCTTTTAGACAAAGAACAAGAAATCTTTACAGCTCAAGCTCAAAGCTCAGGCAAACCTAAAGATATTATTGATAAGATGACAGCCGGTAGACTGCGTAAATTCTTAGATGAAATCAGTTTAGTGGGCCAGCCTTTTGTCAAAAATCCAGATCAAAAAGTCGGTGATCTTTTGAAAGAACACAAAGCGCAAGTTAAAGCGTTTATCAGATTCGAAGTGGGCGAAGGCATTGAAAAAGTCGAAGTCGATTTCGTAAAAGAAGTGATGCAACAAGCTCGCGGAGTCTAAATCTTGAGCCAATCGTCTATTAATTCACACCGTCGTGTGGTCATGAAACTCAGTGGGGAAGCGTTAGCGAATAAAGCTTCTCAAACTGGGTTATGTGATCAGCAATTAGGGTTTATTACCGAGCAGGTTGTTCGTGCCGCTAGGGCAGGGGTTCAGATTGGTTTAGTCGTTGGAGGCGGTAACTTCATGCGAGGTGCCGCCTCTTTGTCTTCTCTGATTCAAAGAACAACAGCGGATCAGATTGGCATGTTAGCGACAGTCATGAATATGCTTGCTTTGGCTGATGCGCTTGAAGCGGCAGGCCAGAAAGTCGCTGTCTATTCAGCCATAGAAATTGCCGGCGTTTGCCCGCGTTTCAATGCAAAACAGGCTATTGCTGATCAAGAAGCTGGGGCCGTGGTTATTTACGGCGGTGGAACGGGTAATCCCTTTTGTACAACAGATTCAACAGCAGCTCTGAGAGCCATTGAAACTAAAGCAGAAGTCGTCATTAAGGCGACTAAAGTTGACGGGATTTATAACAAAGATCCTAAAAAATATTCAGACGCGCAGCGTTATGAAAAACTTACTTTTAATCAGGCGTTAGACCAAGCATTAGAAGTCATGGATCTTGGGGCTTTTGCTCTATGTCGAGATTTTAATTTGCCTATTTCAGTCATGGATTTATATCGACCTAATGGGATCTATGAAGCCTTGTTAGGCTTATCTATGGGGACGTTAGTCTCCCAATAAATTTTATTTTTTATTTTTTATTTTTTAAATTTTAAATTTAAATTTCTAGAGGGAGAGTTAGAAAATTATGTCACTCATGTCACAAGATGAATTAATGAAAGATGCGGATCGTCGAATGAATAAAGCGATAGATGCTTTAAAAGCCGATCTAGCCAAACTTAGAACGGGTCGTGCCCATCCTTCTTTGTTAGAACACATCATGATTTCTTATTACGGCAATCCAACGCCTTTATCCCAAGTGGCCAGTATTACTGTCTTAGATGCCAGAACTTTGTCTATTGCGCCTTGGGAAAAAAATCTGACAGCTGCCATTGAGAAAGGCATTCTCCAATCAGGTTTAGGCTTAAATCCCACCAGTGCTGGGGATGTCATTCGTATTCCTATGCCGCCTCTGACAGAAGAGCGTCGTCGTGATATGACAAAGATCGTTCGTCATGAGGGCGAAAATGGTCGTATTGCTGTTCGTAATATTCGTCGAGATAGCAATACGCATCTGAAAGAACTCGAAAAGAAAAAATTAATGGCGGAAGATGATTTGCGAAAATCGGAAGACAAAATTCAAAAAATGACTGATCAACATATTCATACCATTGATCAGATGGTCACGGATAAAGAAAAAGAATTGATGTCTATGTAGCTATAAATTTTCTCTGAAGAGGGTTCTTATGACTTCACAAATTATCCCTCGTCACATTGCCATCATCATGGATGGCAATGGTAGGTGGGCGAAAAAGCGTTTTCTTCCCCGGGCCATGGGTCATAAAGCCGGTTATAAACAAGCCAGAGCGTTAGTCAGGCATTGTGGTGAAATCGGCGTTGAAGCCGTGACTTTATATACCTTCAGTACAGAAAATTGGCGTCGTCCAGAAGAAGAAGTTTCTTTTTTAATGGACATGTATGTGAAGTCTTTAAAAATCGAAGCGCCAGAGCTTCATCAAAATAATGTCCAAGTCAAAATCATTGGCGATCGTTTAGGGTTACCTCAAGCTTTACAAGAAGTCAGTGCCGAAGTCGAAAAGCTCACTGAAAATAATACAGGTCTGAAATTAAGACTGGCGTTGAATTATGGCTCTCGCTGGGAAATCGTGAATGCGACTAAAAAAATAATCAAAGCAATTCAAGAGGGAAGTTTAAATACTCAAGATCTTTCTGAAAAAACTTTTGCGAATTATCTAGAAACTGCAGACTGTCCAGATGTAGATTTATTAATTAGAACATCGGGTGTTATTAGGCTCAGTAATTATTTGCTCTGGCAATGTGCCTATGCAGAATTTTATTTTACTGAAATTTTATTTCCGGATTTTTCGCCCAAAGAATTAGATCAAGCCATTGAATGGTTTAACTCGCAAGAAAGAAGATTTGGAAAAATTTCTTCGCAGCTAATAACACCAGAATCTAAAGGGTAAATTTTTATGTTGAAAAGAATCATAACCGGCATTCTTGCGGCTTTAGTGATGGTCTTTGCGCTCTTTGGATTAAATACTTTATGGTTTTCTGTCTTTACGGGAATCTTGGTTTTATGGGCGGCTTGGGAGTGGCTGAGTTTTTCCAAAAAAATTTCCAGGATTTTAAAATTAATTTTAATAATTTTGATGGGATTATTGTTAGCGGCCAGTGGATTTGTACTCACTTGGATTATTCCTATTGGGATCTTTGTTTGGATTTTTGCGATTGTTTTACTCTTAACCCCTATGAGTTTTAGCCAGTTTGTTAATAAACCTATTTTTATTATTTTTTCTGCTTTTTTATTTTTAATCCCTGCTTGGTGCGCTGTTGTTTATCTTCAGCAAGAAAATCATCACTGGGGCGTGGTCTATGTGATTTTAATTACAGCCCTGGCTGATACGGGTGCTTATTTTTCAGGCAGATTTTTCGGAAAACGTTTAATGGCTCCACAGGTCAGTCCTAAAAAAACATTAGAGGGCGCTTTGGGTGGAATTATTTTGGCCAGTTTGATTGCGACGTTATGGTTTGAATGGGTGGGTCAAACAGTACGAGCTAATTTTGGGGAATTTTTATTGATTTCTATTGGCCTGGTTTTTATTTCTATTTTTGGAGACTTATTTGAAAGCTTGCTCAAGCGCCACTGTGGTGTGAAAGACAGTGGGGTGTTACTGCCAGGCCATGGTGGAATTCTGGATCGAATTGACAGTGTCATTGCGGTATTGCCTGTTTTTGCTTGGATTGAGATGGTCGGAAAGTTTTTTGCTTAGATTTTTTCTGGCTTTAATTTGACTAGTTAACCTATTTTTTTAAATGCTCGATTGGGTTGACGCCCCTAGAGGGCTTATATAGTTTCCCCTTCCAATCCAAAATTTAAATCTTAGAAAATGGTGAGTTTTTATGGCTGATCCTCTTGTAGCGCTTTCAAGACTGACAGGTGCTTCTCCTAACCAATTAAGAAAAATGCGTCCACAACAACTCAAAAAAATGATGAGGCAGGCACTCAAAGAGGCCTATAAATTCGCTGCTCGTAATCCTGAAAAGGCACAGGAAGCCTTAGAAAGTCTGCAGATGCCTCCGGAGCAAGCCAAACCTTTTCAAGATGCGATTCAAGCGGGAGAGCGTTATGGTGCTCAGGCTAATGGGGATTTTAAAGATTTAGAGGCCAGTGCTAATCAATTTTCTCAAACCAGTGATGTCGCTGATAAATCTTTTGAGATTGAAGACAAGCCAGTGTTTGAAACTCAGCAACAGTCTGATCAGTCATTACAAAGAGAGTTCGATAAAAAATTAGCAGCAGAGAGTGCTTTTGCAGATCAATATTATCAAGAGCTACAAATAGCTGAAGCTCAAATGGATCAGCAGCGTTTTCAAGCAGAACAAGAAGCAGCTGATAATGCTATTGCAGGTCCTGTATTGCCTGAAACGCGTCAAGAGTTAGAAATTGTGAAGGCGCCTATAGAAGAAGAAATAGGGGCAGGATTTTTTGAAAAATTTGAACAAGAAGCCAAAAAAGATCCAGAACCAGAGGTAGGGCCAGAGCCAGATAAGTTGATGCCTGAAGTGCCTGTTGTTGAAGAATTTAAAGCTGAAACTGAAGCACCAAAAGCTGAAGTTGAAGAAGTAAAAGCCAAAGAACCTAAAACTGAAGTTGAAACACCTGAGCCTGTCAAAAAATCAGGGCCTTTTTCAGTCGCAGAGTTAGATGCTTTTTCTAAAAAGAATCAACATACCCATCATAAAATGCCTGATGCTGCCAAAAAAGAATTAGTTGGGCATTTAAATGATGCAGCTGAGCATTGGCAAGAAGGCAATAAAACGGAGGCCATGAAGTCTTTATTCAGTGCGGTGGCTGTTAGGTTAAGTCACAATAATTTGACCGAAGCGCTGAGCTCAATCAAAGATTTTGTTCAGACTGTTAGAGAAGAGGGGTTTGAGGGTTTAAAAACTCTTGCAACAGACGCTGTCAAAAATATGTTTAAAAACTCTTTGATTTATCAGATTGCCTCCAAGGCTTTTTCTGAGAAAGGTAAAGATTTAGATGTTGCAAAGAGCATCGATGTGGCGAAAACAGAAGCGCCAAAAATTTCTGCACAAGCTGCAACTGTGAGTGAAAAACCTCAACCTGTTAATACCCTTGCCAAAGAAATCTCTCAGAAAAGCCAGCCGGTACCAGACAGAACGCCTGCACCTGAACCCAATAGAAATCAATCGCAGCAACCGGCTTCTGAGCCTGTTAGAGAAAATACTGCTTGGGCTAAAAGCGAAGTGTTTAAAGGCAAAACAGCTTATGAAGCTTTGGGAGTTGAACCCACTGCTTCTCAAGCTGCCATTCAAACAGCGTATAAAAAATTGGCCATGAAATATCATCCAGATAAGGCTGATAAAAATGGTCTAACTAAAGATCAAGCGACGTCGGCTTTTCAAGATCTTGCCAATGCTAGAGATAGTGCAATAGCTAGAGCTCCTGTAGAAAGCGCAACTGTACAGGCTAATACTGCACCTGTGAAAGCTCAGTCTACTGTCAGCACTCAGAATCAAAATGAATCAGATGATGTTTCAAGTAGAAGCCCAGAAAGAAATAATGAACAGACTAATAATTCTAGAAAATCTAGTTTGATGATTGAGCCTGTCTCATCTCCAGCGCCTGCTTCTTCGGCAACTTTGGCTTTGACTGATAATAGAGAGCCAGCACCTGCGCCTGTTACATCTAGTCCAGAGTCAACTATTACTCCAAAACCAGTAGCAGCTGCTATGCCAGAAGCGAATCCAGCACAGGCCCAAAAGCAAGCGCAAAGCGCTCTTGATCTTAATGGTTTATTAAAAATGCCTGGTTTAGAAGCGCCCACGCCGTTTAGTATGGGTTCGCGTTCGTTTAAAGATATGGACAGGGAAAAAAATCGAGAAAGTGCTACGGCCGCAGCACCCGCAGCCTAATTTTTTAAATTTAATTAATGGGTCGGTCGGCAATAGGTTTCTTTAATAAATAAAGACAATAAAACACTCACTCCAAAAGCCAGGGGTAGTAACCAAAGGGCATCATGAAAATTGTTGGCGCTGTAAAGTGCTGCGCCATGAATGGTTTTTCCATCCCAATTTTTTTCTAGAAGATACCCAAAGAGTGGCTGGAAGATAGCTCCTGCAGACATGATGATCATGGAGGCGATGGCTTCTGATAGAGCCGTCGTATTTTTAGGGTTGGATTCTATGACTAACGCATAAGTAATGACTTGTGAGCCAGAAAATAATCCCATTAAGAAAAAATCTAAACCGATTTCAAAGGGCGATAGAGAACGTTCAGATAATAAAAAAACGGCGGTGAGTAAAGTCAAAACAGCGCCTACAAGCATGGGAAGTCGGCGGCGTTTTATTTTGTCAGAAATAATCCCTGCAAGAGGGCAGCCCACTAAAACACCCAGAAAAATTAAAGAAGCTGCCAGTTCTGCTTGTCCTGTCGTTTCATGGAAAACCGTCACAACATAATCTTTTACCCAGAGAGCCCCCATGACGACAATGGGTAGCGTTAAAAGATTAGTGTAAACACCAGCGATCCAGGTTTGGGAATTAATTAGCGCAGGGCCTAATGTTTTCCAAAAACCTATTTTCTTGAGATGGGCTTGTTCGGTTTTGTGTGTGTTTTCTCGATGGGGAGGATTATCTCGAACAAAGATTAAAATAAGCAGCCAAAAGACAAAACCTAACAGTGCAATGGCTGTCATGGTTGACTGCCAAGAACCCGTGAGTTGAATCAGGCTAGGTAATTGTTGAGCCAAGATGCCGCCTAGCATGGCCATTGTCACCACCCATCCCATGACAGAAGCTGAATGATTAGGTGAAAACCAGCGAGAGGTCAGTTTGGCGGTTGAAAGTAAACAAAAAGTAGACGTGGCTCCCATGATAAAACGCGATAGGATTGCCGCCCAGAGTTCATCTCCCCAGGTGAAAATCAAAGTTGCCAAAATAGAAATCAGCATGACTGTAAGTAATAGTTTTCGCGTTGAAAAACGATCTAGTAATAAACCTGCAGGGATCATAAAAATAATATTGGCATAAAAATACATGGCCGAAAGATTAGAAATAGACAGCGCGTTGACATGATAAAAAGCCCGAAGTGTTTGATTAAGCGCATCGAAGCTATTGAGGTTAATAAAAGAAAATAAGAAAAAAGTAGCAGCGGCAAAGACGACACCGTAAGAACGGATTATTGATATTTTTGATGGGTCAGATAATGCGCTGGGTCTATTAGATATATTGGACATAAAAAACGCTCCACAATAATTCTTTAAATTTTAAAAAATGGATTTAAACGTATTCGAACAGATTTTAAGAGGGCGCCATTGTAAGGACATTGTCACGTCAGTCAAAAAAGAAAATCTGTGTGCTATAGTCGCCCGCCTATTGAGACTTAAATGATGTCAAAAATCCGTGAAATTAGGACGCCAAGTTATCTTTTTTTTAATTTTGAGCCCTTTGGTATTTCTATCTAGCTGTGCTTCTCCACAGCCTAAGAATAAAAATACTGCGGACCCTTATGAACAATACAATCGCAAAGTTTTTCAATTTAATATGGATTTATCCAAAGCCATTTTGCATCCCGTGGTAAATGTCTATAACACTGCGCTTCCGACGCCAGTTCGATCGGGTGTCCGCAATGTCTACGGTAATATTATGATGGTTCCAACCATTGGAAATGATTTACTGCAGGCCAATTTTAGATACATGTGGCGAGATCTTTTCCGTTTGACTGTCAATACAACGATGGGTTGTTTTGGTTTGGTCGATGTTGCATCGTCTATTGGGTTTGAGCCCAGAACACAAAGTTTTGGATTGACGTTGGCGAAATGGGGTATTCGAAAATCTCCTTATGTCATGGTGCCATTCTTTGGGCCATCGACGGTTAGAGGAACGTTTGGTTTTGTGCCTGATTATTTTATGAGCCCCTTGTCTTATGTCACGCCGTTTAGCATGTATGTTCTCGTTCGTGGAGGGCAGTTATTGCAAAACGCATCGGATGTTTTGCCTCAAGAAGATATTATTATGGAGATGTCATTAGATCCGTATATTGCAGTCCGTAGTGCTTATCTTCAGAACCGAGAATACCTAGAAAATAAAATCATCAATGAAACTCCTGATAATAATCTTTCTAATGATCCAAGTGGCCTTGATAGCGCTGATGGGTCGGATGGTTTTTCTGGAGATTTATCTGATACGGATATGCTTGATAATTCAGCGAGCAATTAATAGTGGATCTTTTGGATTTTTCTTTGGAGTACGAAGGGGCTTGGTTATTTCAAAATTTTAATCTTCAGCTTTCTCCTGGAAGTTTTAATTGTCTGATGGGTCCTAGTGGCGTCGGAAAATCAACTTTACTTCGGGCATTAGCTGGGATTGATCAACCCAAAAAATTAATAAAACCGGTCGCTTATTTGTCTCAATTTCCAGCGCTTTTGCCCTGGGCATCTGTTTTATCAAATGCTTTATTGCCAGAAAAATTACTGGGGATTATTACACCTGAGCTTGTTCTGGAAGCTAAAAATCTTTTAATTCAATTAGGTCTTGAAAAAGTCTTAAATAGCCGCCCAGATGTTTTGTCAGGTGGTATGGCGCAGCGTGTTGCGTTAGTTAGAACTTTATTACAACACAGGGAGATTGTTTTATTGGATGAGCCGTTTGCAGGCTTAGATGCGTTATTAAAAATCGAATTACAGAATTTATTTAAACAATGCCTAAAAAATAAAACAGTCTTGATGGTCACGCATGATCCATTAGAAGCTTTGCAATTGGCTGATCGGATTATTGTGATTAAAGATTTCCCTGTGAAAATAAGATTAGATTTGGACTTGGCTGGGTCTAATAAAATAGGGGTTCACCCAATTAGAAAACTGAATGAAAATTTATTAAAAATTCAGGAAGAAATTTTGTCGGTGCTGGCGACATGAGAGAAAAAATTATAAAAATAATTAAATTTTTTGCAGGTTTATTTTTATTATTATTACTTTGGCAATTGTTAGTTTTTGTATTTAAAACCCCTGAATATTTACTACCGACGCCGTTAGAAATTTTAAAAAGTTTAATCCGCTCTCGAGCGTTACTTTGGCAAGAAGCTTGGCCGACTGTATTAGAAACTTTATTGGGATTATTAGTCGGTGTAAGTTTAGGATTTTGTTTTGCTTTGCTCATGAGTATTTCATCTGTTTTTAAAATGACTTTTTGGCCATTAATTTTAATTTCTCAGGCCATTCCAACGATTGCTTTGGCGCCCTTATTTATTATTTGGTTGGATTATGGATTGTCTTCAAAGATAGCGACTGCAGCGGTCGCTCTGTTTTTTCCTGTTGCCAGTATTTTATTAGATGCGTTAGATCAGACGCCTAAAGCTTATTTAGATTTGGCCCAATCTGTGGGCGCTTCCCGTTGGGCAATCTGGTGGCATTTGCGCCTTCCTGCAGCACTCCCTGCCTTTGCGTCTGGTGTTAAGATGAGTGCTGTTTGGGCGCCGATGGCGGCAGTGGTGGGTGAATGGGTGGGATCTTCTCAGGGGCTGGGATATCTCATGTTACAGGCCAATGCAAAATTAGATTTACCTCTAATGTTCGCGTCTTTAATTGTTTTAATTATTTTTGCGTTGCTGTTGTATTTTCTGGTCCATGGGTGTGTCAAAATTTTCCTTCCATGGCAGTCTGAAATCTTGAAGCGTTAATGGATTCAGTGGCTATACTCTCGCCCGGCCGAAAGGCCGCTATGTGGAGTAAAAAGTGGGAAAGCCGAAATTATTGAGGGAGATGGGGTATGAATTGTAAGCGTTGGATAGCCTGTACTATTTTATTATCAGTGACGGCATTGCCACTAGCTTCTATTGCAACGATCAGTTACGTCGTTAAACGAGGCGACACACTTTGGTCGATTGCCGCTCATCATCGGCCTAAACAGGCGAGTGTTCATCAAACGATTTCGGCGATTCAAGCGCTCAATGGACCGTTGATGGCCAATTCTTCCGCTATTCATACGGGGCAGGCTTTAATGCTGCCTAGTAATTTAATCGAATTGAAAGCTGCCTTGCATCCTGGACCAATATCAGCACAACCGGCTGGATTGGCGCCTGCCAATGCAGTGGTATTGCCAGCCAATATTTCTACAACCTCTCAATCAGCTACTTCTGAAGCTGGGCAAACACAAGGTTCGCCCCTACAACCCATTTCCAATGCATCTAATAATCTTGTGCCGCTCTCTGTGAATCAACAGACAACAACGCCTGTAATAACACCTGTAATAACTCCTGCAGGATCTCAAGAATCAACATCCGCTCAGACAGAAAATTTCCCTTGGGGATGGACTGTTTTTACGGTGTTATTACTAGGTTTGGCTTATGTGCTTTGGCATAGAAAAATCCAAGAAGCTTTACCTGAAGAAATCAAACGTTTTGCGGCTTTAAGACTGGGTATTTCTTCACGTCGCCAAGAACCCGTTGTGACTAAATATAAAACTCGGCATTTCAAAGAATCTTTATCTGCCTCCAGTGAACCGCCAGTAGATTCTATCGATTTTAATCGTGAAGATAATTTTGCTCACGATTCAGCAGACGCAATGGCGGGAGCCATGATTGATATGGCTGAAATGAATTATGACGGCGCTGAAAGATTGCTTCAGGGGGCGATAGAAAAAGATCCAGAAAATATTGAATTAAGATTAAAATTATTAGAGCTCTATATGGCAACGGATAATCAAATTGCATTTAAAAAAGAAGCCGAACAGGTAGAACGCAAGACGCCTGAAAATTCGCCTATCTGGCATCAAGTTCGAGGCATGTATTTAAACCAATGGGCTTATGATGCCTGAGTGTAATTTTATTATTAATGGGCAGGCGTGACAGGGACGACTTCAATAAATCTAAGCAACATTCCTAAGTTTCTTTTATCTGAATAACCCACTTCAGCAGGTGAAATGGCTTGATGGAAACTAAATTTAATAGTGAGATTTCCATGGCTGGTTTCTACAAGCGCTTTTGGAAGAATGACGGTGCGAACGCCATCATTTTTTTCAGGGGTATAAACCCAAGTCGTTAGATATTGATGATTGACCCAAACATCCACTTCTTGTTTGGGATGAAGTGTCGTCAAGCAAGTTTGTCCTACGATGAAAAGTTTCAAGTCTTGATTAATAGAACTGGTGTGATTGAGTGCTAAGTTAAGAACAGCCGTTTTCCCCACTGACCAGGTTCCTGTTAGATCAGGCTCCGACCACCCTTGCCAGGATGGGATGTGGCTTGAATAGGAAGCATTAAATGGAATGACTTGTCCTAGGTTAATTTTTAAGGGTTCTTGGGAGTACCAATTAATCAGAGGGTGATTCCAGACGGCAATGATGAAAGGGGGGGTGGGCGTTTTAGCCAAATATACCCATCGGGAATGAATTCACCGATTTAGCATGTGCGGCCTAGAGTGCCTAATTTTTATGTGATGAAATTGGGAAATGAAAATTACCCTAAGCCCAGAAGAAAAAGATGAATTAGAAGCTCTCCATAAAGAAGAGCGAGATAGC
>CANJUQ010000003.1 GCA_947478175.1 Thiotrichales bacterium | reverse complement strand
GCGCTTCGTAAGACTCTGATGGGTGATGAACTGATGATAGGTCAAAGCCCTTGACCCCCTCTCCCTCGCAGAAGCTGCTCGACCTCTCCCGCGGCGGGGCGAGGTGAAAGCATTCATAACATCAGCGGGTACCTACCTGGGTAGTTACCAATGTTTTTAAAAACAGATTGGGGACTTTGTCGCGGAGTCGCGGATATGAAAAATCTCTTTTATACTCGCCCGCCCTTTTTGATCCCTATAAAGAAATAAAAAATGACGACTAACAATTCTTTTTCTTACCTTCATGGATTGGGTAACCATCATGAAAGCGAGGCTCTTCCTGGCGCTCTTCCCGGTCGACAACATTCTCCCCAGCAGGTTCCTTATCATCTTTATGCAGAGCAAATAAATGGAAATTCGTTTACGACGCCGCGCTTTTCAAATTTAAAAGCTTGGCAATATCGCTTACGCCCCTCCGTGCTTCACAGTGGAAATCAGCCTAATAAAATGCGATCAGATTTATTGCAAGGCAAATTTACCCAAACGCCACCGGCTCAAATGCGCTGGGCACCCATCAGTTATAAAACGGGGCATTACAATATTTTTGAAGGTAGTGTCAAATATCTTTATAACGGCACAGTTGGCCAAGATGGTTGCGCTATTTATTTGTATACAGCTACGGCTTCTATGAAAGATCAATTTTTTATTAATCACGATGCTGAAATGCTCTTTATTCCCCAAGAAGGGGAGTTGATTTTTAAAACAGAATTTGGTCGTTTGAATATTAAGCCAGGTGATATTGCAGTTTTACCTAGAGGGGTTTGCTTTCAAGTAGAGTTACTTAATGACAAAGCGCGTGGCTATTGGGTCGAAAATTATGGTCAAGTGTTTACTTTATTAAGTAGAGGCGTGATTGGTGCTAATGGAACGACGGAAGAGCTTGATTTTCGTATCCCTGTTGCTTGGTACGAAGAGCGCAGTGGGGATTTTACGATGCTACGAAAATTTAATGGCCATGTTTGGGAGCATGCTATTTCTCATTCGCCTTTAGATGTCGTTGCCTGGTGTGGAACTTACTATCCCTATCAGTATGATTTGAGTTTATTTAAACCCATGTTTACAGCGTCTATTGACCATCCCGATCCATCTATCTTTGTTGTTTTAAGTTCACCATCGTTAGCTCCAGGGACTTCCAATCTAGATTTTATTATTTTCCCAGAACGTTGGATGGTGGCAGATCATACTTTCAGGCCGCCTTATTATCATCGCAATGCCATGAGTGAATTCATGGGGAATATCCGTGGGGCTTATGATGCTAAAGAGCATGGGTTTTTACCCGGTGGGGCGAGTCTGCATAATTGTATGCTGGGCCATGGCCCTGACACAGAAGCTTATGATCATGCGATTAAGCAAGTGCTGAAACCCCAGTATTACGAAGGTAATTTAGCCTTCATGTTGGAGTCTAATAAACTGTTTGAAATAACCGCAGAGGCTTATGAAAGTCCTTTAAGAGAAATGCAATATCAAGATTGCTGGAAAGATTTGAAACTTAATTTTAAAAAATAATTTTTATTTTTTATAAAAAACATCAGGGGAAAAAATTATGAAACTAGCGTCATTAAAAAAAGCAAGAGATGGTCAATTAATAATAGTCAGCTGCGATTTGAAAAAAGCTGTCTTAGCAACGAGTGTTGCAAAAACCATGCAAGAAGCTTTGGATCATTGGAGTGAAACCCAGCCAAAATTAAAAAAAATCTCTGATCAGCTGAATCAGGGCGTGAGTGACATCATGGGTGAAAAAGTTTTCGATTTTGATGAAACACAATGTGCTTCACCTTTGCCTCGTACCTATCATTGGGTGGATGGTAGTTCGTATCTTACTCATGTAGAGCTCGTCCGAAAAGCAAGAGGGGACACAGTTCCGGAGAATTTTTGGCATGATCCATTAATCTATCAAGGTGGTGGGGATACATTGCTTGGACCGCGTGAAGATATCCGTGTTTTGGATGAATCCTGGGGAATTGATCTAGAAGCCGAAGTGGCTGTCATTACGGATGATGTTTCGATGGGAACGACTCCAGAGCAAGCTAAAAAACACATCCAATTAATTCTATTAGTGAACGATGTAACTTTGAGAAATCTGACTGCTGATGAATTAAAAAAAGGTTTTGGGTTTTACCAAAGCAAACCCAGCAGTGCTTTTTCTCCTGTTGCTGTCACGCCAGATGAGTTGGGTGAGGCTTGGGATGGTGGAAAAGTACATTTACCTTTACGTGCTTTTGTGAATGGAAAACTTTTGGGTCAGCCAAATGCTGGAGAAGATATGGTCTTTGATTTCCCCAGATTAATTTCTCACATTACTAAGACCCGAGACGTTGCTGCGGGGACGATTTTAGGGTCTGGGACGATTTCAAACCAAGATAAAATTAAAACAGGCTCTTGCTGCTTAGTTGAAGTAAGAATGTTAGAAACTTTGGAGTTTGGCGAACCTAAGACGCCTTATTTAAGCTATGGCGATACGGTGAAAATAGAGATGTTAGATAAGCAGGGGAAATCAATCTTTGGATCGATTGCTCAGACAGTCAGGTCAGCTAAGTAATAAAAAAGATAGAGCTCGGGGCCTCTTCTCTATTTTGGGGCCCAAGTAAAAAAGGAACATATATCTTGAATAATGATCAATCCTCTTCATCTACTTATGAGCTCTATCATTATTTTCGTTCTTCTTGTTCCTACCGAGTTCGGATTGCTTTAAACATCAAAAAAATACCCTGTCAGTTTCATGCGGTTAATTTATTAAAAAACGAACAAAACGAACAAAATGAGCAAAAGCTGGACTATCAAAAGATTAATCCTCAAAGATTAGTTCCTAGTTTGATCACGCCGGATAAAAAAATTATCACTCAGTCTTTAAGCATTATTGAATATTTAGAAGAGCTGTATCCTGAACCGGCCTTATTACCTCAAGAGCCTATTTTAAAAGCTAAAGTTCGAGCTTTTGCGCAGGCGATCGCCTGTGAGATTCATCCGATTAATAATTTACGAGTGTTAAATTATTTAAAACAAGATTTAAATCTAAAAGAAGAACAAGTGAATGCCTGGTATCAGCATTGGATTAATTTAACTTTTTTAGATTTAGAACAAATAGCGAAGTTAAATTCTGGGAGATTTTGCTTTGGAGATCAGCCTACGCTGGCTGATATTGTGTTAGTCCCTCAAATATATAACGCCCATCGTTATAAAGTAGACATGAGTGCGTACCCAACATTGTCTCAAATAGACAAAAATTGCTCAGAGTTGCCAGCGTTCCAAGCGGCGCATCCGGATCAATTTGCTGGGTCATAAAAAGAGATTGATAATAATATTATTTAACATAATACACATTATGCGGATATTTTATAAGTTTATCTAATTGATATTTATTTAAATCTCTCAGCTAACCATTTTTTCACAGTGCCATAATCTGTCTTTCCAGACCCTAATTTAGGAATCATTGGGATCAATAAAATCTCTTTAGGAATCCAAAGCGCTGGCATATTACTTTGTTTGATTTGATCTAATAAAAGATTCAAATCTTTCGAGCTTTTATCTTCAGCAATAATTAAAACAATCTGTTCGCCTTTTTTATCATCTGGGATCGGCATCGCCACGCAGTCAAAATCCGGCATCATGAATAATTTCTGTAAAAAAGATTCAACGGCCCCTAAGGAAACCATTTCTCCACCAATTTTTGCAAAGCGACTATATCGATCAACAATGGTCAAAAATCCATCAGGATCTAACTTGGCTTTATCACCCGTCAAATACCAGCGCTTATTATTTTTTTCTAAAATGACACTCGCTGTTTTTTCAGGATCTTTTAAATAGCCCATCATAATTTGAGGTCCAGAAATTAATAACAAGCCTTCATGACCTGTCGGTAATACTTCAAAGCTCACTGGATCGACAATAGAAAAACTAGTCCCCGGGACAGGTAAACCCACCGTGCCTGGTTTATGACTAATTTGAATATGCCAATCTTCTTTGACCAAAATATCGGGCAAGTTAAAACTGGCGACTGGGCTGGTCTCCGTCGCACCATAACCCTGATAGATTTCCAGATTAAATTTATCTTTAAAACTAGATCTCACGGATTCAGCCAATCGTTCAGCCCCTGAAATGACTAGTCTTAAAGACTGGAACATCAAGCCTGAAACTTTTGGATGTCGGGCATATAAATTTAAAAAAGTACTGGTTCCACATAACACCGTCACTTCATAAGTCGCAATGGCTCTGGCGACGCCTTTAGCGTCTGTTGGATCCGGATAAAAAATCACAGGCGTGCCAATTAACAAAGGCATCAAAGTAGTCACGGTTAAACCAAATGCATGAAACAAAGGCAAAGAACCTAAAACTCGATCACTGGCCTGAATACTTAAAACACAGCCTGATTGCCTCGCATTGGCGACGATATTTTGATGAGAAAGCATGACGCCTTTGGGTAAACCCTCAGAACCAGAACTAAATAAAATTACAGCAATTGGATTAGCATTTTTAAGCATTAAAAATTTTAATAATCTGGCGGGTATTAAATAAGCCAACAAAAATTTTGAGCTCTTAGAAAAAATAGAAATCTGATTTTTTAAACTTTCTAATTCGATCACTGTTTTACCCGATAGATATAAATCAATCGGCAATCCACGCGCTTTTAGACGAGTTAAAAATTGCGAGGAAGTAATAATAATTTCAATCTCAGCCATTTTTAACATATGTAAAAACGCTTGCTCTGAGGCGGTGTAATTTAAATTAACCAATGTTTTACCCAACGATAAAACAGCCAAATTCGCCACAGCACCCGCAACCGTCGATGGCAATAACAAGCCAATATTTTGAGAATTTGAATTTTTAAAAATTGGCTTGAGAGCACTCGCTAAACACCAAACAGCTGTAATAGATCCATAGCCAGACAGCTCCACCCCGCTTTTTCCATCAATCATACAAGTCTTAGAACCCTGCGCTTTTGCCCGATAAAGCCAAGCCTGCTGGATCGAAGAAAAACTTTCTGAATATAAGCGCCAAGCAGATTCACCCAATGAAATCACTTTTTCCTTAAGTTCTGAGGGGGTCGTTGTATGAGGTAACACCTCTCCAAAAGTAATAATTAATTGACGCATCTTGCCCAATTCTTTTGAAATTGTTTTGAATCTTTTGGTGGCCAAAGAGAGCGATGACCCCCATAAACCATGTAAATAAAACGGGACAATTTTAGCCTCAGGAACATTATGAATAGCCAGTTCATAACCTCGATAAAACTGACCCAACTGACCATTTCGACTTAAGTGCCCTTCTGGAAATAAACAAACGACATCGCCATTTTTTAGGGCTTGTTCGATGGCATGAATACTGCCTTTTGAGCCTGCTCTTGAGATAGGAATAATCCCAATCGATCTAAATAACCAACCCAATAGCCAATTATTATAAATACCTCGATCCATCACAAATCGAACGGGTCTGGGCGAAGCCATTTGAATCGCAGCCCAATCTAAATAACTCGTATGGTTCCCTAGTAATAAAATGCCGCCACTGGCGGGTAAATTATTGAGCCCCTGAACTTTTAATTTATAAAATTTGCTCACAAAGAAATATAAAATAAATCGAATCATGGACTGGGGAAGCATCTTGATAGTGATCACCCCAATGACCAAAGAAAAAACAAAGAGCAATCTAAAAACCCAGACTGCGTCGACATCTAATAAAGTTAATAAAACCGTCAGGACTAAAAATCCAAACATAAATAAAGTCTGTAAAAAATTATTCGACGCTAAAATTTTTCCTAATTTATTTTCAGGCGCATGGAACTGAATCAAAGAATTCAATGGTACTAATAATAAACCGCTGAAAAATCCATAGACCAAAAATAAAATTAAAATACCAATCTTATTAGTCATAGAAACCATGAGCCATAAAGAAATTGCCGTTGCTGCCACGGCGATAGGCACAGTCCCCACTTCGATAAATTGTTTTGAAATTTTTCCAAAATATAAAGACCCAAGAATTACCCCTATGACGGCAATCCCCATCGCACCTTGGACATAAACGGGCGTTGCACCGATAACATGTTCTTTTAGATAAGCACCATAACAAGCCAACACAACTTGGTTAATTCCCCAAAAAATCGAAAGACCTAAGATGCAATATAAAACCGTTTTGTTATGGCTAATCTCTTTAAGGTTTTCTCGAATATAAAAACCCCTAAAATATTTTTTAAATTTAAATTCTGAATTTGCAGCCACGGCTTTAAATTTGGGCAAGAACAAGCTCATGATGGATTCAAACAGTGAGCTAGCAATTAATAAAAACCCTAAGGGCGCAATGGTTTTCATGATCTCTGATTTGCTAGACCCCATGCCTAAAGAAGACCCAAGTAAATGCTGAAAGAACAGAGAAAATAAAAAGGTCCCCAGTAATATGGCAGCGACTGTTAAAGCCTGAACATAACCATTCGCACGAGCCAAAGCCTCAGGGCTAAAATATTCTTTTACATAACCATATTTAGATGGTGAATTAATGGCACTTTGAGCAGCCAATAACAAAGTCATGATAAACGCCGGCCAGAACATCCCTTGATAGTAAAAAACAGTAATCAAAATAGTGAGCGGCAAAGCAGCCCAAGCTGTTATTTTTAAGACACTGGATTTTGCGAATTTGTCTGAAATAAATCCCGATGGAGAAAACATTAGTAAATACGGAATCAAGATCATGGCATTCACAATGGCTGAATAGATCGTGAATAGCCGCGGTGTTTCAGTAATATAAAAAACATTCTGAATAAGAATTTTATGGCCAAGATCCACGAAAGAATTAAAAAATACCAAGCTGAGATAGGCAAAAGTCAGACCACGAGAATGTTTCATTACGCAAATTCCCAATTCAAAAAAAGGCGGTTATTGTAGCCTCCCTTCTTGCAAGAACCTCATAGAAACAATCAAAAAAATGCATACCAAATTTCAAGAATTCATGGCCGAGTTTATTGGGACTTTTTTTATTCTTTTGTTTGGCGATGGCGTCGTCGCCATGGTCAAATTATTTAATCTGGGCGGCTATGGGAATATCACTATTGCCTGGGGTTTTGGTGTTTTTCTAGGCATCTTAGCCAGCCAAAGAATCAGCGGAGCGCATTTAAATCCCGCCGTGACTTTGGCCTTAGTTTTAATTAAAAAATTCCCTGTTAAAAAATTACCACACTATGTTCTAGGCCAAATGCTTGGGGGTTTTGCAGGAGCCGCTCTGGTCTATTTTTTCTACGCTGCAAAATTTTCTCTGGTAGATCCAACGCTTTCTAATACGGCTGGAATCTTTACGACTTTTCCTGCCGTCCCTGGATTCTTCCCAAGTTTTATCTCAGAAGTCATCGCAACTGGGGTTTTACTTTTTGGAATATTGGCCATCGTTGATCATTTCAAAGCTGAAAAAGCAGATTGGCTTGCGCCCTTTTCCATTGGCTTATTAATTGTCGGCATCGGAATGTCTCTAGGCGGCATGCATGGTTATGCCATGAACCCCGCCCGAGACTTAAGCCCTAGAATTTTTATTGCCTTGATGGGATTTAAAAATAATGGCCTAACAGACGGATCACTAATTTGGATCCCGACGGTTTTAGGATCTCTTCTTGGCGGACCATTGGGGGCAATGCTTTATTGCATCACGCTGGGCCATCAGAAAAAACCTGAAAAACCATCGGAATTATTGAATGAAAATTAATTAAGCAAATGGGTTGTCAGCGGTTTCAGAAGTATCATTAAGTGCGTCGCTTCGTCCTCTGGCGTCTGTACCAGTTCCGCTCCCAGATCCTGCTCCGCTACCACCTGAGGCTGCTTCGGCGGATGCGCCCATGACAATGCTACTGCTGGAACGACGAGTATCAGGTGCAGTCGTAGATTCATCTCTATTCAACTGAGATAATTGCCTCTTCATCAATTCATAAGACGTCATTACCTCCGCCGTAGATTTGAAAAATAATTGATTTGCTGCAGCAAAATTGGACGGAGCCTCCTGTTTTTTAAAACTCCCTGCCATTCCAAGGAAAAGACTATTTCCCTTAGTTTGAAGCGCTTCTACTAAGCATGTTAAGTTATGTGCGTTAACCAAAAGCAAAGAAAATTGAGATTCAAATTCTTCTGAACTTTGAAGTATTTCTTTAATTCTTTCCCGCCAACTAGTAATTTCTAGGTCTTTCAGTGCCGCCCCTTCGGTCATTGCAACAACCCGTTCTTCTGTCCGTGCAATTGTTTGATCTTTCTCTACCGAAGCAGCCTCAAGTGCAGCTCGTGCTTGCGTTCCTGCTGTTATTTCAGCAGCTAAGCGCACTGTTTCTTGTTCTTTTGTTGCTATTTCAGCAACCAAACGAGCATTTTCTGCCTCAGCTTGAACCCCCCGCTGAAGTCTTGTTCGAATATTTTTATAGGTTGTTTTATCCGGTGAATCAGCAGCAGTAATTACAAGTTCAGCAATCGAACTGGGAAGGGCATGATGCAAATCCATCATAAACGCATACTTAATATGACCCCTACCCTGGGTTATCCGCTCCTGCTGAGCCCCATCAATCCAATGATCAGTAGAGACCGAAAAATCACCCTGCATCACTTCCAAAACACCCTGTGCCCAAGCCATTAAATTAGCGAGAGTTGAAACTGGTATTTGAGCCATGTGAAAAAATAAAGCGGACCAGAAAGATAAATATAAAGGGTCTTTTTTTTCTACTGGTTTTGAAAGTGAACTTAAACCCATGAGGGTCACTCTGAAATCCTCTGACGATGGGTTTACTAAAACACCAAGGCCAGCATCCTTAAGCATTGTTTGAAAGAAGTGATGCAACTTTGATCTATCCCAAATGGCTGCATAACCTTGAGAAACTCCAAATATGGCTGATGTCATATTGTGTAAATCAGCGGTATTAAAACGACGGTCGTAGGCAATCTTGGCAATCAGCCTAATAATTAAAAATCGAGCAACTTCATAATCGCTTCCTGATGGATGATACCCTTCGACTATTTGAATTAATCTTTGGCGAAATGGATCAATCACTATTGATCTAACAAGGCCTTGTTCAATCCCACTGGCTCTGCGTTGATTATCACCACCAACAGCTACAAAACCGACACCAACACCTGCACCAGCACCAGCAGCTGCAAAACCAACATCAACACCTGACATATCGATGATCTCCTATTGTTTGTTAAATATTTAGGGCAGCCCGCCGGCTACCCCTACAAGATATTTTTTTGCGGCTGCAATGGGATCTTTTGATTCATAAATCCCCGCACCCACAATAATCACATCACATTGATCTCGAACTAACGCTTCTTCTGGCGTTCTATATTGCTGACCTAATTTTCCAGCATTAGTTTCTAAGTTAACCCCTGGGGTTAAATGCCAAAAATCAGAATTTTTAATTAATCTTTTTTGACAAATAAATCCAACTACAAAATCAGCGTGTTTCTTAGCCATCTCGACACAAGCTTGTGTGTAATTTGAATCAATCAAATTTTCAGCTGAACTTAATTGGGCAATTAATAACAACTTAGTTCCATAATCTTCACAGGCTTCTTTCAAGCCATTAACGATGCCTTCTCCAGGCAATGGATGGGCGTTGATTAAATCCGCCCACTTAGCAATTTGATAAATCCCGCCAGAACATTGTTGTTTAACCGTCCTGCCAATATCTGCAAATTTTCTGTCTTCAAAAATTAGAAAATTATGTTTTTGAGATAAAGCTTTCAAGCCCTCGACGGTCTGCCAGGAAAAATCCGAAATAATATCGATATGCGTTTTTACCATACAGACATAAGGACCGAGCAGGTCAGCGAGGGCTAACAATTGCTCGGTCGTAGTTACGTCCAAAGAAACACAGAGGCGGGTTTGTTTGGAGGTGATAAGTTGCTTAAAAGTTTGCGTAAATTTCATTGTTAGGAAAACCACTTCTTGGAGGTGCTACTTGTTTCTGGACCAGAACCACTACCTGCATACCCACCACCAGCGCCACCAGCGCCACTAGGGCCAGTAGGTGGTCGAGCAGCAAAAGAGGTTCTAGCTACTGCAGCTACGGCAGAAGAACGAGGAGGAAAACTTCTTACTGTTGAAGAACTCCCATTAAATCTTAAATAGGCATCTGAACCTGTAGGTACTCCACCTCTAGATTCAACAACAGTATCGGGAACAAAATCACCCGAACCTCTAGAACACGCGTCATCTAAAAATGGTGCCGCAGAAGATCTGGCAGGTGCTAATCGAGCGACGGCTAAAGAAGAAGGGGCTGTGGCGCTAGATGATGGAAGCGCCCTCATGGGTAAAAGTCCTTCATCTTCTGCTTGTTTAACTACAGCAGTATGAAGATGAGAACCAACATCTAGCAATCGATCCTCGGACATGCCCGCTTCTCCAAGAGCTGCTATAGCCTCTGAACAAGCTCTTGCAGCCATTTTTAAATTAAACTGCCTCATACTGGCGTGTTTTTGACTCAAGGGCTTTATGACTGCCCTTTCAGCAGATTCAAGTCTTCTTGTTTCATCCGAAGAAGCTAAAGCACCCGCAATAGCAAATCTATTTTGAGTTGCTGCACGAGTTTCTCTGGCTTCCATTTCAAGCGTTAATTGTTCGTAGTCACTCTGCAATTTTCTCAAAAAATCCATACCACCCAAACGTGCTGCAGGCACGTTTTCTGCCAAAGCAAAAATATTTTGCGTGCTCTCTACACCCTCCAATGAAGTCACTGCGCAGGTCGCTGCCTCCATGAAGGGCCTTGCGCTCCCCATAGACATGTACAGCCCAACCGCATTAAAGAGCTCTCCTGCTTTTTTGATAAAAGGCTCATAATTAGTGGCCTCTATACTTCTGCGATATCTAAATAACTCATCAAAAGCCTTCTCGTTTCTGGCAGGTTGATACCCAACCCCTGAAGAAAGAAGACATATATTTTGTAGAGTAATCGCAATACCAGAAATGCAATCTGTTAATCGTTTGCAGGCATCTGCTTCAAGTGTAGCGGTTATAGAACCTGTAACAAATTCTCCAAGCGCTTTATAGGCCACCGCAATATTTAATCCATCCGCCACTAATACCGTTAATTTATCTCTCAAAAGCAATAAGTCAGTTAACGCCTTTCGATAATTAAGCCTAGCCTCTTCATTGCTAGGACTAACACTCATCGAGAAGAGAAGTGCCTTCTGACGCGCACTGCTTGGCAAAGCGCTTGAATCGATACCTGCTGGATAATACTGCGCATCATCTAAGTTCAAATAAGCAAAAGGCCTTGCATTTCTTAATGCGTAAAAACGGGCACTCTTCCTGTCATCATAAACCCCGCTTGGTTTTGCAGAGCCAACATTTAAAAGATAATAAAAAGCGCCCTCAGAACAACGACCTGATTTCGAAGACTCTTTGTATTCAAATCTTTTCGCTAAGGCCGTAAATGGACTGATCATCTCAAATAACTGAAATGACTCACACTCTATTGAAAATAGTGCCGGATTTGATTCAGAAAATTCAGTGAAAGCCTGGTCATAATCATGTTTTCTACTAGATAAAAGACGTTGCCACTCTTGCCAGCGACCTTCTGAAAGGATGAAGGCCCAATAAAATTGAATTACACCTGCATCTTGCCGAAGGAAAGTTTTAAGCTTTTCAGTAAGTGGGATCCTATCATTTCCAAATCCACATCGACTGGCAATCGACTGGCTATCCACCTCAAAACAGGTTGGGCAATCCATAAAAACAAGTTGCATCAAAACAACGTTTAAGTTTCTCAAAAAATTCACAGCTTTAGTTAAAGCATCTTTTCTATACTCTGCTCGTAGATCTAATCCTACAGGGTTAACTTTTTCTGCTAATTCATACAATTTTGCTTTTACCGGAAGCAGTCGCTCATAAGAAGCGAGAATTATTGCTTGTTGAGACAAAACCAATCCTGTTCCAGCCATTCTTTTGACAGCTGTTGTGAGGAGCCCCGATTCTGCTGGGGTGATAAATTCACTTCGTAAAAATTGACTTACAACCTCCGCTAAAAGCTTAAGAGACTCACTACGTTTTTTATCTTTAATAGCCCCACTTGCCAACATAATGGAAAGACACTGACCTGCCGCCGCACAAATAAAAGCAGTGCGCTCGCTTTCTTTATCAATTTGGGATCCTTTAACCAAGGCACCTTTTTTGGTTTGTCCAATCTTTAAAGCAGCACGACCCTCAGCTCCTACAGCTAAAACTTGCTCTAAAAGTGCCGCCAGTAATTGCATTACATCATCAACCAACGTTGATAAAGTGGCGATCTCCAAACCAGAAGACCGACTCTCAACGGAAGCCCCCCCTGTCAATGCAAGATTATCTAAAAGCCCAGCCGGCAAGCCTTTTCGTGGATCGTAAAAACCAGGAAGATAAGTTGTTTTCATTAATGTTTTTGCGTCAACATCTCTGCGAGTAACCAGATTCATGAATTTAGAAAAAGCACCAGGAGGAGAAGATGTCAAAGCAGTAAATGTCTCATGAGTGACCACTGGGTTTATTCCACCTGCTTGCGTGTAGTATTCCAAAAATATCTGACATACGGATAAAACACGGCTTTCTTCTTCTTGGGATCTCATCAGTGATACGCCAAATGTAAAACTAGAAGAGGCCTCACCCCCGCTAGAACCAGCACCGCTCTCTGCTCCTGTTGTTAGAGCTACCGCATCTGTTGTTGCAGCAGGTATTTGTTCTGGTTTTGTTCCACTCATTTCTATTTCACTCCTATTATTTATTTTAAACCTAGCTCTTCACAGTACCGCTCATCTCAGCTAGAGCCGCGAATTGATCCTGGATTGATTGGATATCAGTAAAAGTTATTTGTGTACCACCCGATGCCGCAGCTTCCCTTAGCGGAGTCGACACACCAGACGATCTACGACCACCTAATACTGCCCGACCTGGATCACCAGTTCTGGGATCAAAAGCCGACACAGTCGAGCCTGTTGCTCCAGATCTAAACGCCATCGCTGCCCTTGGTAGTCCTGTAGAATCAGACCCTGTTCCAATCGTTAAAGGGCTGGTTTCGGTAAACCGTGGCGGTGAAGAGATCCCCCCTGAAGAAGCTCCATCAGCACCACTTCTGCCAGACCCGCTACCACTTCTTGCATCTGTTAGATTTTCATAAATGGCAGCAGCATAACGAGACATATCATCTCCAGAAAAAATACGACAACCCTCTTCGTAAGCACCTGGGTGATCTTGCAAGGATTCATAACCTTGAGCAAGTAGCTGAGAAGCTTTAGTAAAGGTTTTTGCCAAACGATCTAAAATTTGAGCTTCGTATAAAATCCCCCTCCCATCTCCGCGCGTGGCCGCTACCGCTAGCCTTTCTGAAAGTTCATTTAATAAACTACCGCTGAGCACATTCTGTAGAGAAGCACTTCCACCAAGGAATGGCCTCGCTGTATTGCTTAAAACATCGCGAGATATTTTTGATAATTTTTTCGAGTCAACACACTGCCCGCTTGGATCGTTTTTAGAATCAAACGAACCCATTATGTTTTGATAAAGATGAACACAACGACTAAACGCTCGAGGGAACAATGTTGAAAATTGAGCAGCACCCTCTTTATCAATCCAACTGACTTTAAATTCCTCTACATCCCTTTTTAAATCAGCTACAGAGTGAACCATCGCTTTTAATAAAATGGCCAAAGCAACTTTTTTAGCGGCATTATGGTGCTTCATTGTCCAGTCCGCATAGCGTATTTTTTTCTTCACTACTTCAGAGCAAACATTGCTTAGCAACGAGCCTTTTTCTGCAATATGAGAAAGCGTCCCATGAAACATTTGAACTGGATAATTACTCAAAACACTGCTCTCTTCTGAAAAAAGCCAATCTTGTACTTTCTCATAAAATAACTGAAAAACAGTTTTTGATTCTCTGGCACTGGCAATGGATGCCGCACCAGAATTTCCCGTTCCAATCCCTTCCAGTTGAGATTCCGAATACCATGCATCAGGACTCAAAAGGGAACCCCTAGGAAAAAATACACCGTACATTTGTGGTTCTAATTCCGACGCATCACGACCACTCAAAGAAGCAGAAACATTTTGATCCACTGCCGATAAAATCGTTAACCAAATATCTATTAGAGAAGTCACCTGCGCTTTCCGAAGATCAATTTCTTTAAGCACAGGGGTCCACCCACCATTCATCGTGCGGTGAATGAAGCCTGCTTGAGTTGTCATAATAACAATTTGATTGGCACGTTTTCTTTCAAAATTTAAAACCTGCGCTTGAAGCTCTGCAATTTCCGCAGTTTGACGACGATTAATTTCCACTAAAGTAACAGGTTCACCACCACCAGCTCCTGATGCCGCTACTGCTCCCGGGAGACCCTCAACACCTTCATCTAGAGCAATCGCTCTAGGTTCTAATAAACCCAAAATATTTTGTAAGCTAGCAATGGCATTTGTATAAATCTTATCATCAACCAAAAACCCAGGCTCAGCACTTCCTGCCTGTTCAATTAAAGTATGTGGATAAGCAGCGCCATAAGCCCAATCAGTTCTATAAACTTCATTGAGTTCTTTTCCAACAATTTCAAAATTCCCTTGCATGATCTCTAGAACCCCACATGTCCAGAGCCTAAGTGCATCATCAGAAATACCCGCTGTATGCATGAGGGAAAAAAGGCGAGACCAAAATTCAAAATAAAAAACATCTTTTTTACTTTTAGGTCTGGAAAAAGCTTTAGCTAATTTTTCAAGTGGATCTCTTAATGGATCAACGACACCTAATGCTGCGGGACTTTTTGCTTTAAAATTATTATGTAATCGAGAGCCTATAAAAGCTTTTGCTAAGCCGGAGCCTGCCACTCGAGCAAGGAGAGGAACAAAGTGTGCAGTGATAAGATAATAAGCGCTAGCGATGGGAAGCAGATCCTTGTCAAGTATCTTGGCATAAGCCGCTTTAACAATACCTCTAATCACTAACGATCTTTGGATCAGATATGTTGAATCTTGGGTTGAATAAACTAGTCCAATTTCCTTAAGGATTTTTTGGGTAAGGGTACCGGTTAACTCCGCTTGGTGTCCCGTGAACGACAACACCCCACTGGGGGTTCTTTCTCTACTTCCTGCTTCTTCAACTCGACCCCGATCAAACAACCCCGTTCCTGATCCTGCTCCTGACATACCCCACACCCCTTCTTATAAATATTTAAATATTCCAATATTTATTGAAATTGCTCGTCACTATAAACAAATAAAAATGGTGAAGTACACGGTTTTTTTAATAGTTCAGCATAAAATTTTTTGATCTGTTAAGACATTTTAAAACTCAAATTAAAACTCAAAAGAAAAATATTTTAAGTAAGCATTTTTTGCATTTCAATCAATCGACTTTTAGTTCTCTCAAAAGAAAATTCAAGACGAGATCCTCTGTAAAGCTCATGAATCGGGACTTGCGCAGAAATAATCAAAATTATTTTTCGATCATAAAGCTCATCGATTAAAGCTATAAATCGCCTCGCATAGTCGTCCAAGCCATCATACATTTTGACGACATTGCTTAATAAAATTGTTTTATATTTTTCAGACAAAGCAATGTAATCAGCGACGCCACGGCCCTCCCCACAGAGAAAATCAAATTCAAACCAGATTGTTTTATTCGTTCGAGCCACCGCCTGAACAGGACGATCACATAAAATAAAATCTGAAGACTCTAATGTTTCTCCCAGGGTCAGCATTTCAAATTGCCCCTGCATCCAAGCTTTCTCACCGTCTAATGGTGTGAAATAGCGGACCGGCAGAGAATTATTTTTTTCTTGACCTCGATAATCTTTACCGGAATCCACACAAATAATTTTTACATTTTTATTTATGGTTTTTATAGCCGGCATAAATCGATCTCTTTGCAGGCCTTCTTTATATAAATCACTCGGCGGGACATTCGAGGTCGCAACGAGAGTCACCCCCTCGTAAAACAAAGCTTCAAACAGCCCACCTAAAATCATCGCATCTGCAATATCTTCGACAATGAATTCGTCAAAACAAATTACCAGAGCTTCTTTAGATAAAGACTTAGCCAAAAGTTTTAATGGATTGGCTTCGTGAGCCAAGTTTTTTAATTCCTGATGAATGCGCTGCATAAAACGATAAAAATGCAGCCGTAATTTTTCTGTAAACGGCAAAGACTCAAAAAATAAATCCATCAAAAAAGTCTTACCCCGCCCCACGCCTCCATAGAGATAAAGTCCTTTGACAGGTTTGGGTTTATAGATCTGGAAAAAATTATGTTTCTTGCGGTTTCTTAAAGCTAATAATTCTAGATACACCCGGTTTAATTCTAAGACAGCTTGGTATTGGCTTTTGTCTTCGAGAATTTCAGATTTTTTTAGGTGATCTAAATAACGATGGAGCGGGGTTTGTTCTTGAAATTCTGTCATAAAATGATTCGCTCTATTGTTTAGTGCCGGATACCGATCATGGGCAGACACACGGGTCTGCCCCTACGATTGGGGCATAATAATTTTTTAGGGCATTATCCAACAAAACTAATTTTTGATGGAAAAAATGTCCGGTTTGATAAAATTTAATTAAATTCACAGAACAGGGAACCTGCTGAATAAAATTAAAAACGTCAGCACAAGGCACCACTTCATCTTGATCTCCAATGACACAAACCCAAGGCATCTTGGGTGCGGGGAGAGCCATATAATCCCAGCGATTGACAGCAGGTGCGATGGTCAATAACTGAGCAATATTAAAACCAGAATCATTCGCGCAGGCATATGCGACATAGCTTCCAAAAGAAAATCCACCGAGCCAAATCGGGCCGGGTCTATATTTTTTCACCCAATGAATCACTGCTTTTAAATAATCTAAAGCCTCTTGGCCATCAGGACGAAAATTAAACCTAACACTCACCAGACCTAATTTATTCATGGATTTAATCACTGTCGTTACAACTTTATTATCCATTGTCCCGCCTTCCATTGGATTGGGATGACACATGATAAAAGTTATGCCGTTGTCTGGAATAGACTCTCTGGGAATATCAATGGCGATTTCAATCGAGGGCAATTCTGGAATAAAACCACGAAAATTTTTATCAAAAAACATTGATTCAGCTCCTTTATTTCCCATGATCTTTTTTAACAAGACCCAACCAAGGCCCTCCCTCTAATTTTGGAATTAAATGCGTTTCAATCGTTTCAATGGCTTTTGAAAAACTCCAAGAGTCAGGCTCACTTAGTAAGGGAATAATATCGAATTGAAAATCTGTATTTTGTTTTTTGAAATGTAAACTTTCTTCAAACATGGCACGTGTTATAGATTCGCCATTATGCTGGCCATAGTGATTAAAAATAGAAACCACTTTTTCTGGATCGATCAATTTTCTTTCCAGCATTAGCCATAAATCAAATAAATCTCGACCTTTTCGTCGTTGATACAAAGCACGAAGTTTGGTCCCCATCAGTTCATTGAGCTGATAAGTATTAATTAAAGCTGAACCCGTAAACCATTCTGAACTGACTTCAAAAGGAATGACCTGAAGGGGCTCTACCTGAAAATGCTCTGTCGTATTAATTTCAATTTTGAGTTTTGCTAGAAGACCATCTAAAGATTCATATCGATAGATTAATTTGGCACTTCGCTCCGTTAGCTTTCTCTTTGGTTCACCCAACCAAGGATCCAAAGCAGATCGGATGGCATCGATAATTTCGCCAATAGGTTCACTTCGTAATTGAACAAAATCAATATCCTCACTGTAACGCGCAGCTGGAGTAAGAAATAATTTATTCAGTGCTGTTCCACCCCTAAAGGCTAATGAATTTGAAATTTTTGTCTGTTGATACAAATTTACTAACGCTCTGCTTAACACAAGATCCTGTTCAATCATGGCCATGGAAGACCAAGGGGCTTTTTTTCTCCATTGCTCAACATAGATTTCTGGTATCACAAATCCCCCTCAATTTCTGTATTTTCAATCACCCGCCAGAGATTATTTCTCGGCATTCCTTTGACAGATAACTCAGGCGCTAATGAAACCCAAGAAGACTGATTTTTTTTTGCATATTGTCGCAAGACAGAAAGTATCTCTTCCAATTTTTCAGGATCCATAACTTCGATGTTTTCTAAAATACATCCCAGTCTTTGCCACCAAGCATTCGTCCCTGATTTTTCTAAAAGTTGAAGTAATCTGGTCTCATCAAAAGCCTCTATTAACTCACTTAAAACGGTCGCAATGGCATTTAAGCCACCCGATGATTTCTTATAAGAGAGCAAGTCCATTGCGGTTAGTTCTGGAGATGAAATATTTAAATACCCCGTTTTAACAACACGTTTTTGTATGTGGTTAATAAATAGGTCTTGTAGCTCCCAGTTCTTTTTATAAATAAATTCAATACGAATTTTCCCATGTTCGATATTTTTGAGTCGCTTTGAAACCATTACTTGGAAGACCTGAGCTTTCTGATGAGAGGCCCCGTGGTAATGGGCCGCTGAAAGCAGACAAACATAGTAATTCACCTTCAGATATTTCATCACAATGGGAATAAGATCTTCAGCCGGTAAAGACCCCATAATCCGATGCTCTGGAGGGACAATGACATAAAGATTTCTAGCGGGACTAATAATTTCTTGCTTCTTTTTAATCTTATAAACCCTTGAATTTAAAGATTCTTTCGATATTTTTAAATCAGAAATAGCTTGCTCTGCCGTAAAAAAATAAGACCCTAAAGAACGAACTTGTTTAATATAATCTTCAAAATGCATCATGTTTCTATAATGGCTTAAAAGATCATTATAGATACACAGAATGTTTCTTATCAAGCATTAATTTTTAAACATTAAATAAAAATCACCAGCATCAAAACCACACCCAACAACCGCCACCATCGCCAGCTTGGCGTGAGCAGAATCATAGCACCCAGGCTGCTGATCATCACCGAAAAAACAGAGGGTGATTTTAAATCTATATGCGAATAAGCCAAACCTGATCCCCAAGATAAAAAATCCCATAAAAATTTAATTAAAAAATTATCAAGTTTAAATATTTCTTGAATTAAGCCCTGAAAAAAATTAGGCAAAAATAAAAACGGCAAAGAAAAAAATAACAATGGTAAGACTAGAAAAAACACATAAGGAATCACTAGAAAATTAATCAGACAACTCACCAAAGAAAACTGCGAAAACCAATAAACAGAAATAGGCAAAAGCCCAATAGAAATAACCCATTGGGGATAAAATAATTTTAAAAAAACATTCTCAGGTCTGTATTGCTGATAGCCATAAATCAAAAAAAATACAGCAATAAAAGACAACCAAGTCCCGGCATCAAAAACAGAAAATGGATTAAGAAAAATAATCAAAACAGCTGCTAAACCAAGAGAAAAATAAGGGTTAAATTTATACCCGAATAATCTAGAAAAAATAAAAACAGAAATCATGACTAAGGCTCTTTGTGTTGGAATTAAAAAGCCTGCCAAAGCGCTATAAATCAAAGCCACTAGCCAAGAAACCCCCAGTGAAATATTGGGAACAATAGATACTTCACATAATCTTTTAGAGATGATTAACAAATTCCAACAGATCCAAAGCCCTACCAAGCTCATCAAACCAATATGTAATCCCGCTATAGCGACCAGATGATTCGTTCCTGTGTTTCTCAAAATACTCCAATCGTCTTGAGTGATTTGACTACGATCGCCCAGAATTAAAGCCAGCATGACTTTTTGATAACTTAAATTTTCAATTTCTGGGATTAATAAATCTCGCAAATCCGAACGGACTGAATCCAATGGGTCATTCCAAAAATCAAATCCTAAATACCTGGTATGCCAACTGTTTTCTATGGAACAACTCCCAGAATACCCATGGACTAATAAATATTTTCGATAATCAAAATCCGTGGTCACTCTTACAGCCCTCCAAGGCTGAATTTTGGCCTGAACTTCCCAGTGTGTTCCTGGCGTTGCTCGTCTGGGATAAAGCCCATACCAACTGCAGTTTAAAATTCCAAATTGTTTAGTTTTGAAATCAAATTGAAGTCTATGGGGTTGCTTGGGCATGGGCAGAGAATCTATGACGCCGTTTAGAATTATTTTTTGGCTGGGATTAAAACTAAAAGACGGAGTTAGTAACGGCTTCAAGACTAAATAGCTCGCATGAGAAATTAATAAAACCCCCAGAAAAATAAAAACAATAATTAAGAATTTTTTCATAAAAAAATATTACTGGTTTTTGGATTTGAATTCATGGGTGTATTAATCATTCATTGAAGATACCCACCATTAATGCTACGGTCCGCCGCCTATTTTCTAGGGTTAAATTTTTTAAAAATCATGTTCTCTATTGAAGCCAATACCCCATCACCCTCTGAGACTGTATTCACCGTCAAACAACTCAATACAGTCATTAAAAATTATCTCGAACAAAATTTTTCGAATACTTGGGTAACCGGCGAAATCTCTAATTTTTCTCAGCCCAGTTCAGGTCATTTTTATTTCACGCTTAAAGATTCTGACGCTCAGATTCGCTGTGCTTTTTTTCGCCAAAAACAATGGGGCTTAAAAATAAAACCCTTTGATGGCATGCAAGTCTTAGTTCGAGGCAAGCTCAGTCTTTATTCCGAACGCGGCGATTATCAACTGATCATTGACCAGCTGACTCTTCAAGGCGAAGGGGCTTTACAACAAGAATTTGAAAGGCTCAAAAAGAAGTTTTCAGCCTTGGGTTATTTTGACTTAGCTAGAAAAAAAACTATTCCTAAAAATATTAAAACATTGGGAATCATTACTTCGAATACTGGCGCTGCCTTGCAAGATATTTTGAGTGTCATTAAACGCCGATGGCCCCTGCTGTCTATTTTTGTGTATGACACCCAGGTTCAAGGCGAGGAAGCTCCCAAACAAATTATCAAAGCACTTCAAAGAGCCAATCAAGATTTAACTTGTGACTGTTTATTATTAACTCGAGGTGGAGGATCTTTAGAAGATTTATGGGCGTTTAATAACGAAGCCCTGTGTTTAGAAATCTTGCAGTCACAGCTTCCTATTGTCAGTGCTGTGGGTCATGAAATTGACTTTAGCCTCAGTGATTTTGTGGCTGATCTCCGAGCGGCTACGCCGTCGGCGGCGGCTGAATTACTCACACCTGATTGCCGAGAAATCTTGCAAAAAATTAATCTTCAAATTTCTCAATGCCGTCAAATATTAATTCATCAAATCTCGGTTTATCACCAACGCTGGAAAAATTTAAATCAACGCCTAACTCAAGCTATGTTTAAACAATACCAATCATCCCTTTCAACTCACCAATTATTAAAAATTAAACTTCAGCACCTAGCACCCCATGAACAAATTAAAAAATCTCTAGAAAAACAAAATTTGTTAAAACAAGCTCTTTTTAAAAACATAGAAACAATTTTAAAAAATCATAAAAATAATCTGGCTTATTGTTTATCTAAATTAGAAACCCTTGGGCCCATTAATACCCTTAGGCGCGGATTTTCAATCACTCAAGATGCTCAAACAGGCCATGTGATAACGAGTGTTCAAGACATTCAGAAAGATCAAATTTTATGGCTGACAATGTCAGATGGGAAAATTACCTGTCGGGTGGTCGGATAGGCTCGTCTAAAAATGATGTCAGGGGCGGACCTATGTGTCCGCCCTCGATAATCACCTGCCACCGATCATGGGGGCGGACACATTGGTCCGCCCCTACAGAAGCATCAGGCAACACAGGGTGTCATTATCACATTAGGGATTCCCACTCTTGATATAACCCCGCCAATGCTTCCTGCGCTTTTTTTAATTCCTGGCTTAACTTCCCAATCGAATTAATTTCTTTCTGACAAAAAACGGGATCAGACAATTTGGCTTCTAGTTTTGAAATCTCAGCTTCTTTCAGATCTATTTCACCCGGGATTTTTTCTAGTCTTTGGCGCTCTGGAATAGAAAGTTTTCTTTTGGCTTCACTCTTTTCAATCTCAGCGCTCACGCTTTTTTCTTTGGAAATTTCTTTATCTTTATTTTTATCTTTGCCCTTATCTTTCCCCCTGATTTTAATCTCAGGAGAATTTAACTCGCGATTTCTGGTTTTGCTTTGTCTTAACCAATCTTGATAGCCACCAATGTACTGTTCAATTTTTCCATTTTCTTCAAACGCTAACGTACTAGTCACCACATGATCTAAAAATTCCCGATCATGGCTGACCAGCAATATCGTCCCCGAATATTCCATTAAGACTTCTTCTAAAAGCTCTAAAGATTCGATATCTAAATCGTTTGTTGGCTCATCCAAAACCAAAACATTCGAAGGTTTACTAAAAATTCTAGCCAATAGCGCCCGATTTCTTTCACCCCCAGACAACATGGCAACACGTTCTCGAGCTCGTTCTGGCGCAAATAGATATCTTCTCAGATAACCCAAAATATGAATTCGTTTACCATTCAATTCAATAAATTCAGACCCCGCGCCAATATTTTCAACCAGGTTTTTATTATCATCTAACTGATCTCTCAGCTGATCAAAATAAGCAATCTGCAAATCAGTCCCTTGAGTGACAATGCCCGATGTCGGCTTCAATTGTCCTAATAAAGTATTTAACAAAGTACTTTTACCACAACCATTGGGACCCAGAATCCCAATACGGTCACCTCTATGAACTAAACAAGAAAAATCTTTAAAAATAATTTTTCCATCATCCGTGACATAGGTAATATTTTTAGCTTCTAAGACTTTTTTGCCTGACTTCTCAGCTCCTGATGCCTGCATATCCGCTGATTTAGTGACATTACGACGCTCAGAAAATTCTTGTCGCATTTGAATTAAAGCTTTGACACGACCTTCACTGCGAGTTCTTCTGGCTTTGACCCCTTGGCGAATCCAAACTTCTTCTTCGGCTAATCTTTTATCAAATAAAGCATTTTGTTTTTCTTCAGCATCTAACTGAGCTTCTTTATGTTCTAAAAATTGCTGATAAGAGCCATCAAAGCTTTGTAAACACCCCCTATCTAATTCAATAATTCTTTTAGCGACGTTTTGTAAGAATCTTCGATCATGGGTAATAAATAAAACACTGCCTTCGTACTGGGGCAAAAATTGTTCGAGCCATTCAACAGATTGAATATCTAAATGGTTAGTCGGCTCATCCAAGATTAATAAATCTGGCTCTTGAACCAAGGCTTTGGCTAACATCACTCGACGACGCATTCCCCCAGAAAGGCTTTCAAATAAAACATCTCCAGGCAGGCTTAATTTAGACAACACGGTATGGACTTTTTGATGCAATCCCCAGGCTTGCCGGGCATCTATTTCATGTTGAACCTCACCGAGTTTTTCTAGAATTTTCTCTGAGGGGTCCAACATGCTGTCATGAATCAGTTTTTCATATTGGGCAATTAGATCTCCCGCTTCACCAAAACCAGATAAGACAATATTAAAAATCAGGCCATTCAGTGATTGGGGAACTTCTTGATCTAAAGCACAGACTTTCAGGCCATTAATTCTTTGGACTTCGCCTTCATCAGGCTGGACTTCACCCAGAATCAACTTAAATAAAGTAGTTTTCCCCGCGCCATTACGACCGACAAGACAAATTCTTTCACCTTTTTCGATGGATAAATTTGCCCCGTCAAAAATAACTTGGGGGCCAAAATGCAGGTGAATTTCTTTTAAAACCAATAAAGCCAAGGGAAATACTCAATAAAAATTGAAAAAATGGGGCCGGATTATCCAGTCTGGAGTTGGGAGCTGCAAGGGAAATTAAATTCTGTATGGGTTTATGTAAATAATTTTTTATTTTGACAACAAATCTTCGATATACTCCGCCCTCTTTTTGATTAGACGTTCATGAATTAAGAGGGCTTCCCCATGTTTTCTATTAATTTCTCAAGGCTTTCCGATGATTTTCTTAATACCCTTTTGTCCTACGCGATTCAATTTATTGGAGCCGTGTTAATTCTGGTTATTGGCTGGTATGTCGCACGATTACTCAAAAAATTTACTCTTAAGCTCCTCCCCACCAAACGCGTGGATAAAACTGTCGCGACGTTTGTCAGCGAAATAGTTTATTACGCTGTTTTAGCCATTGTCCTGATTGCTTTCTTATCCAAAATTGGCATCCAAACGACTTCTTTAGCCGCCATACTCGGCGCCAGTACTTTGGCCATTGGTTATTCTCTCAAGGATTCTATTTCCCAATTAACCGCTGGAATGATTCTCGTAGGAACCCACCCCTTTCGTTATGGCGACACCGTTGAAGTCTGTGGAATTCAGGGCGTCGTCAATAAAGTTACGTTGCTGTACACCATTGTAACCACGTCTGACAACCAAGAAGTTACTTTGCCTAATAACCAAGTTTTAAATAGTAAAATTATTAATTTTACTAAGAATAAAACCCGTCGAATCAATCTCTCCATTGGTATTAGCTATAACGACGATATTGACCATGCCAAAGCTCTTTTATTAACTATTGCAGAATCAGACAAACAGGTTCTGACAGATCCAAAACCAATGGCCTTTGTCCAAGGTTTAGCCGACAGCAGTGTCAATTTGTTACTACGCGCTTGGGTTAAACAGGATGATTACAGCCAGACTGTTTTTGCACTGACTGAAGCGGCTAAAAAGATTTTTGATGCCAATCAAATTTCGATGCCTTATCCGCAAAGGGAAATCAGGATTATTTCAGATTAATCACCAAAATTAATCCATAGCATCCCCCCCTCTAAATCTTTATAATCGGCGCCTTTTTCCCCTTTGGCTGATTTTTTTATGAATTTATCTTCCCCTAAAAATCCTGAAAATTTCCAAAAAATCTCAAAACAAAATTCAAGACAAATCTTGGTAACTTACGCATTACCTTATGCCAATGGGCCGTTACACCTGGGTCACATGCTAGGTTTTATTCAAACAGACATTTGGGTTCGATTTTTAAGAATGAACGGCCATGAGTGTTATTTTATTTGCGGTGGTGATACACACGGCACCCCCATCATGCTCAAAGCCAAAGAACGGCATCAAGATCCAGCAGACATGGTTCAAGAAATCATGGCGTTGCAAAAATCGGATTTAAATTCTTTCGGGATTTCTCTCGATAATTTTTACAGCACTCACTCTCCAGAAAACCAAAAACTCTCTGGCGATATTTATCAAACACTTCAAAAAAAAGGCGATATTCTCGCTCGCGAAATTGAACAGGCTTTTGACGACGAAGCTCAAATGTTCTTGCCAGATCGTTTTATTAAAGGCACCTGCCCTCGTTGCAAAGCATCTGACCAATATGGTGATTCTTGTGAAAAATGCGGTGCGACTTATGACCCCAAAGAAGTGATTAATCCTATTTCTCAAATCTCTGGCAAAGCCCCCAGTTTTAAAAAATCGATCCATTATTTTTTCCAGCTGGGTCACTATGAAACTTTTTTAAAACAATGGATGGCGGATGCTCATCTGCAAGAATCTCTTAAAAATAAACTCCAAGAATGGTTTGAAGCGGGTTTAAAAGACTGGGATATCTCTCGTGATTCGCCCTATTTTGGTTTTGAAATCCCAGGGGCTCCGGGCAAATATTTTTATGTTTGGCTAGATGCCCCCATTGGCTATTTGGCTTCTTTTAAAAATTACTGTGATCAACATCCAAATATTAATTTTGACCATTATTTTAAATCTGACAGCCCCACCGAGCTTTATCATTTTATTGGTAAAGACATTGCTTATTTTCATACTCTCTTTTGGCCCGCTGTTTTAAAAAGCGCCGATTATCGTTTACCCACCGGCGTGCCCGTCCATGGTTTCGTGACTATCAATGGCGAAAAAATGTCAAAATCTCGTGGGACTTTTATTACAGCGTTAGATTTCTTAGAAAAAACCAATCCAGAAACTCTTCGTTATTACTATGCAGCAAAATTAAATGATTCTTTAGAAGACATTGATTTAAACTTGGAAGATTTCACCCTCCGATGTAATAGCGATTTAGTGGGTAAATTTGTCAATATTGCTTCTCGTACTGCTGGGTTTTTAAATAAATTATTCGATGGTCAGCTATCCGATCAACTGATAAATCCAGGCTTATTTAACACCCTTGCAGAAGCAAGCACTGAAATTTCAGAAGCCTATGAAACTCGAAATACTTCAAAAGCCATGCGAATCATCATGGGACTAGCGGATCAGGTGAATCAATTTATCGAACAGCAAGCGCCTTGGTCTTTAGCTAAAGATCCCGAGAAAAAATATTTAGTCCAAGCAGTTTGTACTCAGGCTTTAAATAATTTTTATCAGCTATGTGTTTATCTCAAACCTGTTTTGCCAGAGCTAGTCAAAAAAGCTGAGCTGTTTTTAAACGCTGGCGAGCTGAGGTTTGTGGATGCACAGAAGCCTCTTTTGGCCCATAAGATTTCTGTTTTTACACCTTTGTTAACCCGGATTGACCCTGAACAAATCAAAACATTGGTAAATCAAAATCAATAAAAATTAATAAAAATTAATAAAAATTAATAAAAATTAATAAAAATTAATCAAAAAAAATAAATAAAATAAAAAATGAAACCCTCTCTTTATGACATTGATAACTTGCTACCCCAAACCCAATGCGGCCAATGTGGTCATGGGGGCTGTCTTCCTTATGCTCAAGCTATGTTAGACGGCGCCCCACATAATCAATGCCCACCGGGTGGGACTCGCGTGATTAATCAGCTCTCCCAATTACTTAATCGCAAGCCATTAGATTTAAATCCAGACAATGGCATCGAAGGTCCTTGGGAATTAGCGTTTATTCGAGAGTCTGACTGTATTGGCTGTACCAAGTGCATTCAGGCGTGTCCTGTCGATGCGATTGTCGGCTCTGGGAAACTTATGCATACCGTGTTGACAGATTTATGCACTGGCTGTGGTTTATGTGTTGCACCTTGTCCTGTTGATTGTATTGACATGGTTATTAATCCAAAACAGCCCAGTGATTTATCTAACGCTGATTTTTATGCTCAGGCTCATGAGTCCAGAGATCGCATGAAATCTCGGGAATTAAGATTAAAAAAATTAGCGGACCAGAAAAAAAGAAAACATGCATTACATAAAGCCCAAATCATTAATCCAGAACAAACCCAAGAAGAAAAAATAGTGTTTATTCAGGAAGCATTATTAAGAGCGCTAGAAAAAAATAAAAAATAAAAAATAAAAAATAAAAAAATTATGAACACATCTCTTATCAGACCTCTCAAGCTAGGTAACAAATTATTCCCTAATAACTTAACCCAAGGCCCTCTGGCCGGTTATAGCTGTGCGCCTCTCAGAGTCTTAGCGAATCAGCATGGCCAACCTGCTTTTTGTTATACAGAGATGCTTTCTGCTAAAAACCTTGCGACTCAATCAAAGATAAGCCCTCGATTTTCTTTTAAAGACCCACAAGAAGGCCCCGTGTGTTTTCAACTCTCTGGGACTGATCCCGCAGATCTTTCAAAAGCCGTCGAACGAGTCATTGGTTTTGGGGCGGATCTAATTGACTTAAATTGCGGCTGTCCTGTGAGCAAAATCAGACAAAAAGGTGCGGGGTCTAAATTATTAGAAAACCCAGAGCTGCTTAAAAAATTAATTATGGCCATGAAATCAGCCACTCAAAATCACATTCCTATTTCTATCAAAATTCGCATTGATCAAAATACTCAAAACAGTCTTACTGCTGCTCTGATAGCCCAAGAAGCCGGGGTTGATTTTATTACTATCCATGGGCGTCATTGGACAGAAGGCTATGATATTCCGTGCCAACAAGACCCCATCGCTGAAATTATTTCAAAACTAGAGATTCCTGTTATGGCTAATGGTGATGCGCATGACACGGCGTCGACTTTATCTTTACTTAAAAATACAGGGGCTGCAGGCGTCATGATCGCCAGAGCCTCTGTCGGACAACCCTGGTTATTTAAACAAATCCAAACAGAGTCTGACGGTAAAATTTTTACCCAGCCCTCGATTGAAAAAATTGGGGAATTATTTCTAGAACATCTGTCTGGATTAATTAATTTAGAAGGCGAGAAAATCGCTGTTTTACAATCGAGAAAACTCATTAAATATTACGGCCGATCTTTAACTCTTTGCTTAGAGTTAACGGAGCAAGCGCAAAAAATAATAAGTTTTCATGAGATGTCTGAGCTAACAAAACAATATTTTATATAGATATATACAACATAAAATAATGATTTTTTATTTAAATCATTCACATAAATACTTCAATTAATTCTGGTTTTAAAAAAGGATTGCACACTAAGATCTGATTAGGCACCTGTAAATCTGGATGCTCTCGGTAATAGGTTTGGATTGCACTTAGTTCATGGCTATTTTTTAATAGAAAATCACTTAATTCATCTAGCATTTTTAATTGGGATTCTGGCAAATCTGGCTTCCCATTTTTTAACGTCAACATGGGTAACATGGGTCCCCACGCATCCCAAAAAAGGATTTCTTTTTTATTAAACATTGCGAGTGATTGAATGAGAGAATTTCTGACGTACCACAATCCACGCAATTTTCTGGAACCAATATGCCGAGGATTAATTTTTCCTTCTCGACATAAATTCCAGGCTTGTTCGGCGAAAATAAATTTCTCTGGAGGAATGTCATACAAATCAAAATCAATATTTAATTTATATTTTTCTATGAGCTCTGGACTCATTCGCACATCGGCAATACACCATTTTTCTTTTGACTCACTCCAGTATTCCAGAAAGATTTCATCTAAATAAATCCCTGGAATTAGATAATCAAAAAAGCCCACACGAAGCCGTGCAGGAATCCCCCTTGATCGAAGAATAGAACAGGCAAGCAATGCCATATCTCGACACACACCCACGATTCGATCTTGAATGTTTCGAGTTTGCGTTAAATTTCCAGGGTTTTTTTCTAGGATTTTTTGAATAATAACCCGCGCATAACGACTATCTATTTCAGCATAATCTTTTGACGGGATCTTATATTCAAAAAGAGATTCGTCGGCGATATGCATGACCCACCCCTGAATTGTTCGGCACAGCTCAGACACTTCAATGGGTAAATTTTTAAATAAAGCCGCATGGTCCCCAGGTTCTGTAATAACGCTCTGTGTTGAATAAAAATCTTTAATATTAATTTTATTTATGAGCTTCATATTGATTAACTCGCGTAACGTATTGGTATTGGAATTTGAATTTGAATAGAAGTTTGAATAGAAAATTTAACAATAGAATTTGAATGAATATCCGTTGATAACAAAAGAGGAACATAGGTCTCTGACTGACGAAGAATAAGCGGTAGCTCTGTACAACCTAAAATCACTGCCTGACAGCCATTTTTATAAAAATCTTCACATACTGAACGAATTATTTTTTTAGACGACTCTAAAAATTTCCCCTGGCAGAGCTCTGTAAAAATAATTTCATGAATTCGTTGCTGAGTGACTTGATCAGGGACTTCAACTTGAACATTGAATTTCTCAGTCAATCTTCTTCGATAAAAAGATTGCCCCATCGTAAATTTTGTTCCTAAAAGCGCGACTTTCGAATAAGCCTCTTGATAAATAACATCTCCGACGCAATCAATAATATTTAAAACTGGAATCTGAATCGCCTTCGCGACGCTGTCTGCAACAATATGCAGGCTATTACAAGGAATCACGATAAAGTCTGCCCCCATGCGCTCAAGCTTCTTTGCAGCCTCTATAAAAACAGACGTCACACGATCCCAATCATCCTCATGAGCATACCGGCTCATCTGATCACAATTCAGGCTGATCAGCATGATTTCAATGGGACTTAATCCACCCAAGGCACGCATCACTCCTTGGTTAATATTAATATAGTACTGGGCCGTAGATTCATGACTCACACCGCCAATAAGTCCTACTTTTTTTACTAGTTTTTCACTGTTTTTTATTAATTCTTTCATTGAGCCTCTCCCATAATTTTCAGCATTTTATAATCCACTTTTCCATTTTTGTTATACGGAAAATGATCCAAAAAAATAAAGCGCGAGGGGCACATATAAGTGGGTAATTTTTTTTGGCATAGCAATCGCAATTCATGCTCATCTAAAATAATCTCCGGAATAGCCCCTGGGATAAAACAACTTGAAAAAAAACAGATCAAACTACTAACGTTCCCACTAGACTTTTCTTTCACTGGAACCACGGCAACGTATTCCAATCCAGTGGCAGAACGAATTTCACTTGCAACCTCTAGAAGCTCAACGCGATATCCACGAATTTTCACTTGGTCATCTATGCGGCCTTTATAAATCAAGCCAAATTTTGAATCCCAAGAGGCCAAATCTCCCGTTTTATAACCTTGGGTTCCACCAAGATTTATAAACCGCTGTTTTGTCATTGTTTCGTTGCGCCAATAGCCCTCTGCCACTTGGCTTCCAGACAGTATAATTTCTCCAATTTCGCCCCAGTGCTCATTGGTTATTATTTCACCCGCTTGATCTATTAAATAAGCGCTTTGGTCTGGAAATGGAAAACCAATAGGCACTAAGTCCGCTGCATCTTGATCATTCCAGCGATGCATTAAAATACTCACCGTTGTTTCAGTCGGCCCATATACATTTTCAATAATGCTATTGGTAGCAGCACGTTTCCATTTTCGAGCCAGTTCAGCCGTTAAAACTTCCCCGCCAAATACAGAATAACGAATACTCGTAAAACTCCCGGCCTCTAATCGCCCCAGATTTTCTAATAAA
Source organism: Thiotrichales bacterium (assembly GCA_947478175.1). Classification (GTDB taxonomy): domain Bacteria; phylum Pseudomonadota; class Gammaproteobacteria; order Francisellales; family CACEW01; genus CAMCUU01. The sequence continues at coordinate 112,464 of CANJUQ010000003.1, read as the reverse complement.
ATAATAATGGACGGTACACTGGTCCAAAAACTAATAGCATTATCTCGAATAAATTTTGGCAATCCCAAAATAGAGCCCATTTGAAATACACATAAGCAGGCCCCCACCATCCAGCACGGAAATATCTCTTGCACAGAGGCATCAAAACTTAATTCATTGATCTGAGAAACTCGGTCATTTTGGTTTAGATTTATTCTAAACAAGGCATTTTTCAAAAAACTCCAAAGATTTTCATGTGAAATAGGAACCCCTTTGGGCTCACCTGTACTGCCTGAGGTAAATATTAAATACGCATATCGATCACTGAATTCTGGAAGCGAATAAAAAATATTATCTAACTCATCTAATTCAAAAGAAAAAATCTGAAAGTCCTGATTTAAATTTTGTTTTAAAGCTTCGGCTTTCTCAGCGTTTTCTTTGTCTGTAATTAACATTCGAGAATCAGCAGATAATATTATTTTTCTTAAGCCTTCTTCGCTGTCTTTAGGATTCAAAAAAACATAGGTCTTGCCTGCAAGTAAAATACCCAAGATTCCCGCATAAGTAAGAATATTTTTTCCTGACAAGATCAAACATCTTGGCTCTTGAAAGTTTTTTTGAAGCTTACTTGCAATTGTTTTAGCTAAACCAAAAAGTGCCTTATAAGAATAAGACTTCCCGCCTACTCTAAGCGCTTCACGGTCTGGATACTGATTGGCGATTTCTAACAAACCATAAGCGACACTGGATTTAAATGGAATGGAAGAAGTATTTGAATTAATTGGCATCATAGAAAAAACCCCCTCCTAGTGCTGGAAAACGGCTGCAGCAAAAGTTGCCCCTAAGCCAACCGTGGCCATTACAAAATAATCTCCTGGGAGAATTAATCCTTCTTCGACTGCTGACACATAATTAATCATGATGTCCGCTCCAAAACAGTGGGCGTATTGACTGATATTTTTGAGATAGATTTTTGATCCAGAAATTTTAAGCGCCTTTGCCGTATTCAACCAAGAAATGGTATTAACGTTATGAGGCAAAATAAGTTTAATATTTTCCATAGAAAGCCCTGCTTTGCTCACGGCAGTTTCAATGGTATGAGCCAACGATGAAGTATAAGACGCTTCAAATTGAGCGCTTTCTTCTGGGCTAAGCCGAATGTTTTTTGAGAATCGACCATCCGTTAAAAAATAAGACGAGAGAAATTGGTTCTTCGCACCCAAGACACTTCGCTTAATAAGCACTGCCGCAGAGGCATCGCCTGTAATGGACGTATTTGGAATCACTTGAGCACTCGAGGTAAATACTTTTTCACCCGTGACGACAATGGCATATTCATCGTCCTCGCATTCAGTCAAAAATAGGGCAGCCATTTCATAAGCTGTCAGCGTTGAAGCGCAGTTATTAATAGTCACACCAAAGGCTAACGCTCGATTTAAGCCAAGTTTTCGACGAATTTTTTCAACAATAGAATCTCCAAACCTGGTAATCACTCGCACTGTATGGGAATGAATTAAAAATCGAATTTTTTCCCGATCAATCTTGTGCTTAACAAGTAGGTTCTCAACCGACTGCAAAACCAGTGTTTCCATACTCAGGTCTGGAGAAACAGGGACTCTTTTTAGACCATAAATTCTGGAAAATACTTTGGCTTTTGAGGGGTCTAATAAAAAATATTCTGGATTTTCCTCTACCAAGATCGCCGTTTTTGGGACAAAAAATCCCACCTGTTCTAAAGAGAACATTTTTTACTCCTAATTAATAAAATAATTAAATTATCAAATAATAAAGCGCACGCCCTCAGGCTTTATTACCCTTTGTTAAGACATACAAAACGGGTAAAACAAATAAAGTCATTAAAGTTCCAATGATCATCCCAGTAAAAATCACTAAGCCAAGATCAAACCGACTGTTTGCACTGGCTCCCGTAGCAAAGAGCAACGGCAAGGCACCTAAAGACATCGCTGCAGTCGTCATGATAATCGGACGAAATCGAGTCTTCGCAGATTGAATAATGCTCTCTTCTACGCCCTGTCCTAGCGCTTGCTGATTGTTAGCAAATTTCGCTATTAAGATGCCATGCTTACTAATCAATCCTACTAAAGTCAGCAATCCCACTTGGGTATAAATATTGATTGTTGCGAATCCCAACTTGAGCATTAGCAACGCAGAAAATGCTGCCAGTGGCACGCTCCCAAAAAGAATTAATAGTGGATCTTTGTAATTTCCAAACTGCATGGCGAGGACTAAATAAATAATTAAAAACGCCATGCCAAAAATCATTAAAAACTGGCCATGTTGACTCAAGTATTCCCGAGACGCGCCTGCAAAATCCACTTGTATGCTACTGGGCATGGAGGACGAAGCCGTCTGTAAAAAACTCAAGGCTTGTGACAATGTCACTCCAGGCGCTGGCGCTCCTGAAATAGTGACACTATTGAGTTTTTGAAATTCATTCAGCCCATAAGGCACAACGTCATGCTTTAGAACGACCAAAGAAGACAATGGAATCAAACTCCCAGACTCGTTTTTAACATAGGCACTTAAAATTTGACTGCTGTTTTCTCTATACTCTGCCGCCGCTTGAGGAATGACATAATAAGAACGGTTGTACCAATCAAAACTCTGAACTAAAGAATTCCCAAATATTTCATCCAGCGTACTGGTGATTTCCCCCACAGATACCCCCGCTGCCGCTGCGGCATTACGATTAATATCAATAGTGGTCTCCGGCATATTGTAATTTAAGTCATCACTGACATAGAGAAACAAACCACTTCCCATTGCTTTTTGCTCAATCGTATTAGTGACGTCATAAAGCAATCGATAATCCACCATGCCTTTTAAAACAAATTCAATCGGAGACCCTGAAGCGCCTGGCATAATAGAAGGCACTAAAGTAATCACAGAAAGCCCTGGGAGTTCTTGGTCTACTTTATTTTGAATAAAAAATTGTAAAGCCATCGCTGAAAGATTTTGATTTTTACGCTCTTTCCAATCTTTCAAACGAACAAAAGACAGCAACTGATTGCCCGCAGGAATGCCATTTACCATAATATTTGCATCGATTGATTTAATTTTTTCGTAAATTTTTTGTAATTGCTCCGATTGATTTGTTAAATAATTAATACTGGTAGAGCTAGGTGCTGTGGCAATCACTTGCAAAAACCCCTGATCTTCTGCCGGAGCTAATTCACTGGGCGTTGAAAGATAAAAAAATACAGCCCCCAGCGTTGCTAATCCCCAAATAACTAACATCCATTTTTTATGATTCAATGCGCCCGTCAGTAATTTCCCATACCCTTGAACTAAGCAATATAAAAATCCTTTTTGATTTTCTTTAATTTTTTGAATCTCTTGAATCTCTTGAATCTTTTGATTTTTATGAGCACGCAAAAAAACAGCGCACATCTTGGGCGAAAGAATCAGTGCAAATAACCCAGAGAAAATCACGGCCCCTGCTAAAGAAACAGCAAACTCTTTAAATAAACTGCTGGTTAATCCCTGCATGAAAACAATAGGCAGATACACGACTGCTAACGTACAGGTCATGCTAATAACAGGGGATGCTATTTCTCGAATTCCAAGAACAGCGGCTTCTTCTGGAGATTGCCCCTGTTCTAAATGTCGATAAATATTTTCAACCACTACGATCGCATCATCGACCACCAGACCAATGGCAAGCACCATCGCCAGCAGTGTTAATAAATTAATGGAATACCCCAGAAAAAACATGCAAATGCAAATCCCAAATAAAGACAATGGAATCGTCACAAGGGGAATCAAAGTCGCTCTGATGTTTCGCAATAGGGCATATACCACGGCAATCACAATCAAAATAGATAAGATCAAAGTCATCGAGGCCTCAAGAATAGAAGCTCGAATAAACGTCGTAGTATTCACGGCAATATTAACTTTTAGATCAAACGGAAGAATTTTTTGAAGCTTCGGAAACGCAGCTTCAAGATTCTTGGCAACGGTCAAAGGATTAGCGTCAGGTAAGCGCTGAACAAAGACTATCGTTGCAGGTTTGCCGTTATAAAGCGCATTAATATTGTCATCGATAGCACCCAGAGACACGCTGCTCAAATCTTTAAGATAAATATTGTTATTGCCCTCTAATTTTTTTACCACAATATTTTCAAAAGCACTGGCATCTTGTGTCTGCGAAGTAACACTCAAAATTTCTTGTGAATTATTTCCCTTGATTACACCCGGCGCTGCCTGAATATTCTGACCATTCAAGGCTTGAACAATCTCATTAGTATCTATGCCATAGGCGGCCATCTTAATTGGGTTCAGCCAAATTCGCATGGCATAAGTACTTCCCAAAACCTTCGCTTCACTGACCCCAGGAATCGCCTCAAGATAAGGTTTAATACTTCTATTTAAATAATCACCCACCTGCGCTCTGGATAAGTCTTCGCTGGTAAAAGCCAAGATCACTAAAGGCGTATCATCTGAAGACGACTCCGTAATAGCAGGATCCTGTACCCCAGCTGGAAGCTCATCTTTAATAGACGCTACGTTGCCCATAATTTGAGTCATTGCAGCACTACCAGACCCCATCCCCACTTGCATAATCACACTGACGGTACTTTCGCCTTGAGTACTCGTCCCAGTGATATAATCAACCCCCGGGATGCCATTAATGGCCCCTTCAATTTTAGAAGTTACAAAACTTTGTACCGTCTGTTGATTAGCCCCTGGATATTCCGTGGTAATAGTAATCAACGGAGAATCAACTTTGGGTAACAATTGCAAAGGCAATTGCGAAAAAGAAAAAATCCCTACTAATAAAATTAAAATACTGATCACTGTTGCAACAACGGGGGTTCGAATAAAAAATTCAAGAAAATTAACCTTCATGATACTAATTTTCCTCTTTCACGATTTTCACAACAGCACCGTCATACAGACCTTGAGTGCCTAAGCTCACTACCTGATCCTTGGGTTGAATTCCGGTAATAAACGCTTGGTCTTGTTCTGAAGCAATCACTACGACTAGCCTCTCTGTCGCGACACCGTCTTTCACCAAAAACACAGAGGTTCCCATCGGGCTATAAGCCAAACTGGTTTTTGGTACTGACACAACGGCTTGAGTTTTAGACGTGGGTAAAATAACCAGTCCGAACATTCCAGGAAGTAATTTAAGATCCGTATTATCAATTTCACCTCTGACAGAAATCAGTCGTGTCGAAGCATCTGCCTTTGAATTAATAGCCACAATTTTTCCTGTAGAATTATTTCCCTGAAAAGAAAAAATTCCACCCACCGCGATATTCAAATACGCAGTCTCTGGAATATTAAAATCTACATAGAGGGGCGTGAGCTGTTGCAGCGTCACAATCGGTGTTCCAGGCGAAAGATATTGCCCTAGATTCACTTCTGAAATTCCTAAGTTTCCAGTAAAGGGCGCTCGAATCTCATGATGCTGTAAATCCACTTGTGCTTGAGCTAATTCCGCCTCTGCTTGCGCTAAATCATAGTACTTAGTGTCATAGTCTGATTTTGATACTGCATTGGATTTTAAGAGCTCTGCATCACGCATAAAAGAAACTTTGGCTAAAGCTACTTTTGCCTCATCTTCCTGGACAATATCTTGTTCATTTTTAGACTCTAAACTCAGTAATAAATCACCCTTCTGTACCCTTTGCCCCGATTGGAAATTAATACTATCCACGGTCCCTGCAACTTGAGAGGAAATATCCACCCCTGAAGTAGCTGTCAGATTCCCAATCACGCTTAAACTATCTGTCCAGACGCTGGATTGAGCCTGTGCTATTTGCACACTCACAGGAGGAGGCATACCTGTTTTTAGCGAAGCATGATGAAAAAATTTTGCCAATCCAAAAATAATAATCAGCATGACAACCAGGGCACCAACAGCCAGAAAAATAGCCGGGCTTTTTGACCTAAAAGAAAATTTCACAGGTTTCTCCATGTTACTAATTTAAACTTCAATGGCATGAGCTTTTGATTTTGATAAGCCTTTTAATTCTTTCAATTTCAAACGATCGATTTTTCCATTTCCCGTCTTTGGAAGCTCATCGATGATCATAATTTCATGAGGCTGACTATGTGAAGCTAAATTTTCTTGGACATATTTTTTAATGATTTTTTCATGAAAATCTGCTGAAAATTCTCCTGAAGAATCTCCTGAGGAATCTATTGAAGACTCTAAAGAAATAAATAAATATAAAAGCTGTCCTTGATCCTCATCGTCGATCCCAATGGCCACTGCTTCTTTTACTCCAGGACAATTGGATAGCACTTCTTCGATTTCCCTAGGTGACACTTTCATACCTCTAATTTTCAAGATCTCATCCATGCGACCCTGGAAAAATAAATAACCCTCTTCGTCGATAAAACATTGATCCCCGGTATATAGCAATTTTTCTTGAGGCAAGAGGCCATTTTTTAAACGCTCTTCCGTTTTTTCTGGCTTCTTCCAATAGCCTTTCATCACCGTTGCCCCTCGAATAACCAACTGCCCGACGGTATTGGGAGGCAATCTTTTACCCAGCGCATCAGCAATCCACATCTCTGTTCCTGGAATCGCTTTACCGACACTTCCTGCTTTACGAAATAGATCCTCAGGCGGCAAATAAGTACAACGCTTACATTCTGTTAAGCCATACATAGAAAAAAGTTGCGCAGCAGAAAAAATCTCCAAAATCTCTTTGATATTTTTTCCCGTTAATGCTGCCCCTGTATTTGTCACCGCTCTGACTGAATTCATGAAAAACGGATGTTTAAGCAAATTAGTTTTTAAAATAGGCACCATGCTGGGAACCAAGGGGACAATCGTCGCCTGATATTTTTCAATTTTTTGTAAAAATTTAAATGGCAAGACAAAATCTTTTTCTAAAATAAGCGTTGCGCCGACTGAGAAAGCCATGATCATTTGATATAGCCCATAGTCAAAAGAAATCGGCAAAACACTGGCAATAATATCTTTATTGCTATGCCCCAAATAAGTATTAATTCCATAGCAGGCGGCTAAAACATTTCGCTGAGTTAACATCACGCCTTTTGGCTCCCCAGTAGATCCAGAGGTGTACATGATCATAGATAAATCAATATCTAAAACTGGATCTAAAACTGGACAGCTTTTGGTATTTTTAAAATTTATAAAATTATTTAAAAGCAAATCTAAATTAAACAAATTTAAAATCTTTCGAGAATTTGAATCCCAAATAGCATCACTCTGAATAAACACTTTCGCTTCAGAATCTTCCAAAATATACCTAAATTTTTCAGGCAAGGTTTCAGGGTGAATCACACATGCGACGGCCCCTAAAAATTGCGCCGCCCAATACGCCAAAACAGAGTCCACGGTATTGCCAGAGAAAATAACCACTCGATCTGAACGACGAACCCCACAGTCTGCTAATAACTTTGCCAATCCTTGAGAGGCTTGAAAGATTTGTTCATAGGTCAATGCCGATTTTCCACAAATCAATGCTGTTTTATGAGGAGCTTCACTCTGGCTATTTTTTAATAATTGCCACACTTGAGTTAAATAATTTTTCATAGATTTTATTTACGCCATATTTCTATATTTTTGATGGACCAAACCCTGATAGATATTCTTCATTTGAATAATGGATGTCCCCTCCATGTACTCATAGGCAAAGGCATCTCGACTCCATTTGCGAATCAAAGGATGATCCACAAAAACACTCTGGTCTGAGACTTGAAGAATGGCATTAGCAATTTTTTCAATCATGTGAGTCGATCGAAGTTTTGCCAAAGAAGACTTTGAGCCATCCATAGGATTACGAATAATTTCCCACGCTGCGTGATGCAGCAGATCTCTCACCCCATGAAGTTCAAGATTTAATCGATTTAATAAAATTCGTCCCGCCGTATTGATATCTAAATAAAGCACCGCGTAATCCAACATGGCCTGGGCCTGACCGACTGCAAAAGCCGCAACCCCGGGGCGCATTTCATTAAAAGTTTTAATCAAGGCCATCATGCCTCGATTCATAGGGCTTAAATGATGCCCAAGAATTTTATCCGCAGAGATTTCTAATTGATCAAAACGCATTCTGGAGATTTGAGCACCTCGCAAACCAATCATTTTTAATTTTTCTCGGTGGACTTGGTCGACTTGTTTTAAATCTTCAGGACCTAAAAGCACGGCACAAATTCCTAAAGGCCCTTCTGCCCTCCGCGCGACCAAAACTCCACTTAAGCCCGTCGCCCCATGTCCAACTAGCCATTTTTCACCCTCGATCAAAAAGCTATTTTTAGTTTTTCCAGGCAGCAAGCGTGTTTGCATCATTCCTGCATCCGAACCTTTATTGGGCTCTGTGACAGCTAAAAATGTTCTGGCTTTTTCCCTAGAAACAAAACCAAAAAAATCTTCTTTTTGTGAGTCATTGCCTAATTGCTGAACCATTAATCCAGCCAGCGCAGGCCCTGGACACGCGATTAATACGCCAGGATCTCCGTAACTTAAAGCTTCAACAAATTTCACCCGATCTAAGCAAGTAAAAGCAAGATCATGTGCAAGGGGAGAAATCGCAGGATGCTCAAAATAATTTTCAATCGAATCCGGATTATTATCAATTTCCAATGCAATCGAGCGAAAAAATATTGCATCACTGGATAATTTTTCACCGTAACGCTGCTCTGACGAAATAAATTTATTCATGAAAATTCTCCTCTTAAATAAATCTGATCTAAGAGACTAAAAAACCATCGCATCTCAATAATAGAATCTTGTAAAAATGCTCGGCCACCCGCCAATTTTGCGAGAATATTGGCGGCTAAAAGTATTTTCTCGCCCACAAGAGACTGAGATATTTCTTGAAGTTTAACCAGCGTATTTATTTCAAAAATTAACCCCGAAAATTCAGCAAATAAAATCTTGACTGCGTCATTTTTTAAAATAGAAACCCCTTCAGAAATACGATTTTTCAAATGTAAAAAAACTGTTTTTTCAAAACGAAGTAACCAATCCACTTCACGCTGTAATAAGTCCTGAAGAAAGCTTGTTTTCATAGAAAATAAATTTAAATATAAATTTAAATTCTCAACACTCTTAAATTTTCCAAGAGAAAAATTTTTACTTTCTAAAATCCAATCTTCTACAAGAATATAATCAAGACTCGAAGCTGAATTCTTGTACTGGCTCAATTGTTCTTGACTGGCAATAAAGACACCTTTTCGATGCAATAAGCTGGCTTGAGCCTCATGCTTCTCCAGTAAATCATTCCAATCAAAATTAAAATTAAACGGCTCATAGTCAACACTATCAAACATTCTGCTGCTCCCGAATCAGTAAAAGACCATAAATAAGCTCTGGAGATTCCATGTTTTGTTCAATCAAGAGCAAAAACTCTTGAGTACTGTTATGGCTGTCATGAAAAAAATGATGAATCTCAGCGCAAGTGGACAAACATCCTGAGGACGCCCGGTAGCTAACAGGAAATAAGTTGTTTTTATTAAATTTTTCTTTCAAAACTAAAGGCAAACTAATCTGCCCACGGGTCAGATAAGCCGGTAATTTTTTTAAGATTTTCTCTAAAGAATTTTTATTAGATTCATCAGATTTACTAGTCTCAACAACTTCAATAGCCATAACTCTAATAGCATTATCACTAGGCGTTGAGCTAAAACTCATTGCCATGGCCCCTGACTTAAGCGCGTTGGCAAACACGGGATAGCCATCATTTTTAGAGTAAGGAATCGTCGTCGATTCTGGAACCAGTAAGACGGCTTGTTTGATTTTTTCAAAATTTTTATTTTGATTTTTATTTTGATTTATATTTTGATTTATATTTTGATTTATTAAATAAGTTGCAATTGAATGCATGCCTAAAAATGGCGAAAGATTTCCACAGTCCGTAAGATCAGTCACTGTTGCTGACAATTGGTATTTATCAACGAAATAGGCTCCGCACGCATGATCTTGATCAAACTCATGGGACCAAAAAGCACACGTTAATAATTGAGATTTTTTTAAAACTTTTTGCAAATCCAAGTCTTGAAAAATCAGGTCACCTAATTCAGAAAAATTAAGCTGATCACCCAAAAATAAAGACTCATAATCCAAGTCTCTATTTTTGAGCGCCAACAAATCAGCATAAAAATTCGTAAAAGAATCTCGAGGTTGTTTACGTAACGGCTCGGGCTCTGAGTATTTGAGATAGGAACCTGTCAGGTAAATATTAGGCAACATTTTGCTCAACCTGAACTTGAACCTGAGCCTGTACCGCAACGTAGCAACACACGGATTCAATGGTTTCAAGATCATCCATTTCCAAGCTTTCTGGATCTACGTAAAACCCTTGAATCGCATTCTCAAGTTCCATTAAAAACGTTAAAGAAGTCATAGAATCCAGTCCTAAATCTTCTTTTAGTTTTGTATGCAAATAGAGATTTTCCGTTGAATGCAATTTCAATGCTCTTGCAAGCGACTGCTTCACATGCTCGAAAGTGACGGGTGAAAAATTACTCATGATAAGACTCCTAATTTATCTATTTGTTTATTTAAATTTCTCGAAATCAAAATTTGTTTTCCTAAAAGATCGCCTGCCACATCGGGTCTTCGAATCAAATAAGCTTCCTCACTGATAATTAAAGCTTCAGCGGGATATCCATGACTTAAAAAAAGCACCGGGGAGGCTGTGGGTCCATAGGCTCCTGAATGATGAACCAAGACCCAATCTCCAACATTGGCCTCAGGTAAATTGACTTTTTTGGCAATCAAATCTCCCGGCGTACAGAGCGGACCTGCAATATTGTAAGTCTGGTGATTTTCATAATTTTCATGATCTTCACTAGATCTCGTTTCTTGAGATACTTGAGATAAAAGACTGATGGGAAAATTGCGTTTAACAAAAGATCCAATGCCCACGGCAGCCATATGGCAATTAGTACCACCGTCAGTGACTAAAAAATTCTCTCCCTGAGATTTTTTAATAAATTGAATCTCAGAAATAAACGTTCCACTCATGCCGACTAAAAAACGACCACTTTCAAGAATCAAACGGGTTCCTGGGAATTTATCTAGATAAGATGAAATAATTGGCGAAATCCCCTGGCGTAGAGCGGCCAGATCCAAAGAAGGCTCGCCTTCATGATAAGCAATTCCGAGCCCACCACCGAAATCCACCATCTGAAAAACGATCTTAAATTTCTGCTGCAACATCTCTGCAAAACTCAAGATGTTCTGGGTATTTTCAATCACTGTTCCGTGATCCAAAATTCGCGTTCCGTTATAAATATGAATCCCTTTGCAAATAATATTTTTTCGATTCACATACGAGGAAAAACGACTTAAAAACTCGGCCTGGTCAATCCCAAATTGAGTAGGTTTTCCACCCATCTTGAGCATTGCACTTTTTGATTCGAATTCAGGATTAATACGAAACGCAATACTGACTGGCTTATTATAAATCTTTGCTAAGGCTTCAATCCTTTCCACCTCTTCAAAAGACTCACAAACAATGGCGTAAATCCCGAGTTCGATAGAAAGACTCAATTCTTCTTTAGACTTTGCAGGACCGACAAAAATAATATTCTCTGGACTGTGCCCCGCTTGTACTGCCGTTTTTAATTCAATTAAAGAACAAACTTCAGCCGCTGCACCCAAACGTCTTAATTCATCTGTAATAGTGATATTAGGATTTGCCTTTAAAGAATAAAAAATATCAACTTCTTTGGGGAAACTTTCACGCAAAGAAAAAAAGCTCGATCTCAATTGACTGGCTTCATAAAGATAAATAGGCGTACCAAATTTCTTAATAGCGTTTATAAAAATTCTTTTTCTCGAAACATTCATTATTTTCACTTACAACCAATAAAATAAAAACCTTGTAGGTTAATTATTAACTACTTATAGAGTTAATATCAAGCATATTATTTAAATAAAATTTATTTAAGATAAAAATAAATAACTTTTTTTATTTTTTAAATAAAAATTAAATAAATAACTAGTAATTCACTCGATAAAAAACCAAAATACGTATGACTTACAAATAAAAATGGAAAATAAGCTCATGACCACTATGAATACCGCTAAAAAAACCAAAAATAAAACCTCTGGCAAAGCTGCCCAACAAGCGCCTCTTGTTACTAATTTAAATAGATTATTAAACGAACAAGGCATTAGTGAATGCGAACTGTCCAGACGAGTTGGCATTCCCCAACAAACACTTCATAAAATTTTTTCCGGAAAAACAACGGATCCTAGGATCTCAACATTAAAATCTCTCGCAGATTATTTTTCAGTCCCTATTAATGACCTATGCCAAGAAGACATGCCTTTTTATTCTGGCAATGCGCCACGCGGAAAAGCGATTCCTGTTATTTCTTGGGCTGATTGCTTAGACCCAGAATTCATTGCCACTCTCCCATCCACTAACTGGGACAAATGGGCAGTCGTCGATATTAAATTCAGCGCAAAAACTTACGCGCTTTCCAGCAAACCTGCTTTAGAAAACAAATTTCCAAAAGGCTCACTATTAATTATTGATCCGTCTGTCACCCCTTCAGATGGCGACCTTGTCGTTGTTCAGTATCCAGAGACTCAAGAGGCAACTTTGAGAGAGCTATCAATTGATGGACCCAATCAAATATTAATTTCCATTAATCCAAATGCTACTGCACAACAAGAAGTTTTAAACAAGAAAGTTAAAATCTTGGGGACTGTCGTGCAATCGAGGTTTTCGTATTAAGATTTAAAGCAATCTTATAAAAATCCTATTTCACTATTCTCAAATTTGGCTTCGTAGAGGCAGACTTCTTCACCACGCTAATGGCTTTCTCTAAACTCGACCCCGCTAAAAGCCCGATATAACAAGCCTGACTCGGATCAAATAAAGAAATCAAATGGGAATCTTTCACTATTTCCAATGGCTGCCGAAGAAACTCTTTCTTAGTTTCACGGTCGAAATACCCGACTTCTCCTGAACGATCCTGAAAGGCAATGCAGTATCTGCCTGTTTTATTACTTAATAAAAAAGAAAACTGATTTGTTTTTTTGCTAATGGGCTGCTGGTTCTCACGGGGTATTTTCAAATATCGACCCAAATAACCCCCTAACATACAAGCTTCAATGGGCGACATTCCACGAATTAAAGAAGCGTCATACACGGCTTCTTCGAGGGTTGTTTTAATAATAGTTCGCAACCCTATGCATCTGATAATTACTTTATTGGCTTTAAAATCGATCTCTTCCAATTTGAAAGAAAAATCACGATGGCAATGCACAGTAAAAAAATCCACAAAACGGCCCAGTACTCGATTTATCTTATCCCTCAGAAACATAAAAAACCCCACAACCCCCTAGAAAAACTGTTTGGAATAATCCAATAAATAATAATAAAAATCTATAAGGAGAAAAAACTATTGTTCATTGCATCGATTTATATCAAAATTAGTTACAACAATAACTCTTAATGGAAAATAAATAACCCTATGAAGATATCAGTCGACGCCATCATTTTTTCAGCATTTCTAGGTGAAATGAATCATTACAAAGAAAGCCTGACAGATTTAGAAGAAATTTCAGCCCCACCCATGCAATATCTCATTGGGAACTATAGGGGCAAAATAGTAGCCCTCACCCATTCTGGCTTAGGCAAAGTCCAAGCCACTATTTCATTCACCTTGGCCTTTACTTATTTTGCACCCAAAATTGCTTTATTTACGGGAACCGCTGGGGCCGTTAATCTTGGACTTAAAACAGGTAGCGTTATCATTGGCCAACGATGCATTGATGCTGATTTATTTGGCGTCCATAAAGCATTGACAGGCACAGGGTTCGAAGAAGCCTTAAAACATCGTCACGCCGACGGCTTAATTCCTGAAGAATATTTTGCCGATGAACGTTTAGTTAAATTAGCTGATCAATATGACGCCCCTTGGAAAAAAATAGGCTGCCTGGGAACCAGTGATAACTTCCCCTCCCCTAAAGAAAAAATTGCAGCGCTTCGAGAAGCAGGAGTCGACACCATGGACATGGAAGCTTCTGCTTTTTATAACACTGCGGCTGTCTTCGAAATTGCAGCGCTGGCCATTCGATCCGTCAGCAATACGCTTGACGAAACGGGAGGCGATGAAGCAGTTCATGCCGCAGATATCAGAACAGCAGATAGGCCTGCAGCCATGGCATTACACATCGTAGGCTCTGTAGAATCCTTGGGTCTTTAAAAAATGGGGCCTTTTGAATGCCTATTGATACTCTGTCTTACAAAAGAGACCCTTTAAAATTAAATTCGAAATATCTATTGATCATCATCATGGCTTATTTCGTGGCGATTCTTTCTGCGGATGTCGTCGCTTATAAATTTGTCAGTATTGGGGGCATTACCCTCTCAGGAGCGACCATTGTCTTTCCCCTGACTTATTTATTTAGCGACGTCATTACAGAAGTATATGGGTACAATATTGCTAAAAAAATTATCTGGCTTTCACTCATTGGTGAGCTTATTTTTTCCATGATTATTAAAGGCGTGATCTCTCTTCCATCAGCCAATTTTGAAAATTACCAAAATGCTTTTGAGCTGACAGATGGCTCTATGTATTTATTTGTCATTGGCGGAATTATTGGGAACATTACCAGTAGTTTTTTAAATATTTACCTCATTTCAAAATGGAAAATTTTACTCAGCGGAAGATTATTTTGGATCAGAAGTATCCTATCAACTGCCATTTCAGAATTATTAATTATTGGCGTTGCCGTTATCATTGGATTCTCAAATCGACTATCACTACACCAGCAAATCACCGTTTTTTCTTGGGCTTATTTTATTGAAATAATTTATGCCTGCGTCTTTGTATGGCCAGCATGGGCTTTAAGCCTGTTTCTTAAAAAATCAGAGGGCATTGACTCTTATGATTACAACGTTAATTACAATCCGTTCAAGATTTCTTAATGTCAGAGGCGCCAATCTGATTGGATTTTGGCAATAATTTGTGTTGCCCGTATTCTGAGTAGCGTTCCCTATTAAACTCCTGTGCTAATTCAGCTGATTCCCTGCTACCCTTGCGATTTTTTGTAACCTGAATAAATCCATGAAAATCGCCCTTTCCAGATCCCAGAAAAATCATATTTATGTTTTATTTTTTCTAGTGCCCTTTTTATTAGGGACCTGTATCGATCTATATGTCCCCTCTCTTCCAGCTATCACAGTTTATTTTCATACATCGCAACATATGGCTCAGCTCTCCATAGCTCTCTATATGCTCGGCTATGCCATTGGCCAAATCTTTTTGGGTGTCTTATCTGACCGCTGGGGACGCAGAAAAATTTTAATCATCGGAGGTTTTCTTTATACCCTGGTGAGTTTTATCGCTGCTTTTGCTTCTAACATTGATCTCTTAATTCTTTGTCGCTTGCTTCAAGGCCTGACCATTGCCGGACCGGGCGTGGTCTTTCGAGCTTTAGCAACTGATTGTTTTGAAGGAATAGAACTCACTAAAGCTGTCGTCTGTATTTCTATTAGTTGGTCTTTAGGGCCTATTTTGGGCCCTTGGATCGGTGGATATCTTCAGCATTATTTCAATTGGCAAGCAGATTTTTATTTCTTTGGAATTTTTGGCCTGATTACTTTTATTTATGCGTCCCTAGTCTTAGCTGAAACTCATCGACATCCGATTTCACTTCATCCGAAAGCGGTTTTTAAAACCCTGTCAGAAATTATCACGCACCCTATTTTTATTATTTATGCGACCATAAATTCTTTGCTCTATGCCATGTTGGTTGTCTTTAATACCATTGCGCCGTTTTTAATTCAGATCGACTTACATTATTCAGCGATTGATTACGGGCGAGTAGCTTTAATTTTAGGGATCGGCGGGCTCACAGGAAATCTGACTAATCGCTTTTTAATTAATTATCTCAGCGCCAATAAAATCGTCTTTTTAGCGCTTTTATTAGATGTCTTAGTCAGCCTATTCATGATTATTTTTGGGCTGGGTTTTAAACCCTATCTTTCAATTATTGTCATCACTACTTTCTTTTTATTTTGTGCCGGCGGTTTAGGTGCGCCCAATACAGCTGCAATGTGTTTAAATTTATTCCCAAAAGCCGCGGGAACAGCCAGTGCTCTATTTGGCTCTTTGTTAGCCCTAGAAGTTTTTATTATGTCTTCTCTGGCAACACTCTTACCCACCCATTCACAAACACCGATGGCTTTTCTTTTCTTTGCGATGTCAGGGGTCTCTCTCGGATTGGCCATCCTAGGAAAAAAAATTAAAAACAGGGTGCAAAACTAAAAAATCGATTGACATTAACTCGCTCATTTTTGATAATTCGCGCCGCTTTTAAGCCATACGGCTATGTAGCTCAGTCGGTTAGAGCGCAGCATTCATAATGCTGATGTCGGTGGTTCGAGTCCACCCATAGCCACCAATATTCCCCATAAAATTCAATCAATTACATCTAATCAAATATCACTGCCGGGTCTTTAAAATTTTTCATGGGTGCTCTATGGGTGCTCTAAAAATACAAAACACTCCAAATAAAAATAAATGGGTGCAAAAAAAATGGCGCCTTTTGTAAGCACCATTATTCAAAATCATTCAATAATTCTAACCAAAAGGTTATAAATATTCACTTTTGAGAGTTCGCAAAATTATCATCTTGTCTATGCAAGATGGTTTGAGACATATCCAACAATCTTTATTTTCTTAAAAACTCTTCAAAAGTTTCTTTATCCAAAATGAAATATAAAAGATGCGCTGCCTTACGCTCAATCGTCGGATAAGCGGGTTCTCCAAAAACTGATTGATCTAAATTGCCCAGAATAGAAGCCAAGCCATCTTCGCGCTCTAATCCGAAAAGATCACTGGCCTCCCCTCTTGAAACCAAATCTGATTTTAAATGTGCGATGAGTTTTCTCGATTCTTGTAAAGAAGGAAGAACGCCGCCTTCTGTTCCCTTGGGTTCTGTCAGCAATCCTTCGTCATACCGCTGTAGCAATAAAAAAGTCCGCGTGTAACGGCTAATAATTTCAATGAATCCCTGACCGACTTCAGAAATGAGCTCGGAAGAGCTAGCCGCTTTTTTGACCAACATTAATGCAGCTTCTAACTCGGCTGCATTTTTTTCGAATCTAGTTTTATCGAGAGTCCAGCCCTGTACGAGATGTTCTTTCAGTGTTTTGGTTGCCCACTGCCTAAATTGAGTACCTCGCTTGGAGTTGACTCGATAGGCAACAGAAATAATGGCATCCAAATTGTAATGCTTAATCCGTCTAGAAACTGATCTTTGCCCTTCTTCACGAACTACCGAGAAATCCTCGGTAGTTCCATTCTCATCTAACATGCCAGTGAAAGTCCTCAATTAAAGGCTCTTGGTTTATGTTTTTGCCCAATAGAGTATTCCAGGCTTTATTAGCATCCCTATTGTAAGTTGCAGGATTAGAGGCCGAGGGAAAAACATAAGGGGATGAAATATGAGCATTTTGCTCCAGCCATTGCTTTAAGGTTTCAACCACTATTTTATTCATGGGGATATTGCGTTTTTTTCTAGATTTTGAATCTTTGAGATGAATGCTATTGGCTTCGAAATCTAAAGCCGCCTTTTCAAGACTAAAGAGTTCGTTCCGCCTGCCCTGATTTAACCCTCAAATTACCGAGCACCTGAAAATCACATTTTACAATGTCTTGATACCCACTCTGAAACAGCCCCTCTCACCCAAACATGATCTTCACTCGCATATTCCGCGAAGATTTCACTTGGCTTTCCAATAAATTCCCCTTGAAAAATTTCAAGATCTCTTTTCAAAATCAAACACAAAGCACCTGCGGCCACACCCGTTCCAGAGTCCTCTTGAATGCCTGAATTAGGATTAAAATTTCTCGCGAAAATATTTTGATTTTGATCGACAAAATAAACATAAAGACCGTTGATCTTGTTTTTTAAACTCCAGGTCTTAATCAAATCAAAATTAGGCCTCAGGGTTCCTAATATTTTTAAATCTTTGAGGGGGACTAATAATTTAGGACTTCCAACAGATTCAATCCTGCAGGGCAAGTTTTGGTCTATTAAATTTTCGCTGTCTAAATTTAAAAAATTACAGATTAATTTAAGATCAAAATTAGGCGGTGAAAGCACTAGTTTTTTAAATAACTTAATTCTGACAGATTGATTTTCTGAGTTAATTAAAAACGCTAAGACTCCAGAAGATTTTGTCTCAAGTAAAATATTTTGATCTTGAGAAAATTTATTTTTAAAAACAGCGAAAGCCGCCGCCATCGCCCCATGAACGCATAAACTGGATTCCATATTGGGATAGAAAAATCGAATCAATGGGTATTTCTGGCCCTTCAAAATAAAGACAACAACTGGGAAACCAGAATTTTTAGCTAGGGCCTGCATTTGTGTTTCATCGGCTTCAAAATCAAAAATCACAAAAGCAGGATTACCAGAGTTTTTTGAAGAAGAAGTAAAAACAGAATATTGATAACTCATACTCTCCAACTCAATCACCTAAACCTCATGACCCCAAAGCTGGGGCCTATAAATTAATAGAAGAATTTAATGCCTCTTTTAAAAAAATTTAAACAAGCTATCGGGAAAATTTTGAGATTAAAAATCGAACGCAAGTTTAATCAAATTTTTAACAAATAACTTCTTATTGCTCTATAACCCTCTATAACCCTCTAAGCCAGTCATTGACATTTAGTAAACTTATATATAATATTTATCAATACTAATTTTATCTATTAGGAGTTTTACGCCATGTGGACACAATCTTTCAGCCATGTTTATCCCAATATTTCCAAAGAAAAAATCTGGGCTGCTTGGTCAGATATCAACAACTGGCCCCAATGGGACAAGGGTTTGGATTATTGCGATATGCGAGAAAATTTTACTGCGGGTTCAAAATTTATTCTCAAACCCAAAGGCGGCCCTAAAGTAAAAATCTTTATTTCTAACATCATCCCCTATCAAGAGTTTTCAGACTATTGCCGATTTCCTGGCGCCAAAATGTTCGATGAGCATTTCTTAGAAGACACCCCAGAGGGTTTGAAAATTACAAATAAAATTACCGTCAAAGGCCCCTTAAGTTTTCTCTGGGTAAAATTAGTTGCTAAGAATGTCGCTGAGGGTGCCAGAGAACAAACAGATTCTTTAGTTCACTATGCGAGAACCTTTTATGCCTAGTTCTAATTCAAATAGCTCATTTGGCTTTGAAGCCCCTGAAGACAGCCCTGGATTTTTACTCTGGCAGACGACGATCACTTGGCAGCGAGCAATTAAAAAATCTCTAGATCCTTTTGAGATTACGCATCCTCAATTTGTAATCTTGGCCATTTTGCTATGGTTCGAAGAAAGCGACGTTATTCCCAATCAAGTTTTGATTATTAATCAGTCAAAACTAGACAAAATGACGGTTTCAAAATCGATTAAATCTCTGGCTCAGAAAGATTTAGTTACTCGTGATGAACACCCAGAAGATACGCGTGCCAAATCAGTTTGCTTAACTAAATCAGGAATTAAACTGGCTAAGAAATTGGTCGGGATTGTCGAGAGTGTAGATGCCAAATATTTTGGAATTTTAAATAAACAGGACCAGAAAAATTTGATTTTGGCTTTAGCTAAATTAAATCCGGACAAGTCCTAAAGTAAATTGAGCTTATTAACACTTTTTTATACTGCTGATTATTTCTTAATCGCTTCGATAATTTTAATCACATCTTCCTCAACAGAAACAGACTCTATCGTCAGAGTTGCAACTTCTTCATATAGGCTATCTCGCTCCAAGTGCTGTTGCTCTAAAAAAGCATTTAGATCAGCGATAGAAAGTAATGGAATTCGACCGCCCTTCATCAGTTCTATTTGAACTGGCACGGATATTTTTAAATAGACGACGAGCTATAAAAGATATTCAATGAAAATATCTGATGTCTGAAAGGCTAGGAATTGGCTTCGGTAAGCATGTTTCTCGGATCGCTTACGCTTGAATAGCGCCCTAACTTTTGCCAAGGTAGTGTTTCGAGAGCCCACACCATAGCCACCATTAGAAGATTTTCATGATTTATAAACTTATCAGACCTCTTTTATTTTCACTTCCACCAGAAGCCGCTCATGAGCTGACTTTTAAGTTATTAGAAAAATTTAAATATTTATTCCCCACTCAGCATTACGATCTTCCAAAACCAATCCAATGCTTTGGCTTAAATTTTCCTAATCTATTGGGCCTCGCCGCAGGACTGGATAAAAATGCTGAATATTTAAATCTGCTAGCTAAATTAGGCTTTGGATTTATTGAAGTCGGTGGCGTTACTCCAAAACCTCAGCCGGGCAACCCCAAACCTAGAATTTTTAGATTGAAAGAAGATCAGGCTTTGATTAATCGCCTGGGATTTAATAACCAGGGCGTTGATCAGTTAATTATAAATATTAAAAAATCGAATTATTCAGGGATTTTGGGAATTAACCTGGGAAAAAATGCGACGACGCCGATAGAAAATTCTTTAAAAGATTACTTAATTGGCTTAGAAAAAACTTATCCCTATGCCAGCTTTATCACTATTAATATTTCTTCGCCCAACACTCAAAATCTTCGTGAATTACAGACTGAAAAATATCTGTCTGATTTATTGGGCCCGCTTAAACAAAAACAACAAGATTTAAAAAAATTACATAATCGCTATGTGCCTTTATTAATTAAAGTCGCCCCTGATTTATCAGAACAAGATATTCAAATCATGTCCGACTGTTTTTTAAAAAATAAAATCGATGGAATCATTGCGACTAATACCCTGGTCCAAAAACCAGAAAATCTAAAAAGTGTTTTTAAAGACCAAACAGGCGGATTATCAGGCGAGCCTATCTTTGAAAAATCTTTATCCATTGTTAAATCTTTCTCAGCGATTCTCAAAAATCAGATTCCTATTATTGGCGTCGGTGGAATTAACTCTCCAGAACGCGCTGAGAAAATGCTCGAAGCCGGCGCGAGTTTAATTCAGATTTATACAGGGTTGATTTACGAAGGACCGGGGTTAATTAAAAAGATTTGCCGCCAACAAAGTGTTCTCTAGTAACATAGCCACTGTCATTGGCCCCACTCCGCCAGGCACTGGACTGATCCAAGCAGCTTTAGATTTCACAGATTCAAAATCTATATCGCCGACTAATTTTCCATCAGGTAATCTATTAATGCCCACATCGACAATAATCACACCTGGCTTAACCCAGTCTGATTTTACCAAACCTGGTTTTCCCACCGCGGAAATTAAAATATCCGCCTGCTGAGTAATGCTTTCTATATTTCTTGTTCGACTATGACAGACCGTTGTCGTACAGCCCTGTAATAACATCTCCATAGAAAGCGGCCGACCGACAATATTCGACGCCCCCAAAATCACGGCATGTAACCCAGCCAAATCTCCAATATAATTTTTTAATAAAACCGTTACGCCTTTGGGCGTACAGGGTCTTAATAACGGACGACGTTGGGTGAGCAAGCCAATATTATGCGGATGAAACCCATCGACATCTTTGTGAAATTCGATGGCGTCAATAATCTTATTTTCATCGATAGGGTCTGGCAGCGGCAGCTGGACCAAGATCCCATCGACGTCAGGGTTTTGATTGAGTTGCTGGATTAAATTTAATAATTCAATTTCAGAAACATCTTTTGATAAATCATATCTAAAAGACTTAAACCCCACCTGCTCACAGGCTTTACATTTGTTTTTGACATAAATCTGCGAAGCGGGATTCTCACCGACAATCACAACGGCTAATCCTGGCGCTTTTTTTCCATGAGCCACTCTAGTTTTAACACACTCGGTAATCTCTTGAAGTATTTTTTGAGCCAAAATTTGGCCGTTTAAAATATGGGCTGTCATGAATTTAAAAACCTCTAAAATTAAAATGGGCGAATACAAGACTCGCCCCTACAGAAATAATTATTCCTATTGTCTACGAATCTGACTTTGCAGGCCACTCAATTTCGACAGAGACCGGCAAATGGTCTGAGAATCCCAAAGATAAGACTTCAGCTTTGATCACTTTGAGCGATGGACTGGTCAAGACATAATCTAATTTACGAGTGGGTTTCCAACTTGGATAAGTGAGCTGATCAGGCACATTTGAAATCAAGCCAGTCTGATCTAAAAATAATTTTTGTAATTTCCCTGGCTCAAGATTCAAATCCCCCATGACGATGACATGCTGAAATTCTTTTTTAAATTCTTTAACTAGTTCTGCGATATAAGCCAGCTGAACTTTTTGAGCATTCTCTGTCAAAGCCAAATGCGCTACGGCAATCAAAATAGGATTATCAGCAGGGCCCATGACACACACCATCACTCCTCGACCCTTGAACTTCCCAGGTAATGGGTGAGCCTGGTAATGAGAAATGGGCTGACGAGATAACAGGCCATTGGAATATTTGGCATAGAGTTTTAAGTTTCTATTGACCTGGGCTTCCCAGCATAAAAATCCCGCGCATTTTCCCAGATAACTAATTTGATTAATAAAACTAGATCTCAAAGACCCTGCATCGACTTCTTGCAAGCCTACAAAATCATAATTTTTTAAAACTTCAGCAATTTTTTTAAGATTATCCAAGCGACCTGCGTGAGGGAAAAAATGCCGCCAGCTTCGTAATAAATAATGATGCGCGGCTTCCATGGGAATGCCGACCTGAATGTTATAAGTCAGAAGTTTTAATGTCTCTGGCATGGTCTTTTGGATTTTCCATTGATGGATATTTGCACGACTGTCTTGAAACTTGGGCCCCGCTTACTGCTTGAATCGTCTCTCCCCTCGCGGGAGAGACAGGCCCGAAACGTATTAACGTTGAGGGGCAGAGAGGGGGCCATTAATTATGAATTAGAGCCTTTTTTTTCTGGCAATCCCTTTGGATGCTCTTGTGCCAAAGTATCTAACCGAGATTTTAATTTCTGCCCTGCTTTAAAAGTCACGACTCGACGAGGGGCAATTTCAACTTCCTCGCCTGTCTTAGGATTACGACCTGGGCGGGATTTTTTATCATTCAATTCAAAATTACCAAAACCAGAGATTTTCAGCTGATTGCCATTTTCTAGATTTAATCTGAGTTGCTCAAAAAAATGATCGACCATCTCTTTGGCTTCATGTTGTTGCATATCTGCATCACGAGACAAAGTTATTGCGATATCAGCCTTTGTGAGTGCCATTGTCACTTACTCCCTTAATTGTGCATTGAACTGATTTGTGAGGCCTTCAATCACTTTCGTCATGACGCGCTGCACTTCATCGTCGGTAAGGGTGTGTGACAAACTCTGTAAAATCAAGTTTAAAGCAAGGCTTTTTTTCCCCTCTGGAATCTTGTCGCCCTGATAGACATCAAAGATATGGGAGCTCTGTAAAAGCTCTCCGGCTAAAATTTTTACGGCTGAAATCACGGCCTGCGAATCAATCGAATTTTCTAGAATCAAAGCCAAATCTCGAGAGATCTCAGGAAATTTAGAAATAGGATGACAGATAGAAACAGGGATAGTTTGAATAGCCAATAGATCACATTCGAAAACATACAACAGCACTCTGACATCTAATAATTTTTGAATCTTGGGATGCACTTGACCAAAATAGCCAATAGATACGCCATTTTGAATAATCTCAGCCGATCGACCTGGATGTAAAAAATCCTGTTTGGATTTTACAAACTCTAAAGATCCTGAAATTAAACTTTCTAGATCCGCTTTGAGATCATAAAAATCAGTATTGCTAGAATCATGGGAATTAATTTCATATTTTTTCCCAGCAATCACACCGCCTAATTTTTCAATCTCTTGCTGATTAATAAAAACTCTTCCTGATTCAAACAAACGCACTCGATTTGCCTGACGAGAAAAATTATGCGCCGCCGCTTGTAACAATGCCGGCAATAAACTAGTTCGCATAACAGACAAATCTTCAGAAATAGGATTTTTTAAAATCTCAACTTTCTCGCCACCCAGATTAATCATCTGATGTAACTTGGGGCTGATAAAACTATAGGTAATCGCTTCGTGATAACCCCGGCTGACAAAGTATTGTTTAATACTATGCAGATCTCTGTTGGATTCTTTTGAATCTTCAGAAAGACTTGGCATGGCTTGGCTGATTGGCAAAGTTGGCGTTAAAAATTCCAGGCCAATCATTCTGGCAATTTCTTCGATCCAATCTTCTTCAAGATTTAAATCAAAACGCCAAGACGGTGCTTTAATTTTTAAAACCCCAGGACTTTCTAAATCACATACGGCGCCCAATTTTTTAAATAATTCTAGGGCCTGATTTTCACTCACCGCTAAGCCCAGCAATTTTTCAACACGGCTTAATCTGACTTTCACTTCTGGAGAAACAGGCAAAGCGCTCTCGTGTTTTTGAATAACCACAGGCCCAGCAATACCCCCCGCTATTTCTATTAAATATTGGGTAGCCAAATCTAATGCTAATTCTGGAAGGGCTGGATCAACGCCCCGCTCCCATCGATAAGCACCATCCGTATTTAACCCTAACGCTCTTGCCTGACCTGCAATGGCTGGAATTGAAAAATGCGCGCTTTCTAAAAAAATATTGACTGTCTGATTTGTCACAGCCGTAGGCATGCCACCCATAATGCCTGCGAGGGCAACAGGTCCTTGATCATCACAAATAGCCAACTGGTTTTTAGAAAAATTAATTTCTTGTTCTTTTAATAAAACCAATTTTTCAGAAGCCTTTCCGCGTCTGACAATAATATTCCCCTGCAATTTATCTAAATCAAACGCATGCATCGGCTGCCCAAAAGTCAGCATCACATAGTTCGTAATATCGACCGCAGGGCTAATACAACGTTGACCGGCCCGGACTAATCTTTCTGCCATCCAATCCGGTGTTTTTGCATTCGGATTAATATTTTCAATCACTCTCCCGAAATATTTGGGACAGTCTTGGGGATTTTCAATCGAAATTTTTAAAGTTTTATGAGACAAAGCTTGAGTCTGCTGAATCTCTGGGAATTTTAACTTAGCGCCCGTCAACGCACTAAGCTCTCTAGCTAAACCCAAAACACTTGCGCAATCGCCTCTGTTTGGGGTCAAGCCAATTTCAAGACTTACATCATCAAAATTAAAAAACTTTCTTAAATTTTCACCGACTGGGGCATGCTCTGGCAATTCCCAAATCCCATCAGATTCTTCTGTGATGCCCAACTCAGACGTTGAACACAACATGCCGAAAGATTCTACGCCTCTCAGCTTGGCTTCTTTAATTTTAAAATCACCGGGCAATACAGCACCTACCATGGCAACCGCAACTTTCAAACCCGCTTTTGCGTTCTTAGCACCACAGACAATCTGTAAAAAATCAGGCTCACCAATATCGACCGTACACACTTGTAATTTATCGGCATTCGGATGCGGCTCAGCTTTTTGAATCAAGCCAATCACGACGCCCGAAAAGGGCTTAGCGACGGCATGAATCCCATCGAGTTCTAATCCCGCCAAAGTGAGTTTATCGCCAATTTCTTGGGCGGTTAATTCAGTCGAAACAAAACTTTTAAGATGTTCAAGTGAGCAACGCACGGGAGAATCCCCTTAATTTTTAAATAAAAATAATTGATTAAAACTGGCTGAGAAAACGCTGGTCGTTTTCAAAAAAAGTCCTGAGATCATCCGCGCCGTAGCGCAACATGGCCAATCTTTCGACGCCCAACCCAAACGCAAAGCCCTGAAATTTTTCAGGATCAATTTGGACTGACTTTAAGACATTGGGATGAATCATTCCGCAGCCAAGAATTTCAAGCCAACCCGTCATGGAACAAATACGACAACCCTTCCCATGACATTTTACACACTCAATGTCTACTTCCATGGAGGGTTCTGTAAATGGAAAATAACTAGGACGGAATCTTGTTTTAATTTCTTGTTCGAAAATATGGGCTAATAAAGAAATCAAGACACCTTTGAGATCTCTAAGCGTCACGCGGTCGTCTACCCACAAACCTTCGACTTGATGGAACATAGGCGTATGAGTCAGATCAGAATCACAACGGTAAACACGCCCTGGCGCAATAATTTTGATCGGCGGTTTTTCAGATTGCAGGGTTCTAATTTGAACGCCCGACGTATGAGTTCTTAATAATCTATCGCCTTCAAAATAAAACGTGTCATGGGACTGTCTAGCCGGATGATTCGCCGGAATATTTAAGGCATCAAAATTATGAAAGTTATCTTCAATCTCTGGCCCAGATGCCAAAGTAAAGCCCATGGTTTTGGTAAAAAATTCTTCTATCCGTCTTAAAATCTTAGTCACTGGGTGAAAACTTCCCAGATTCATGCCACGACCGGGCAAAGTAATATCTATTGATTCTTTGGATAGATGCTCAGTTTCTTTTATAGACTCTAAAGCCTGTTGTTTATGAGTCAGTAATTCTTGAAGTTTGGCTTTCACCTCATTCACTTGCGCACCTAATTTGGGGCGATCTTCGGGAGATAAACTGCCCAGGGTTTTTAAGACTTCTGTGAGCTCACCCTTTTTGCCTAATAGCTCAACGCGAAGCTGCTCGAGTGTTTCTAAATTGTCTGCGTGAGCAATAGCCGCTTCAGCGCGGGATTGGATATCGGAAAGATTAATCATGAAATCATTACCCTATTTGGGATGGCCCAATTAAAAAGGGCGAATACAAGATTCGCCCCTACAGGAAAGACCAAGAAACCTAGGCTGCTTTAGCCAAAGCTTCTTTTGCAATATTCGCAACTGCTTCGAATGCTGCTTTGTCATTCACAGCCATTTCAGCCAAGACTTTACGATCCAAGTCAATATTGGCCAAAGTTAAACCATGAATAAATTGGCTATAGGTCAGATCATACAAATGCGCAGCGGCATTGATACGAACAATCCATAACGCTCTAAATTGACGCTTCTTTTGACGACGATCGCGATAAGCATACTGACCTGCTTTGATAACAGCCTGCTTTGCAACACGATAACAACGGGAACGCATGCCATAGTAACCCTTGGCTGCATCTAGAATTTTCTTATGTCTTTTTTTAGCGGTGACGCCGCGGCTAACTCTTGCCATTTCTAATCCTCAAAATTTAAAAATCTTTTTTTAAAAAAAATTTCTATGTGAAATTTATGCGTACGGTAACATCTGTCTAACAGCTGGCACATCGACCTTGGTTACCATGACGCATCCACGCAATCCGCGTTTACGTTTGGTAGTCATCTTGGTCAAAATATGACGCTTGTTCGCTTGACGACGCTTAAATCCACCATTAGCAGTTGGCCTAAAGCGCTTGGCAGCCCCACGATGGGTCTTCAGTTTTGGCATTTTTTTCTCCTTATAAGATATGACCTATTCCAGTAGGGGCGCAATTCATTGCGCCCTAAGACGCGATGATCACACCCAAATTAATCTGGGTAGGTAGCCAGGTTGTTAAAAATTAATTTATTTTTCTATTTCTTACGCGGCCCCAACATCATCATCATTTGACGACCTTCTAATTTGGGACGCTGTTCAATAATGCCGTAAGGCTCGAGATCTTTTTCTAATCTCATCAGCATTTCCATGCCTAATTCCTGATGCGTCATTTCACGCCCCCGGAATCTGACTGTGATTTTCGCCTTGTCACCCTCTTCTAAAAAGCTAATCAGTTTTTTCAATTTAACCTGATAGTCAGCTTCTTCAGTCGCAGGACGTAACTTAATTTCTTTAATTTGTGATTGCTTTTGATTTTTCTTAGCAACTGCCTTTTGTTTACTCTTCTGAAAGAGAAACTTGCCGTAATCCATAATGCGACAGACAGGCGGCACTGCATTAGGAGAAATTTCTACTAAATCCAACCCTGCATCTCTAGCTTGGAATAAGGCATCACGCGTCGAAACGACTCCAACCTGCTCACCTTCAACATCTAATAAACGCACTTGAAGCGCTGTAATATCACGGTTTACGCGAGTATCGTCTGTTTTGTCTCTCACTCTGTCTCCTGCTGTGTCGATCTTTTTACAAGACGACCCCCTTTCGCAACGGCATCGCTGAGTATTTGGGAAAACTGTTGGACCGTAAGGTTGCCGAGATCTTCGCCTTCGCGCGTGCGCACCGAAATGGTGTCATCTGAAACTTCTTTATCCCCTACAACAATAATGTAAGGAATTCGCCCTAAAATAAGCTCGCGAATCTTATAGCCTACCTTCTCATTTCTCAAGTCCGATTTAGCGCGAAAACCAAAACTTTCTAATTGATTTTTAACCTTATTACAGTACTCATCATGTCTAGACGTCACCCCCATGACCACTGCTTGAACTGGAGCCAACCAGGCAGGGAACCATCCAGCACAATGTTCTATATACATACCAATGAATCTTTCCAACGACCCAAGAACCGCTCTGTGTAACATAAAGGGCGTCTTTTTCTGACCCGATTCATCGATATATTCAGCCCCTAATCTTTCTGGCATAAGAGGATCTAACTGGATCGTCCCGCATTGCCAACGACGACCCAAAGAGTCTTTCAAATGCAATTCAACTTTAGGACCATAAAAAGCACCCTCGCCAGGTAAATAACTAAATTCATAACCTGCTTCTTTGATCGCATCCGCCAAAGCAGTTTCTGTGTAATCCCAGGTTTGATCATCTCCCAATCTTTTTTCAGGGCGTGTCGCTAATTTAATTTCGACGTTTTCAAATCCATAGAACTCATAGACTTCAAAAGCCAATTTCATAAAATTTTTAACTTCAGAACAAATCTGCTCTTTGGTACAAAAAATATGAGCATCATCTTGTGTAAAACCTCGAACTCGCATGATCCCATGCAAAGCACCCGATGGCTCATTACGATGACAGCAACCAAACTCAGCCAGTCTCAATGGCAAGTCTCTATAACTTTTTAGACCCTGATTAAAAATCTGAATATGACAGGGGCAATTCATGGGCTTCAACGCATAATTTCTAGTTTCGCTCTGAGTCGTAAACATTTCGTTAATAAATTTATCCGCATGCCCAGACGCTTGCCATAACGAAAAATCTAATACTTGCGGCGTTCTGACTTCTTGATAGCCCGACTTCTGCAATCTTCTTCGAATATCCGCTTCAACCGTTCTATAGATATGCCAGCCATGGTCATGCCAGAAGACCATGCCAGGCGCTTCTTCTTGAAGATGAAATAAGCCTAATTGCTTACCAATAATTCTATGATCTCTTTTAGCGGCTTCTTCCTGTCTAAATAAATAAGCTTCTTGATCTTCTTTAGAGCTCCAAGCTGTTCCATAGACCCTTTGGAGCATTTCGTTTTTAGCATCACCCCGCCAATAAGCCCCTGCGAGTTTTAATAATTTAAAGACTTTCAAAAAACTAGTATTGGGCACATGGGGGCCACGGCATAGATCTGTAAAATTCCCTTGAGTATATAAAGACAAGATTTCAGATTCTGGAATAGACCTAATAATTTCAGCTTTATATTTTTCACCCAGATTTTCAAAAAATTCGATGGCTTGATTTCTGGAAACTTCTTTACGCGTAACGGGAATCTGCTGTTTAACTAGCTCAGTCATTTTGGATTCAAATTTAACTAAATCTTCTGGCGTAAAAGGCCTCTCAAAAGAAAAATCATAAAAAAAGCCATCCTCAATAATAGGCCCAATAGTCACTTGGGCTGTCGGATAAATTTGCTTCACCGCTTGAGCTAATAAATGTGCCGCGGAATGCCTTAAGACTTCTAAGCCCTGAGGGTCTTGCGGGCGAATAATCGAAAGTTTTGAATCTTTTTGAATTTTAAAACTAGCATCGACCAATACTCCATCAACTAAACCAGCGATGGTATTTTTAGCCAAAGAAGGCGAAATATTATGAGCGACTTCTAGAACAGAAACAGACTGGTCAAAACTGCGCTGTGCACCGTCTGGAAGGGTAATGATTGGCATAAAACAGGTCCTTTAAAATTTAAAAGATTTTCAAGAAGAGATGGGATTCGTCTCTCCCCTCGCGGGAGAGACAGCCGAAAATGGCGAAGCCATTGGAGGCAGAGAGGGGGTAAAAATCACCGAACCTTCAACGTCACTGAACGATTGAAGACCGGCTGACTAGTTCGATGATCAATTTGATCCGCAACAAAATATCCCAGGCGATTAAATTGAAAACTTTCTTCCGGCTGGGCATTTTTTAAACCGGGCTCTAATTGGGCATTTAAAATTATTTCTTTGGATTTTGGATTTAGAACTTCTAAATAATTATCCATATCGCCCGGCTGGTCAGATAAAAACAAATCATTAAATAATCTAACTTCAGCCTGAACTGAATATTTAGCTGACACCCAATGCACAAAGCCTTTGATTTTTTGACCATCAGATGGCTTCTGGCCATGCAGAGTTTCTGGCAGATAAAGACATTCTAAATAATCTATTTCACCATTAGATTTTTTAATGATTTTTTCGCACAAAATCACATAAGCATTAATCAATCTCACCCGACCACCCGGAATTAACCTAATAAAATCCGAACTAGGGTTTTCCATGAAATCATCTTGTTCGATATAAATCTCTTTTGAAAACGGCACTTCCCGTTTACCAAAACTTTCGTTCTGAGGATGATTAGACAAAGACAGCATCTCAGTCTTATCAGACTCATAATTATTTAAGATAATTTTTAAGGGTCTCAGCACGGCCATTCTGCGCGGTGCTTTTTCGTTTAAGTCATCCCTTAAACAGTCTTCTAATAAAACACCATCAATCAAAGAATCTTGCTTAGAGACCCCAACGGCATCGCAAAGTTTATGCAAAGATTCTGGCGTATAACCCCGTCTTCTCACACCCGACAAAGTTGGCATTCTGGGGTCATTCCAACCCTCGACGATTTTATTCTCAACCAAGCTTTTTAATTTTCTTTTGGAGGTCATCATTTTAGTTAAATTTAATCTCGAGAATTCTATTTGCTGGGGTTTTGCATCCATCTCACAATGCTCAACAAACCAGTTATATAAAGGCCTATGATCCTGAAATTCTAAAGAGCATAAAGAATAAGTAATGCCCTCAATCGCGTCTGATAAAGCATGCGCAAAGTCATACATGGGATAAATACACCACTGATCCCCAGTACTGTGGTGATGCGCATACCTAATTCTATATAAAGCTGGGTCGCGTAAATTAATATTTCCAGCGGTCATATCAATTTTAGCTCGGAGGGTATAAGCCCCTTCTGGGAATTCACCCGCTTTCATGCGCATAAATAAATCCAAGTTTTCTTCAATAGACCTATTTCTATCCGGGCTATGTTTGCCAGGCTCTGTCAGAGTTCCCCGATAAGCTTTTACTTGATCAGCATTTAAGCTACAGACATAAGCTTTTCCAGATTTAATTAATCTAACAGCCGCTTCGAATATTTGATCAAAATATCCAGAAGCCGAGTAACAATGCTCACCCCAGTCAAACCCTAACCATTGAATATCCCGTTGGATCGCCCGCATAAATTCTTCGTCTTCCGTACAAGGATTTGTATCATCAAATCTCAAATGACAGTGCCCACCGTAATCTTTAGCAATCCCAAAATTTAAACAAATGGCCTTCGCATGACCAATATGCAAATAGCCATTAGGTTCTGGCGGAAAGCGCGTGATTATTGGTTTTTGGACTTTTCCTTCGGCTAATTCTTGGTCAATATGGTTTCGAATAAAATTAGTCTTATGAGCGCTCACAATAGGATTTCCCTGGGGGTCTGAAATAAAAAGCCGGCGATTGTAACACTTGTGAAGGCCTTTTGTAGGGGCGAATCTTGTATTCGGCCCCTTGAAAAACCATTACATCCGCTGAAGCACCCTCAGCCCCAATAATTCCATCCCAGTTTTTAATACTCGCGCCGTTAGCTCCAGTAAAACCCATCTAGATTTTTCCTGTGGATCACCTTCCACCCGGCAGTCTCTAAAAAACGCATTAAATTCCACGGCCAATTGATACAAATAATCCGTCAGACGATGCGGATAGAGCTCATAGACAACAAATAAAATTGCTTCTGAAAATTTAGCCAAGTGCAAAGCCAAGGCTATTTCAGACGTGTGAATTAATTTTAATTTCTCTAGATCCATCTGGTCTAAATTAAAATTCACTTTGCGCTGAATACTTAAGATTCTCACCAGGCTATACATAATAAAAGCGGCTGTATTGCCATCAAATTTTAACATCCGCTCATAACTAAATTGATAATCTTGAATTCTGTTACAAGACAAATCTGCATATTTGACAGCATTGATTCCCAATATTTTTGCAACCTCTGGAATCTCTGCGTCTGGTAAATTTCTTTCTTTAAAAATTTTCGAAGATTCAGCAATGGCTGTATTTAATAAATCAATTAATTTTTCAGTCTCACCTGAACGGGTTTTAAATTTTTTACCATCCGAACCTAACACTAAACCAAACGGTACATGATCCAGGCGAATTTTTTCTGTGATATAGCCCGCTTTTTTAGCCGCGGCGAAGATCATCGCAAAATGCGTTGCTTGCCCACTGTCCGTG
The DNA here is from genome assembly GCA_947478175.1 of Thiotrichales bacterium. Classification (GTDB taxonomy): domain Bacteria; phylum Pseudomonadota; class Gammaproteobacteria; order Francisellales; family CACEW01; genus CAMCUU01. The sequence continues at coordinate 80,055 of CANJUQ010000003.1, read as the reverse complement.
ACAATCACAATACGATCGGCTTTCTCTACGTGAGTTCTGTGCCACATAGCCGCCATGTCTGTACTGGCATAGCCGTAACCCCCATCACTTTTTTGAATAATAAGCGGGAGTGGCTCGCCTTCTTTCCCCGCAAACCCTTCGATAAAAATACATTGCGCCCCGTCAGATTTTTCAATCAGGCCTTTATGACTTAGATCTTCTAAAGTTTGATTTAAATAAGGGTTATAAAAAGACTCACCTCTGGGAATAATCTTTACGTCTAATAAATCATAGATTTCTTGGTAAGCCCGCGAAGAAATATCACAGATCATTCGCCAGGCTTTCAGTGCTTCTGGATTACCCTGCTGCAAAGAAACGACTTTGAGTTGCGATGCTTTTTTAAACAACTCATCTTCATCAAATTTTTTCTTCGAATCTTTATACCAAGTCATTAAATCATTGAGATTCGCCTGGCGTGTTCCCATCAAAACTTCTGGTGCGACTTGCTCTATCTGGCAAATCAACATTCCAAAGGCCGTCCCCCAATCCCCCATGTGATTTAATCTCAAGACATCACAGCCCAAGAATTCAAAAACTCTGGCTAAGCAATCTCCAATAATGGTCGATCTTAAATGCCCTACATGCATTTCTTTAGCGACGTTTGGGCTTGAAAAATCAACAATGACGCGGCTTTTATCTAAATTATTTTTTAACCCAAAACACTCATCTTGAAACATATTTTTAATTTGAGATTCTAAAAAATCAGCTGAAAGTTTGTAATTAATAAAACCAGGCCCTGCTATTTGGATTTCTTGAAAACAACTATTTTTAATCAAAAATAATTTAACGCTTTCAGCAATTTCTCTAGGGTTCTTTCCAAAAATCTTAGAAAACCTCATAGCACTATTACATTGGTAATCGCCTAATTTTTGGTCTTTTGTATGGGCTATATCCATTTCTTGTTCTGAAAAAAAATAATCTGGAAAAGCTTGCTTAAAAGCATCTAGAGTTAAATTTTTAATTTTCTGGAGCAGTGTCATGGTTATCCTGTTTTATTGTTTTTAATTAAGCAGGGCAGACACGCGGGTCTGCCCCTACAAATCATCTTATTGATCGCCCGTACCACCGACTGTCAGACCATTAATTCTTAAAGTGGGCTGACCGACTCCCACAGGGACAGACTGACCATCTTTGCCACAGACACCCACTCCCGCATCTAATGCCAGATCATTGCCCACCATGGTGACTTTTAATAAAGCCGAAGGCCCGTCGCCTATTAAAGTCGCGCCTTTGACAGGGTGAGTAATCCGGCCTTTTTCAATCAAAAAAGCTTCATTAGTAACAAAGACAAATTTCCCAGTGGTGATATCTACGGCACCGCCTGAAAAATTTTTCGCATAAATTCCACGATCAACCGATCCAATAATTTCTTCAGGCGTATGCTTGCCAGGCAGTAAATAAGTATTGGTCATTCGAGGCATCACTAAATCAGCATAAGATTCTCGACGGCCATTTCCTGTCGATTTTCCGCCCATCAAACGAGCATTGTGTTTATCTTGAAGATAATTTTTTAAAATTCCATTTTCGACCAAAGTTGTGCACTGAGTCGGCGTCCCCTCGTCATCAATATTTAAAGACCCTCGAGCACCATGGACTGTCCCATCATCCACAATGGTACAGATAGACGACGCGACTTGTTTTCCCATCAAATCATGAAACGTCGAAGTTTTTTTACGATTGAAATCACCTTCTAATCCATGTCCAAAGGCTTCGTGTAATAAAACCCCAGGCCAGCCATTGCCTAAAACAATATCAAGATTTCCTGCAGGGGCTTCTTGCGCGTGAAGATTTACTAACGCCACTTCACAGGCTTCTAAAGTAATTTTTTCCCAGTAATTATTATCTAAGAACATCTCGTAATTTTTCCGAGCCCCACCGCCCGAAAAACCCTGTTCTTTCTGACCATTGGGGCCTTCCGCTACGACTGTTATATTTAATCTAACTAAAGGCCGGACGTCATAAGCCAGCGTTCCATCCGTTGCCATCATTAAAATCACTTCAAAATTAGCCGAAAGCGACGCCATGACCTCACGAATTCTCGGATCTCTTTGGCGTGCAAACTGATCAATTTTTTGAAGCAAACTGACTTTTTCTTCTGAGCTAATACTGCCCAATGGATTTTGAGCTAAATAATAATTTTGAGTTTTAAAATTATTTTGGATTTTAAATTTTTTAGACTCCCCCGATTTAACAATTCCTCTGGCCGCATGAGCGGCTCTATTTAAAGCCACTAAATCCAGAGAATCTGCATAAGCAAAGCCTGTTTTCTCGCCTTGTATAACCCTTACGCCAACACCCTGGCTCAAAGAAAAGCTACCTGATTTAACTAGGCTTTCTTCAAGAGACCAAGATTCACTGACTTCGTACTGAAAATAAAAATCAGCAAAATCCATTGAACGGGTATAAATCGCGCCCAGCGCTGACTCTATGCTTTCTAAAGTTAATCCCTGTGGGGTTAATAAATATTGATTGACTAGATCCCATTGGGATTTTTGGGGTTTTTGATTTTTTTGGTTCATATTTTTTCTTTTTTTTCTTTAATTTAATTTAATTTTTAATCTTTAATTCTTCGATGTTCAAAAACTGGAAAGTCCTCTCGCAAGATTTGCCATTGTAAGGGATCAATTTCTGCCAAGGCAATGCCAGGTCCAGCAGTTTCTAAGCAAGCTTGGATATTCCCCCAAGGACTAATAATCATGGAGTGCCCAAAAGTTTCCCGCTTGTTCTCATGAACCCCACCTTGTCCAGGCGCAATGACTACACATTGATTTTCAATGGCTCGAGCTAATAACAACGGCTTCCAATGAGCCTGCCCCGTCGCTTTCGTAAAAGCCGAAGGGACTAATAAAATCTCAGCGCCTTTTTCTCTGAGCTTTCTATAAAGCTCGGGGAATCTCAGGTCATAGCAAATAGATAAACCTAGTTTTCCAAAGGGCGTTTCAACCACAACAATTTCATCGCCTGGTTCGACATTCTCAGACTCACAGTAACGTTCACCGCTAGCAAAAATAGTGACATCAAACAAATGAATCTTGTCATATCGAGCTTTAATCAAACCCTGATCATCAAAAACCAAACAGGCTGAACGCACTCTATTTGACTGGGGCTCCGTTTGAATAGGCACAGACCCAGCGACTAGCCAGATTCCTAGTTCTTCTGAAATTTTAGAAGCCCAATCTTGAATACGGCCATTCCCAAAAACTTCTGAAACACAGTGAATATCTTTGGACTCTAAAGCCATATAGGCAAAATTTTCAGGCAAAATAATTAACCTCGCCCCTTGATCTACCGCTTTTTGAATCAAATTTTTTGCCATGAGTAAATTAGGCCCAATGGAAGCCCCTGAGACCATTTGAATCGCAGCCACTTGATAACGCAAATCAGTAAGATATTTTCTAGTCATAACCACCGACCACGGGCGAATACAAGATTCGCCCCTACACCATCATTTTTAGAAAAACCTACTTCAAGCATAAAATCCTTCTCAATAATTTTAATCATTTCAATCATTGGTTCTCAATTTTAAATTCCGGCTTATCCCAGGGACCATATAAATGGTAAAGCAGGCCTGTATTTTTAAACAAAGTATCGCTGAGTACATGATCTGCGAGCCACACAGCCACACCTGCTACAGGCCCTCCCAATATCGCCGCAACAATAGCAACACTCGAACCAATTTGAGGTTCAACTAAAACAGTCTGATCTAAAGTTCTCTCAGGAATATTAATACTGCCTTTTAAATTCAAATTTAAAGCCGGCCCCGTCATGCTAACGCCATCAGTCGTCGCCACCCCATCAGTCAAACCATAGCTGCCCTTTAGAGTATTAAACGCTAGGCCTTTCCCCGTCATATCTTGAAAATTAAAAGATAAACGCCGTGAAATCGCCTCAAGACTAAATAAGCCCAATAATCTTGAAACCCCCGGATTGACATTTAATAACGTCCCATCGGTTAAATTAAAATTAACTTTGCCTTCTAACGTTTTCGCATCAGGCGTGGCAATACCGCCTTTCCACGCTAAATCAAAATCAACTGTCCCTTTTGTTTGACTTAAAAAACTACTGGCGCCCAAAAGCTTCAAAGTATTTCCGTAATTTTTTCCATCAATATGTCCCGCCAAATGGAAATCATTAAACTCCCAACTGGTTCCACCCGTTAAATTAATATCCGGGTTTTGCCAATTAAAATTATTAATCTCTATCCCTGATAACAATGGCGAAGTAGCTCCAGAAATTTTCCCCAAATTTCTCCCATTCACAAAAAGATTTTGAATAGAAAAATTAATAGCCGGTAATATTTTTAAATTCTCAGCCGTTAAATTAAAACCAGCGGCCGAACTCGCGATAGAAGCAGGTATATTTGGATTAGAAAAATTAGGAGAATTAGAAAAATTTGAAAAATCTGTTAATTCTGGCAAATGCACATCTGACAGATTGACAGTCCAAGGTATTTTTTTAACGTCATCAGGCATCTGGACAGCCCCATCCAGAGAGATCACAGGAAAAGAAACCGCCAATACAATAGCCTGCTGAATCACTGGTGGAATTTTTGCTTGTCCGGCTCTTAAATAGCCCTGTTTTAAATTCCAAGTTTTTAATTTTTCAACCCAGAGAAAATTTCCAGAAAAATCTAATAAATTTAATCCAGAAGCCCCAAGCACTCCAGATCCTAAACTTGATTGAATTTCCAAGCTCTGTTGATCAACCTGGTTTAATTTAAAAACAAATACTGGCGCACAATCAGACTTATTTTGGCAAAAAGCAGGCAATTGCTGATTTAAAAAACTCTCAAAGCTTTTGGCTAATTTTATTCCAGGGCTCTTCACTGAAACATTCATACCTGCTGGCAATAAATCAATCTCTGTTGTCACTGGGCTGATACCAGAAAGAACCGCCGGGTATAGATCTGATCCATTCATGGCACCTATTAAACCCACATGAATAGTCTTTTGATCTTGATCATCAAAACTAGTTTGAATTTTAATATTTAATGGCTCACCCCATAATTGCCCTTGTAATAAATTTGAATTAACAGCTGACCCATTGATATTCACAAGCCCTGATAAGTTTGAAACTTCAATAGGCTGATTTTTTAAAATTAATTTATTTTGATTAAACAAAATTTGCGTTTGATAAACAGGATCTTTATCAGGCTGGGCCAATGGAAATAAAAAATTTAAATTTAAATCATAAGGCCCCTGCAAAGATAAATAATTAAATATTTTCACTTGATCTGAAATAGGGCTTTGCACCAAATAGTTTTCAGGTCCGTTATCTTTCGTATTTAATTTAATCTGAACTTTTAGGTCAGAAGCAACGCCTGGTGCAATGTTATCAATATCTATTAGCCCACTAGAAATATTCACCGCACCGCTATTGCCTTTGAGAATTTCGGCATGAAATTTTTCATTATGAAATTCAAGGGAGCCATTGATATTTTCAATCAAAGGCCAAGCCCCCCATGGGTATAGCTGCCCATTTTTAACTATTATTTTTAAATCAAAATTTTCTTCCAAATTATTTTTCGAATTTTCATAAGGAAAATCTAAAAAATCACCCTGCCAATTTAAATCCGAACTCACCAGGGGTGCGCTTTTTATATTATTCACTAACCAGTCACGCAGTTTGGGAGCCAAACCCGTTCTAGGCAGATAATCATTCAAAACCGTCTCTATATTTTGGCCTTTTAAATAACCCGAAAGATTAACCCAGCTGTCTTGCCAGTTTTTATTTTTGAAAATATGCAACTGCCCTTGCGTTGAAAAAATTAATTGATGCGTCATCAGCTGTAATTGATTCAGTGCAATTTCTTGATCTCCATTCGCGAGTTCAGTCCAAGTCCAACGCCCGTCCAAACTCATACGAGGCCATGCATGGTCAAACATCGTGTTAGGGGCTAGATCCAAGGACCCAATGATTAAATCCCCAATGCCTTGATGATTTGAAAAATTAAAATCAATTCTAAAATTTCGGGCTTTAAAAGATCCCCATAAAGACTTATCTAGTAATTCATTGAGAACTGGCTGTTCTGCGATAGATAAATAATCGCCTACTAAAGAAAGCTTGAAAGCACTAATTTTTCCTTTGTGAGTTTCTCCCGTCAGTAAAAAATTACCCGCATTATTTTTATTATCTGAAAACATAAAATTAAAACTTAATAAAAACCGATGAGATTGATTTAAATCCGGCGGAATTCGAATCCAATTAATCACTAAATTTTTGATAACCAAGGGCTCATCAAAAGAAGATTCCCGATAAATATTCACATGATTCAAAGCAAGATTTTGCTGTAGAAAAAACCAATGCAACAAATCTTTTTCATGCCAAGAAGTTTGTCTAGATGACTCAGAAGACCAACCCACTAAGCGATACCCAGAACTAGCATCCTCAGTGAGATGCACGTTCATTCCAGACAACTTGAGAGAATCCATCACCCAAGTTAAATGGACGAGAGATTTCCAAAGATTGAGTCGCAAATGAACATGATTAATTTCAAGAACAGGTTGTTTTGAAACGGGTGATAATAAAATTACATGAGAAAATTCTAAATTAGGCTCAAAGGCATACCAGCTTCTTTTGTCTACTTGATAAGTGAGTTGGTGCTGAAAATGGTTATAAATTAATTTCTGGATCCAACCCATCTGATAAGACACCAGGGCTGTGATCATTAAACCTAGGCCCAAAATCAAAACCAATAAAAAACTTATAAAAAAACCCCATAACCATTTTAATTTCATACAGCGAATTAAACCCTTAAAAAAAGTTCGTTAGGCTAACACAGGCGTTCTAACCGCTGAAGGAAGAGATTCATGTAGGATGGCAGCCCGCCGCCCACCCAAAAAAATAAAAATCCAAGAAAATAATCAAAAAATAATTCAATAAATAATATAAATTAAAAATTTACTAATAAAGACGGTTTTTTCTAAAAACCTAGGTTCTTAGCCAAAAACCAAAGAGATTATTTATATTAAAACTCGTAATAAAAAAAACCGCCATAAAAATGCTTGATTTTGAATTTTCCCCTGGCATACAATCCGCGCCCATTAGCTCACACCTCGCTTGATATAACAGTTATAAAAAACAATATTCTTAATTTAATTTAGATTTTTTAAAGCGAGTTAGTTCAAAAAAATTCTTAAACAAGATTAAAAACCAAATTACAAGGACTCCAGATCATGACTACTTATAGCTATATCTCTATCGACTTTAGCAATAAAGAATTTCTGCGCCGTGCCATCACGACTTATGCTTTGGCTCATAAAATAACGATTGAAGAAGAAATCGATGACAGCAAATCCAATCGCACCCACTGGGAAAATCGTGATCTGAGTAAATTAATCAAAAAATGCAAAACCGGCGATACCATTATTGCCTATGAAGCTTCTAACTTAGCCCGCTCAAGCGCTCAAATTTTAGAAATTTTAGAAATCCTGACCTTGCATCGTGTGAGTCTTATTTTGACAAAATACAGCGCAACTTTTACGGCTAAACATTCGATTGACTCTTCTGACCTGCTCCATTTTATGCAAAAAATCGAAGCTGACTTTGTTGCTAAAAGAACAACCGAAGCATTGGCTCGTCGTCGTGAAGAAGGTTTACCCTTAGGTCGCCCCAAAGGCCGGACTAATAAATCTTTAAAATTAGATAAAGATCGCAAAGAAATTCAGAGATATTTAGACTTGGGCATCAGCAAAGCATCTATTGCTAAGTTAATCGACTGCCATGCTCAGACGCTTTATAACTATATTGATAAAAGAAGCCTCAAAGGACGTGTTGAAGCGTAATAGCGGTCTATCGAGGGCGAATACAAGATTCGCCCCTACACCGCCATCCTCCAACCTCAAAATTTCTAAATCACAAACGATGCCGATCATCCTGCAATCTAAAACCCTGAAAGTTTTCTAGCTCTTCGGGGTTTATTTTTTTCCCCAATGCCATCACTTTAAATTGCTCTCCCATCAAACTGGGATGCATGAGCTGAGTTAAAGCATTCCGCCTGATCAAAACATCTGAAATTTTCTGAGATAAATTTTCTATCCCAGCATCCGCTAAAAACATCATCTGGGAACAATAACCCCATAAATCTAACCCGGCTTCTATTCCAGCTTCAGCCAAGTTTGTAAAGTCCACATGGGCTGTTATGTCTTGCTGGCCAATTCGAACGAATGGATCTTCATAGGCTTTATGTTGGTAATAACAGAGTAAAGTCCCTGTAGATCTTAAAGCCGAATAATATTCAGATCTGGGATAGCCATAATCAATGGTTAAGATCATGCCTTTTTTTAAAACTTGGCTTAAAGATTTAATCCATGGTTTTAAAATCAAGCAAATTTCTGATTGATAATTTTCTGGGAATTCACCCAACTCAGATTCGAGATTTAAGACAGCCTGTTTTAAATCTTCAGAAGCAGGGCGAATACAAGATTCGCCCCTACAAAAACCATCAATATCAGACAGAAATTCAACACATAATTCAAAAATCTTATTTTCTTTTTTCTTGAAAATTTTGACAGGTAAGGCATCGCAAACTTCATTGCTTAAAATCACACCTTCAAAAAAATTATTTTCATTATTTTTATCTTCAGGCAATCGATCTAACCAGATTATTTTTTCATAAAAATCTGGCAAAGCTTTTTTTAAATTTTCTTGTTGTAATTTTTTAAGAGACCCTGATCTTTCTAAAATAAAATATTTTTCAGGTAAACAATCTTGATATTTTAATTCTCGCAATAAATCTATGGCCAATTTTCCAGACCCTGCACCCAACTCTAAAACACAGGGATTCTGACAGGCTTTTAAAACACCCAAAATACTATGGGCAATACTGGCTCCAAATAAAAAAGAAACTTCCGGCGCCGTTATAAAATCACCCTGAGAACCCAGGGTCATTTCAGGTCGAAAATAGTAGCCATGCTGGGGATCATACAAAGCTGATTCCATAAACTGATCAAATGGGATAACAGAATTAATAATTTTATTTACCTGGCTCTGAATGATTTAAATAATTATTTCGAATACGACGCCGAATAAAATAAATCAACACACCAAAAATCACTAAAACAAAAAAACCAATGACTAAACCCATCCAAACCCAAGACTCGTAATACTCAATTTCTCGAATAATTTTCTCGAGCGCGATGCCAAAATAATACCCGCCTAATACAAAAAAACAGGACCAAAGAATCCCACCCAAAAAATCAAAAAACAAAAATTTATAATATCTAACCGGGCTCATGCCAATGACGATAGGAATAATGGTCCGTAGCCCATACAAAAATCTCAATGATAAGATTAACCAAACCCCATATTTATCCACTAATTTCAAGCCTTTTTTGGATTTTTCTTCCCAGCTTTTAAATCGATGCAATAAAGGCTTGCCACCAAAATAACCAATAAGATAAAAAATATGATCATGAATCGTACTGCCTACCAAGGCTAATAAAATCAACCCTGGCAAATGGAGCAATCCCTGGCTGGCAGCCACCCCACCCAGTAATAAAAAACTTTCGCCTTCTATTAGCGCTCCAAAAGCCATGAGCCAATAACCATAAACTTGTATCAAATGAAGAGACTCTTGCGTCATCTCTTTACCTCTTGTTGATAAGGCCCATCACATTGAGCCCGGAATTGTAAAAGATGGTCCATTAAAACCAAAGCCATCATGGCCTCACAAATAGGAACTGCTCGAATCCCCACACAAGGATCATGCCGGCCCTTAGTGCTGACTGTTGCAGCCTCTCCATGAATATTTTGTGTTTGACCCGGAGTGGTAATACTCGAAGTGGGTTTAAATCCAATATGGACAACTAAATCTTGACCACTCGAAATACCCCCCAAAGTTCCACCGGCATGGTTACTTAAAAAATTTTCCCCATCATGCTCATCTCGATGCTCAGTACCTTTTTGAGAAATAGATAAATAACCATCTCCTATTTCGACACTCTTAGACGCATTGATTCCCATCATGGCATAGGCCAATCTGGCATCTAATTTATCAAAGACAGGTTGACCCAGGCCTATGGGCATATTCTCAGCAATAACCGTAATTTTTGCCCCAATAGAATTTCCAGATCTTCTTAGATCTTCAATTTTTTTCTCTAATACAGGAATAAGATCTAAATCTGGCGAAAAAAATGGATTATTTAAAATATTTTCTTTAATTTTTTTAATTTCTTTATTTTTTAAATTTAAATTTAAATTTAAATTAAAATTAAGTTCTTGATCTCCCATCGCCGAGAGATACCCAAAAATTTCTATTCCAGCACATTCTTTTAGGTATTTTTGAGCAATCGCTCCAGCAGCGACTCTTGCGACAGTCTCTCTCGCAGAAGATCTTCCGCCCCCTCGATAATCTCTCAGGCCATATTTATGCTGATAAGTCATATCCGCATGGCCGGGTCTAAATAAATTTTTTATATCCGAATAATCTTTCGAACGTTGATCTTGGTTTTCTATCAATAAACAAATAGGCGTCCCTGTCGTTTTACCTTCAAAAACCCCAGACAAAATTTTGACCTGATCTTCTTCACGACGTTGGGTCGTAAATTGGGATTGCCCTGGTTTGCGTTTATCTAAATAAGGCTGAATATCTAATTCACTCAAATTCATACCAGGCGGACAGCCGTCAATCACACAGCCCAAGGCAGGCCCATGGCTTTCACCAAAAGTAGTTACGGCAAATAAAGTCCCGAAAGTATTACCCGGCATATTTTTTAGACCTCTTTGTTTTTATAAATTCCACAAACTCGGCGTTGCTGTGACATTAATTTTTTTGCCATCTGCCATCTCAAAGCTCATTTGATAGCAATGCAGATATAAACGCTTCATACCCTTACGAGCGAACTCTTGATTTAGGCCATGCTTACCATAACGATCATCGCCAATAACAGGAAAACCAGACATCTGACAATGAACTCTGATTTGATGCGTTCTTCCCGTATGCAATCTAACTTCTAGCTGGGTGCTATCGTCCAAATGTTTTAATACAGCAAACGTCGTCAAAGAATCTTTACCTTCGTCATTATCACTCACGGTCACTTTACGACCTGCGCCAGTCTGTTCATTTCTTTGTAACTTACACGACACTTTGTTTAAATTTTTGGGCCAACGTCCAGCCACCCACGCGTGATAGATTTTTTTAATCTTTCCTGTCTTAAATAATTCATGAAGATGTAACAAAGCCTGACGAGATTTCGCAATAATTAAACACCCCGAAGTATCTTTATCTAATCGATGGGCCAATTCTAAAAATTTTTCATGGGGTTTTAAAATTCTCAAGGCTTCAATCACCCCTGCATGTAGCCCACTACCCCCATGGACTGCCAAGCCAGGCGGCTTATTTAAAATCAAAAGGTCTTTGTCTTCAAAAATAATTTGGCCCAGTAATACTTCATGTCTTGCCCCAATCGAAACAGGCTCTGGAACAACGGAACTCTCCACGGGAGGAATCCGAACTTGATCGCCGACTTGAACTCTATGAGTCGGCTTGACTCGGCCTTTATTGATTCTGACCTCACCCGTCCTGAGCATTTGATAAATTCTAGATTTAGGAATTTTTAACTCACGAATTAAAAAATTATCGATTCTTTGGCCAGAACTATTTTCATCGATTTCAACCCAACGGACTTTAACTTTGCTAGTGATCATGAATTTTTCTCACTCATACAAGCATCCACTTTTTGAATTTCTTCCGGGGTCCCTAACTCACGGGCTAATTTAAAATATTTTTGAGTTAAATTTTCTTGACCCAGTCGGCTGTGACACAAGGCTTGATTAAATAAAATTAAAAAACTAGGCCCTCGAGTCTGCTCAGACATCTGATAAAACCCTAAGGCTCTTTCATAAAAATGAATCGCATGCAGCATGACTGCAATGGCTAAATAAAGATCTTCGCCATAGGGTAATAAATAAATATGATCAACCAATCTATCTACACCCTCAATAAAACCCGTAATGACATTGGCTGTCGCTTTATTTAATTGCGCAATAATTGGCTTAGAAAATTGTCGAAAAATATACGGATCCCATCGAGACCAGCGCATGATAGATAACAAGCAATCCATGGATAATTCTTTATCTTTATTAGGCTGTTTGAATTGCTGATAAAAATTAAAAAAATCAGACAACGTAAATTCTCGGACTTGTTTTTGAATTCCCTGATTTAAAAAAATAGACTTCTCAAATTCATCGCCCCATAACAAAACGGCGGATTTAATACCTTCGCCAATAGGGATCGGCATGGCCTCTGCCCCAGAATCTACCGCCCAATGATTCAAAGCATGAAAATTCACCCAAAAAGAAAAAGACCCATGGGAAATCAAATCAGGTTCGTCTTCGCCTTCGAAATCTTCTAACGTCGAATAGCCTTTATCGGTCGATAATAATAATAATTTTCCAGAACTGATTTTTATTAATTTTTTTAATAATTCAAACGTCCCAACAGGTAATAAAAAATGGGCGTTGTCTAACTTAGACTGATATTTTTTTAATAAATTATTCAAACCCACATATTCAGGCTGACTGTCTTCTGGATAATAATTTTCAGGCGAAATCGGTTCTTGTTTGAAATCAACTTTTAGATTTTTCAAAGATTCTAATTTCCCAGAAGTCTTAGATATAGAATCATTGGGAACCTGCACTGTCATTAAAGATTCACACAGCTGGCCCTCTTGAATGCTAAAAGCGTCTTGCTTTAAAGAATCAAATAAATAATTCGCAGTGACTAGTAAGGGATTTTTTAATTCCCCACCAAAAATATCTACTATTTTTTCTATTTGATCCGTTTCTAAAACTTTAAATTCAATCCAGCCCTGGTCTTTCCAAGTTTTAAATTTTTCATGCTGCTGACAGAAATTAATATTTTCAGGACTTAAATCTGTTACTAAATACACAAATTTAAAAGCAGGCTCTGATCTAAAAAAATCAGACCCAAAAAATTCAGACCACAGTCGAAGCAATTCTTGTAAACAATAGAAACTAAATTGCCCCGTTCCCGCCCCAAGTTCCAGAATATAAATCGGCTGAGTTAAGTCTATTTTTTTTCGATAAAACAAATCAAAACAATAACTGGCTAAAACTCTTGCAGACTCTTGTGCAAAAAAAACATTCGACGTAATAAAAAAAGGCACCTGCCCATTCCAAGCATTGATGCCTTCTTTTAAATAAAACCCACGTAAGGCTTCCCACAGACAAGACTCTGAAAGTCTAACCTCTGTTTCAAGAGCATAAAGATTAGAACCCATTAGCACCCTGGCGTCATCATTGTTTTAGCCGCTCCATAAGCTGCCAGTGTTAAGGCTGTGACCGCAAAAACACAGGCTATTTTTTTTCCAGAACAAAAAGAATGATTGACGCTCTGAGCTGGAGAATTCGAAAGTTTATTTTTAGCTTGCGGGTCATCATCTAAATTTTCCAGCAATCCCCCCTCAGAAACCTGCACTATTATCTTCGTAGCTTTTGTCAAAACATCTTCTGACGAATGGCTTGAATCTTCATCATCTTTCTCGTCTAAAAAATCCCAGTCTTTCTCCCAGGAAATAGATGGACTCACCCCTGTATTGGCGCGGCCTCTTGCTGCCATACCAGAAACCTGTTCAAAAGCACTCATCGCTACTTACCTTTAATAAAAATTAAGCATTCAGATTTAATTTATCTGCTGCCGCATTGAGCTCTTTGACAGCATCAATAGACACTTGAAGATTCGAACGCTCTTTCGAAGACAAATTAATTTCAATCACTTCTTCAACGCCATTTTTACCAATCTTGGCAGGAACACCGACAAACAAAGATTCGTCTACGCCATACTGGCCAACTTTAAGCTTAACCGCGCAAGGCAAAATATTTTTCTTGTCAAATAAATAAGACTCAGCCATATGAATCGCCGAAGTCGCAGGCGCATAAAATGCTGAACCTGTTTTCAATAAATTAACAATTTCACCACCGCCCTTACGAGTTCTATCGACGATTTCATCTAAACGTCCTTGGGTAATTTTTCCAGACTTAATTAAATCATCCAGACTCACACCCGCGATATTACTCATGCCTGTTAATGGCACCATAGAATCCCCATGACCCCCAACCACATAAGCCTGGACTTGTTCAACAGAGACAGAAAATTCCCAAGCCAAGAAAGTCCTAAAACGTGAAGAGTCTAAAACACCCGCCATGCCGACAATCTTGTGAGAAGGCAGCCCTGAAAAATCATGTAATAACCTAACCATGATATCTAATGGATTTGTAATACAGATCACAAAAGCATTAGGACAATATTTTTTAATGCCTTCACCGACAGCTTTCATGACCTTGGCATTAATACCCAATAAATCATCACGACTCATACCCGGTTTTCGGGCAACGCCTGCAGTCACAATGACAACGTCTGCATCTTTAATATCCGCATAGTCATTCGTTCCCATGATTTTGGCATCGAAACCTTCAACGGGGCCACATTGAGATAAATCCAGCGCTTTCCCTTGAGGAACCCCTTCAGCAATATCAAATAAAACCACATCACCTAGATTTTTTAACAAGGCCAAATGTGCCAACGTTCCACCAATATTACCGGCGCCTACTAATGCAATTTTACGTTTTGTCATTTGCTCATTCTCCATTCGGGTTAATTAAAAATTGAGACTGGATTGGTTTTTCCACGCCATGAAATCTGCCCCTACTGATACTTTTCGGGGAGCGGGAGCTTAGCAACGTTTGCTTCAATCGCTGCTTTCGCCACGGCGGGAACCACTCTTTCACGCAAGCGCGGATCCATGGGTTTTGGAATTAAATACTCCGGACCAAATTGGATATTTTTTTCATCTGGATAAAGCGCTGCCACTTCAGGCGGAACCGGCTCTTTCGCCAATGCCGCAATGGCTTTTGCTGCAGCAATGGTCATAGACACTGTGATAACACGCGCCCTGACATCTAATGCCGCTCTAAAAATATAAGGGAAACACAAAACATTATTGACCTGGTTTGGAAAATCAGATCGCCCCGTCGCAATAATCAAATCATCACGAACGGCTCTGGCAATCTCTGGGTTAATCTCAGGATCCGGATTAGACAAGGCAAAAACAATCGGCTTAGGCCCCATGAGTTTTAACTGATCTGCGGTTAAAACATCCGGGCCAGATACGCCCACAAAAACATCAGCGCCATCGATCGCATCAGTCAACGTTCTTTTGTCTGTCTGCTGAGCAAATGCAAATTTATAAGGCCCTAATCCATGTCTCTCTGTATGAATCACACCCTGTGAATCCAACATTAAGATATTGGCTTTTCCAGCACCCATACGGATTAATAATTCCATACAAGCAATTCCAGCTGCTCCAGCTCCAACACAGACAATCTTGACGTCAGCTAGATTTTTTTTCTGGATTTCTAAAGCATTCATCAAAGCAGCCGCGACAATAATCGCTGTCCCATGTTGATCATCATGAAAAACAGGGATATCTAACGCACGACGAAGTTCATATTCAATCTGAAAACATTCGGGCGCTTTAATATCTTCCAGATTAATCCCACCAAAAGTTGGCGCAATCGCTTTGACAACATGAATAAACGCCGCTGAATCTTTCTCATCGACTTCGATATCAATCGCATCGACGCCCCCAAAAATTTTAAATAAAACGGCCTTGCCTTCCATGACGGGTTTAGACGCTAACGCCCCCAAATTACCCAGACCTAAAATGGCCGTTCCGTTAGAGATCACGGCAACTAGGTTTTTCTTATTGGTATACCGATAAGCATTATCTGGATTGGCTGCGATTTCTTTTACAGGCTCTGCCACACCCGGGGAATAAGCTAAAGCTAAATCGCGCTGAGTCGCCGTAGGCTTAGTAATCTCTATGGCGATTTTACCTGGGATCGGAAATTCGTGATAAGCCAACGCAGCCGCTCTGAGGGCTTCTTTTTTTGATATTTTTTCATTTTCAGCTGTCATGAAAGATCACTCCAAATAGTTCAATAGAGGCTCAGGTTTTGAAAGGCGCGCATTATGTCAGCCAGCCCCTAGTGAAACAAGACTCATCTCACCCTTCACCTAATCGCAGCTAGCAGGCTTTTGGTCTTTTTGATATCCTCGCGCTCTTTTTTTATTGACCCTTTAATTTATTGACCTATTAATTTTACCCAGGAGATCACAATGGCCGAGCAATCTATTCCTCAAGGCGAATTTCTCATTCAAAAAATCTATGTAGAAGACGTCTCCGTCGAATCACCCAACACCCCCAGCATTTTTCAAGAAACTTTTAAACCCGAAGCCAATATTGATTTAAATACAGCCAGTGAAGCACTCCCAACACCTAATGCTCACAAAGTTTCTCTGACAATTACAGTCACAACAAAATCGGCCAATAAAACCGTCTTTCTAGTCCAAATTAAGCAAGTCGGAATTTTTACTGTGGCTAATTTCCCAGAAAACCAAATAGGACATATTTTAGGAAGCTTCTGCCCTAGTATTTTATTTCCCTATGCTCGTGAAATGCTGTCTAGCTTAGTAACTCGCGCTGGATTCCCTGATTTGCAATTAGCCCCCATTAATTTTGATGCTTTATATGCCCAAGGCTTAAAGAGCCAAACTCAAAATCAATCAGAACCAGAACAAGAAAATAAGAAAGAAACTGTTCAATAAATTTTTAATTTCTAAAGGGCTCGGTGTAGGGGCTAATCTTGTATTCGCCCATTAATATAAAAAAATAAAAAAACAGAGAAAAAATCATGGGGCAATTTAAAAAAATAAAAAAAACGGCTCATTATGGCTATTACTTAGCCCTCTTAGGAGCCCTATTTTATTTTTATCAATATCTCCTCCGCGTTTCTCCAAGCTCCGTTAGATCCGACCTCATGAATCGATTTGATATTGGGGCATCACTCGTTAGCGCTCTGAGTATTTTTTATTTTTATGCTTACACCCCCATGCAACTCGTCGCAGGAATCCTCGTAGATCGATTAAATCTTCGAACAATCCTTGCCAGTGCTGTCTTTCTTTGCGCCTTAGGGACTTTATTAATTGGAATCACAGATCAGTATGTCATTGCAGCGCTCGGGCGTTTTTTGCAAGGGCTTGGATCTGCTTTTGCTTTTGTAGGTACTTTAAAGGCCATTTCTCAAAATTTTCCCGCCAACCGATTTTCTTCAATCTTAGGCCTATGTACTTCCATGGGGTTTCTAGGAGCACTTGCAGGATTATTTCTCTTGCCCCGCTTGTCTAGCTATTTTTCATTGGCTTTTGCAATGTCTCTTTTAGCGTTTTTTGGCTGCTTGCTCGCTGTTTCTTTTATTTATATTCGAGCACCCAAAGCATCTATTCGAAAAAACCTCTCTCTTCCTATGGATCAATATTTATTAAAATTTTGCCACATGCTCAAACGATGGGATCTATGGCTCATCGCCATTATTTCAGCTTTCATGTACACCCCAACTCTGGCACTTTCGAGCCAATGGGGCGCTCCTTATTTACAAGCATTTCGACATTACAATGCGCATCAAGCCTCTACCGCTGCTTATATGATCTTTGCGGGTTGGGCTCTAGGTTCATCGTTGTGTGGTTTTCTATCAGATTATTGGAATATGCGACTTTGGCTGATCACTCTCGGGGCATTTTTAGCAGCCCTCTTATCATTTGTTCTTCTTTATGCTCCTCTTATTTCTTACCCTTGGGCATTAATTCTTTCTATTTTCTTAGGCATTTTTGCGTCTTCCCAAATTTTAATATTTTCCATTGCCAGAGATTTAGCTAGCCCATTTCTTATGGGACTTTTATTTGGACTCATCAATGCCATTACCATGCTCGGCGGTAGCTTATTTCAACTTATTGTTAACACTTTTTTAGATGACGGTTGGCAAGGAAATTACGACCCCAATGTCTTCTCTCTTGTTTCTCCTATTCATAATTATCAATTGATCATGACTGCCATCCCTTTAGCTTTTTTAATTTCAGCCGTTCTATCCCTATTCACTTTCATGAAAACTAAAATAAGATAAAAAAAATGCTTAAAATCCTGGTACTTTATTACTCTCACTCAGGCCATACAGAAAAAATGGCTTATGAGATTTCTAGAGGCATTGAATCTATAGAAAATTCCCAAGCCCTCATTCGCACTGTTCCTAAAGTCTCTACGGTTTGCGAAAAAACAGAATCTGACATCCCCAAAGATGGCCCACTTTATATCACCCATGAAGATCTAGAATCTTGTCATGGCTTGGCCCTAGGAAGCCCCACTCGATTTGGCAATATGGCTGCGCCTTTAAAATATTTTCTAGATAGCACCAGCTCTTTATGGGTCAAAGGCGCTTTAATTAATAAACCCGCTTGTGTTTTTACCTCCACCGCCAGCCTTCACGGCGGTCAGGAAACAACTTTGCTTTCCATGATGCTGCCTTTGTTACATCACGGCATGATGATCCTGGGGATCCCTTACAGTGAAAGCGCTTTAATTAATACAAAATCGGGTGGAACTCCCTATGGCCCCTCCCATCTAGCGCCTTCCAATAGCCAACCCCTTTTAACAGACGCTGAGAAAACTTTATGTTTTGCGATGGGGCAACGTCTGGCTAAAACCGCCCAGAAACTATCATGCGTTTAATTCTTGCCTCTAGCTCAAAAGCCCGCGCGACTATTTTGCGTCGAGGCGGTTTTGATTTTGAAATCTGTCCTTCTCATATTGACGAAACGCCCTATCCCAATGAAACAGCCAGGGAACTAGTCATTAGATTAGCCATCGCCAAAGCCCAGGCCGTGTCTCATTTGTTTCCCAATGCGTTAATTATTGGCTCCGACCAAGTTGCCGAATATCAAAAAAAAATCATTGGCAAGCCTTCTGGTTACGAACAGGGCTTAGAGTTTCTCATGAGCTTTAGGAACCAAACTGTCGAATTTATCAATGGTCTTTGCTTGCTCAATACAAAAAATAATACTTATGAAACTCGCTTAAATATTATTCAGACTATTTTTAGAAATTATGATCAAAAAACCGCTGAAAATTATTTAAAAATCCATCAGCCTTATGAATGCGCGGGAAGTCTTAAAGTCGAAGGGCCTGGCATTAGATTACTCAGCTCTATTCAAAATCAAGATCCGAACGCCCTCGAAGGGCTCTGTATTATTGATTTGATTACTCTATTAGAACATCAGGGTTTTGAGTTATCTAATTTTTGAGTCCGAAAATAAATTCGGCTTTTCATAACCTCAGCGCCCAATAAAAATAAACTCCAAGAAATAAAAACCCAAAGTAAAAAAATAGGAATCACAGCCAATGCGCCATATAACAAAGAATACGTTGGGAAATAATATAAATAAAATCCAAAAACATATTTGCTAATTTCAAATAACACTGCGCTGACCAAGCCTCCTATTAAAGCATCCGAGAATCTCACTCTAAATCCTGGTACAACTAAATATAAAAAAACAAAAGCCAAAAAAGCACAGCCAAACGGCAAAAAATAAAACCAAAACTCTAAGTAAAGCTCTAAATGCAGCCAAGAAAAATATTTTAAATAAGACGTCAAAAACACAGAGGCGCAAATAAACACTGGCCCCAGGGTTAAAATTATCCAATGAATCAAAATTGAAAGAGAGACATGTCGTTTTTTTTCTCGTTTTAATCTCAAGATGGCATTTAAGTTACTTTCTATTTCAGTCATTAAAAACATAGCCGTGACTAATAAAAACAAAATACTCCAGATGGGTAGATGGTGAGCGTCTTGCTGAAACTGGTGAATATATTTTTCAATCGTTAAACCAGAATTAGGTAGAAAATTTTGAAAAACAAAATGCTGTAAATTTAAAGATGCTTGATCAAAAAATGGAAAAAAAGAAAGAATCGACAAAATAATCATGACCAAAGGGACCATGGCTAACAACGTCGTAAAAGCGAGCGCGCTGGCTCTTAATAAACACTGGTCTTTATAAAAACATATAATAATAAACTTCCAAAATTCATAAAAATTTTTAATCCATTTTTTCATGGCTGCGCCACCCAAGCATCTTCTTCTTTATTTTCCCAAGGTAACGAACGATATGTCGGTGCGCTGGAAATATTGACCATTGGGTATTTTACAATCTCGAAAAAAGGTGAGTAATCAAAATCTGCGGGAACATAAAGTTTTGAATTACGATGTGCAAAGACAACCTGAGCCCCCTCTTTATGTTTGATATTAGGCAGAATAGGAAAATTCACGCGCTCAAAAGCTTCCGCAATCAAAGACGAACAAATTTCGCTTTTGGTCTCTTTACTAGATTTAAACAAAGAAGATCCCCATTTTCTGGGAAAGAAAGTCCAGGGAAATAATAATCTGGCTAAATCAAAAATATGCCGAACATCATATTTTTTACCCAGAGACAAAATCGCATGCCCTATGACTAATTGAGCATCATGATGAGATAAGCCCTTGGGGCGACAAATTCGAATATGCTCACCTTCATACTGGCTTAATTTAGAAACAATAATCCCCCGACCCAGTACTCCCTCAACAATCAATTGCGCCGTCTCCGGAATATCTAATAAATGCGACTTGATCATGCGGCGCATCTGGAGAGATTCGATATCATAAAAACGACCAATGTATAAAGCCGAATGCGACCAAGGAGAAGTCGTCAAATGTCGAATGACACTGCTAACACGGCTATTACCTTCGATTAATAAAACATCTCCCAATCTCACTTCATGCCTGAGCGCCTCAAAATCACAGACAGGCACGCCCTCTTGAGGTCGATGTTTGGTTAACCAACGGGTAACTCCCTGGGTCAGTTTTCTATAGGCCCACATGGTTTACTCCCCTTATTCCCCTGTGAAAAAATCTAAATATTTCTGCATGGCCATTTCTTGACTCATGCCTTTTATTTCAGACCAGGCCTTATGTTTTGCTTTTCCGACAATATCAAACCCACTGGGTGCCTCACCTGTCACATCACCTTCCGTTGCCTGTTTATACCAAGCATAAAGTTTTAATTTTTCTGTCTGAGTCGGTTGTTTGTTCACTTGTTTATCTTTGACTCTGTGAACTAAATCTTCAAATTTTGATCTCAATAAATCCGCCATTTTTTCTAAGCCTTATTTCATTTTTTTTAAAATTTTTTAAAATTTTTTTAAATCTTCTCAAATGCATCAACTGACAGAAGCTCAGCAATTTTACTGGGGTCATCTGATTCATAATTTTTAAATAAATCACTTAAAGCCCCCTGATCCAAATAACAAAGATCACTAAATCTTTTTCTAACTTTTTCTTGTTCCACTAAAGCATTGACCACTTTAGAAGATAAATTATCAGAAGGCGGTGAGAAGATTCTCCCCCAGAAAAAACTTCTTCGTTTGAGCCAATAACCCAAAAATTTATTCGGGAAGTTTCTATAAAATCCATACAACGCTTCTTGAGCCTCATAGAGCGCATGGGTAATCGCATATTGAGCCAAAGGCGCTTCTTCGTCGGAATAAGCAGATGTCTCCCACTGTTTTAAAACACTCACGGCGATATACAACTGACTAAGAACATCGCCTAGCCTCGCGGATAATCTTTCTTTACGTTTTAATTTTCCGCCTAAAATTAATAAAGACACATCACTCGCTAGCGCCAATGCTGTGCTTAACCGGGCAATCTGCTGATAGGTCCTATGATGCTTAACATGCACCTCAGAAACATTGATAAATTTCCCAGCCGTGATTCCCTGCCAGATAGCTCTGCCCATATGGCAAAAAACGCCGCCGATAAATTTATAAATCACTTTACTAAATCTGGTTTTATCTTCTTTGCCTAGGGCATCAAATAATTCTAATAAATAGGGGTGACAACGGACCGACCCCTGACCAAAGATCATTAAATTGCGAGTCAGAATATTAGCTCCTTCGACCGTAATGCTAATAGGAATCCCTTGATAAGCTCGGGCAAGATAATTTTTAGGGCCCAAGATAATCCCCTTACCGCCTTGAATATCCATGGCGTTATTTAAAATAACTCTGGCCATCTCTGTCATATGATATTTTGCAATCGCTGAAGCCACTGACGGCTTAATCCCATGATCAACAGCCGTTAAAGTCATGCGTCGGGTTGCTTCGATGGCATACGCAAAGCCCCCTATTTGAGCCAATTTTTCTTGAATGCCTTCGAATTTAAATAAAGGCAATTTAAATTGTTTTCTAGCCTGGGAATAACAGGTACTCGCAATTAAACATACTGCCGCAGACGCCGTCGCAACAGCCGGTAGAGAAATAGAACGCCCAATCGATAGACATTCCATTAACATTTTCCAGCCTTGGCCGATTTGATCTCTTCCGCCAATAATAAAACTCAAGGGAATAAACGCATCGTGAACTTCAACGGGGCCATTCATGAAGGGAATATTCAGCGGAAAGTGTCTCAGGCCTGTTTTAACTCCAGGAATATCAGGCGACAACAAAGCCAGTGTGATTCCTAAATCTATTGTTTGGCCCAATAATTTTTCAGGATCTTTTAATTTAAAAGCTAATCCAATCAACGTCGCGATAGGTGCCAAAGTAATATAACGCTTAGAAGCATTCAGACGAATCCCCAAAATTCTCTCGCCTTTCCAATCCCCATAACTAATAACACCTTCATCGATCATAGCCCCCGCATCTGACCCGGCATACAAAGAAGTCAGACCAAAACAAGGCACTTCTTCACCTTTAGCTAATCTGGGCAAATAATAATTTTTTTGCTCAGACGTTCCATAGTGATACAGCAATTCCGCTGGCCCCAAAGAATTAGGGACCATGGCTGTCACGGCTGCTGTCAAACTTTTCGTCGCAATTTTTAAAACAATGGCTGAATGCGCCGCTGCTGAGAAGCCCTTGCCGCCATAGTCTTTAGAACAAACTAAGCCAAAAAATCCTTTGGATTTTAAAAACCCCCAGACTTCTTTCGGTAAATCTTTTTGCTCTTGCGTCACTTTCCAATCATCGATCAGATCACAGAGCTGCTTAGTTTCTAGTTCTAAAAAGCTTTTTTCTTCTGAATTTAATTCAGAAAATTTTATGGCTCTTAATTTTTTCCAATCTGGCTTTCCTGAAAATAATTCTTTTTCTATCCAGACTTCTCCCGCTTCTAAAGCAATCCGCTCAGTCGCACTCATGACAGGAATTTTAGCTTTAGCCAAACCGTACAGTAATCCAGTAAGCATTATTTAATTCCCCCTAATTTATTTAATTTAATTTTTATTTAATCCGGATTTTTCTAGCTCTAATTTTCTTAATTCTCGATGCAAAATTTTTCCGACCTGGCTTTTGGGCAAACTTTCTGGATAAAAAGAAACTGTCTTAGGAGACTTATAAGCCGCCAAACGCTCATGACAGTAAGACTTAATTTCAGCTTCAGTCACAGAAAATCCAAATTTTAAAACCACGCAGGCTTTGACTTGTTCACCATGAATTTCATCTGGCATCCCAATCACACCGACTTCTTGAACCCCTGGTATTTCAGAAATAATCGATTCAACTTCGCCTGGACTGACGTTAAATCCAGAAACAATAATAATATCTTTTTTACGATCAATAATTTTAACTTTCCCCTGGGAATTTAAAATCGCAATATCCCCTGTCTTAAGCCAACCTTCTGGCGTAATAGTCTCTCGAGTGGCTTCGTCATTTTTGAAATAACCCTTCATGACTTGCGGACCCCGAACCCATAATTCCCCAGGCTCACCCATAGATAATTTTTTTCCATCGTCATTAAAAATACCGACTTCCGTCGACGAAATAGGATATCCAACCGTCCCATCAAAGGGCGAATCAACTGGATTGATACAAACAGCCGGAGACGCTTCTGTCAGACCATAGGCCTGGCAAATTGGAACTCCTGTCATTTTTTGCCATTGGGCTGCTACCACAGGAATAACCCCCATACCACCGCCTAAGACTAATTTTAAAGCAGTGAAATTTATTTTTTTAAAATTAGGATCCGCCATTAAAGCCACAAATAAAGTATTCACGCCCGTCAAACCCACAAAAGGTTTTTTTCTTAAAGTTTTAATAAACCCTGGAATATCTCTTGGATTGGGAATTAAACAATTTTCAGCACCGAGATAAACAAACATCAAGCAATTAGCCAATAAAGAAAAAATATGGTACAGCGGCAACGGCGTAATCACTCGATCTTGCGGCGAGAACAAATGCCCAACCCAAGCGCCCGCCTGAGCCAAGTTAAACAACATATTGCTATGAGTTAGCATCGCAGCTTTAGGCCGACCTGTTGTTCCCGAAGTGAACTGGAGAAAAGCTAAATCTTCAGGGGACGTTTTAATAGGCTGGTATTTTTTTTGCTCACCTAATCTTAAGGCCTCTCGAAATCTAATCGCTCCAGGCGTGTGCCAAACGGGGACCATTTTTTTGAAATATCGCAAATAAAAATTCACCCAGAAACCTTTATAGGACGACTTAAAGACATCACCCATCGAAGTTAAAACAACGCGTTCTAATTTTGTCTGGTCCAGAATATTCTCTAACTCATGAACAAAATTTTCTAAGACAATAACCACTTTGGCTTCGCTATTAGCTAACTCATGCTGAATAGCACTGGCTTTGTCCATGGGATTTAAATTAACTACCACGCCGCCAGCTAAAAAAATTCCGAATAAAACAATCGGATATTGCGACACATTGGGCAGCATGATCGCAACGCGATCTTGGGGTTCGAGCAAACAATCATTCTGTAAAAAACTGGCGAATTTTTTAGCTTTTTCACCTAACTCAAAAAAACTTAACTCTTGATCTAAACAAGAAAAAGCAATGCGATTTTGATAACGGTTTACAGAATCTAAAAATAGCTCACCGAGAGAATCAAAGGGTCGAGTCACAGTCGTCGGAACATAAGAGGGGTAAGCCTCTTGGGAATCTTTAGTCATAAAAAACACAGGCTAAAAATAAAGGGGGCGAAGTATATCTTAAAAAGTCAGAATTGAAGGTGCGATGGATTACATGCGGGATTACAGATTTTCAATCACACCAACCAAATAAATAAAAATAAAAATAAAAATAAAAATAAAAATAAAAATAAAAATAAAAATAAAAAAATAATAAGCATAAAAAAAATAAAGCGGCGCCATTAAATAAATGATAATTTCTCGCCCCGCTAAAAGATCAAAAAGCCCAACAGCTTCTATTTTAAATCCAATTAAAACATGGAAACCCTAATGTCTAAAAAAAATAAATCCCCCTCACAAGCAAAGCCCCTCCTCCTTTCAGAATTCAATCCTGTTTGTATCGATTTTTTAGAAATTCTCAAAGAATCTTCAGAAAAGAAATTCTCACTTTCAGAGTTTGAAAAAGCTTTATTTTCAATAAAAATTAGTGAAACCCAAAACAGCTATGCACAACAACTTTCATCTCAGCGCATTAAGCTATTTGCAGCAGCAACGACAAGCGGTACTTTTATTTTTTCTCTCTTCTCTTTAGGAAATAGAATACTGAACACCCCGATATGGCCTATCACCTGGCTTTTTTTGCTATACCAATTTAATTGTTGGGCCATCCATATCAGCATGGCCTTATTATTGCCAACTTCTAAACAAGCATTCACTCAATCAGCCCCCACTCTAAGAAGTGAATTTTTGTTGGCTTATCAAGAAAGAGGGCAATCAGAAGAGGATTTTTTTAGGGCTCTTGTGAATGAAACAAAAGAATGGAATCAAACTTACCACCTTTTTTTTCAAAGCCTTTCACAAGGTGTACCTAGATTTTTGGGCAGTCTTTTACTGTACACAGTCCCTAGTTTTCTTTTTCCTAAAATCGCAGAAACCTTAGAAAATTATTCACCCATTATGGCGGCAGCTTACCTAGCGTTAGCTCCCCTATATTGGCAAACCCCCATCGATTTCAGTGTCTTTCAGGCTAATCTTTATGAACAATTATTCTTGATTCCTCTCTCTCAAAAATCCGAAGAACTCAAAACAAAATGGATTAAAGAAACCGCAGAAAAAATCTTAGCGACCCATGAAACTCCTTCTATTTCTGAGATAAAACTCAAGGGCACTTTAGGGCAAATTTTTTTAATGCTAGAAGCCCACAATATAACGCTACAAAATTATCTATGGGTTTTTCTCTCGTCTTGTGCGTCTATTGGGACCGCTGCTTATTTTGGGCAAAATTTAGTTTCTATGCTTTTTTTAGATACGGGTCTCTTTCTTTTATTTAATCTCTGCGGGTCCATTATTTCAGAGCAATTTAATTTTTTTAGTTTGCAGTCAACCAAAAACCTGCTGAACACTTTTTTTGGTGACAAAATTCCAAACCTAATCGAACTCTTAGACTTTAAGAAAAAACTTAAAAATACTCTGGGCCATGGACAAGATTTTAAGGCTAGTATTCTGGCACCCTGTGCAGTGACTATTTTGATGCAAACCGTTTTATTTTTTTCTTGTATTTTATTAGAAAAATTCACGCCTTTTAAAGCCCTTGAGAATTTTATCCAAAAGCCAAAAATCTACTTTGGCCTTCATACTTTGACGAGTGCCTTAGTCTATCAAGGCCTAAGCAGTGCGCTCAAACAAAGTTTTTCAAACTTAGTCGTTAATCATGAAGAAACACCTAAAGCGCAGGACTCGCCTATTGATGCTATTGACAACACCTCTACGACAGACCCGCAAGTACTACGTGAGTCTTTTAATCGCTTGAAGGAAAGACATACCCCTCGCAAATTGTCAGGACCGGGTATCCAGTCAATATTGTTCCAGCAAAGGAACTCCAGGCGCATTTTGTCTGAAGAAACTGGTTCAAAACCGGCTTAGTTTTGGCCATATCAATTAAAACCCAGTCATTATTTTTAGGTAAGTTAAATAAACGCCTGGGTCCATGAACGGTTATATTTTCAACGTCTTTTAAACTTAATTGATTTTGATTTACGGCATTTAATAACAACGGCAAACTAGTTTCGATTCCTGGAACGCCTGCGGGGCAATGGGGATAATCCTGACTTTTTTCTTCCAGAGTATGAGGCGCATGGTCTGAACCTAACGTATCAATCAGGCCAGATTTTATCCCTGCTAATAAAGCTTCCTGATCTTCTGGATTTCTTAAAGGCGGGTTCATTTTGGCTAAGCCTTTTAAAGATTCATAGACTGAAATATTCAAAAATAAATGATGCGGGCAAACTTCAGCAAAGACATCGACACCGTCGTTTTTAGCCTGTTCTATAAAAATTAATTCTTCTTTCGTGCTGACATGCAAAATATATAACCGCACGCCATATTGCTTTGAAAGACTTAAAGCCAGTTTGACTGATTTAATAGCCGCTTCTCGGGATCTAATTCTGGAATGATCTGAAAAATTTTGCGTGTGTAAATAATTTTGGGAACAAGCATGAATCACGCTGTTATCTTCTGCATGAACGGCGATTAAAAAACCATGGAACTTAGCTAATGCAAAAATGGCATGAAGACTGGATTCGTCTTCCATGAGTAAATCACCTGTTGAAGCCCCCATAAAAACTTTGATGCCAATAATATGATTAGTTTGATTTGAATTTTTAAAATAATTTTTAATTAAACTAATTTGATCAAAATTTTTTCGATCGGCGCCGAGATATAAATAATATTTTAAAGGCGAATTAGCTTGAGCAAGCTGTTGATTAATTAAAGCGGTTTTCTGATTCAATCTTTCTAAAGATACACAGGCCGGAATATTATTTGGCATATCAATCACAGTGGTATAACCCGCACTGAGCGCTGCTCTCGAAGCCGTGATCCAGTCTTCTTTATGGGGCTGACCTGGAATTCTAAAATGCACATGAGGATCTATGAGACCCGGCATGATAACCAAGCCAGTTCCATCAATGATTTGATCTAAATGGCTTGGGATTTCAAGAGAAAGTGTTTGATTTTGGGTGTTTTGAATAGAATTAATTCGGATCATATTTTTTGATCAATCCGCAATCTCGGGAATATCTTCCATCGGGGTTTGATAAGGCGGCAAAATAATATCTTTCGTGACCATCACAGAAAATAAATACCCAGCATTAATAGTAATGGTTGGCTGAATATTCATTTCTTTTTGAGCAATCGTACTGCCAATCTGGGAAGTTGATTGACCAATGGATTGTAATGCGGAATTTGAAGCATTACTGCTCATACTGTAGCTACCACCATTAGGATATCCGTTAACGGTGTTAGCCTGATAACCCACCCCTTGGTTTTGTTCGTTTTGAGCCCAAATCGCCGGCAAGCTAAATAAAGTCATTAAAGCTGCAGAGCCGATGACCCCGCCCCAATGATTATCCACCTGATCAGCAAAACCTGAGACCCCCATGTCATTCACGCCTGACGTTTTACCAGGAAGGACTATCGATGTTCCATCCGGTCTGACTAATCTAGTAAAGACCGCTTGAAGCTGTGTTTGGCCATAAGAAACAGAAGAATTATATTCGCCGATTAATCTTGCCCCCTTGGGAATTAACAAATGCTGACCGTTAATACTGTCATAGACATCTCGACGGACGACGGCCGTAATCAAGCCTGGCAAGTTCGAAACTATTTGGGTTTCTAAAATGGCCGGAATGACATTACCTGCTTGCAAAATATCAGGAGAGGCTGGGTACTGAACCTGATTAGTATTGTAAATACTCTTGTCTGGTTTCGAATCTAAAAAACCTGATTTTTGGGCTTGAGCATTCTGTTGGTCATAAGCCGAAGTAAAGCTATTGGTTGTTTTACTCGTAGCATCTGTTGAAGTCTTTTTATCTTGGTCACTATTATTATTTTGCGGCATCGGCGCAGGGGCTCCGCCCGCAATAAAAATTGACGATGTCATGGCTTGTTGATCTTGTTCAGAATACTGAGGAGCCGCAGGCGCTGCAGGTTGGGCTTTTTCAGCTTTGAGCGTCGCAAGTTGGCCTTCTAATTGAGCTTGCTGAGACTGTAAAGAATTAATTTCAGACTGCAATTGAGGCGGAATCTGTTGGACAATTTTAGGCGGTTGGTTTCTGTTTAATAATTGATTGATCTCACTGGCATCTGCATAACTCGATGGCAGACCTTGCACGCCACTCTGATCTAATTTTACGACACTCACTGTCGGCTTGATATTCGACTGAGGGACTGTGCTAGTCGGCTGACTATTAGTTAAAGCAGAAACAAAAATAAAAATCACGACAATCAAAACAATACCCGAGAGCAACATGATCGTATTTCGATTTAAGCGCGTCACCCTAGGGGGCTTTGGAGAAAGCGAAATCTTCTCTTGATTATTTTTGGCCATGATCGCCCCTAATTTTTGTCTGATTTTTTATATTATGAATGTTCAATTTGAATAACGGTTTGATCATCTTTAGAGACAACACCTGACTCCAAGCGTGCCTTTAAAATTACCGCATCAATGACCATATATCGGCCCTTCAGCCTCCAATTCACCATGGTTCCATAGGATTTATCCGTCGTGGCAATATATAAAACAGGTAGATCACTGTTATAAAAATCCGCTGGGAATTCTATAAACGTCTGACGACCGTCATTAAAAATTCGTGTTGGATACCAAGTAGGCTGACTGCCTTTGACGGTTCCAAATTTATAATTGAAATCTAATTTAGATAAATCTAACTGGAATGGCGATGCCGTTGGCATGCCACTGGCAGACCCACTACTGCTATAGCCTTGATCTTGATTAGACACAAAAGTCAAAGGACTGGTTTCATAATGCCAATTCACTTCGACCATATAACTATCCCCGGTCACGGACTGAAGCGTCAGATGGTAAACACGTCTATCGGTCGTAATAAAAAGTGAGTTAGTTAAATTCGGCGAGTTAGGCTTAACGATAATATGCTGAGCTAAGGTCATGCCAGCACCGCTATAAGTCTGGCTAACTTGCCAACGTAAACTATCTCCAGCAGCGATAGAAATAATTTTCTCTTGGGGTTCTAAAGCAATATCCGTCAAATTTAATGGCGCACAATAAATGGTATACACCGCTCCTGGCGTGAAATCATAAGTCATCGACGCATTGAAGAAATTATTCTTAGTGGGCACTTGTGTTGCTTGTTGATCCATGCTGGCAACTAATTGCTGAGGGGTCTGAGCTGGCTGAGCCGGAACACTAGATACAGCGGTAGGCGCAGGTGAAACTGCAGTGGCGGCAGTTGCTGGAACTGCGCTCGGTGGCGCAATGGTCACTGCATTCACAGAAGAAGCTGAAGAAGCCGTTGCAGGAGCTATCTGAGCAACTACAGGGGTTTGCCCTGGGCTCACTTGTGCATTATTGGCTTGGCTATATTGGCCGCTCGGGTCATAAGATAAATTATTAACTGACTGGGAGACAGGCTTTAAATCACTGCCACACCCAGACAAACTCATTAAGGCTAATCCAAAAAATCCAGCTAATAGGGGTGATAACGGGCGCATTCTCATGACGGACTACCTTCTTCGTTTGAAATTGAAAAATACTCAATACGTAAACCCAAGGGGTTACTTAATAATTGTTGTTGGTTAGCAGGGGCAATACCCTGTACAACAGTAAAAATGCCGTTATATAAAACAGTCGAACTTAGTTTTCCATTGTTATCATAAGTCGCGACCGCCCAATCAAAGGCATAACTGTTATTACTGACAGGATCAAATTTTCTAACGGTCACTGTTTGAGTTTGTTTACCAATCAGCTGGAATGGATTTTGAGTTTGAACAAAACCATTCAACTGACCTTTTGCATTACCCTGAACAACGGCAAAAGCATCCAACCAGCTGTCTCTTAAAACAATTGGATCTAACGGCAAAGACATAATATTTTTAATAAATTGCGCAATAAAATATTCTTCTTGTGCCTGGGTCGGAACATAAGGCTCATCCATGGCTTTAACATTGACGACACTATCTTGTGCTCTGACTTCGGCAACATAGACATAACTTTTTTGTAGCCCGACTAAAGAAATTAAAGCAATCACTAAAAGAACTAAAAGTGCCAGGCTTAATAGACAAGCTAAACGCCAATTTCTAGTTTGTGTTTTAGCTGAGCCAATCCGACCGGACCAATCGTCATAAGCTTTTTGATAAGAATCTCGAGAATCAAAGGCTTGAGCAGGCTTAATAGAGTCTTCTAAGCCGGCTTCTTGTTTGACTTTATTGACTGTTTTTTTGAACACCTTGCCGAATATTTTACTGAGCACTTTGACTCTCCTTTGATTTATCCGATTTATCCGATTTATCAGATTTATTAGACATAGGCATTTCTTTTTCCCAAGTTGCTTTTTCTACATAAAATCCTAAAGGATTCTGAGAGATTAAAGAGGGATCGTCTGGAGCCTCAAAACGAACCACAAACGTTCCTGAATATTTTTCATATTCAACCACTTTCCCAGTCACTGCATCTTTTAAACCGCGAGACCAAGTTGCTTGGTAAGTATTAGGCGCCACTAAGTTGACATCACTGACGGTCAATGGCGATTCAACGCCTGCTGTTAACTGGTTTTCTAGTAAATCTAAATAATTTTTTTTCACTGCGTCTGCCGAAAAAGATAAAATAAAATTTTTATCTTCCTGACGTAATTTCTCTAAACCTTCTGCAGAGAAAAAATGGGTAATATAAGTCTGAATAAATTTCTGAGAGATTTTTTCAGGAATCGTATATTCATCAGTCAAAAGAGAAGCCGTTCGAACAAAACCATTCGGTGTTATTTGAACGGCCAAGATCGAATGCTGAGGCTGATAAATTTGCAAAACAAATAAAATCAAAATCAAACTAGAAAGCACCAGAGAAATCAATGTCCCCACACGCCAGAGCGCCGCTTTTTCCCGCCAAGCTCCAATGGGATGGTCAAAGCGCTGCCCCATCTGCTGGTACGGTGTTGTGATTTCACCATAATTATAATTGGTCGCCTCAGCTGAGGTCTTGATCTCACTCATCCGCGACCATCCGTTGTTCCATTCTTTCTTGCAAAATCGCCGCCGCCCACGCTAAATTTTTAGCTTTGAGATATTCGACTGGGAATTTTTCTAGACCCACTTGTTTAACAAGATCTTTTACTAATTTTTTATCTTGAGGCGAAGACGCGGCTGCAAAAGCTTGAGCGACTTTTCCTAAGCCCAAATCAAACAAGCTATTGCCTTTATGGGACTCAAAATAATATTGCCTTTTTGGAATCGCTCCCGCCAAAATTTGAACTTGTCTATCATTTAAACCTAACTGCTCATAAGCGGCACGGACATTAGGTTCGAGCGCTCTATCATTGGGCAAGAAAATTCTAGACGGACAAGACTCAATCAGAGCTGATGCAATCTTGGAATTCAAAGTATCATCTACAGACTGCGTCGCAAAAATGACAGAAACATTATATTTTCTAAGGGTCTTGAGCCATTCACGAATCTTAGCTTGGAAAGTAGGGTGATCTAAAAATAACCACGCTTCATCCAGAATCATCAGAGTCGGCCGACCATCAAATCGTTTTTCTAAGACATGGAAAATATAAGCCAACACTGGCGCCACGACGTCAGGCACTTGCATGAGATCTTCCATCTCAAAACATTGCCAGCTATTGCTATAAAACACTTCGGTGTCTGCATCTAATATTTCACCATAGGGGCCGCCCAAACAATAAGTATCCAGGGCTTGTCTAAGTTTTGTATCTTGTAAAAGCGCTTTGAGCCCCGTCAACGTCCTTTGTTCTTTGGGGGTATTCGAAAGATTAGTTAAAGCATCCCAGATGGTTTCTTTGGTATCCGGCGTGATTTCAATATTTTCATTGCGCATCAAGCCACAGATCCAATCTTGCGCCCAGATTCTCTCTTCATTGGTATCTATTCTAGAGAGTGGCTGAAAGACTAAGCCTTCTGCGTCATGCGCACCCACTTGATAATACCTTCCACCAACGCCATAGGTCGCCGCCATGAAGCTGCCGCCTTTATCAAATATAAATACTTGCGCATTGGGATATCTTAAAAACTGCAACGCCATCGTGTTCATTAAAACAGACTTACCTGCACCCGTCGGACCAATGATCATTTCATGACCGACATCACCAATATGGTTCGAAAGTCTAAACGGCGTGTTCCCCGTTGTTCTGGCATAAAGCAAGGGCGGGGCATTTAGATGTTTATTTTTTTCAGGACCTGACCATAGGGCCGAAAATGGAATCATATGGGCCAGATTTAAACTATGGACCAAGGGCATTCTGACATTCGCATTCGCATGACCTGGCAAAGAAGATAACCAGGCTTCAATGGCATTCATGGTCTCAGAAATCACGGTAAAACCTAAGCCGTTTAAAACTCTTTCAACTTCACGGCGTTTTTCAATCGACGCTTCTTTGTCTTTATCCCAGACCGTCACTGTCGCTGTGAAATAACCGAAAGACACATGATCTTCAGCCAATTCTTGCATCGCTTCGTCAGCGTCTTGAGATTTTCTCAAAGCCGCCGTATCCGTCATGGCACTTTCTGTTTTCGAAAAAACTTCAGAGACAATATTCATTAAGCCTTTGCGCTTAGAGAACCATTGGCGACGATAATTTTTTAAAACTTTTTCTGCATCGACTTTATCCATAGGGATGTATCGCGTGACCCAGCGGTATTCAATAGGCAAATGATTTAATTGATCCAAAATTGCTGGAACAGAAGAAGAGGGAAAACCCAAAACAGAAACTGTCCTGAGATAATGATCATCCAATCTGGGCTCTAGACCGCCAATTAAAGGCGTATCAGCCAAAATAGAATCTAGGTAAACAGGCACTTCAGGGACTCTCACGGGATGCCGTTTGACTGAAATACAGTCATGTAAATAAGTCAGTGTTTCTGCGTCATTTAAAAAACTGACCTCATACATAAAATCTTTTAAGATATCAAAAATACGAGAGACATTACCCGTAAAAAAATCCAGCGATTTGTGATAATCATGCTCGCTAGCTTCTTCAGAACCTGTAATAAAATATCTGGATAATTTTGAAACGGCCTCACGTTCTGGCAAGTACTGAAACGACAAAAAATAATGACTTTCGTAATGCTCTTCTTCGCGTTCAAATAAATCTCGACGCTCAGCATCTACCAACCAACTAACAGGATCTGGAAAAGCACCCTCTTCAGGATAACCCAAAGCTTGCTGGCGTCTGGCTTCAACATAAATCACCCAACCAGATCCCAATCTTTTTAATGCATTATTTAAACGCGCTGTCGCCGAAACTAATTGTGCATCGGTCGAAGATTCAAGATCGGGGCCTCGATAAGTTAAAACTTGTAAAAACGATCCGTCTTTATTTAAAACCACGCCTGGACGAACTAGCAAAGCCCAAGGAAGCAAGTCACTTAAACGATCAGCACGTTGTCGAAATTCAGCAATATTAAACATGAGCGCTCTTTCTCTTTAGGGCGCAATAAAATTGCGCCCCTACTTTTTAAACTTTGTAGAAAATTTTTTGCCGGATATGCCGTAAGATCACCTGAAAAAAATAGGGGTCTTTCTTAGTCAGCATGACGGCCCCAAAATGCAAAACAATCCAACCAGGAATGGCCCACAGTGACTGCAATCCAAGCAACATAGCCGCCCAAAGAGTTGCATTCAAAATAGTAAATTGCCGGGGCGCCCCTGCCATCAGCAAAGGCGATGTTAAAGAACTATGCACTTTGATTTGAAAACCAGGCGTGCTCATTAGAACAAGACTCCACCGGATTTATTAAACAGCGTTGCGACGATACTGGCTGCGGTAAAAGCGATCGATAAACCCAAGACGACTTGGAATAATTTTCTGACCCCAGACCCTGCTTCTCCAAACGCGATTCCAAGACCCGCTAAAACAATTACGATCACACCCAAAATTTTGGCAACTGGACCCGAGATAGAATCCATGATTTTTTGCATCGGACCTTCCCACGGCATCGCAGCGCCATCCGTCGTCGAAGCAAAAGCGGTATTGACAGAAATAAAGCCTAACAAGGCCCAATAATTTATTTTGCTAGCCAACGAGAGAAGACCAGAAACGATTTTTTTCTTAGCGATTTTAGCCATTGAGTTATCCCCTAAATTAATAAGAAAGTTTATAAAAAAATTAATAAAAAATTGAAGCGGGGCGAGTATATATAACAAGTTTTGAAACTCTAGGTTGCACACAGGTTCATTATTCCCCCGCCACCCGCATCTCTGGAATCCAGATGGATCCACAATGCAAAGATGATCTCTCATCCGCATCATTCCCAACGGCGTGAATTTCTTGAAACATTGTTTTCAAATGCGATGCAATCGTGATTTCTTCGACGGGAAATTTAATCTCACCGTCTTCTACCCAGAAACCAGATGCCCCACGAGAATAATCCCCCGTAATTAAATTAACGCCCTGTCCAATCAAATCTGTTACTAGTAATCCTTTATTCATTTTTTTTAATAAAGCTTTTAAATTCTCACCCGTAGATTTAACAAAAATATTATGAGACCCACCGGCATGGCCCGTCGATGGCAAATTTAATTTTCGACCGGCATAAGTACTTAAAAGATAACTTTTGACGCGCCCCGCCTCGACTAAATTTCTTGCAAAAACTTCACAGCCTTCAGAATCAAACGGCGTTGAAGCCAGGGCTTTAGGAATAAATGGATCTTCAGAAATTTCAAAAAAATCTGGGAAAATTTTCGCACCCAGCGAATCCAATAAAAAACTCTGACGGCGATATAAAGATCCACCCGACACAGCATTTAAATAATGGGAAATTAGCGATCTTGCCGCGTCATATCTGAAAATTACAGGCGTTGTCTGAGTGGGAATTCTACGAGCGCCCAATCTAGCAATTACTTGTTCCGAAGCTTCTTTAGCCACTTTTTCAATGGACCATAAATCATTCGAATCTCTCGCAGAACTATAGCTACCCTCTCTTTGCATCTTGCCATCTTCTTCAGCAATTAAAGTACAGTCAAAACTATAACGAGAACTGGAAACGCTTTCTAAGAACCCATTCGTATTTCCCAAGATATTTAAAGCTAAATAATAAGACGCACTGGCTCCGTCAGAATTATCAATTCTGGAATCTAAATTCATACCGATTTTTTCGCATTCTTGCGCTCGGTTAATTAATTTTTCTGTATCCCAGTCAGCTAAATAATAAAGCGATAAATCTCTGGTTCTATTTTCCAGACTGGCCAGATTTTTTTTATCAGGCAATCCTGAACAAGGATCTTCTTGGGTATATTCAGCAATTTTGATAGCTGCTGATAAAGCTTGTTTGATTCCTGCATCTGACAAATCCGACGTACTGGCCACACCGCGTTTTTTTCCAACAAAGACAGCCAAAGAACAATCTTGATCTAAATAATGCTCGACTGTATCCACTTCACCCAATCTCACTTCAGCACTTTGACCCAGACCATATGTCATGGACACTTGAGCTTCTGTTGCGCCTAAATCTAAGGCCTGATTTAAGATTTTGTCTGTCAGTTTTTTGAATTTTATCTCTTGTTCGCGGATGTCTTCCATGGAGTGTTAGGCCTTATTGAGCTAAATTGATCTAAAAATTAATTGGGCGCTATTTTCGCCAAATTTTGGCTAAAAAGGCATGCTGTTTTAGGCAAATAAAAAAATATCTTTAATAAAAAATCTGGCCCTCTTCTTTTTTGGCACTCAAAAAACTACAATGTATACAATGTAATTAAAATTTACTGGAAAATCATGAGCCACGTTATCTCAACTCGATTACAAGATGATCTTTTTGAATCCCTCGAACAAATCGCCGAAACACGTCAACGTAAATTTTCAGAAATTGTTCAAGAAGCTTTACAGCACTACGTAGAAGAACGGGCTGATTATCATATTGCCTTAGACAGATTGAATAATCACACAGATCTTCTGATTGATGAAGATGAACTTAAAAAACGCTTGAACTGGAAATAATTCCGATGACCTACGCCGTAAAATTTAAAAGTTCTGTAGAAAAAGATTTACGCAAAATTGGCCAAAAAGAAGGCGTTAGAATCTTGCAAGATATCCAAAAAAAATTAACTAAAGATCCTAAAAAAGGCATTCCACTGAAAGGCAGTAATAACGAACTTTGGCGATATCGGGTTGGAGATTATCGCGTCATTTATAGTTTTAACGATGAAGAACTTTGGATCCTGGTAATACACATCGCCCATCGCAAAGAAGTTTATCGCTGACTCATCCATCCCCACGCATGTTCAATCATGCTCTCTAAATCCGGATACTTTGGAACCCAATTCAAAATTTTCTTAGCCTTCTGACTATCGGCGACTAAAACCGCCGGATCCCCAGCTCTTCTGGGCGCCAGTTCTACCGGCACTTTCAAATTTAAAACTTTCTCGACTTTTTGAATCACAGTTTTGACACTCACCCCATCGCCATTGCCCAAATTAAAACAATCGCTCTGATTATTTTTGTCTAAATATTCCAGGGCTTTGAGATGCGCCTCGCACAGATCTTCCACATGAATAAAATCCCGAACACAAGAACCATCCGGTGTTCCATAGTCTTCACCATAGATTTTTATATTGGGCCGCTTGCCAGAAACAGCCTGTAAAACCAAGGGAATCAAATGCGTCTCAGGATCATGCGACTCTCCTGTTCTGCCTAATGGATCCGCGCCAGCAGCATTGAAATATCTTAGACATACTGATTTAAACCCATACGCCCGATCAAAATCTTTTAAAATTTCTTCGACAAATAATTTACTACGACCATACGGGTTCACTGGATTTTTGGGGTGAGCTTCGTCTATGGGAATATATTTTGGCTCGCCGAATATTGCTGCCGTCGAAGAGAAAATAAATTTTCTAATATTATTTTTAATTAAAACTTCTAATAATTTTAAAGTCCCTGACACATTCTGTTCATAATATTTTCCGGGATTTATTACAGACTCACCGACTTCTATCAGACCCGCAAAATGCATGACAGCGTGAATATTATAATTTTTTAAAATCTCTAAAATTTTTTCTTCATCTCCCATATCACCCAATACACAATCAATTCCAGCTTTGATTAAACCCTCATGAGATTTTAAATCTAAGACAATGAGGATATACCCATTTTCTTTTAATTTTAAGGCCATGTGGGAACCGATATAACCAGCACCGCCGGTGATTAAAATTGCCCTCATGATTTCACCCCATTTTTTGAAATTTCGTAGGGGCGGACCCGCGTGTCCGCCCGTGTTCAGTGGCAGGTGATTATCGAGGGCGGACACGCGGGTCCGCCCCTACAAAACAGGTCTTCAGACTGGGGCATTCCTCTGAATCTCCAACCGCCCCTTCTTGCCCAAAATCTCCACCAAATTTTTAACTTTCTGGGAATAATCTTTATGCAAAACTAAAACAGCATCTGGCGTATCAATAATAAAATGATCTTTAACACCCACCGTCGCAATCAGATGATGCGCGCCCCGAATATAACAACGCTCGGTATCAATACTGACGACATCACCAATCAAGACATTTTGGTTTTCATCTTTCGGCGTGACGTCATACAGCGCATCCCAAGATCCAACATCCGACCAATTCGCATTCATGGGAATCACAACACCCAACTTAGTTTTTTCCATGACGGCATAATCAATCGAGTCAGATCTAATTTTTTCAAAAGTATTTTTATCTAACCATGAATAATCTCTTTCTTGTTTGATTTTTGAATAAGCCAATTCTGTTTGATTAAAAATATCTTCAGAACCTTTTTTTAATTCTTTTAAATAACTTTTGGCCTGAAATAAGAACATTCCCGAGTTCCAATAATATTCTCCAGAATCCAAATAATTTTTAGCGCTAGATAGATCAGGCTTTTCGACAAATTTGTTAATTTTAAACCCAGCATCAAGCCCATCACCCCGCTGGATATACCCATACCCTGTATGCGGCGAATCAGGAACCACACCAAAAGTAATAACATATCCCTGCAAAGCCAGCTCAATCCCTGATATCACAGCCTCAGTAAAATTTTTCTCATTTCCAATCAAATGATCCGCCGGCAGCACTAATAAAATTTCTTCAGGATCACAGGCCATGGCGGCAATCGCTATAGCAGGCGCCGTATTTCGACCACAGGGTTCTAAAATAATTTCTTTGGGATTAATTTTAATTTCTCGAAGCTGCTCAGCGACTAAAAATCGATGATCCTGATTGCAAACAATAATGGGATCTAAGATAGGCAGATTTTTTAATCGCCCTAGCGTCTTTTGAAGCAAAGACTCTTCGCCTAACAAAGGCCCCAAGTGTTTTGGATAAGCAGAGCGAGATAAAGGCCATAGTCGAGAGCCCGTCCCTCCCGATAAAATAATAGGGCGAATAGATTTAAATTTAGTAGGCATTTTTATTGATAAACCCTTTATATAAAGTCAAAAAGATAATTTTTAAATCAAAACTAAGAGACCAGTTTTCGATATAAAACAAATCGTATTCAACGCGATTTTTCATTTTTTCCAACGTATCTGTTTCACCTCGAAAACCATTGACTTGCGCCCAGCCTGTAATACCTGGTTTTACCATGTGCCTGAGCATGTAAGCATCAATCAGTTCTTTATACATTTCATTGTGAGCAACCGCATGGGGTCTTGGCCCAACAATCGACATCCGCCCCTGCAAGACATTATAAAACTGAGGCAACTCGTCCAAACTAGTTCGTCTTAAAAAACGCCCCAATTTTGTAATACGCGAATCATCTTTGGTCGCCTGAATTATTTTTTTATCTTCTTGATGAATACTCATGGTCCGAAATTTATAAACAGATATTTCTTGATTATCTAAGCCATAACGCTTTTGCTTAAAAAATACAGGACCTGGTGAGGTTAATTTAATACTTAACATGATTAACAACATGATTGGAATTAATAAAACAAAAATCAAAAATCCTAAAATTTTATCTTCTAAAAATTTTAATAATTCGTTACTACCTTTCATAGGTGAAGTCCGTAAACGAAGAACGGGCAATCCTGACATCTCAAAAGCATCTTGACGAAGCAGAGTCAGGCCTAATAAATCTGGAATCAGATGAATAGTAATCGTTGAAAATCTTAATTGATGAATAATTTCTCGAATCAATTCTTCATTTTTTAAGGGCAGTGCAATCCAAATTTCATCGGCTTTTAAGTTGTTTAAATATCCTGCCAAATCTTCTGGAAGCGATGCTTGATTTTTAATCGGATCAATGACTGACCTAATCACATAGCCCATGGAAGCATGGTTTTGAATCGTGTGAATAGTTTTTTCTAATAATTCACCATTTCCAATAATCACAATATGACGAACATTAAAACCCTGCGCTCTTAGAACCCTAAAACATAAAACTAAAACCATTCGATAAAAATAAAGTCCAATAAAACTAAAACTTACCCAACTGACTAGCCAAACTCGAGAATAGATCGCACCTGTCTTAGTCAATAAAGCAAACAGACCCAATAACAACACGCAGAGAATCCAGGGATAAAATAATCTTTTTAATAAATGCCAAAGCGATCGGCCTCTTAGATGTTCATAGACACCCATCAGGCTAAAAATAATGGTCATGAGAAAACTAGAAGCCAAAATTAAATACAAATAATTTTCAGGCATGGTTTCCCAAAAATTTTCATCAAAACGATAAGAAAAAATCAAAGCGCCTAAAAATATAACCAATAAAAAATCTAAAATTCTTAATCCACTAGTCGTCCAGTGGGATTTTGATTTAAGGGAAAAAGAAGACATGTAAAAAACGCCCTAGCCCAAAGAGGGCGCCATTATAGAGATATCTAGCGAATATTCTGCAAGGGTCACTCAGCTCGTAAATTCATTATCTTTACTCATCTAGGTTTTCAAAAGCCTCTTTGAATTTTCGCATCCCATTTTCTCTGGAAAAGACCGCTAAACGCTCAAAGCCTTTTTGGATCAAACTATCTCGAAGTGCCTTATCTGAAAGCAAATTAGATAGCCCATTAGTAATTTCCTCAATCGAATAAGGATCTACTAAATAAGCTGCATTCCCAGCAACTTCTGGAATAGAAGTTTTATTCGAAGATAAAACAGGAACGCCACAAGTCATTGCTTCTAGAATTGGCAATCCGAACCCTTCGTATAAAGAGGGATATGCAAAAACTGAAGCCCCAGAATACAAATCCGGCAGGTCTTCATCCGCAACACGGCCTAAAAAAATAGCACCTTCGCTAGCCTTAGTTAGCCCTGTATTTTTAAAAACATTTCCAGCAGAACCAATCACAACCAAATCATAAGATGGGTGGAAACTTTTTAAGTTCCCCCAAGCCTCCAATAAGCGCTGAATATTTTTTCTAGGTTCTAAAGAAGCCACACATAAAACATAGGGTTTGTTTAAGGCATGTTTTTTAAGAATCAAAGCGATCTTAGCATCACTACCCGGGCAAAAACTTGGGTCCAAAAAAAGGCCTGTAACCTGTATTTTATTTTCAGGAACACCGAAGACATCCATGATTCTTTGTTTCGAATACTCTGACACCGTTAAAATCAAACGAACTCTTTTTAATAACAAGGGAATAATAAAACGATAAATTTTCACATATTGTTTTTTAAACCATTCAGGGTGATCAAACCACGCAATATCATGAATAGTCACCACTTGGTTTGAATAAAAAATAGGCCCTAAATTTGCAGGAGACCAAAGCAAGCCATGGTTTTTAATTTTGAAAGGCAAAACAAATTGCTCCCAGAAATATCCTAAGAGCCCAGAG
Organism: Thiotrichales bacterium; assembly: GCA_947478175.1. Taxonomy (GTDB): domain Bacteria; phylum Pseudomonadota; class Gammaproteobacteria; order Francisellales; family CACEW01; genus CAMCUU01. The sequence goes on along the minus strand of CANJUQ010000003.1, from coordinate 38,444 downwards.
GAAAAACAGGGTTTTGGCTTGATAAATTCTGGCTGAATATCTATCTGATCTAAGCCGGCAGAAACGCACTGCAGATAACGCTGAACTCCCGTTAGGGGTTTATCAAAACAACGGGCATTAATAAAAATCTTCATACACTCTTCTTTTTTAAAAAAATAAGACCAACCCACAAAGACAGATTAATCCAAAATATCGCAATATTGATGTCCGAAACAGCCAGGGATGCAGCAAGCAGGTTCCCTCCAAATGAAGCCCCAAAGAAACCTCTAACAATTTTCAAAAACATAGAACAGTCTTCTGATTTTTCATTTAATTGATATAACTTGATAAGAAAGCCAACCACTAAGATCAATCCTATTATTCCGTTTCCAACCAAAAACGAAATAATAAAAGAAGAAGAACGGTATGAGCCTCCGCCGATTCCAATAAACCATGATTGATAAAATGTTTCGAGGGCTTGAAGATCCGTCCCGCTCCGTTGATGAAAAGAATCAGTTTTCTGCTTATGGATCACTTGCTCTTGAATGCTCTGAAAAACAGCATCAGAAGAAGACACTATTGATTGATTGTGATTAACGATTGTTGAGTGAAGAGCTTCATGGACTACAAAAGATTGCAATATAAAAATACACACCACTAACAAACAGACAGAAAAATATTTTAATGAATTTTTTAATTGGCCTGATAAAACAATACTGAATCCAGCAATTACCATGACAATTAGAATTACCAAATACCCTTCTGTAGAAGCAGTCAAAAATAAATTAATTGAAACCAGGGCTATCAAAAGCAGCAAAAAAAAATGATTTTTCTTATTGATCTTAACCTTCATTAACAAGAAAAAAATCCCAGAAAAAATTCCACTTAAATAAAGAGCCAATTGAGAAGGCTCTATAAAACCCGCCGAGGTTCTTACCATACCGGCAACATTTTCAGTGTAGAGCTGGGCTGCTCCAAGTCTGTTATTTAAAATAAAAACGGGCCAAGAAAAATCGAATAAATAAAAAATTATCTGCAAACAGCTCAAAACAAAAACAATCAAAAAAGAAATAAAAATAGATAAAAATATTTCTTTTATTTTTTTTGAGTCACTACAAATTAAATTTAGATAAACAATCAAACTCGTAAAAACAGCAAAATAAAAAATAAGATAAATGGAATAATTTAAATTAGTCAAAGACCAATGCAATGGTTCAAAACTATCTCCAACACCGAACCAAGGATTGGCGACAGGAAGACCTTTAAATAAAACAGGGCCTAAAAAATTAAGGATTACCGCCCAAAGTAAAAAAAGATAAAAAGGCCAAAAGAATTTTATCACCTGCAAATAAGAACCACGGTCTCTTTCCATGAATACTGCAATCATAAAACAGAGCAAAGAAATCAAAACGGGCTCTACTCCATGCCCTCTTCCCGCAAGATAAAAATTCAAAACACTAGATGCTTGAAACACGCTAAGAATAATAGAGAAAACCAAAAGCCATTGTGTTCTTCGAAACAAAAGCATAAGAACCGACAGACCCCAAATAAGGAGACCTAGAAAATAAGGGAGGGCATTTTCCACGTGCAAAAAACCTGAATGAAAAAAAAGTATTTTAGTAAGCAAAAAATTTATAGCGAGCTTTTTCACAGGCTTTCAGCTGTAAATCTCCAGCTGAAAGAATGCTAAAAATTCGCTACAGTGCGCGCCTTAATTTTGCACCAAACTTTCTAGGAATTTGAAATTTTATGAGCCCGTCCAATAGCGTTAGAAAAAAAGCCTTTATCACTGGTGTGACAGGACAAGATGGTTCTTATTTGGCAGAATTTTTATTAGAAAAAAATTATGAAGTTCATGCCATCTTGCGTCGATCTTCTGTTTTCACGACCGCCCGAATAGAGCATATTTTCCATCACCCCAATTTTCACACTTATCATGGGGATCTCGCAGACTCGAGCAATCTTCATAGACTCATTACGCAAATTCAGCCGGATGAAATTTATAATTTAGGCGCGCAATCTCATGTCGGTGTTTCTTTTGAAGTTCCCGAATACACCGCTGAAGTCGATGCCCTAGGAACCATTAGATTATTAGATGCCATTCGTGATGCAGGTCTAAAAACAAAATTCTATCAAGCTTCAACTTCTGAACTCTTTGGTGGCCTACCCGAAACCGTCCCACAATCAGAAAAAACGCCTTTCTATCCAAAATCTCCTTATGGCGCCGCCAAGCTTTATGCTTATTGGATTACCGTGAACTATCGCGAGTCCTATGGCCTCTATGCTTGTAATGGTATTTTGTTTAACCATGAGTCTCCGAGACGTGGCGAGACTTTTGTGACTAAGAAAATCACTCAAGCAGTCGCCAGAATTCATCAAGGCAAACAAGCAGTATTAAAACTGGGTAATCTCGATGCCAAAAGAGATTGGGGTTATGCCAAAGACTACGTCGAAGCCATGTGGCTCATGCTCCAGCAAGAACAAGCCAAAGACTATGTCATTGCCACAGGCAAGGCTTATACGGTCAGACAATTTGTAGAATTGGCTTTTGCTGAAGTTGGGACAGAAATTATTTGGCAAGGGTCCGGCGTCAATGAAATGGGCGTCTGCAAAAAAACTGGGAAAACTTTAGTTCAAATTGATCCTAAATATTTCAGACCTGCTGAAGTTGAATATTTGCTGGGGGATCCAAGCTTGGCGCAAATAGAACTAGGTTGGACTGCAAAAACTTCTTTGGAAGATCTGGTTAAAATCATGATTAAATATGATTTGAAATTTAATAATTATGGCGGGGAAGAATAATAATTAGCGCCTCTTAAATTTTATTTTTCCGGATTATTTGTCTCACAAATTTAAAAAACCCTGGAAAGGATTTTTTAATTTTATGTTTTGGAAGCATCCAAAAATAATAATCTAATCCATTTAAAACTTTCGATCGCCCTCTTGTATGCGCTATATCCAAGCACTCTTTTAAGCCACGTAAAGCTTGACGATCACTAAGCCCACCTGGATCCATTCGGACAATATCAAGGTCTATATATTTAAATTCTGCCTCATCTCTTAAACGTAAGGTCATTTCGAAATCAGCCGCAATTTTATATTTCAAATTAAATAAACCACCTTTTTGATAAAGCTGTTTAGGTACAAATAAAGCCGGTTGATGGACTTTCATGGGCCAACGTCTTTCTTCTTGCGAACCGATCACCCCACCTCGACGAATCACACAGCCGTCATCTTCTTTAAAAACTGTATTCCCATAAAACACAGAGGGCCCTTTTAAATAGGGCTTAATTAAACTCAAAACATCATTACCCGCATACACATCATCGGCATTTAAAAAATGAATAAATTCACCCGCTGCTTTTTGTATCCCTTTATTCATGGCGTCATATAGACCCTTGTCGGGCTCTGAAAAAATTTTAACGGGATATGGAGATTTTTCTTGATAAGCTTTCGCCAAAACCAATGTCTGATCTTTTGAAGCACCATCGATAATTAAATGCTCAATATTTGAATTTATATTTTGATCAAGAACACTCTGAAAAGTTTTTTCAATGGTTTTTTCTGCGTTGAAGCAGACAGTGATGATGGAGAGTTTCATTTCCTTAATTACCTTCAAGATTAATCATGAATATTTTTTATAAATTTTTACCAGGTCAGAAACACTACTATCCCAATTATATTTTTTACATTGCGAATACCCCAGCCCTACTTTAGAAAAAACTCGCGACTCTTCTTCAAATACAGGAAGCAAAACAGATCGCAAATCCTCTTCTTCAAAAGGATTGAAATAATGCGCTGCCTCTCCTGCAATTTCTGGAAAACAACTGGCATCCGCTAAATATAAAGGGCAACCCGCTTGCAAAGCTTCCAAAATAGGGAACCCGAAACCCTCATAATAAGAAGGAAAAACAAAAGCAGCCGCTTTTTTATAAGCATAAAATAAATCTGTATCACTGAGATTCATTTGAATAAACGACCCAGCAACCCCTAGTAAACTCATCATATTTTTTTCTATGGAATTAAATCCCCCTCCGCCCACACAGAGTACTTTCCAATTCGAATATTTCTTCAATAAAGGCACTATTGAACGCACAAAAAATGGGAAATTTTTGTAAGAATCTTTTCTCGCCCCAACAAAAAGAAGATATTTTTCAGGAAAATTCAAAGCTGAATTTAGGGGTTTGAAATGATCCAAAGCACTCACCCCATGGTGAATAACTTTTACTTTAGCTTCATCAACATCGAAATAATAAAGCAGATCTTTTTTAGTACATTCTGAAACAGTAATAATTTGTGAGGCCGCTTTAATCATTTTCTTTTTATGCTCGCGAGTTTTATCCTGCGATGAAAATTGATCAGAAAACCGCTCATGAATCATGTCATGTACTGTCAAACAAAAAGGCTTTCCTTTTAATAGGGGAAGTAAATATGGGTCATAATAAGTGGGGTGAATCAAATCATAATTTTGTTTTTTTATATAACGCTTAGAAACAATTTGATTAAGAAAATATAAAACTCGATTCTTCCCTCGAAATTCTTTTTTTTCTAAAAATGGCGAAATAGTTTCCATGCCTAATTGTTTTAAATAATGATTGTTGCTCCATTTTGCAGCCAGCTCATATTCAACCCCAAAGTTAGGCAGGCGTTTCATGATCTCATAAAAATATCGAGAGATTCCGCCATAATTTTGAAAAGAAAAAACCTGATGGTCATATAAAATTTTCATGAATTAACCACGCCCTCTAGAAACTTCAAAATAAAAATTAAACTTCAAGGCCCCAAATCAATTCATACAAAAAACTGTTTTAATTTCTTTTTCCATTGCCGTAGTTTAAAAACAAATTTATACAAGCCAAAGAAATATAAAACAGTCTTTAGAAGCAACTTATACTTTGAAAAATCTGACACAATATCTCTCACAAGAGCCTCGTGGTAACGCGAGTCACAAGCTAAAACAGCTGAAACTAGAGTTATATCGAGACGCTGTGTTTCCAAATTTAGAAAACGCAACTCTTTTGACCCTGGAACAAAATGAACGCCTTCAATACCTATATTTTTTACAAGATTTTTTGCAGGAACCAATGCATACCCTGTCAAAACAAGATTTTTAAAAAACCACTGATAATCCCAGGCATTAATTTCATTTCTTTTAAGTTCATCATAAATTTGAAGGTAATAAATTCTTGCGAAAGAATATCTAAAAGCTTGTTTAAGTTTTTGACATAATTTTTTACGCTCGATACTTTGCATCGAGAAATCATAATTTTTCCACGCTCTCCGCCAAGTTGCCCAACCCCAAGCTGAAAAATATTTGGAAAGAAAACAGCCATTCTCAATGCCATAGAGATTCTTTTCAGCATAAAAATTAGAGCCAGAAATCATCATGATCTCTGTTTTATCTTTATATCGCTCAAGCATCACATTACAAAAATCAAAAAAATCAGAACTTGGCACACAGTCATCTTCCAAAATAATCCCAGCTTCCACATGCTCAAAAAACCAAGTAATTGCGCCAGAAACAGCCAACTTGCATCCTATATTTTTTTCATGAAATAAAGTTTTTACTTCACAAGGCCAATTGACTTGCTCAATAATTTTCTTTACCTGCTCTGATTTTTCCAAATCAACTTTGTTGCCAATTCTTGGGCCATCCACCGCAAAAAAAAGCTGACTTGGTTTTGCCTGAGCAATCGCCTCAAAGACTTTTTGGGTGTTTTCTGGACGATTAAATGCCAATAACAATACCGGTGGAGATTCAAATTTTCCCATTTTTAAAAATCCCTATAGGTAAAAAAGATCGCGAGATTAACCAAAAAGAATCCCTAGAATCTTTGAATAAAAACAAGACAAAATAATTAACCAGCGCATAGGCCAAAAATGTACTCAGCGCGGCCCCCAACAATCCTAAAGTTGGAATTAGAAAAATATTAAATCCAATGTTTAATAAGGCCCCTATAACCGTCGTTATCATGATAATTTTTTGGCGTCCTTTAATTAAAAGGTAATTGGTTGAAGCAACGCCTATAAAAACAAAAACAGCGCCCCACATACTGACGGCTAAAACTACTGCGCTTGATTTATAGGATGCCCCATATAGAAACTGAATGATCCATGGAGCTAAAAATGAGAATAAAAGTGCTACCAACAAGGGGAACCAAATAGAAAAAAAGAAGTACAGTCGCATTTTTTGATAAAAGAAAATAGGGGTTTCTTTGTAAGCTCGAATGAGTACAGGAAAAAGTGTTTGCCCAATAATTGAAGGAACAAAATACCAAAAACCAGTGATTTTTACCGCTGCTCCATAAAGACCCACAGCAGATGGCCCCATAAGCCACTTCAACATAACTTGATCAACTTGCATATAAACAGCAACTGCTAAACCCGAAAACATGAGAGGCCAAGAACGGCCTAATAAAAAAAACATCGCGTCAGTGCTCGCTCTCCACTTCAACAAGTTCCCCACTCTCCAGTAATAAACAAAAATCAAATTCAGCCCAAGAACAACTGCATCAAATAAATAAGCAAAGGCAAAAGCTAATAAAGAGGCTTTAAAATAAAGCAATCCAAGTCTCAATAGTACAGAAAGAATTGATTGCGCAATTTGTGCAAACACAAAATATCTAGACTTTATTTTTGACTGAAAATAATAGTCAATTGAATTAAAACACTGAAAAAAACAACTAAAGGAAATAATTAAAATGGCCATTTTTTCCTGAAAAGAATTTTCAGTAAAAATAGCAAGACTCATGAGCAAAAGAACACTAATAGAAGCTCCTATTAGCATCAAAATGAAGGAAGACCCTAAAATTAACTGCGTTTTCTTCTCCGAGGCTTTCACTAGGGCCTGAATTACAATTTGCCCCAAACCCAATGAAACTAAACTTGAAAAAATAGCCACCAAGGCTTGTGCATAAGTCAGTACTCCTAAATTTTTCGGCCCCAAATAACGAATCACCATAATTACAACAATGAAATTCAAGCCAACCGTTAAAAATTTTTGTAACGCCAACCATCCAATATTTGAAACCATTGCCTGTAACTCAGAATTGGCTTTAATTTTTTTGAACATAGCGCCTCAAATAATCTTGATACGCCAAACCAATCCCCTCTTTCAAAGACACCTTCGGACTCCAACCTAAATTCTTAATACGCGAACTATCCATCAATTTTTTCATTGTCCCATCAGGCTTTGATTTATCCCAAAGTGTCTCGCCTTCGAAACCAATGACTTGTTTAATCGTCTCAATTAATTCTTCAATAGAAACATCTGACCCAAACCCAACATTAATCAAAGGTGCTTGACCCTCCTGAGACCTCACTAATGGCAAATAATCTTGATCTGATAAATTCAGTAAAAACACACAGGCATCCGCTAAATCATCTGAAAATAAAAATTCCCTTCTGGGCTTTCCAGAACCCCAGGCAGTCATATTTTTTTGGTGCAAATTTTTAGCCTCATGAATTTTTCTAATTAATGCCGGCAAGACATGCGAAGTATTCAAATCATAATTATCATTTGGCCCATATAAATTCGTCGGCATTGCCGCTAAATATTTTGTTCCATACTCTCGGTTATAAGCCCAACATTGCTCAATCCCCGCTATTTTCGCTAAGGCATAAGCCCTGTTGGTTAACTCTAACGGACCCGTTAGCAAATACTCTTCTTTAATAGGCTGAGGACAGTCTTTCGGATAAATACAAGAACTTCCCAAAAACAAAAGTCTCTCAACATCTGATTGATAAGCCTGTCGAATGACATTGAGCTGGATCAATAAATTTTCTTCTAAAAATTCTACGGGATATTGGTTGTTCGCTAAGATTCCACCCACTTTGGCAGCGGCTAGAAAAACATACTCTGGCTTTTCTTGCTCGAATAACTCACGAACTTGAGCTTGATCTCTGAGATCACATTCTTTACTCGGACGCAGAATCAAATTTTGATATCCCAGCGAAATCAATTTTCGATGAATCGCAGAGCCCACTAATCCTCTATGCCCAGCAATGTATATTCTGGCTTCTTTATTCATAAATATGCTGACCAACCCACTTAAATTTCAAAGCCAAAAAAACAGCGCGCACTTTAGCCACAACCTTTTCCCAAGAAAACCCTCGAGCATGCAAAGAGAACAAATTCTTTTATATTCCTCTCAAACTTATCCAAACTAAATCTCTCCGCACTCTCTCTACAATTTTCTGGCTTAAATTTTTCCAGATTTTTTTCAAACAACTCCACAGCTTCTTTTAAGCTCTCAACACTTTGCTCTTTAAAAAACACACCTGACGGCTTCTCAGACCCCAGTCCAAAAACAGTCTCCAACGCCCCGCCTTTTCCATACGCAATCACAGGGGTTCCACAAGCTTGGGCTTCAACAGGTAATCTTCCAAAATCTTCTTCCGCAGCAAATACAAAGGCTTTTGCTTGCTGTAAATATTTAATTAAATTCTCACCCGATTGCCGACCCAAGAATTCTATATTTTCACCTGCTAAAGATTTTATTTTTTCTAAGTCTGGCCCATCTCCAATGACTACTAATTTTTTCTCTGGGAATTTTTCTGAAAAAGTCTGAACAATTAGATCCATTTTTTTATAGGGGACCATGCGAGATGCCGTCAGATAAAAATCTTTTTTTTGATTTTTATCTCCCAAAGAAAAATCTGAGAGATCTATGCCGTTATATAAAGTCTGAGATTCACGCCGGTAAACTTTTAAAATTCTGCGGCCAATAAAATTTGAATTACTTAAAAAATAATCGACGCCATGGGAGCTCTGCACATCCCAAGCTCTTAATTTATGCAGCAGATATCGGACTAAACAACTTTTAAGCCCTTTAGTTAAACCTGACTCCCGCAAATACTGCCCCTGCAAATCCCAGGCATATCTCATCGGTGAATGCACATAAGAAATATGAACTTGATCGGGCCCAGTAATCACCCCCTTCGCCACGGCATGGGAGCTCGAAATAATCACGTCATAGCCAGACAAATCCAACTGCTCAATCGCGAGTGGCATCAAGGGGAGATAACCCCGATATTTTTTCTTCGCCCAAGGTAAGTTCTGAATAAAAGTTGTTTTAGCCTTTTTGCCATTTAATAATTTTTGGCGGTCTTCTGGTTCTAAAAAATCAACCACGGAAAATAAATCCGCGTCCGGGAAACATTTCAATAATTGAGATAGGAAAATCTCTGCCCCACCCACGACCACCAGCCAATCCGCCACGATGGCAATTTTCATGATTTCCCACTCCCTCGCTTCATTCTAAGAGGGCAGACACGCAGGTCTGCCCCTACGAAAACCAATCCAATCATTCCATCATTCCCAATTAACTCTTCTCTTTTCCACCACATGTGGCCGATCTTGAACTCTAGTAAAAATATTCAAAATATATTCACCTATTAATCCAATAAAAAATAATTGAATCCCGCCCAAGAAAAACATCCCAATAATCACCGGCGCCATGCCTAGCTCAAAAGAGTTCCAATAAATTAATTTATAAATTAAATAAACCAACGCAGTTAAAAAACTAATCAAACCCACTCCACATCCCGTCATCGTCGCCATTCTCAGTGGCATCTTCGAGTGCGAAGTCAGTCCCAGTAAAGCCATATCAAAATTGGTATAAAAATTATTTTTAGTCTTTCCAAATTTTCTAAGCGGCTGATGATAGGGAATTTCACAAATCTTAAAACCCATCTCAGCAATTAAACCGCGAAAATAGGGGTATGGCTCTTTATAATTTCTGAGTTCTTGAATGATAGACTGATCATATAAACCAAAGCCTGTAAAATTTTTTATTAATTTTACTTCTGAAATTTTACTCGCCAGCCAATAATAAAATTTCCTGACTCCAAACATTAAAAAATTTTCATCAGAACTGGGCTTCACCCCAATGACTACTTTAAAACCTTCTTCCCATTTTTTGATAAATTCTGGGATTTTCTCAGGGGGGTCTTGTAAATCTGCCACAACTGAAATCACAGCATCGCCTTTGGCTTGGAGTAACCCATGGTAAGGCGATCGAATGTGCCCAAAATTTCGGGCATTAAAAATGAGTTTTATATTCGGATATTTCTCAGCCAGCGCTAATAATTTTTCCTGGGTTCCATCGACAGAGTCATTATCAATAAAAATATGTTCGAATTGATATTGGGGGAGTTTTGAAAACTCGGCACGAATTTTTTCATGAAGGTGTTCAACATTGTCGACTTCGTTATAACAGCCCGTGACGATAGAAATTAATGGGGAATTGTGGGACATGAGGTTTCTCTTATGGTTTTAAAAATTTTGCACGCTTTTGCCTAAGTTTTCCTAACTTTGCCTAAGTTCCGCCAGATTTCTGCGCGCTTTTGCGCGCTTTTGCGCGCTTTTGCGCGCTTTTGCCGATTCTTTATTTATCACCATTCTTTCTCCATGAAGAAGCGACACTGATCCCCACTTGTTGTACATGACCATTGTTTTTCAAAATATTCAAGTCCATCTGAATCGCCCGAGAACTGACGTCCATATCCAATTTCTCCCGTATTTCCTTGGCACTTAACAAAGCCCCATCCGCCAAAATTTCTAAGATTTTTTGCTGTCTAATACTTAGATCAAGCCCTTTTTCCTGAACGTCTTTTATTTGAGAACCACCCATTGGCTCTTTAAATCTAAATCTAATGACAAATCCGCCCGAATGTTCTTCAAACTCAGGCTCAGGAGTTCCGTTTCTCGTGCAATATCCCGCCATGCGAGTTGTCCCTGTTCCCCACGATTCCACCCAACCTCGGGTATAAAAAACAGACGCAATAATTTTGTTTCTGGGATAGGAGTCATGCTCTTTTTTCAGATCTTCAAGTTTCAACTCTGGCGCCAACGGGCCGTTATTCCAAATCTCTAATCGGTCATCATAAATAGCTAAAGAAATCGTTGCTATTCGTCGCGAATAGTCCCGATGACTAATGGCATTAATCAACGCTTCTCGTAAAGCTAACATCGGAACTGCTGGCTGATCCGTCCGTTGCATTCTTCCAGGCTCAAAAAAACTCGCGATGGGTAAATGCCTTTGAATAAAATGCGTCGCAGCTTCTATGAGTCTAAAAGCATTGCCATAGACTCTTTGGTTATCCAAAAAATCGCCTAATTTATCGATGCCTCTAAAACGCGCCATTCGAATCATGCAATGGGAGTAATTTTTCTCGACGTCTTTGGCAAATAACACAGCTGCCGCGTTAATTAATTTTCCGTCTTTCATCAGGTTTAAATTATTCAAAATACGCTTGAGGTCATAATTCAAAACCTCAACACTCACTCTGTTTTGATCCACACCCTCTTTGATTGTTCTAAGAATTTCTTCTTGATCTAAACCCGCCAAATCACATTCTTCAGCCAAATGCCCTTCCCAGGCATGATTGAGATAACCCCGACGAACTAATAATTGCTCATATCGATTTTGGGGCATCAAGCTAGTCGTCGACTGTATCCGTTCAAAAGGACGACCCTCATAAATATAAGGCGCATGATCCCCTGCTGTGACATCCAAAACAATCACAGATTTTTCTTGCACCGTCTTTAAGTAATAAACATCCACATGCGCTAAAACAGGCGATTCAATTTTTTTTAACTCTCTGGCAATTTCTTGACGCGTATTGTCCGTCACATCTTGGCCGATTATCTCGCCTTTATTTTTAACGCCCAATAGAACTATTCCGCCTTTGCCATTTAAGAAAGCACAGACCGTCTCAAAAGCAGGTTTCAATTGGCTTGTCGATGTTTTAAATTCAAGAAACGCAGATTCCCCCTGCGAAACTAAATTTTCTAACTGTTTAAAATTCATTCGAACACGAGCCATTTTTCACACCAAGATCGAAAAAGAATTGTACAAAAATAAAACAATAAACATGAATCAAAATCATTCAAATTTACAAGTAAAAATCCAATATTTATTTAAAAAATAACCCAAGCCCGCCATCAACGCCGTGCTTAATAATCCCGCCCAATAATAATTCAATCCCAGTTTATAAAATCCATGAATCAAACCAATATTTAAACAAAACATTACAGCAACCATCAGTCCATATTTTAAAAACTGTTTTGCTTTAAAATTTTTAAATACCAATCTTCCTTGGGTATTAAAGCTAATAATCACACCAATCACCGTCGAAATTAAAACCGCCAAAACATAATGCAGACCTAAATAAATCAACCCTGCATACAGACAATAAGAAATCAGCGTGTTCACTCCACCGACTAATAAATATCTAATGGGTTGTGATTCCCAGCTTTTTTTAATCATTTTTTTAACTTTTTTAACCATACAAAATCACTCCTAAGCTCACTGCCCAGGCCAACACAGTCACCAATAAAATCCGATCATGAAAAAGTAAAAAAGCCGGATCTTCCGCACTTTTTTTCACGTAGATCAACTGGAGGTATCGCATTGATCCACCAATCACAAAAAAAGTCGTCAAATAAAGATAAGAAGATTTCATAGCCGCGGGGGAATGACTCAATACGGTATACATAAAATATTCCACGATAATTAAAGCCATCACGATCGCCGTTGCGATATCAAATAAACGCGCTGAGTAACCTGCTAACGCTGGCCGCGTGGGAATATTTTTTTCTTGGCAATATAAAAACTCATGATGCCGCTTACCTAAGCCTAAAAATAACGCCAAAAAGAAAGTCATCATGACGATATAAGGCGATAAAGAAACATTGGCCGCAAAAGCACCAGCTAATAATCTTAAAATATAAGCCACACCAATCATCAAAAGATCAACGACAGCTAAATGCTTGAGAATGACTGAATAAAAAACCATTAAAACAATATAAAGCCCACAGATTAATAAAACAGACCAATTCACCCAATAAGCTATTAAGCATCCAACAATTAGTAAAAAAATCATCAGAAAAAAAGCGTACGGCTGAATCCAAGAACCATTGGCTAACGGCCTATATTTTTTAACGGGATGCTGTTTATCTAAATCAATATCCATCCAGTCATTAAAAATATAAACACCCGAAGCAATCAAACAAAAAGCAACCATCGTCCAAACAGCAGGCCATAGACGCTCGGGTTCCAATAAATTCCCACTAAAAAACAAAGGCAACATCACAAATAAATTTTTGGGATATTGATGAATCCGACAGAGTTTCAAAATAGTTTTCATCTAATTTTTTTCCTTTACCAATAAAAAAACCTGATCCCCTGAAACAGCCAATTTCCCAATGAAATTCACAGAAGTTTTTTGAGTTTCTAAATAATTAAAAATTAAATCCCGATGAAAAACTAATTTTTCTCGACTTCCAAAACCAGATCTTTCCCGATAGACCACACACCAGCCATGAGGCTGATTTTTTAAATAAGCAATCGATTCTTCTCCAGAGGCATGACGGTCTAATGGATAAATCAATCCTCGATCCATCCACGCAATATCATAAGGGGGTAAACGATGAACCAGCCCATACATGGAAACCAATTGGTCATAAGCCAACAAGCCTTTTTGATCACAATGATATTGTTGATAAAGCCGCACATAGTTTGAAAATAATTCAGCATCTTGTTGGGGCATCTTGGCATCCCAAGCAGGCGAATACGTATTATTTTGGCTAATCCAATAGGACTGTTCCCAGCCTGTTTTTGGACCCTCCACATAACTTGGAACAATCAAATTTTTAAATTCCATCAAGATAAAAACAACCAAACCAAACCAACATAATTTCTCTTGCCAGCCAACTAATAAACCCGCCTCATGCCACATCCCGATCAGCCATAACAATAAAAACGGGATATAGACACTGGCAATACAAGGCGTTCTTGAAATCGTTGTGTTTAAAATACAAATCCCGAAAAAAACCAAAATCACTGCCCATTCTTTCTGGGGAACTTTTCCTGTTTTGATTTGGACTAATTGATAAGTCGACAAAATCATCAAGATACTCACCGAGAAAAACAAACCAAACTCTAGATGTGCATCTATCTGCACTGTCACAAAAATAAAATTAGCGATTAAAAAACCCAAGGCGCTTAGCCAAAATAAAATCTCAAAGGCTTTTATTTGAGCTTTTTTAGAAAAATATTTTTTAATCACTTTTTGATAAATAAAAAATATAAATAAATTCAATAAAAATACAGAACTCAAATTAATCAAAATTAAAATCTGTATCCTAATCGTCGAGGATTCACTCAAAGAATCATGGATCAATCGATCCAAAATGCCCCAGTGAATTAAATAACCCCAAAGAAAAAATCCTGAAATACAAACCAAAGACAATAAATAAACCCAGCTCCAGCGATGCCAGTACAGCCCAACTAATAACAAGCCCATCAAGAAAACCCCAGGCGCCATCGCTAGATTTCCCATCAGGGCAATAGAAATACAAAGACCTGCCAAAACAGCTAAAAACACTGCAAAAAACTTAGATTTAGATCGGTTAATACAGGCTCCGTAAAACCCAAAGCCATACAATAAAAATATTCCCGTCGTATTGAAATAATTAAAGACCCAAGTGAAAACCTCTGAGCTAATTAACAAACCTAAAGTTAAGCTCACTGGCAGAATCCAAACAGGCCCTTTTTTTACAAACCAACCCCAGTAAAAAACCCAGCCCGCCAGCATGGCAACCAAGCTATAAATCAAACTGAGTACTGCAAAACTTCGGCCGATTAAAATAAATCCAGGAAGATTTAATAAAAACCCGGGACGCATTAATAATCCAAACGGAATATGTGCGATGCCAAAATCATGAGTCGCCATGAGGCCATATCGGACCCATTGAATATCTTCCATCTCAAAGACGTCATATCTAGGTAAAAACCAAAAGATCAGAGTCAAAAAAATAACCATGCCCAAAAGCCAGAAAAAACCGGTTCTATTTTTTTGCTTTAAGTTCCAAAATAACTTCATTCCTTCACCCATAGCTTAATATTTTTATCTTCCAGCCACTCGTAACCCAAATAGTCTTCTTTCGTCGAATGGGTCGCTAAATAATTTCGCGTGGGTTTTAGAAAATTTTCTTTTTCTAGCCAAACTCTTCCTGTCATCGTATTGCTATCAATGACACACCAACTTGATTGCTGAGAAAGCCAGTGAATTAAAAAAACATCCGTCATTTTTTTCTCGTCAGGAATAATAATTTCATTAGAAATCCAAGAATGATCAAACGGTGCCAAGCGCTTAAATAAATAGTAATAACCCGGATAGGCCAGAACTAAAAAAGGCTTAGATTCACAATGATTTTGGCTATAAGCCGTTTTTAATTTTTGAATAATCTCTGCGAAATTTTGAGAAACGTTGGGGCCTATAAAACTTGGAGAATTATTATCTAACAGCCTTCCTGAAGGTTGACCTAAAGATACTCCAGTCAAAATTCTTGAATAAGACATCCAATTAGCCATTGCACAGATCAAAAATACGCCCACCATCACTGAGTACACGATTATTTTTATTAATCTTGTCCTCATCAAAATCGAACATCGCCCTTGCAAGACCAGTAAAATTAAAAACCAGGGTAAATAACATTCCATAAACAAATCAGTTCTGAATGAATAGGTCCGCTGAAAAAACAAAAAAATTAATAAAGCCAAAAAACAAAATAAAATATTTCGAGCGTTTTTTAAATTTTCTAAATTTATTATCTCTTCTTTTGAAGCATCAAAATAAAATATGAAAAAAATCACACTCAGACATAACAACTGCAGCCCATCAGTCAAAATGGTAAAGACGTGAAAAATTCGAATCCAAGCTAACCAGCCGATTAAAATCAACATCGTGCAAATAACACTAATAGTCAGTATTTTTTTAGCTTTATTTTTCAAATTTTCTAATGCATAAGCAAAAATCAAAGCGAGTAACACAGGAATAAATAATATACATCCTGTTAATACTCTGACGTTTTTTAAAAAAAATTCAGAATCTCCAAAAGAACCGCCCTGGATCAATCTTTCAAGAACACCTGCACCTCCATAATAACTACCCATGAAAATAATTATAAAAACCAAAGCAGACCCGCCAGCCAATTTGGCTCTAAAATCCGGATAGAAAAAAATCATACCCAATGAAACTAAAATTCCTGCCGGCAAAATATTTAAACTAGCAAAAGTCCCATAAGCTAAAAAAATCCCAGATAAAACAGACAAAAAACCCCATCGCCCCCGGTGCCTTTGCACATAACAAGCCAAACTTAAAAGCAAAAAAATAATCGGTCCTGTTTCATACTCTAAGGGCCGTGTTTCCATCGGCAAAACCAGCAAAATCAAACAGGGAAATACAGCACTTTTCCAAATATTGGATTCCAACGCTAATAAAAAAATAATAACAGTCAGAATAACCAAAGACATAAAAAGCAAAGACAGTCCAATGCCCGACAATCCCAGCATCATGAGAGGCGTATTGATCATAAATCCAGGTCGAATTAGCTCATGAAAAGCTATATGTGAAAATCCAAACTGTAACGACCAAATATCATATAAAGTCGACCCCACTTCGATCGCACAATTATCAAAATGACTTCTGAAATATGTTAAATAAAAAACAATCCCACTCAGCGCGAAAACCCAGCTGAAAATCAAGCCATAATTCAAGCTAAATTTTCTAAAATCTTTCAGCAAATCCCAACGCCTTTAGCTTTTGAACAGAGGGCACATAATAGTTATGAGTATTAAATTGTCCCGCTGTTACAGCTGATATTTCTTTTGCTGGATCCTCAAGTTTTTGCAGACAATCTTCATTGTGTTCCTGCTGATATCGTCTCCCCCCTTGCGGGAGAGACAGACCTGTGTAGGGGCGAATCTTGTATTCGCCCGGACAGAGAGGGGCAATCTTGTGAGCTGTTTCTAAAATTAATTCAGGCTTCTCACCGCCTACATTAAAAACACCCTCAATCTCTGGTTTAAACAACAATAAAAATAAAGCTCGAACCATATCGCCCATATACATAAAGCTACGGATAGTCCCCGGATTTTTAATCTCAATTTTTCCAAATTTTTTAATTTGATCTTGCATGTCAGCTATCGCAAAACCATGGCCAATAGGCTGAGTTTCACCATAGAACGCAAAGCATCGGGCAATGACAAAAGGGATATTGGAAAAAATAAAGATTTTTTCTGCCTCATATTTCGCTCTGGAATAAATATCTGCACCCCATAAATCTGGAATTAAATCTTCTCGAATCGGCTGATCAACTCTAGATTTCTTGCCATAAACAGCCCCAGAGCTAGTGACTAATATTTTTTTAGCCTGAGAAAATCCCCCATATTCCAAAATTCTTTGAGCCCCCAGCACAATATCTTCAAACATAGATTCAGGTTTATTTTGATAATCTTTGGGATTCGAAGACGCCGCCATATGCAAAATAAAATCCATGGAGCTAGGCAGTTTTTTAAAATCAAAATTTTTAATATCCCCAGAAATTTTATTTAACCAAACTGGCTTTCTGAGTAAATTAATCTCTTGGCGGGTTAACAAAAATACTTCCGTCTCGAGGGTATAAAACTCTATCGCTGCTTTTAAAACGGCCATCACCCAACGACCGAAAAATCCAGACCCACCTGTTATAAAAATTTTTTTCTGATGTAGCTGTCTAAATAAATTCGGAAACTCAATGGCAATACTTAAAGCATCTTCTTCTAAATGATTCCCTAGACGCATTATTTAATTTTTCCAGATTGAATCCATTGATCAAAACAATCATGCATCTCTTCGATCATTTCATCTGTTAGACCAGGATGACAGCCCAGCAAAATCCCACCCTCCATGACCTCGTCTGCAACGGGGAAAGTGTCTCCACCCGCTCTAGGGATATTAGAAAAAGCAGGTTGTTTTAAAATATTTCCCGTAAAAACAGGTCTTGTTTGAATGCCTTTAGATTCAAAATATTGCTGTAAATTATTACGAGTATGAGGCGCTATAGACTTCAAAGTAATCGGGTAAGAAAGCCATGCAAAATCTCCATCAGGATTAGGTTTTGGAAGATATAAAATCTCTTCATATTTTTTAAAAAATGCTTGATGCTTTTTAAAATTATTTTTTCGTTTTTCCAAAAAATTATTTAATCTTTTTAATTGCTCTAACCCAAACGCCGCGCCTAATTCAGACGGCTCCAAGTTATAACCCAACCCACTGAATAAAAATTTCTTGTCATAAGAGCTAGCCTGGGATTGAGCAAAAGATTGATCTGTATTATCAAATCTATTTTGAATGTTTTCGGCTTCTTGAATATTCGAAAACTTCGAAGAATATCTTCCCCAAGATCTTAAAACTTTGGCCCGTTCACACAGCAATTCATTATTCATGGCTAACAAACCACCATTGCCTGCACAGTTAATAAAATGTGATCCATAAAAACTCGTGGTCACGATGTCAGCATAAAAACCATCAGGCTGATTATTTAAAACAGCGCCTAAAGTGTCACAGCTGTCTTCAATTAAAATTAAATTATATTGATCTGCAATTTTTCTGAGTCTTGGCCAATCAGCCAAATTGCCAATTAAATTAGGAATCATTAAGGCGCAAGTTTTTTTATTAATCGCGGCTTCAATCAGGTCATGATTAATTAAATAAGTCCCCGGCGTGGCATCTATAAAATGGGGAATTAAATTACTTCTCACCAAAGGCGAAACAGTTGTTGGAAAAGTTAAAACAGGCGTAATAACTTCACCGCCTTTGGGTAAATTTAAAATCTCTACCGCCAGAATATTCGCCGAAGAGCCTGAATTGACCATGACTCCATGAGACTTTGAAAATAATTTCGCCACTTGCGATTCAAAATCAATCACATGGCGCCCCATCTGAGTCGTCGTGTTTAAAACTTCTAATACAGCCTGAATTTCTTCTGGTCCATGAATAGCTTTGGCATAAGGAATACGAATGGTCATAAGTTTGCTTCTCTTAATTTATTTATTTAAATTTATTTTTGGATTTTTTTAACTTCTGGCCTTTTATAAAACCAAAAATCAAGCCAATCAAAGCACCTAAAATAAAAGAAGTAATCACTAATAAACAGACAGGCGGATGCGCTTTACCAAAAAAATAAAATAGCTCAGCGGTCTGGGTATTTAATAAAGAAAATAACAAAGCAATGATCAAAATAATCAAAGACAAAATAGGAAAAAATAAACGCATAGGGCCAACCTAATATTTAAATTAAAAATTAAAAAAATATTTATAAAAAAAGGCCAGCGAGTATATAGAGCTGAAAAATTAGGCGCCACGGTGTTTTAGATAGTTTGTCTTAGATGGCTTTCTAGGACTTAAATTTTTCCAACACTCTATGAATCGTCGCTCTCAAATCTTTCCGATGGACAATCATGTCTACGATGCCCTTTTGTAATAAAAATTCACTGCGCTGAAAGCCTTCTGGGAGTTTTTCTCGAACCGTTTGTTCAATCACACGAGGCCCTGCAAAGCCAACCAAAGCCTTAGGCTCAGCCAAGTGCAAATCTCCTAACATGGCCAAAGACGCTGAAACGCCTCCTGTCGTAGGGTCTGTTAAGACCACAATATAGGGCAGTCGATTTGTTTTCATTTTGGCTAAAACTGCTGACACTTTGGCCATCTGCATCAGAGAAATTAAAGACTCTTGCATCCGTGCGCCACCACTCGCTGTAAAACAGACATAAGGTAAACGATGCTCAATGGCAAACTCAGCCCCTTGAACAAATCGTTCACCAACAACTGATCCCATCGACCCACCTAAAAATCCAAATTCAAACGCCGACGCCACCAAAGGCGAGCCCTCTAAAGTTCCACGCATGACGACCATGGCGTCATCTTCACCTGTCTTCTTTTGAGCTTGAGTTAATCTTTCTTCATAAGGCTTGGTATCTTTAAATTTAAGAGAATCTATAGGTTTAATATTCGCGCCAATTTCTTGCATAGAATTTTCATCTAGAAATAATTTTAATCTCACTCTGGCACTAATTCTCAAATGATAATTGCACTTGGGGCAAACTTGCAGATTAGCCTCAAGCTCTGGCTGATATAAAGCCGCTTGGCATTCTGGACACTGAATCCATACCCCTTCTGGAATATCACTTTTATTAGAAGAAGCGGTCGTTTCCATGCGAATTTTATGCGGTAGTATTTTATCAATCCAACTCATAACTCTTCAGACCCTTATTTTTAATAAAATTTTCAATATTGAAATCAAAAAATCGCGAGATTATATCGAAGCCCTTTCGGCTTGCAAACCAAAGCAAACCCAAGAAAATCAAAGCTAACAAAGCTTTTACGCTGATTTAATCACCATCTGTTTTTTATAAAACACGATTCCCAGCTTTAAAATATTTTTAATGCCCTGGCTTTTTAGTTCAGCCTGATAATTTTGAGTTTCTATTTGAGCCAAAGCCTTATCAGCCTCTGAATTTAAATCTTGCTCTGAGGGGTTTCTCAAACGACAGGCTTTAAATTCAATAATGATTCCCAGCTTATTTTTATCTTTCGGAATAATCATGATGTCATATCGGCCATCGCCTGATTCTCGATTAGATAAAACCTGATGCGTATTTTCTAAAGAGACTAAAAGACCCAAAACAAAACCATGATAAAACCGTTCAGGTTCTTCACGTCCAGCATCTAAGTAAGACATGCTGGTTGTGAGATAGTTCTGTAAGTGATATTCAAAATTAAGGATATCCCCAGAGGTCAAAGAACGAAGCAGGCTTAAATAACTATTATTCGCAAAAGTAGACGGGAAAAGTTTAGAAAGTTGGTCTTGGTATAAATATTTAATTTCCAAATTGGGAATACCCACTAAGCATCTCGCTTTTGTCCCAATATTTTCGACGCCCATGACTTTGAGATATCCCGAAAATAATAAAAAACTCCAGAGGGCTTCTGTTTCATCGCCTTCGACTCCTGGCAATACACTGTGTTCATCAATATCAACAATGATGGACTGGCCTTGAATCAGCTGTTCAAAAGATTGTTTAACATCGATATCGGCACCCGCGATTAATTTTTTGACGATAAAATTATTAGAAGTATTCACCCAGTAAGGCTTGAATTCTCTATCCGACACATATTTCACAATGGACCATGGGTTATACAAATGGATGTTTCGAATTTGATAACCGTCATACCAGTCTCTGATTTCTTCGCGTTCTTGGTTTAAATCGCCTAGCTCACAAATCAGATCTATTTCTGGATCGGTAAAACCAAAATATTCGCCATATCGAGGATGTAGCATGGAATAGACAGAGACATTGTTTAGCCCAGAAAAAATATTTTCTTTTGAGACTCTGAGAATTCCCGTCATCACGCCCCTGTATAGATAAGAATTATCTTTAAAAGCGGCACCCAAAAAACCCTGCATGAAAGCCACGATGTCTGTGTAATAACCATACTGCCAGCCGCTATGAATCGGCGCGTCATATTCGTCTAGTAAAATCCAAACGCGTTTATTTGAATAAGTAGAAAGCCATTGGGAAAGGGACAATAGGCTTCGATTAAGCTCAGCGCCTTCTGCCTTTTTTTCTAAAATCCGCGTGAAAACCATTTTTTGACTTGGTGACAAACTGTCTTCAAGAAAACGAAATTTCCCATAAGTTTCTGACATAACCCCGGCTAAATAATCCAAAGTTTCCTGTTTGGTTGTTTGCTTGGCATCTTTAAAACTTAAAAAAATCGTCGGGTGATTCCCTAGTTCAGCCATCAATTCTGGATGCTGATTAATTTTTAATTTTTCAAACCAGGGTCGGGAATTTGAATTAGATAAAAATTGATAGAGCATGGACATATTTAAAGTCTTGCCAAATCTTCGAGGGCGGGGAAGTAAAATAACTTTGTCTAGTTCTGCAAATAGCTCCCGAATCAAAAGTGATTTATCGACTAGATAAACACCGGGTGTTTCTTGTAACTCAGCAAAATCACTCGTGCCTGCAGAAAATTTTATAGCCATCGATTAATCCAACTTCTATCTATTTAAATTCAAAAGCGCGCGATTGTAGCAAAGGCCCTTGCCAAAGGCTTCTATAGAAACTCCCAGTAAAAAAACCAGAAAGCATCAACTCAAATTAATACGACGACTCAGCGTCATTTTGGGGATCTCAAAACGATCAGGATAAGTGACTTCTATTAAATATAATCCCTGAGGCTCGACAGTCATTCCCGCTAAAGTTCGATCTTTTTGATCCAATAAAAATCTAAGAAAATTTTTATCTTTCCGACCATCACCAATCATTAATAAAGACCCAACAATATTTCTAACCATGTGATGCAAGAAAGCATTAGCTTCAATGTCTATTTTGATAAAATTATTTCCCTGGCGCGAGATATTAATAAAATTAATGGTTCTAACGGGCGTCTTAGACTGACACTCAGAGGATCTAAACGCCGAGAAATCTTGTTCTCCTAACAAACATTGAGCCGCCTGGTGCATCTTTTCTGAATCTAAATAAAAATAATAATTCAAAGCCTGCTGCTGAGAAAAAACAGAGGGTATCTTTTGATTTTCTATCCAATATTCATACCTTCTCGCTCTTGCGCTGTATCTGGCATGAAAATCATCGGGGACTTCTTGGGCAAATTGAATTCGAATCGATTTTGGCAAATGGGCATTCACTGCTCTCACCCAAATTTCAGGGGATCTCAAAGTCTCAGTTTCAAAATGAATCACTTGCCCTAAGGCATGAACTCCTCGATCCGTCCGACCCGCAGTGAAAATTTCGACAGGATGATTCGCCACCGCACTGAATGCTTTTTCAAGTTCTTCTTGAATTGACGGTGCATGGGGCTGTTTCTGAAAGCCACAATAAGGGGAATTTAAATCAGAAAAATATTCGACACCGCAGGCAATTTTTTGCATTTAGACCTAATCCAAAAATCGAACAGGAGCAGCGCATGGAATTTGGCGGAGAGAGAGGGATTCGAACCCTCGATAGCGTTTTACCGCCATACTCCCTTAGCAGGGGAGCGCCTTCGACCACTCGGCCATCTCTCCAAAACGGGCGTCATTGTATCGACGAGGGTTTAAAAGTCAAAAGATTTTAAGACTATCTTTAAAGCTATATTTCAAGCCGATTTTTAAGCCAGTCTTAAAGAACTTACTAATAATAAAAAAGCCATCAAAACACAGGGCAGTGACGCGCCTAATAAAGGCGACAAATGATAAACCTGACTGAACGCCCCAAAAAACCTATCTACAAAGAAAAAACCTAAACCTAAAGCTAATCCCATCATTAATTGCCAACCCAAGGCTCGAGATCTCAAGGGTCCAAAAACAAATGGCAAGGCCATGAGCATTAAAATAATGACAGAAAGCGGCTGAAAAATTAATCTCCAAAGTTTTAATTGATACCCCGTAGGATCTAAGCCGTTTTGGACTTGATAGGTTACAAAATGAATCAAGCCTAACAAAGTTAAATTACTTGAGTTCGAAGCAACGACCGACAATAAAGTGGGACCGGCGAGTGACGGCCAAATTAAAACTGCATTTTGATAAGCCTCCACATGACCTGGTTTATAAACAACCGTCACCGCGTTATCTAAAATCCAATGATTTTTTTCATAATGGGCACTGGGCGCTGAAATTACTTCTGTAATCTTTGAGTCATCAACATGGTATTTAACAATATTTTCCAAACCCCCTTCGGATGTAATTTTTCCCACATGAACAAAGCTGTCCCCATCTTTTAGCCATAAAGATTGCGAAGACCATAAGAAAGATTGCCCCTCTATAGAACTCTGTTTTAAAAAATCCGCTTCTTTTTGTAACCAGGGGCCTACAAAGCTTCCCAAAATAAAAGTAAAAATAGCCAGAATTAAACCTGCGCTTAAAACTCCCAAACCAATTCGACGGATAGATAATCCTGCAGCTCGCATGATTAATAATTCAGAATGCGTGGATAACAAACCTAGGCCAATTAAAGATCCCAAAAGCCCAGCGACAGGCATGACTAAATACAAATTGGCAGACAAGCCTAATAAAACATATTCCAAAGCTTGAAACGCTCCATAATTTCCATGTCCCATATCACCCATTTCAGCAATAAAAGTAAAAATTAAATACAGCCCAGATAAAACAGCCGCGACACCCAACACAGAAATAAAAACCGTCCGCATGACATATCGAGAAAGCGTATTCATTTTTAAATTAAAATTAAAATTTAAACTCACAAGAAATGCTCCCGCTTCCAGAGAACCGCCCCAGAAATTAATAAAAATAAAAGATGAACCCCCCAGACATTAATAATTAAGGGCAGCCAACCTGTCGTGGCCCAGTTATGGGAAACAGCCAATAAATTAAAATAAATAATAAAAATTAAAACCGCTGGAATCAGCTTGATATAACGCGATTTTCGAGGAGGAACCCAGCAAATAGCTAAGCCTAAAAAAAGCAGCACAAAAACAGTCACGCATTGAGACAATCTCCAGACCAGTTCATTCATAGCCTGAAAAGAATGCTCTTGTATCAAACTTAAAGTACTTGCCGAACTCATGCGTTGGCTCTGAGCCGAGGTCGATGTGTAATCCACGGGAACTTTATAATGATCAAAAGAAATCATCTGAACATCTTGCCGACCCGGGATTAATTTATATTGATTCCCTGTGTCTAAGACTAATACCTGCTGCTGTAACTGCGAGTCATACAGCGTTGTCCCATGCGGTGCAAACGTAACTTTTTGTTCTCCCTTAGGCCCCTGCTCATACATAAAAAGCTTGCCGAATTCTGTATTAGTTTTATTCGCTGAGCCCACATAAACGACCTGCTTCCCCTGGTTCAGCAAAATAAATCGCCCCGTCTGAAGATCCGTCATGGCTGAATTGCTTTGAGCT
The DNA here is from genome assembly GCA_947478175.1 of Thiotrichales bacterium. Classification (GTDB taxonomy): domain Bacteria; phylum Pseudomonadota; class Gammaproteobacteria; order Francisellales; family CACEW01; genus CAMCUU01. The sequence continues at coordinate 13,709 of CANJUQ010000003.1, read as the reverse complement.
GAAGCTTGGAGCTGATCTCGATGCTGAAGCATCTTGGGAACCAACCAAAAAGACAATATGCCAACAGAAACAGCTAAGAAAAAAGCCATTCTCAGGCCCATTTTAATTATCTTTTTCCAGCTCAAACCACAGGCTAATAAAACCAATAATTCATTGTCAGAAAATAACTTCCCAAAACTAATCACAATGGCTAGAAAAAAAGTAATCGGTATTAAAATCACAATAAAATTGGGCAATGTGAAGCTAATTAAATTCAAAACAGCACTTGAACTAATCGTCCCGCTCGCCGCCTGGGATAAATAATGAACAAACGTATTACTGACCATAATCAATAATAAAATGACCATAAAAACCAGCATACAATGGAAGACTTCTCGCGAGAGATATCGTAGGATGCGCAACTTTTTTGAACCTAAATCTGGGGGTTTGGCGGGGCGGCATTATAGTCATCGACTTTTCGCACAAACAACTCACAAACGACCTGGTTTATTTTTTATTTTTTTATAATTTTTATTCAGGTGAACTACATGGAACTCTTTCTTAACGCTAATCCATTTCTAACCCTTTCAGTCGTCACTTCAGAACTTCATACCCTCTCTACGCCCTGTTTAGTTCTAGGCATTTTTGAAGAAAATAAACTTTCTGAATCTGCCCTTCTGATTGACCGCCACACAGATCACTCCATTACTAAATTTTTAGAACATGGCGATCATAATGGCACCATTGGCCGTTCTACCATGATTTATCACCCCCATGGAATTCAAAAAAACGATATTCAGGCCAAGCGGATTTTATTAATCGGCTGTGGCAAAGCAGCTGATTTGAACGAAACAAAATGGGTCAAAATTATTCGCCACATGACAGAAGCCCTGTCTAATCATGGCCTTCAAGAAGCAACTTGTGCCTTATTAGATCTGCCCTTAAAAAACAGAGATGCTAAATTTAAAGCTAGATTAATAATTCAAGCAATTTCAACCGAAAATTATCGCTTCGCTGAATTTAAATCCAAGCCAGATATTCACTATCACCCACTCAAAAATTTAACTTTGCACACTCTTGAATCTGAGCTAGCCCTAGTCAAAACAGGCATCCAAGAAGGCCAAATTATCGCCGAAGCAACGACTAAAACACGCCATTTAGGCAATTTACCTAGCAATATTTGCACGCCTAAATATCTCTCGAAACAGGCTTTATCACTTGCTAAACAATATCCAACAAAAATCAAAGCCAAAATCTATGGCGAAAAAGAACTGACAGACATGGGCATGAATTGCCTCTTAGGCGTCGGCAAAGGCTCTCGCGAAGAAACCCAACTTATTGTTTTAAATTATGAAGGCGCCGATCTCTCGATGGCCCCTCATGTCATTATTGGCAAGGGCGTCACGTTTGACAGCGGCGGGATCTCTATTAAACCTCGTCAAAACATGGGCGACATGAAAATGGACATGTGCGGCGCAGCATCTGTTTTATCTTCTTTTGAAGCCGCCGTTTGTTTAAATTTACCTATTAATTTAATTGCCATTATTCCCGCTGCTGAAAACATGCCGGACGGCAACGCTTTACAGCCCGGTAATATCATTAAATCGCATCAGGGGATTTTCGTAGAAATTCTCGATACAGATGCTGAAGGTCGTTTAATTCTTGCCGATGCTATCAGTCATGCGACTGGCTTAAAACCTCAGTCTATTTTAACTACGGCGACACTCACGGGAGCAATCATTACGGCTCTGGGTCACCATTTAACAGGCCTATTTACGAACAATCAAAAACTCGCTGATAAAATTATGCAAGCCGGTTTGGAATCTCATGATGGCGCTTGGCAGATGCCCTTGAATGATCTCTATCAAGAACAAATTAATTCGTCTGTTGCAGACATTGCAAATTTGGGCAAAGACGGCGCTAACTCTATTACGGCTGCAGCCTTTTTATCTAGATTCGTCAAAGATATTCCTTGGGTTCATTTAGATATTGCCGGAACGGCTATGTCAGCTCAAGGCGCAACGGGACGTCCGGTGCCTTTGTTAATTCAATATTTGATGGATCTGGCGGGATAAAAAATATGGATACTTCTTACCAGCCTGATTCAATCGAACAAAAAATTTATCAAACCTGGGAAAAAGCAGGTTATTTTGCACCCAAGAAAACAGGCAACCCATTTTGCATCATGCTGCCGCCTCCCAATGTCACTGGGTCTTTACACATGGGCCATGGATTTCAAGATACTTTGATGGATATCCTGACTCGTTATCATCGTATGTGTGGTGACAGTACTTTATGGCAACCCGGTGTGGATCACGCAGGCATTGCGACTCAGATGGTCGTCGAAAGACAGCTCGAAGCAGAGGGCCTATCTAGAACCCAACTGGGCCGAGAAGAGTTTGTTAAAAGAGTTTTCAAATGGAAAGAATTTTCAGGCGGTCAAATTCTCCAACAGATGCGTCGCATGGGAACTTCTTGTGATTGGGAATCTGAACGATTCACGATGGATGACGGATTGTCTGCCGCCGTCCAAGAAGTCTTTATAAAACTTTATGAAGATAATTTAATTTACCGAGGAACCCGCCTAGTTAATTGGGACCCTAAATTAAAAACAGCTGTCTCTGATCTCGAAGTAATTAATACCCAAGAAGACGGCTCGCTCTGGCATATTCGTTATCTCACCCCAGATGGCTCTCAAGAAATTACGGTTGCGACGACAAGACCAGAAACTTTATTAGGCGATGTCGCTGTCGCTGTGAATCCTAATGACGAGCGCTATCAAAATTTAATTGGTAAAAATCTAAACTTACCTCTGACCAATAGAGTTATTCCTGTTATTGCTGACGACTATGTCGATCCAGCTTTCGGGACCGGCGCTGTCAAAATTACTCCCGCTCATGACTTTAATGACTATCAAATTGGCCAACGGCATCACCTAGAATTAATTAATATTTTTAATGACGACGCAACGCTTAATTTAAATACCCCTGAAAAATACCAGGGTCTCGATCGTTTTATTGCGAGAAAACAAATTCTCCAAGATCTAGAAAATCTGGGCTTACTAGTCAAAACAGATCCACATACTCTGTCTGTCCCCAGAGCCGAACGTGGCAATACCATTATTGAACCAAGGCTCTCTCCTCAGTGGTATGTCAAAATCGCCCCACTCGCTGGACCTGCCATAGACGCAGTCAAATCAGGCAAAATTAAATTCGTTCCAGACAATGGCGTGAATCTTTATTACCGCTGGATGGAAAACATTCAGGACTGGTGTATCTCCCGACAACTTTGGTGGGGTCATCGAATTCCTGCTTGGTACGACGAATCTGGAAATATCTATGTAGGTCCTACTGAGCAATCTATTCGAGAAAAAAACAATCTTCCAGAAAATTTAAAACTCACTCAAGACAACGATGTCTTAGATACTTGGTTCTCGTCCGCTCTCTGGCCCTTTTCGACTTTAGGTTGGCCTGAAAAAACAGAGAGATTTTTAAAATATTATCCAACCAGTGTGCTAGTCACCGGGTTTGATATTTTATTTTTCTGGGTCGCTCGCATGATCATGTTTGGATTAAAATTTGCTCAAGATATTCCCTTTCACACGGTCTATCTCCATGGCTTAATCCGCGATCACGAAGGCCAAAAAATGTCTAAGACCAAAGGCAATGTCTTAGATCCCGTAGATCTTATAGATGGTATTGAACTAGAGGCTTTAATTAATAAAAGAACTGACCATCTAATGATCCCTAGTCAGAAAGAAAAAATCATCAAAGCCACACGCAAACAATTTCCAGAGGGCATTAAAGCCTATGGTTGCGATGCTTTGAGATTAACTTACGCGGCTCTGGCTTCGACTAGTCGTGATATTTTATTTGATATTTCACGGATGGAAGGCTACCGAAATTTCTGTAATAAATTATTTAACGCGACTCGTTATGTCCTGATGAATACAGAAGGTAAAGACTGTGGGATTAATACGCCTAAATCTTTTAGCCTGGCTGATCATTGGATCTTCTCGCGTTTAGATCACTGTATCGATCAAACTCATAGAGCTCTTTCAGAATTTCGTTTTGACCATATGGTCGAAAATCTTTACAGCTTTGTCTGGGGCGATTATTGCGACTGGTATCTAGAACTCTCTAAAGTCATTTTAAATAAAGATCATCCTGAAGATCTCAAAACAGGGACCCGATATACTTTAATTACAGTTCTAGAAACTTTATTAAAACTTCTTCATCCGATTATTCCATTTATTACAGAAAGTCTTTGGCAAGAAGTTAAAAAAATCACAGATCCAAAAAACCAATCTCCTGCTTCAATCATGATGACTGATTTCCCAAGATCTACGGGAGACTCACACACCCATGCCATTAATTCAATTAGCTGGCTTCAAGAAATTATTATTCAAATTAGAACTATTAGATCTGAATTAAATATTGTCCCCAAACAAACTATTTCTCTTTGGATCGAAAATGCTTATCCAGAACAGTTGGATCAGCTTAATCAATTTAAGCCCTATCTTTCAGAGCTCTGCAAAGTCAAAGAAATTAGTATTTTAAATAACTCTGGAGAAGCTACTGCTCATGCGGTTCTAGGTAATATAACTTTGCATATTCCAATGGCAGGTTTAATTGATCTCGAAAAAGAAAAAGAAAGATTATTAAAAAATCTAGAAAAAATAGACGCCCAGATAATTTCTATTCAACAAAAATTATCCAACCCTTTTTTTGCAGATAAAGCGCCTGTACCTATTGTTCAAAAAGAGCGGGATCGTTTAATAACTTTAGAAACTGAAAAAATTTCTTTCTTAGAACAAATAAAAAAAGTTTTGATATAAACTCGCGCCCTTCTTATTTTTTCCTATTTTTTTAAACCCTTCTTAGGAGCCCGACCATGCTAAAGCGTTCTTTAATTACCCTGGCTTGCCTAACTAGTCTAACCAGCCTGACTTCTCTCTCTCTCATTCCATTGACTGCTTCTGCCAATTCTGATGACACACAAGACCCCATCTTCGGGGTGTATTTTGGCGCCATGGGCGGTATCAACAAATTAGACTTAACAACAGGAACGCAATCACGAACAGTTGCTCCAGAAACTTATGATTTCACGACGGATAAAAACCGTTTTGCCGGAAATCTTCATATCGGAAACCTCTGGGGCCTTGACGAAGACAATACGTTTGGGGCGGGAATAGAATTAGGGGCGACTTATTGGGGCAACTTTGATTTCAATGGCGCCAATACTACAACAGGCAATATGGGCTTCGATCAAGAAACTCTGAATATTCTCATGGATTTGCAATGGAATATCACACAGCAATTTTTCATCATGCCTCAATTCGGCGTTGCCTTTAATGTCGGCAATAGTTCAGGTGACCTAACCGTTAATAGCACAACGGCTGCTGCTGCAACCCGACATAAAGCTGATCCACTCGTTGGATTAAATATTGGCTTTAACGCCACGCCTTCTTTATCTGTTTATCTCTCAGGTGAGCGCCTTATGGGAGATAGTTTTGATCAATCTTATGTTAATTTTGATCAAAGAATGCTCGAATCCACGGCCGTCTTTATTGGTATTAACTATGACATTGGGCCTTAATAACTTAAAACATGAAAACTTTATGCGCCTCGCCATCGAACAAGCCCAACTCGCAGAAAAATTGGGCGAAGTTCCGGTAGGCGCTGTCATTGTCTATCAAGATAAAATCATCGCAGCGGCTCATAATCTTCCGATTAATTCTTTAAATCCTTGCTCTCATGCTGAAATCGAAGTTCTAAAAAAAGCCGCAAATCAACTTCAAAATTATCGATTATTAGATTGCGATCTCTATGTGACCCTAGAGCCTTGCATGATGTGCGTGGGTGCGATGGTTCATGCCAGAATTCATCATTGTTACTTTGGGGCTTTTGACCCAAAAACAGGTGCGGTTCACTCTCAGGATCAACTATTTAATAAGCCTTATCATAATCATCAGGTGAATTATTTAGGGGGAATTTTACAGGCTGATTGTGAAAATTTATTAAAAAAATTTTTTAAAAAAAAGCGCCAAAAAATAATAAAATAATAATTTCAATACATTATTTAGTTAAATTTTACTTACTTAGCATTTGCTTACTTAGCAAAAACAAAGTAAATTTCAATCTAAATAAACAATAAAAAACCAGGTTCAATTTATGAACGAAGAAGACCATTTTCCACAGGGTATCGCCAAAGGAAATGCTTTCCTTGGCAGAGAAAAAGAAATCAAAGACCTTAGATATAACATCACAAAGGGCCACCATACTTTAATTTTTGGCTCAAGACGTTATGGAAAAACAAGTTTGGTAAAACGCGTCTTGGAAGATTTAAATATCCCCTATGGAGAAACCAATTTTTTCATCTCTCAGACGCCCCGATCCGTTGAACTAAAAATTATGGATACCATTCGCTCCGTCACCAATATTTTAATTGGCAACGAAGCAGAAGCTGGGGCAACACTTTCAAAACTCTCTACCTATTTTTCAAAAGCCAAGAAAAAATGGAGCTTCGGAATTAAAGGGATCGTTGGCGTAGAAATTATTCCTGAAGACGATGAAGACATACCCGAAAATATTCTGGTCGCTTTGAATTTTTTAGAAAGTTTATTGTCAGACTTTAATCAAAAAGCTGTTTTATTTTTGGATGAAATCCAAGAGATCAATCAAATTGAAAATGGATTTGCATTACAAGGCGCTATTAGAGAATTCGCACAACATAGCAAGTACATTGTTTTTATTTTCTCTGGCAGTAATCGACGTCTTTTAAGTCATATGTTTGATGATCGATCTATGCCACTTTATGAATTATGCGAACGTCTAAGCCTGGGGAGAATTGGGCAAGAGCTGTATGCCCGTTATATTAATAAAATTGCAAAAGAAACTAAAAACGGCGAGCTCTCTACAGAAACACTCAATCAGATATTTTTGTTAACTAAGCTACATCCAAAACGTGTTTACAATCTTTGTTTTCAAATTTGGAAAGATTATGAGGACAATAAAATAACGCCTGAACAAGTTGAAAAATCTTGGAATGAACTATTAGAAAAAAAATCAGATGTCATTCGAGGGCAATTAAAACATTTGAATTCTGGAGCGCTCAAAGTCTTAACGCTGGTTTCTGAAAATAACGAAATCCCCATCACGGGAAAAATAGCTCAAAGTAAAGTGGATCTGACAAGCGCGGCTATTGTCAATGCTTTAAGAGCTTTAGAAGAAGAAGATCTTATTTTTAGAGAGCAGGATAAATATCAAATCGTTGACCCACTCATCGCAAGTTTTTTATATAAATATGAACGGTACAATATTAAAAATTAAATTAACTGCACCTCTGCTGGTTTACAGCAAAAAAAAACATTAAATTCCAAAAAAAATAATTAAATAAAAAAATGGAGTTCAAATGTCAGGGTCAGGCTATTTTTCTCTTGCTTTAAAAACCAAACCTAAAATTGAAGAGCTAGACCCTAGCTCCTTGTATCAAGTAGATAAAACAACAAAAAACAATTTACTCAGCCGGGCTTGTTCAGTAAAAAAAGACTGGAACATAGTCAAAAGACTCATTGCAAGATCTATCACCTTAGGCGATCCAAAAGCCACGGCAGATTTCATTCATCAAGCCAGCCAGACCACTCCTCTTTTGATCCTGGCATTACAAAACGAAACGTTAGAATTTGCTAAACAATTAATCCAATCATCTAAAGCTGGCGGTGATCCAATCGCCACGGCCACTTTTATCCATCAGATTAATACACAAGAAAGCGCTCTCCTCTGGGCTATTTCAGTTGATAATTACGTCCTAGCCAATCACTTATTAGATCTATCTATCGCTGGAGGAGACCGAAAAGCCACCGCTGATTTTGTTCATCAAATCAATCAAAGCGGGAACTCAAGTTTAGTATTTGCCATTTTTCGAAAAAATCTAGAGCTCTCTCAACGACTCATTCAGCTTTCTCGTGAAGGTGGGGACCGTTTTGCAACGGCAAGATTTATTCATCAAAACGACGACGAGAATGCCTCCTGTCTTTCCAATGCCTGCGAACTGGATCATATCGAACTGATTAAATTACTGATTGATCAATCCACGCTTTTAGAAGACCCAAAAGCCACCGCAGATTTTATTCATCAGAGTGTTACCTCAGGTACCTCTCCTCTGATTTTAGCGCTTGCACATGAGGACATTGAACTAGCTCATCAAATCATCTGTTTATCTATAGCAGGCGAGGATCCCAAAGCCACGGCAACTTTTATCCATCAGGCTAATAATACACAAGAAAGCGCTCTCCTCTGGGCTATTTCAGTTGAGAATTACGTCCTAGCCAATCACTTATTAGATCTATCTATCGCTGGAGGAGACCGAAAAGCCACCGCTAATTTTGTTCATCAAATCAATCAAAGCGGGAACTCAAGTTTAGTATTTGCCATTTTTCGAAAAAATCTAGAGCTCTCTCAACGACTCATTCAGCTTTCTCATGAAGGTAGGGACTGTTTTGCAACGGCAAGATTTATTCATAAAGACGACGACGAGAATGCCTCCTGTCTTTCCAATGCCTGCGAACTGGATCATATCGAACTGATTAAATTACTGATTGATCAATCCGCCCTTTTAGGAGACCCCAAAGCCACCGCAGATTTTATTCATCAGAGTGTTACCTCAGATACTTCTCCTCTGATTTTAGCGATTGCAAATAACGACATTAAACTGGCTCATCAAATCATCTGTTTATCTATAGCAGGTGGGGATCCCAAAGCCACAGCAACTTTTATCCATCAGGCTAATACAGTACAAGATAATGCGTTCTTTTGGGCTGCTTCAATCAAACATGACGCATTAGCGAATCAATTATTAGATTTATCTGTTGCTGGGGGAGACCCAAAAGCCACGGCTGCTTTTGTTCAGCAAATTAATGAAAATCTCAGCACAGGTTTAATATATGCCGATTCAGTGCTCTCCCGACGACTCATCCATCTTTCTGCTCAAGGTGAAGACAGGGGTGCAACGGCAAAATTTATTCATCAAGTCAACGAAAAGGGAGTCTCTTCCCTTTCCAACGCCTGCGAACTGAATGATATTGAACTCATTAAACTACTGATTGACCAATCCATCTTGGTAACAGGCCAGAAAGCTACAGCCGACTTTATTCATCAGAGTGCTGCTAAATCAGGTACCTCTCCCCTAATTGTGGCGATTGAAAATAACGACATGGCATTCGCCAATCAATTATTAGATCTATCTCTCGCTGGAAGAGATCCAAAAGCCACAGCTGCTTTTGTTCAGCATGCCCATAAAAATCAATATCACTTGACTAGTTTAATGTCTGCAGTTGTAAAAAAAGATTTCGCACTCTGTGAACGGCTCATTGAACTTTCTCATCGAGGTAAAAATCAAAAAGCAGCAGCAAAATTTATTCATCAAGTCAACCAAAATGGAGCGACTTCTTTTTCTTTAGCCTGTTCACTGGATAAGATTAAATTCGCCTGGTTAGTCATTCAAGCATCAGTCAACTTTCGCGATTTAAAAGCCTCAGGAAACTTGATTCTTCATGCTTTTAAATTACTAGGAGAAAATTTATTCTTTAAAAACGTAAAGGATAGTGAGAAAAAACTTAGCTTCCTGCGCGATCTAATGAAGATCACTGTTAACGGAAAAGATGATGATGTTGTTTTTATGGATTATATGGTAGCGACACTGAACGAGTATGTAATTAAAAATCCCGATTTACTTAATAGTATATCCCCTCCATTGGCTCCTAAATCAGAAAAACATGAAAGCCTTAAAAAAACAGCAACAGCACCAACAGAACAAGAGCTACGTAAAACAGAGAAAAATAGACTAAAGCAAGCACGTAAATTGGCGCGCCAAAAACAAGAACAAGAACGACAACTGGCACTTCAAAAAACGCTGGAGGCTCCAAAAAGTCAGGTGCGCCCCATAGCAGCATCTGCTCCTGTACTTCCTGTGTATGATTCAGTAGCTCTAGCGATGCAAGCAGATAAAACAAGGCTCTTAGAAGAATTTAAAGAATTAATAAACTCAACTGAGACAACCCATGCTCAGATAGTCTCTTTCAAAACCCCTGCTGCAAAAGGCGCTAACTTCCCACAAAAATTACAAAGAATTTTGAATGACCTAAAACGTGAAAAAAACACTCTAGAAATCTCTGCAGGGGATTTCCTCAAAAAAAATATTATTTCCGCTCGAGATAAACTCATTCAACTCGAAGAAGATCTTGAAAAACTTAACCCTAAAATTAAAGCTTACATTCAATCAATCCCACCCATATCTCAAAAAAGCAAACCTTCATCGGCTACAGCTGCTTCTTCCCACGCCCGCAACGCTGTTAAACCCAAGACTCTGCCTTCTTCTAAAAAATCACCTGCTGCCACCCCCAGACTTCAGCCAGAATTGACAGCCGCTTTTGTCCCAACCCCAGCATTGGCTTTGCCTCATCATGAAGTCATCAGTGACTCTGACTCTGAAATACCCACTCATTCTTCACCCGTAACAGCTGCAGCCAGATTCTCTGATAGCTCTAGTGCACGACCATTCTTTATCGGCCTGGGAGTAGAAGAAATCGGGAAACCCATCATCATTCAGGATATTCTCTCCCTAAATCTTTATTCCAACTTGAATAGCACGCCTCTCGCCGCACGCAATGATGCCCAAACTATTTCTGACATTGCGGCTTTTTATTTGAATTTAAGTCAATACTTTCTTGATCATGAGAATTCTTCTAGTCATAAAACTACTGACCCAGAACGCCATGCTGTCGCACATCAAGTGCTTGCTATTGAACGCGCGCAGTCCAGTGCTTTAGCTTATTTTCTAAATCCCCAAAGCAGCCCAGACGATAAGAAAGAAAATAGTGCCGCTTGCACTCGTTATTTTGATTCGCTGTGTCTGTCTCAATCGCCCATAAATTTGACTGAGCTTCCTCATTTTCTGGGTCGACGCATGATTTTTCTTAATTATTTTTTTGAGTGTTATTTAAACGCCACAGAAAATAGAGAAATTAATACCTATAGCCAGATTATCCAAGGGGTTCTGGGAGATCTGGCCATGTTGTTGCATGAACTGCATGGTAAGATCACAAGCTACCACGAGGCTAAGCTAGACCCATACTCCGATTCAGGCCCAGACTGCCTGCCTCATACCAGCGAGAAACTCATTTCAATTTTGGTAGATTTCAGAAATGCCTTTTGCCATCAGACGCCTTTAGAAATCGGCGATAAAAAAACAGATAGCTTAACGGTCCATCGCAAGAGAACACTTTTACTCGCAAAAGAATTCTTAAATGGACGAGAAGAGCTCCATCAATTTTTTGAACATTACCAATCTGTCTTGCCCAGTGATGAGCACACCCATTGGGGTTCTTTGATGACGCTTCATCAAGAATACAAAGATTCAAAAAGCAGAATTACGCAATCGCCTTTTTCAACACCAATACACGCTGGGGCTGGAGGTGGTGCTGGCGAAGATTCTGGAGAGGGCTCTAAAGAAGAAGCTTCTCAGCTAGAAAATTTACTGATCAAACTGTCTGTGGCTGTTGGAGACAATCCAAGAATAGAATCCTATTTGACTGCTTTATTAATTCAATCAAAAAAACCCGAACAAAAAATAGCCCTCATCCAAACCATTCATCAACTCAATGATGAAGACAATAATTTGCTTATCTGGGCGATTAAAAATAATCACTCTGAATTGGCTGAAGAAATGATGCATCTTTTCTTTGTATGGGGCACGCAGCCACAAATGGCAAGATTAATCTATGCCTTTGATTCAGAAAGCTGCTTAACAATCCTTCAGTTGGCCTCACAAAAAAATAGCGATCAAATCGCTAAATGGTTGATATGGCATTCACTTGAAATAGCGCCCGAAACCTCTAATGAATTTATTTCGAATGGCTTAGATTTAAGAATGCATGGGATTATTCTTAATTGGGCACGAGAACATCGGACAGATGACTTACGGATGCCTTACTTAGAATCTCTGCTTGCTGCTAATACACCTGTAATCATTGAAAGCTATGCCGCTGCTAGTTCATCGTTTGTATTTAGTCCTACGCTTCTTCTCTCAACGACAAATACAACAGAAAATACAGCGACACTAGAATGACGGGTGTGATTAAAAGTGTGGGTTTTGTAGCGTTCGGATGCCACGACTCACGAGGATGGTGGAGCAACTGTCTTGAAATTTTAGGCCCTGCTTACTGCTTGAATCGTCTCGCCCCTTGCGGGAGAGACAGACCCGACAGGCGCTAGCCTGTAGGGACAGAGAGGGGGTCGAAAAAAAAGTGGCGACTATTGAAGGTTTAAAAAAACAGCTTTTAAGACGTCTTTCTTTTGTTTAAAAATTTCGTGATTCCAGAATCGCAGTACGCGAAACCCTTGTGATTCTAGGTAGTTTGTTCGACGTGCATCTTTCGCAGATTTTTTCTCTTCTAAATGTTGGCTACCATCTAGGAGTCTGTCTGGCTTTGTGGTGAACAAATGTGATGTTAAAATTTCGCCCGAATTAAAAATCGTCGGAGCAAGATTTGGCAAGGTTTGTGACAATAGACAGAGAGACTGCCTATTTATTACCCCCTTCAGTGAACGACTGGCTGCCTGAGAGGCACTTAGCCAGATTTGTTGTAGAGATCGTAGATAAATTAGATTTAAAAATACTGACCAGTCGTTATGCAGGCAGAGGTTCTGATGCTTATCATCCAGCCACGCTGCTTTCACTTTTGATTTACGGCTATGCCACTGGGACCTTCTCCAGCCGCAAGATAGAGCAAGCCACTTACGACTCCATTGCTTTTCGATATATTGCTGGGAATACCCACCCTGATCACAACACGCTGGCGAATTTCAGAAAGAATTATTTAAAAGAAATTACGGATATCTTTGTGCAGGTTCTCTTGGTTGCTAAAGAGATGGGATTTTTAAAGCTTGGCAATGTTTCATTAGATGGCAGCAAAGTTAAAGCCAATGCCAGCAAACATAAGGCGCTGTCTTACGCGTATCTGATTAAAATTGAAGCCCAGCTTCGTGAAGAAATTGCGGCCTTGATGAAACAAGCACAGGCCTCTGATACCAAACCATTAGAAGGCATGGATATTCCAGCGGAGCTGGCAAGACGCGAAGAGCGGCTCAAAGAATTAGCTTTGGCCAAAACAAGAATTGAAGAACGCGCTTTGGAAAGGGATAAAGAAGCCCAAGCAGAATATGAAGCGAAATTGGCTAAGCGAGAGGCTTTGCGCAAAGAAGGTAAAAAGCCAAAAGGTAAAGATCCTGAACCACGGACCTCAGGTCCTCGCGACAAAGACCAAGTGAACCTGACGGATGAAGAATCCAGAATTATGAAATCTTCAGGCAGTAGCAGCGGATTTGTCCAAGCTTACAATGCGGAAGCAGCCGTCGATTTAGAAAGCATGATGATCGTCGCAGCGGATGTCACACAAGCTGGCAACGACAAACGCCAAATAGAGCCCATGATTGATCAAGCCAAAAAATTGCCAAAAGACTTACGCAGTATCACGGGCATCTTGGCTGATACAGGGTATTTCTCAGAGCACAATGTAAAGCATTGCGAAAGTGCTGGTGTTGAGCCATTTATTGCGATGAGACGAGACCGTCATCACATGTCACTGACAGAGCGATTTGCAGAAGATATCCCCTGCCCTGAAACAGAAGATCCAGTTCAGAAAATGGCTTGGAAGCTAAAAACCAAAGCAG
>CANJUQ010000002.1 GCA_947478175.1 Thiotrichales bacterium | reverse complement strand
CTTCGTAAGACTCTGATGGGTGATGAACTGATGATAGGTCAAAGCCCTTGACCCCCTCTCCCTCGCAGAAGCTGCTCGACCTCTCCCGCGGCGGGGCGAGGTGAAAGCATTCATAACATCAGCGGGTACCTACCTGGGTAGTTACTATTTATCTTAAAAATAATTCGCTTTCTATTGAGCTCATGGGGCGGGGATTTGCTTGGCTAGATGCTGGAACGCATGATTCTTTTTTAGATGCTTCACAGTACATAGCTGCGATTGAAAGTCGCCAAGGACTAAAAGTCGGCTGCCTAGAAGAAATTGCTTGGAGAAAAGGGTTTATTACCCAGGAAGATCTTTTGGCGCAGGCAGAAGCTTTAATTAAAACTAGCTATGGGAAATATTTAAAAAGCTTGATAGGGCTGGTGGATGCGTGAATTTGCAGGGGTGTGTGATGGGCGATATAACTAATCAAAATTTATCTGAATACAAGGGATTCTTATCACAAGTCACTGATCAAATAAGGCGCGTTAGAACACGTGCTGTTCAGGCGGTTAATAAAGAGGCCGTTAATCTTTACGGGTGGCTAGGTGAGCACATTGTTTTAAATCAGAATCAATACGGCTGGGGAAAGTCTTTGGTGGAAAGGCTTTCAAAAGATTTGAAAGCTGCATTTCCAGATGCGAAATTTGGTTTTTCGCCTCAGAATTTATGGTATATGCGTCAGTTTTATCTCGAATATAAAGACAAGCCAAATCTCCAACGGCTTGTTGGAGAAATTCCTTGGGGCCAAAACTTGCTAATTATGAGCAAGGTAAAAGACGAAGCTGAAAGGCTTTATTACTTGAGTGCTACTAAAGAAAGTGCTTGGACGCGTGATACTTTACGCGAACAAATCAATTCAAAAGCTTATGAGCGTCATCGTTTAGCCAATAAGAATCACAATTTTGAGGCCACGTTGCCAAAACAGTTGGCAGAACAGGCGGATCAGTCCATGAAAGACATCTACATGTTTGACATGTTGGGTATCGCTGAGCCCATTATTGAAACTGAAATTGAGCGACGAATGGTTGCAAAAATTAAAGATGTCCTCTTGGAATTGGGTTACGGATTTAGTTTTATTGGGAATCAATATCGGATTGCGACACCCGATTCAGAGTATTTTATTGATTTACTTTTTTACCATCGAAAATTACAGGCGCTTGTCGCCATTGAGTTAAAAAGAACAAAATTCAAACCAGAGCATGCAGGAAAAATGAATTTTTACCTGAATCTTCTGGATGAGTTTGTTAAAGAGCCTCACGAGAATCCTTCTATTGGAATTATTTTATGTGGCGACCATAGTCGATTTGATGTGGAGTATGCCTTAAGAGGGATTAATAAACCGGTGGGTGTTGCTGGGTATCAGCTGACTCGAGAAATTCCAGAGAAGTTAAAAGATTTTTTGCCTGATGCGAATCAATTAGAGGAAAAAATACAGATAGAGTTAGGCCTTGATCTATCAACAGAGAAAGAATAAATGGCTGATTTCAAATTTAAGAATTTATTAGTTACTGGAGCAGCCGGTTTTATTGGCTGTAATTTTGTTCGCCGGATGCTGAAGATTTATTCTCATATTCAAATTATTAGTTTAGATAAGCTGACTTATGCGGCCTTTGTGGAGGTTGCTGAGATTGAGAAACCAAGAGTTTTGGGGTGTTCCGAAGGATGAGTCCATGAAGATTGGAATCTTTTCTAAAAATTACAGAGACAAACTTATAGGTGGGCTATCTTGTCTTGTCTTGTCTTGTCTTAATCTTTTTTTTCAAAAATTTGATTGATTAGATTTAAGAAAGCTTGAGTCCTGGGTGCTGTCTCAGACATTATTTTTTTTAACCAGCGTTTTGCATTTTTTTGTTTTTGAAAAGCAGCTTCTGGATTCTCGATAAGAGTAATAATTTGGTGGGCAATATTTTCTGGGTCTAATGGATTAAAAAAAGAAACTAAATCTTCAGTGAACAAATCTCGATGGGCAGGAATATCAGAAATTAAAGCAGGAATGCCCATTGCCATGGCTTCTAAAGGGGTAACTGAATAAGTTTCTAGAAGAGTTGGGAATAATAAAGCATCCATGTTTTGATAAAGCGCAGGGCTGTCTGGAGATTTGATGGGGCCATGGTTAATAAAATAATTTTCTAAGCGATTTTTTTTTATTTGAGATGATAATTTTTGGTAGATTTTATTTTGCTCTGGAAGGGTTAAATGAAATCTGATATTCAAAATGTTTTTTTCCAATAAATATAAAACAGTGGGTATGAGAATTTTAAGATTTTTATGAGGGTAGGCTGAGCAAAAAACGAAAAAATTAAGCGGCTGTGAGGATGATATTGAGATCAGCTGAGGTTCTTGATTTAAATAATTTTTGTAAAAAACAGAAATTTCATTGGGAATTACAGTGATTTTTTCTGGAGATATTTTAAATTTTTTAACAGCGCCTTGTTTAGAAATATTTGCTTCGGTGATCCAGTGAGTGGCTTGTTTGAAATAATGTTTTTTATAAGCGCAGAGCAAATGCATTTGGATTTTTTCTAACAAGCTGAGCGAAGAGAAAGCGAGTTTGTCAGCATGTGTAACCCAGCCGTCGCCAATGCCCATGAGGTGGGGAATCGAGGTTTTAATATAAGCAGGGCCAAAGAGCGTAAAAATAAATGCTGGAGAAAGTTCTGAAATTAAAAAAATTATTTTTTCACGGCTTTGTTTGGATCTGGCAGGAGAGGGATGGATAAGATGGTGATTAAAATTTTGTAGGATTTCTGGGGATAAGTTTTCTTGCAGAGGTTTAGATAAAAGAAGGATGAGTTTGTTGGGATGGTTTTTAAGTTCTTCGATAAGTGAGATAGCGACTTGGAGAGAGCCGCCGTGTTGGAGGGTGGAGAGGTTAAGGAGCCAGGAGTTATTCATTGGATCAATTGAGAAATGGATTAATGGAGGAGAATTTATAGAAAATGTTATTTTTTTGCTAATGAGCAGGGCCGGTTCAATGCGAGGGTTTATATTACTTGGATTGATTGAGAGGATTGAATGCTATTAATTCTGCAAGAAGTAGAAGCGAAAATTAGAATACGGATGAAAAAATTAATAAAAAATATGCTCATTGCTCTTAAGTGCTTTTTATACGCTTCATGTTTAGCAAATAAAATTTTTTTGGATTTGACCTGATTTATCTGGTTTGTGATGAGATTGCTGGCGAACCTTTCAGTCTTTAAGATGCGCTGTCTCTGAGAGGGTTATTTAAATTGGCTTTTCTATCTAGATTTTTTATGTCTGTATTGGGAGTTATTTCTGCATGAAAATAAAATATGTCTGCCACGCGAGCCTACAAGTTATTTGCGCTGATGGCTCGAAAATATTGTCTGATCCTTGGCAGTACAATCCCATCTATGGAAATATGATGTGGCTTTTTCCGCCTGCGAAAATTACAAAAGAAGAATTTTTAGATCAGGATTTTATTTATATCTCCCATCTACATCCTGATCATTTATGTTTCAAAACACTTTCACATTTTGATAAATCTATTCCGGTCATTATTCGTAAATATGGAGTAGGGATTCCTTTGGCTCAGAAACTTAAAGATTTTGGTTTCGGGACCATTATTGAAATAGATCATCGTCAGACTATTGCGATTACAGATAAAATTGAGGTGACGTTAGTCGCAGATTTGTCGACTAATGATAGCTCTTTAATTATCAAAGATCAGGATCATTGCACCTATTTTCAGAATGATTGTTTGCTGCCTGCAGAAGAGATGGATTGGATTGGTCAGAACTTTTCACTGGATTTGGCTTGTCTTTTTTATATGGGGGTTGGGTTATTTCCTGGATCTTTTGACTTGCCATTAGAAGAAAAAAAACGAATAGTTGTAAAGAAAAAAGAATTTTGTTTTGAACGTGCGATTAGAGCTGCTGAAGGGTTAAAATCACCACGAATATTACCTTATTCTAGCGACATGGTCTGGTTAAGGCGGGATGATTTAGTTGATTTGTATTCAGTGACAGCTAAAGAATTTTATGACTATGCAAAATCAAAGAAAGTGCCGTGTGAGATTTTATTAATGTCATCGGGTGAGATTTACGATTTTTCTCAAAGTGAAGATGATTTTAAAAATTATATTAAATCACGTGAAGAGTTTCTGGCTTTATTTAGGGAATACCAAAGTCAACATGGTAACCAAGACCTTATTGCAAAGTTAGATGTTTGGGAGCGTGGACATCATTTTGAGCCGGTAGTCTTTGAGACGTTATTTCGGAATTATTGCATTGATACAATGAGCAAGGGTTTATTTTCTGATCTTCAGCATGGCGTCAAAATAGGCTTTGTTGTAGTCGCAAAAGGGAATGAGAATTATTTTTATGAGATTTTCTTTTCCAATTTGGAAAAAAGAATTGAGAGCGTTGTCCGACAACCAATTCCCCAAAATTGTCACATGGTAATGCATGTGGATGATTATATGCTTGCAATGGCGATACAGGGGTCAGTTGCGGTTGAGGACCTTGGGAATAATCGTTTTTTTATTCAGCGTAATGGTAGTTACAACTATGATGAAGGGAAGTTTTGGGATTATTTGGAAGCGTTCACTTGGTATTTAGAAAAAAATTATGCTGGCTACAACAAAAATGCTTCTTTCAAATATAAAGTAGCTGCAAGTATCTTTGAGACTGCGGATGCTGAGGAGTTATCTGTTTGTGAATTCAAGGGTAACACCTGGCAAGGTGAGGCATCGACGGATCATTGTGCTTGTGTGGGGGAGAGAACAGTTGAATCTGAAGTCTAAAAATCATCATTTGGGATGTTCTAATTCTTACAATGTCCCCCGTTATTTATTTGGTTTTGGGTCGTTTGCTCAGTTAGACGAGATGCTAAAGCTAGTCCCAAACGAGAATAGTAAAAAAATGAGGGTGGTTTATTGCATCGATCATTTTTTTAAAGGGCATGAACGTATTAAACAATTGCCTATTGAACCAGCGGATATTGTCTTATTCATAGATACGACAGATGAGCCTAAGACGGATCAAATTGATTCCTTAGTTAAGCCTTTAAGAGAGTTTTCTAGTGAAATAAAAGCAATTGTAGGTATGGGTGGGGGCGCCACGCTGGATACAACAAAAGCTATTTCCAATTTGTTGACTAATCCGGGAAATGCTTCGGATTATCAAGGCTGGGATCTAGTGAAGAATCCTGGAATTTATAAAATTGGTATTCCAACACTTTCCGGAACGGGTTCTGAGAGTAGTAAAACTTGCGTAATGACTAATAAAAATACAGGTGTAAAGCTTGGTATGAATAGTCCTTATAGTGTTTTTGATCAGTTGATTTTGGACCCTGATTTAACAAAAACGGTACCTCGTGAACAGTATTTTTATACAGCTATGGATACCTATGTTCATTGCGTAGAATCTTTAGCGGGGCGTCATCGTAATGCGATTGGAGACGCCTTTTCTCACCAGGCTTTATTGTTATGCCAGTCTGTTTTTTCTCAGAAAGATATTCAGGGAGATCAAGCGCGAGCGGATTTAATGGTTGCATCTTATTTAGGTGGTTGTGCGATTGCTAATAGCTTCGTGGGCTTAGTTCATCCGCTGTCTGCAGGGTTAAGTGTTGTATTTGGAATGCATCATTGTGTAGCTAATTGTGTCGTTATGAATGTCATGCAAGAGTTTTATCCTAGAGAAACAGATCAGTTCCATCGTTATTTAGATCAGCAAAACATCAGTCTTCCAACGGGGGTCGCTAGAGGATTAGAGCCATCTTTGTTTGAAGCGCTTTATCAATCTTCCATTGTCCATGAGAAGCCGTTGAAGAATGCGCTAGGTGAAGATTTTAAAAAGATATTAACGTTAGAAAAAGTGAGTCGTATTTACGAATTAATGTAAATAGAAACACAAGTTAAGGCCTAAATAAAAAAGCAAAAGAGAGAGTTGCCATGCCAGGATTTGAATTTGTGGGTCAGGAAGAATTTTCTGAGATAAAAGATATTTTTGATCATGGGGGAATTTTGTTTCGTCATGGATTCGATGCCTTACGGCAGGGTCGTTATAAATGCGAAGAGTTTGAAGCAGCTTTTGCCAAGCGTATGAATGCCCCAAAGGCATTAGCCGTTTCTTCGGGTTCGGCTGCATTGCGAGTCGCTTTAGCGGGTTTAAATATCGGTCCAGGTGATGAAGTTATTACACAAGCTTTCACTTTTGTTGCGACTGCAGAGGCCATTATTGAGGCCGGAGCTCAGCCAGTGATCGCTGAGATTAATCAGACGCTTAATTTAGACCCTCAAGATTTTGAAAGAAAAATCACAGCTAAAACTAAAGCAGTCATTGTGGTTCATATGTTAGGAGTGCCTGCTCAGATGACTGAGATATTGGCCATCGCAAAACATCGTGGAATTGCTGTAATTGAAGATACAGCCTGGGGCTGTGGTGGATTTTATTTGGGGAAACCCTTGGGAACACTTGGTGATATCGGAACTTATAGTTTTGATTTTGCTAAGACGATGACGACTGGCGAAGGTGGAATGCTGGTTTTTAAAGATCTTCAGGTTGCCGCGAGAGCCCGTGCTTATCATGACCATGGCCATGAAAATAATCCTGCTTTACCTCGATGGGAAGACTCTCGTGCTGGAAGTGGTTTTAATTATCGAATGAGTGAATTACAGGGGGCTGTAGGCCTTGCGCAGTTAAAGAAATTGGATGAAGTCGTGAGAGCCCAAAGAATGCAGTATGATTTACTAGCTAAGGTTGTCTCTCAGTTTGATGATTTACAAATGCGTGCGGTCCCAGCAGGGTCAGAAATAACGGCGGATGCTTTAGTTTTTTTTACTGAATCTCCTGAACAGGCGCAGGCTATTCGGGAAGCTTTGTTAGCCGTAGGGTTTGGGACAAAGATTTTGCCTGAAGCAGTGACATGGCATTTTGCGGGAACCTGGGATCATATGCCGAGCTTAGTTGCTAAGCATGGCAATTTGAAAACAGCCTTTCCTATTTCGAAACAGCTACTTTCTCGAGCCGTTGCTTTACCTATCTTGGCTAAACTTCCAGAGGGTACGGATCAAAAAGTTCAACAAGCACTCTCCAAGGTGATTACCACATGTCATGCCCTTATGTAATTTTTATTTCCTGCTCGCAAGCAGATAGCACTCTTCCCAGAAAATTACTTCGGAAACTTCATGGGAAAAAAGTTATTGATTATGCTGTATCTCTTGCAAAATCTTTGGCTGCTCCGAATCGAATTATTGTGCTAGCAGATGATGAAGAATTTGAATTGCTGCATAAAGAACATGGTATCCATGTCCATTTATTCAAAACAATCCCCTCAGGTTTTAATGATCCTGCAGTCTTAGATTTATTGCAGGCTAATTGTCGAGAATTAGGAAAACCAAGTCATGTGATTTGGCTCAGTTCTAATAGTCCTCTACTGTCTTTACAATCAGTCAAAGATGGAATTTCAAGTTTAATTTCTTCGAAAGCAGCGGCTGTTTATACTTTGTCAGAGGCTCCAGAGTGCTCTTGGGAGTACACAGATACCTATCAGCCATATTTCAGACGAAAAGAAAATAATCAACATAACCCTCTGCATCGAGAAGTCAGTGGTTTTTTTATCATGGATATATCGTCCATCGGTCATGAAGGCTATATGGGGCAAAAAGCGATCCCTTATTTGCTCAAAAATCATGAAGCGCTAGAAATTAATACGCCTTATGATTTTTGGGTGGCTGAAAAGTTGCTAGCAAAAAGAAAAATCATTTTTGTTGTCGCGGCTTATCCAGAGATTGGGCTAGGTCACGTGTATCGAGTACTTTCTATTGCACATGAATTAATTGGACATGAAATTCAATTGATTTTTACAGCGGAGAGTGAGCATTTCGTCAACTTGGCTGTAGGACAGGGATATCAAGTAGTTGTCCAGCCTAAAGATAGCCCGTTAGCTGACTTTGTTTTATCTCAATCGCCTGATGTAGTTATTAATGATTTACTCAATACATCGCTTGATTACATTCAAACACTCAAAACAGCGGGTGTGAGTGTTATTAATTTTGAAGACCAAGGAGAAGGCGCTAAGTTTGCAGATTTAGTCATTAATGCGCTTTATGGGGAGGCGCTCCATGAAAATGTAGTTATTGGCCCAGATTATTTTGATTTGCGAGATGAATTTATTAATCATCCGCCTGTCTCAATAAGAGAGCAGGTGGGGCGTGTTCTGATTACTTTTGGAGGTGCTGATCATCGAGATCTGACACTTTTTGCAATCAAGTCATTGTTGCCAGTAGCTAAAAAAATAGATTTCAAATTATGTGTTGTGACAGGTGCTATTTATGAGCACGCTAATAATTTAAAGCGCTATTTAGACAACCTTCCAGAGGGTGAGAAATCATTAGTTGAGTGGTCAGGACAGTCAACTAAAAAAATGTCTCACTACATGGCGATCAGTGATCTTGCCATCACTTCTGCAGGAAGAACTGTTTATGAACTCGCAGCACTTCATTTGCCTGCGATTGTAATTGCTAGTAATGATCGTGAGACCACCCATGTGTTTTCCCGTGAGGCTGGTTTTTTATATTTAGGGCGATTTGATCAGGTATTTGAGTCGGAATTAATTCGAGCTGTTAAACAATTACTCCCTATTGCAGGGCGTGACCAGATTCGACACAAATTAGCCAAAATAAAATTAGGTAATGGTTTGCAAAATATTGTTAACAAGTTAGAAGCATTGATTTAGGGGAAAGTAATGAAATTAGGGGATCGATATATTAATGCTGATGGCATGCCTTATATCATTGCCGAAGTGGGTGTGAACCATGAAGGCTCAATGGATAAGGCTAAAGAATTAATTGAATTGGCCAAAATAGGTGGAGCTCACTCTGTCAAATTTCAAAGTTATAAAGCTGGGACTTTAGCTTCTAAGCATTCACCTTCTTATTGGGACACGACGAAAGAACCCACCCGTAGTCAATTTGAATTGTTTCAAAAATATGATCGTTTTGGAGAGTCGGAATATATTGCTTTGGCAGAGCATTGTAAAAAAATTGGAATTGATTTTTCTTCAACGCCTTTTGATGATAAGGCCATTGATTTTCTAGATCCCTTAATGCCTTTTTATAAAATAGCTTCAGCAGATATTACAAATACGCCTTTTTTGAGAAAAATTGCGGCAAAGAAAAAACCAGTGCTTTTGTCTACGGGGGCCTCGAATTTATTAGAAATTGAAAAAGCAGTACAAGAGTTAATTAATTTTGGCACTCGGCGAGAAGAGATATGTTTATTACATTGTGTTTTAAATTATCCAACACCTGATACTAATGCGCATTTAAATATGATTCTGGGTTTGAAAAAGCATTTTCCAGATATGTTAATTGGGTATTCAGATCATACATTGCCTGACGAATGCATGTTGAATTTAACAGCTGCTTATCTAAAAGGGGCAATGGTTATAGAAAAACATTTTACGCATGACAAAACTTTACCTGGCAATGATCATTACCATGCGATGGATGTATTGGATCTCAAGCGGTTTCGCCAGAATTTACAGAAATTATTACTAGTGGCTGGAAGAACAGATAAAGCTCCTCTTGAAGATGAAGAATTAAGCAGGCTGAATGCCAGACGTTCTATTGTTTCTGCATCTTCTATTAAGAAAGGCCAAGTTATTACGGAAGAAGTGATTACTTATAAAAGACCTCAGCATGGAATATCCCCAGAGCATTGGGATAACGTTATTGGTCAAGTCGCCCAATGTGATATTGAAGAAGATGTCTGCTTGAAATGGGAGTTCTTTTCTAGTGAGCAACTATAGCTCGACATCTCGGCCTAAAGTTGTAGCGATTATTCAAGCAAGGGTTGGATCAACGCGGTTTCCGAAAAAAATATTAGCTAAATTAGGTGGGCACTCTTTAATTGATTGGATTTTATTTCGCGTTTTACAGGCCACTCAAATTGATCAAGTGATCGTTGCTATTCCAGAGACTTTAGAAAATCAGGTTCTCATTCCAATCGTTGAGTCTTATGGCTGTGAATGTGTATTGGGCAGTGAGCAGGATGTCTTAGCACGTTTTGTTAAAGCAGTGGATTATTCACAAGCAGATGTAGTGGTTAGAATCTGCGCAGATAATCCGTTGATCGCTTCTGAAGAGCTTGATCGTTTGATAAATTATTTTTTAGAAAATAATTTTGATTATGCGTTTAACCATATTCCTAAATTAGATAATCAATACCCGGATGGCTTGGGGGCAGAAATTTTGAGTGCTGATTTATTAAAAAAAATTGCGAATCAAAACTCAGATCTAAATCATAGAGAACATGTGACGTCTTATATTTGGGATCATCAGGATCAATATAAAATGGGCGTTTTAAAGGCGCCGTTAGAGATTTCTTATCCCTCTATAAAACTCGACATAGATACGCCGAGAGATTTTAAGCGACTTCAGACGTTATTAGATGGAAAGCCCCGTGATATTTCAGTGAAAGAAATTATTGCCGTCTGGTTCTCTACAGAGAAGGCATTCGAATGTTCCTAGCAACGCATGGATTGGCTGAATATTGGCCTGAAGATCAGGAATTGGTTTTATTAAGCCCAGGCTGTATTACAGCGAAAAATAAGGATTATTGTGAGCAGCGTGGGTATCAAATGGTTCCGACTTTGTGGGCGGATTTGGCTTGGCGAGAGAGAGCTTCGGTTTATATGCTAGAAGTGCAAGAAAAAATGCTTGCAAATTTGTATCGGGTTTATAGCAATATTTTTAATGTAACTATTTCAATGCTGGAGTTCCGCGCGTTAATGGCATCCTGGTTAGATCGGTTTGTTCAAATGGCTTACGATCGATTTTCGCATGTTAAGTATGCATTAGAAAATTATGATATTTCATCTATTAATATTTTAGCCTCTAAGGAGAGGTCGGCGCCTCAAGATGAAAATCATTTGATACGATGGCTATTGGGTGATGAATATACTGCCTGTTTGTCTGGCCAGATAGCATTACTTTTACAGCCAACATTAAAAACAATTTCAGTGGAGAGGAATCTACCAGAACCTCAAAGATTTTCTTTTTTTTCAATCGGAAAACAACTTGTAAAGTCATGGATTTTTAGGGCCTTAAAATTTCGAGCAAAAATCTTACATGACAGCATGGGTTTTAATAAAAAAGAATCTTTAAAATTATTTTTTATGAGTAGGGGGCGGTGTCAACCCGTGGCCTTCCATGCGAAGTCTGAGAATTTTTCAGTCGCTGTTCCTCTTCGAGAAAAAATTAAATTAATAAACTTTGGGCAAGATGGTTTCATAGAGATTTTGAGTAGAATCTTGCCTTGGCATATTCCTGTGGGACTGTTGGAAGGATTTGCGATTCAATACGAAAGAACGAAAACTTTCTATCCGAAAATTAAGCATGTTTATGCGGCAAATAGCGTTGCACAAAACTCATTTCAAAGATTTTTCTATGCTCGATTAATAAAAGAAGGGCGTTTAAGTTACTGTCAACATGGTGGTGGGTTTGGAATTAATAAGTATTGCCCAGATGAGATTATTGAAGGGAAACTATCCCACCCTTATTGCGTTTGGGGTTGGGCTAATAAGTCTAATGGATATCAAAATTTACCTTCACCTTTATTGAGTCGTTTATTATGGAAGTGTTCATCTAATGGAGCGGATAAGGGTGTTGGAAAATTTATTGATGCCTTATTAGTAATGACGAACTATCCGCGATTTTTTTATAAAAATTTATATGCTCCCTTAGGAAGCCAAATGGATGAGTATTTGAAAGACGCTTGTTTTTTTTCCAGAGAGCTAGAAAGATTTATTCCTGGTTTTAAAGTGCATATCAGGGAGTATCCAGTGCGTTTTGATAGAGTTTTTAATTGCTTAAATGGAAGTCGAGAAGAGTTGAATCGCTTAAGCTATTCCGAACAAATGGGCGTATCTAAATTAGTAGTAGTAGATCATTGTATGACTACGTTTTTGGAATTATTGGTTCAAAATCGCCCAATGATGGCTTATTGGCGTTCAGAGTTCTATGAAGTACGGGAGAGTGCTCGTTCAGATTTGCGATCTTTAGAAGAAGTAGGCATTTACCATACATCACCTGGAAGAGCGGTCAATTATATTCGGAAGATTTGGGGTGACTTGGATGCCTGGTGGCAAAGTCCCTCAGTTCAGTCAGCACGAGAGGCTTTTGTACAAAAATACGCTTTAACTTCTGAAAATATTTGTGGGGACTTTTTAAAACTTGCATTTAAGAAGAATAATTAAATGCAAAAAAAGGAGCATTCAGTTTCTGTCCGTTATGTTTTAAAGTTTTTGGCGACGTTACTTGCTGGCTGTGTAAATTTTATTATTTTGCTCTGGGTTCCTAGAATATTAGGTCCAAGTGATTATGGGGTTTTTTCTTATTCAACAAATTTCTTTACACAAATTGTGGGTTTTATTGAAAGCGCAAGTTCAATAGCATTTTTTACAAAGCTTTCATCAGAAAATAATAATGTTCGATTGATAGGGTTTTATCAGGTAGTTGTTCTAGCTACCGTGTTGTTATTAGTAGCATTGATTTGTATTTCAGAGATGTTTTCTTTTCATCAGGCATTACTACCTCATATTGAAATGGATTATGTGTGGTTAGGTGCTTCTTATGCTTTTTTAATTTGGTTGAATCAAGTTGCTATCAAGATTTCAGATGCTCATGCTTTGACCGTATATGGTGGAATAATACGGGCTGTTTTATCAGGGGCTACGCTATTTTCTTTTTTTATTATCATTAGTTTTCACTGGTTAAATTTAACCGTTTATTTTTGGTTTCAAAATCTAACACTGTTCGCTGTTTTTCTGGCTTTTATCATTATGTTATGGATAAAAAATGTTTTAACAATTGAGCTTTTTGATTGGCGAAATGTGCCGTGGGGCTTGTATATAAAAGATTTCTTTTTTTATTGTAAGCCACTCTATAGTTACAACATTATTTGCATTTTTAGCATGGCTTTTGATTTCTGGTTATTGCAACATTTTTCTGGGTTAATACAACAAGGCTATTATGGTTTTGCCTTTCAAATTGCTGCCATGTGTTTTTTCCTGACGAGTACAATGATCCCTATTTTTATGCGTGAAGTTTCACGTGCTTATACCCAAGAGGATTGGGGTCGGTTGGGGGCCTTTTTTAAACACTACACGGTTCTTTTTTTTATTCTGACTTCTTGCTTCAGTGTTTTTCTGATGGTTAATGCCCGTGAGGTTGCATTTATCGTCGGCGGAGAAAAATATATTCCTGCTGTATGGGTGATTGCTTTAGCTATGTTATACCCCGTGCACCAAACACTGGGGCAAATCAACGGATCCATGTTTTATGCTATGAGGCGAACAGAGGCTTATAGAAATATTAGTTTTTTTACTATGGTGCCTGGCTTAGGATTGAGTTGGGCATTATTAGCTTCTACGTCAAGTTTTGGTTTGCATTTAGGTGCTTTAGGCTTAGTTTTGAAAATGCTTTTCCTTCAAGTGATAGGGGTGAACATGCAGCTTGTCATGCTTGCGAAATGGCTTAACCAATCCTTTCGAGAATATATTGCGGTACAAATTTTGGGCTTAGTTGCCATAACGGTTTTTTCGGGAATGATCCATATGTTGTGTACTTATATTTTTGGAGATACTTCGCCTTTAGTAAAACTGATTATTGAAGGCTTACTTTATGGATTTTCCTTGTTAGTGATAGCATTGTTTTTTTCTTACAAGAGAAAATTTAAGATTTTTCTTGATTAATTTATTGAGGTTTATTTTGAAATATCAACGAGTCATTGAGCATCTTATTAAGCACTGCGGAAATTTAAATCCCAAAGAGCGATTGTTGATTCTTTGTGATGTATCAACGCAGGATATTGCAGAAGTTTTTTTAACTTATGCGAAAACGCTTGTATCTCATCCATTGCAAGCAAACTTATTGGTTTTACCCATTGCTGCTTTCCATGGCGCTGAGCCCGATGAAATTATTTCTGCAGAAATGAAAAAAGCAGATTTGATCATGTCGCTTTGTAAAATGTCTTTAGCCCATTCACAAGCACGCGTAGAAGCAGGAAAGTGTGGAGCGCGTTTCTTAAGCATGCCGTTATACACCTGGGAGCTATTGGATGACCCAGCTTTAAGCGTGGATTTTCAGGCACAGTATTCCATTGTAAAAAAAGTATCAGAGGCATTTACTCAGGGCTCGCGCGTTGAAGTTAAAACAAAGGCTGGAACAAAAATTTTATTAGATATTGTCGGGAGGGTGGGGAATTGCTGTCCAGGGTTTGTCACCAAGCCTGGCGATTTAGGCTCTCCGCCAGATATTGAAGCTAATGTCTCACCTGTTGAAACTTTTTCAATAGGCAAAGTAGTCATTGATGGGTCGATTACTTGTCCAGAATTAGGCCTGCTCTCTAATCCTGTTGTGTTAACTGTTTCGAATGGAGGTATCACTGAGATTGAAAGTGAGAATGCTTCTTATGTTGAAATTTTAAACAAAATGCTCGGTCCAGTAGGCTCTAAACGAAGAGTCTTGGCAGAGTGTGGTGTTGGCTTAAATCCGGATGCAAAACTAACGGGCACTATGCTGACAGACGAGGGGGCATACGGATGCATGCATTTTGGATTCGGCGCGAATCACACGGTCGGTGGTCAGAATAAAACGGATTTTCATTTGGATTTCGTATTTAAAGAAGCGACGTTAATAGTCGATGGAAAAATGATTTTAAATAATGGGGAACTATGCGATGAATTCTGTGAACAAGAATGCGATCTCAGTCGGGCTTAAAGAAGTTTTTGATAAGAATGCAAAAGAGACTGCATTTTTAGCGAATAAAGACATTGCTATTAACATTTTTAGCTATTCCCAAGTTGAACAGTTAATAAAACAGAGTGCTGTTTGGTTGACTAATAAAAACTTGGCCGAGAAAAGAAGAGTTTTAACTTTATTGCCCAATAGCGTTGAGACAATGGTGATTTCCCTAAGTTTGTTTTGTTTGGGCGTCGATCTTTCTCCTTTGCCCTGTACGACGACGGCGAGCGAATTAAAAAATTGGGCCGAGATGACACAACCTGATTTTTGTATTGTGAGTGATCTTCTAGATGACGCATGTCGAGAATATCTAAGAAACTCTGGTATTGCTTGGCATCAAATTTCAACAGATCAATCTTTTGATTGGCTACCTAAAAAAACAGAAAAGAATCTAGATTTCCCAATGGGTAGCGTCGATAGCCAATTATTATTGGCAACGAGTGGGACAACGGGTGAACCCAAAGCGATGGTCATTAATGTGGGAAGGCTTTGGAAAAGTGCAAAAGCTTTTACGCATTTTCACCAGTTAGATGAGAAGGCTGAAAGATTACGTTTTTGGAATTATTTGCCCATGTCTTATTTGGGAGGGTTATTTAATCTAGGACTGATTCCCTTATCTATTGGTGGCAGTATTCTGATTGATGAAACTTTTAGTGGAGCTACTTTTTTAAAATTTTGGAATACGATCGAAACTCAAAATATCAATGCACTATGGTTGGTTCCAACAATTTCCAGAGGGATTCTGTCTTTTGCTAATAGGCTCTCTCAAGAACAGTTAGAAAAACTAAAAAATAATATTAAAAATATTTTTATTGGGACTGCCCCTATTTTGCTTTCAGAAAAAGAAAAAATAGAGAAGCTATTCGGAACCCCTTGTCTTGAAAATTTTGGTTTATCTGAAACGACTTTTATTAGTTCAGAACAGCTTGAAAACGTACATGCCCGTTCTGAAAGCAGTGTGGGTTCTGTTATGCCAAGTGTCAGCATAAAACTAAAACCTCTGGCTTCAGATCCTGATTTTCAAGAACTTTATGTTAAAACGCCTTTTTTGTTTGAGGGCTATATCGATCGTTCTGGCAAAGTAAGTTTAATGTTGGATGAAGAGGGCTATTTTCCAACGGGTGATTTGGCGCACTTAGATGATCGGGGGCAGTTAATCTTAGATGGCCGTATTAAAGACGTGATAAAAAAAGGCGGTTATTTCATGTCTCTGAAGGAGCTTGAACGTATTGCGGGTAATCATGAATCTATTCTTGAGGTAGCTGCAGTGGGGGTTCCGCATGACTTTTATGGGGAATCCGCAGAGTTACATATTGTGTTAAAAGAGACAGCTCCTGAGAATTCACTAGCTTTATTTACAAAATGGTTTCATGAAAATCTTACTAAACACAAATGGCCCGAGAAAATTTTGCTATGCAAGACTTTGCCGAAGACAGCCAGTGGGAAAGTTAGGAAACATCTTTTAGTAGAAAAAAAATAGTAGGAAAAAAGCCCGTATGAAAAAGCCTAGTATGCAGATCAGTCATCGCGTTAAAAATATTGCCGAGGCAATGTCCATTTATATTAATCAGTTAGTTTATGACTTAAAAAGACGTGGAGATGACATCACAACTTTATCTCTGGGTGAGGCTTTTTTTGATATTCCCATGTTTGATTTTAAGCAACTGAATTTCAATGCGGGGTATCACTATTCAGATACGCAGGGCGTTCCTGCATTGCGTAAAAAAATTGCTGAATATTATGCAAAGCACTATGAGACAGAGATTGACCCTGTTTCGGAATTATTAATCAGCGCAGGCTCAAAGCCGGTGATTTTTATGGCGATGCAAGCGGTATTAAATCCAGGGGATGAGGTATTGATTCATGAACCTGGTTGGTTGAGTTATCAAGAACAGGCGAGGCTGGTCGACGCAGTGCCAGGCTTTATTCCCTATGATTGCGAAGTAAAAAACTTTCACCAATATTTTTCTGATAAAACCCGCATGGTGATTATCAACAATCCCAATAATCCCGCAGGGCGTTTATATACGGAAAGTGAATTATTAGATCTCTATCAGCAAGCCAGGTCACGTGGAATTTATGTTCTGGTAGACGAGGCTTATAGTGATTTTGTTTTAGATGAATATGGCGAAAAA
This sequence comes from Thiotrichales bacterium, assembly GCA_947478175.1. Lineage (GTDB taxonomy): Bacteria > Pseudomonadota > Gammaproteobacteria > Francisellales > CACEW01 > CAMCUU01. The sequence continues at coordinate 156,840 of CANJUQ010000002.1, read as the reverse complement.
TTTTGTTCGATTGCCAAAGTCGTTCCAGATAAAGATGGAATTATTTTAATTAATTCGCTGTCTAAAAATATGGGGATGTCCGGATGGCGGGTCGGTTACGTTGTTTCAACCCCCGCTTTGATTCAAGAAATTTTAAAGCTAAACCAGCATTTAATTACCTGTGCACCCACCATACTTTTATATTATATGGCCCATTATTTTGATGATGTGATTGCGGTGACTTTGCCTCAAGTGAGACAAGTGGTTGAAAAGAGGGCACGAGTTGAAAAAATGATTGATGACCTAGGCCTTTCTTGTTTGCCAGGTAAATGCACTTTTTATTTTTTCTTAAGTTTGGAAGATTTTCCTGGGACGGATATGGATTTTTGCTTGGCCATGCTTTTATTAAATCATGTATCAGTCGTCCCGGGTTCTGCTTATGGAAAAACAACAGGTCGATTTGTGAGAGTGTCTATTGGTGCTGAATCAGAAGAGAAAATATATCAAGCTCTTTTGTCTCTGAAAGATTTAATTCGAGCTAAAAATTTTGATCCTGAGTTGGCGAATAGAAAATTAGAAGCTTTGGGATTAAGGAAGTTTGTGCAGCGTATTTCTGATGAGAGCATTTCATCAATCCATCAAGAAAATTCACGAGAGTTAGTAGAATGACAATAGAAACAGCATGCTCGGATCCTATATTTTTAGAAACTAAAACTAAGGCGATTGTTTATAAATTAGCCCCTGATGTTCTGATTCATTTAAAAGACGGTGCTTGGATGCTTTCTAATCCGCGGGCTCGTACCCATGTTTCACTTAATACTGAAGCAGTAAGTCTTTTGGGTTCTTTAGGTTTAGGGTCTGACCAAAGTGTATGGATTGATCAGTTAGAAAATATTTCTGGATCTGATTGCACCTGTTTATTTTATGGGGCTGACGGGCTTCATGCAGATCATACCGGAATCACAAAACCAAAAGGACGTTCGGTGAGTGGGAAGGATTTATTTGATCTATTAAAACAAAGGCAGCTTCTAGTCTCGGTAGATAGCGAAGCATATCAGGCATTTTTCAAGCCTTTGGATCATGTGATGGATCGGCAACATTTAGGGACTTTTCATTCTCGCGTGGGCCAGTATGTCACTTTGGTTGAAAGAGTTCCGATGGAAAAACGTTGGAAGTGGTGGCATGACCAAAAATTTGATGCGCAGGGGCTTTCTGTCCATGAGAATTCCCCTTATCAGTACATCCAAGAAGCTTTCATACAATCTTATTTTGGTTCTATGAATTTAAAAGGATTACGAGTCTTAGATTTTGGCTGTGGTAATGGATTTTATTCTGCTAAGTTGGCTAGTTTTGGGGCCACTGTTATTGGTATAGATACTAGTTTAAATATGATAGAGATTGCGCGAAAGAATCATCAAAGTCAGGCTGAATTTATTCATGTAGATTCCCCAGAAGAAGGGCTGAAGTTTTTAAAGAATTTGCAAGGTTCCATAGATTTAATTTTTATGCAGGATGTTTTGTTATTACTGTTACGACCAGAAGATGGCAAACCTTTAGAAGGAGTGAGTGATTTATTATTTTCTTTACGCCAATGCCTAAAACCAAAAGGCTGGTTATATACCATGGAGCCTAATGGCACTTTCTGGTTAGCAGGTCGATATGGGGATAATAAAAAACCTTATGCAATTGTAACGGAGTACCAAAACCCTGTTTTTAATGTTGCGCCAAATTTAATAGAGATTATCCCTGTGATGGCTAAAGCTGGATTTGCATTAGCTAAATATGAACACCCCAAACCTGTTGGTATGGACCATGCTTATGCCAGTGAATTTTGTATCTGGGATTTTATGGGGTTTGTGCCGATAGAGAGTATGTCTTAAATGGAGTTAATAGAACTAGAACAAGCCCTGGATTCTTTAATTATGAAGGACAACAATCGGCCAGTAGTTGTTTTTTCAGCACTTTGGCCTTTGATGACTGTTTTAAACTCTCCTCGTCAGGAAATTCCTGAGAAAGTTCTACAAGTTTTGATGAGTTTGGTAGGAAAAGATAGAGATTTATTAATGCCAACTTTTACCAATGGATATCAGGAGGGTGTTTGTGATTTAGATAAAGTAACGAGTACGACAGGAGTTTTATCTGAGACCTTTCGCCAATCTCTCGGCGTTAAACGTAGTTTAAGTGCATTTTTTTCTTTTGGAATTAAAGGTCCTCACGAGGAAGAATTTTGCTCACTGCAGCCTAAAGATGCTTGGGGGGAAGGTTCTTGCTATCACTGGATGGAAGAGCAAGACGCATTATTTCTAATGATGGGGACACATCCGACTAACTGCAGCTATGTGCACCGCATGGAGTGGTTAGCGCGTGCGAAAATTAATTATCGTTATCCAAAAAAATTTTCAGGGACTTTGATTCGTAATGGGGTGTCACATTTAATGGATGAAACTCTTTACGTTCGAGCTTTAGATCCATCCCCTGTTAATGATTTTACAGTTTTACAAGACTCTTTTTTAGCTCATGGAATGAAAATATTATCTTTAGAAGGCGTCAGTATTGCTGCAATGACTGCGCAAGCGATGAAGCAAGCTTATCTACCCCTTTTAGAGCAGGATCCATTGATCACGGTTGAAAATCGTGATTTGTTTGAATTAATTACTAACTAGTCCAAAGGAAAAAATTTGTGAGTGACTCTATACAGGAAAGCATTTTAGATATTTTAAAAAAAATGAAGACGGACTCACTAGAGCAGATCCAACCTTCTACCGATTTATTTGGGGCAGGCGTTTTAGATTCTTTTGGAATGCTTCAGTACATTGATATGTTGGAGCAAAAATTTTCTATTCGAATTCCAGTAGAAGAGCTTATCCCTCAAAATCTTTGGTCTGTTGAAGCGACTCAGGCAATGATTTTACGTTTGTCGAAAGAAGCTTGTTTGAGTTGATTTTATTAGATTAACAAGCCGTGTTCTCGCAGAATTTTTATCTCTCGAGTGATATCAGTCAGGGGAGATTTTATTCTTCTGGCTATATCAAACAAACTATGCTCCCCGTCTGCATAAGCTAAAACATCCATTCGAATTTGAAGCGTTTTATTGCTATTGCCTTTTTGGCTGAGTGTGGGGTAAAGATTTCTTTTTCCTAATTGAGGCTCGCAGAGAATTTGATTTTGTGGGTATAAACACCCTAATTCAAATGCATCAATAATATCTTTCATCACTGTGAATGCACCCGCTAAGCCCTCTTCAGTGACAACATCAAAGTTGTCAGCACTGGTGTGATATTCAGGATATTCGGCATATTTACTTCGACAAAACCCGCAGACGGGAAGGTCAACACCTGGTGAACAATATTGTCGTTCGTCTGACCCTCGAGTTAAGAAATCATAAACGTGAGTATTATCTTTGCCAATCAAAGCAGCACTTAAAGCCTGATCTGCCAATGTGTTTCCTAATCTTGATTCGACGTGGCTATAGGCTCTGTTATCTCCCACACACGATAAAACAAAACCAGCCGTCATATTTTCTTTTAGGGTTTTGATATTTCGCGATAGATAAGCAATAGAGCCAATAGTCTCCGGAAGAAAGACAGCGCGATAACTGTAATAGGGCGAGGGATGGTTTTGTTTTATATAGTTCACAAGAGCCGCTGTTAGTACAGGACCAGAGAGCTCGTTATTAGCCATAGAGGGATGACAAATATAAGTTGAGAAAAAAATTTCTTGTTGGGTTTTTCCGGGTAAATAAATTTCACCGATATGTAATTCACCAGGGGTAAGAGAAGAATCTATATAAGCCTTATATTTTCCAGGAGGCATCTGATTTTTTTCATGCTCAGACATGCAAAATCCCCAGCGTTCTTTGTAATAACTCGTCACATAGGGAATCCAATCAGGTTGGTCAGGTTGTGTAGAAATATGAGGGATTAATTCCGATAGATCCATGATTTGATCAATAGGCACAGAGTAATTTAACACATGCAAATTATGCTTTTTAAACTCAGCAAATTTTCTTCCAGACTCATGCTCAAGATACGCGTCTTTAATATTCCATTCTTTTGGGATTTCCCAATCAAATACTTTTTCTCCTGTTTTGAAGACCAGCGTTTTTAAATCAGGGTGAATATTTTTTAAATAAGCCAATGTATCCCGAGTGCCTTGGCCCATGATAGATCGGCAAATTGGATATAAATCTTTGGCCCATTGGAGCATTTTATGCATTTTGATTGGTTGATTCTTACGATGATAAAACTTGCAGGCATCGTAACGAGAGCGACATTGAAGAATCAATCGTGCCATGTGTTTTCGTTGATTGATAATCTGAGCTAGGGCATTGTAATGCGTTCGTTCCCCAATTTAGAAAATTATGAGATTAGTGTCCAATAAAAAAACTCTCTTAGGCTCTTGGATTACCTTGGCACATCCCGCCATTGCTGAAATCATGTGTAACGCTGGATTTGATTGGTTAGCTGTGGATCTTGAGCACAGTGTAATAACTATTAGAGAAGCTGAAGAATTAATTCGAGTGATTAGTCTTTCAGGTGTTAAGCCATTAGTAAGGCTCACTTGGAACGATGCCAACCTCATTAAGCGCGTGATGGATGCCGGTGCTCATGGAATTATTATTCCCATGATTAATTCAGCGGAACAGGCCAAGGCAGCTGTAGATGCTGTGTACTATCCACCGTTTGGTAAACGCGGTGTGGGTTTAGCCAGAGCGCAAGGTTATGGAAAAAATTTTAAAGAATATAAAAAATGGTTAGACCAACGAGAGCCATGGGTGATTGTTCAAATAGAACATATTGAAGCTGTAAAAAATATTGATGCGATCTTGGCGGTAGAAGGTGTAGATGGGTATATTGTCGGTCCTTATGACTTGTCTGCTTCGATGGGCTTCCCTGGTGAATTCGATCGTGAAGATGTCAAAGCAGCGATTGTAAAAGTGCATGCAGTGGCAAAATCAATGGGTGTTCCTGGTGGGATTCATATTGTCGAGCCGGATCTTGTGAAGTTAAAAGAGTGTGTCGCAGAGGGCTGTGAATTTATTGCCTATAGCGTGGATATCCGAATGTTAGATATCGCTTGTCGCGCTGGGGTTGAGAGTTTGAAAGAAGTTTAAGAAAGAGTTTTAACGTATGAATATTATTACTGTGATTCCCGCTCGCATGGGGTCGACTAGATTTCCTGGGAAGCCGTTGGCCAAAATTCATGGAATCCCCATGATCGGTCATGTGTATTTCAGATCAGCCCAATCTAAAAATAGCGGTGAGGTTTATATAGCAACCTGTGATCAAGAAATATTCGATTATGCAAAAACTATCAATGCGCCTTGTGTGATGACTTCAGATAGGCATGAGCGTTGTTCGGATAGAACGGCGGAAGCCATGTTAAAAATAGAAGCAGAGACCGGAAAAAAAGTAGATGTTGTGATTATGGTTCAAGGCGATGAGCCGATGATTACGCCCGAGATGTTGGACAAAGCTGTTGAGCCTTTGTTTCAAGATGCTTCGCTTCAAATAGTTAATCTAATGAGTGATTGTGAAACTCTAGAAGATTTTGAAGATCCAAATGAAGTCAAAGTAGTGATTAATAAAAATCATGAAGCTTTGTATTTTTCGAGGGAGCCGATTCCATCTAGAAAAAAAGGGGTTTTGAAAGTCCCTATGTATAAACAGGTTTGCGTGATTCCTTTTAGACGACAAGCTTTATTGGATTTTAATGCCACAGCGCCAACGCCATTAGAAATTATTGAGTCTGTGGATATGCTGCGGATTATTGAGAATGGTGGGAAAGTGCAGATGGTCTATGTGACTGATCAGACTTATAGCGTGGATACGCCAGAGGATTTGAAGTTAGTAATAGAAAGAATGTCGTCAGATGAAAATATTAAAAACATGAGGAGCTACTTTGATGTCTGTCAAACAGAAAGCGTTTAGTGTTTTGACGGCGCCTATTAGAAAAATATTTTCTCGATCAAATGCTGTTAATACTACTTTGCTCCAAAATTTTTCCATGGAGAGGCGCGTAAAGAAAGGAGTTACTGATTTACTTTTTTACTGCCCTAATCGAACAACACTTTGGCGAACAGAGACTTTCTTTACAAAAGAACCTGACACCATTGAATGGCTAGATTCTTTTAAGCCAGGTGAGATTTTGTTTGATGTGGGTGCTAATGTGGGCTTGTATACGCTTTATGCGGCTCAGAAGGGTGTCAGGGTTGTAGCATTTGAACCAGAATCTCAAAACTATGCTTTGCTGAATCGCAATATTTATCTGAACGGTTTGAGTGATCGAGTCTGTGCGTTGAATTTAGCTTTAACCTCTGAAGATAAATTGGATTATCTTTATTTGAACCAGTTTATATCAGGTGGTGCGTTGAATAATTTTGGTGAAGAAATCGACTACGAAAAAAAACACTTTCATTCGGCATTCAAGCAGGGTGCTTGTGCCTTTAAACTAGATAGTTTTTTGGAGCTATTTAAACAGGAGGTTCCGGATCATTTAAAAATTGATGTGGATGGACTTGAAGCAGCTGTGATTGATGGCGCTCTGGAAACTTTAAAAAATACGAAGTTAAAGAGTGTGTTGATTGAGCTGAATACAAAGCTTCCTGAAGATATAAAAGTTTTAGAAATTCTGAAATCAGCAGGTTTTAAAGTGAAGCGACAGTACCATTGTCCTTTAGTGAATGAACAATTTGATGGCATTGATAATTTTACTTTGGTTCGTGATCAGTAGGTGCGTTTGTGAAAGCAGTTATTTTTGGTGGCAGTGGGTTTTTAGGCAGTTATGTTATCGATGAATTAATGTCTCGTGGCTGGGAAGTTGTCTGCGCAGACAAACAAATCCCACGATTCACTCCACACGTTAGATTTATTTCTGTTGATATTACTCAGTTAGATCAGGTCCAGTCAGCCATCCCAGAAGACTGTGATGTAGTTTATAACTTTGCGGGTTTAGCAGATATTAATTTGGCTAAAGATCAGCCCTTGAAAGTCATTGAGCTAAATATTCTTGGGAATACGAATATTCTCGAAGCTTGTCGCAGCTTGCCAAAACTTCAGCGTTTTGTGTTTGCATCTAGTGCGTATGCTTTTTCTGAGAAAGGATCTTTCTATGGAATTAGTAAACTCTCCGCTGAAAAAATCATTGAAGAATATGGGGTTCAATATCAGCTGCCGTATACCATTTTGCGTTATGGATCTTTATATGGTGAACGGGCAGATGTTCATAACGGTGTTTTTAGGTTAATAAACCAAGCGTTAAAAGACCGAAAAATTATTTACAGGGGCAGTGGTGAAGAGGTTCGAGAATATATCCATTGTCGCGATGCCGCAAAATTGTCTGTCGATATTTTGAGTTCTGAATTTTTAAATCAACATGTGGTTTTGACAGGATTAGAAAAGCATAAATACAAAGATTTACTGACCATGCTGCAAGAAATTTTTAATCATGAAATAGAGATTGAATATAAGCACGAGCCTTATTCTGGGCATTATACCGTCACGCCTTATAGCTTTAGGCCCATTATTGGAACTAAGTTAATTAATAATCCGTATATTGATCTGGGTCAGGGCTTATTGGAGTGCATTACGTGTTTGCATCAGCAATTACAGGAAGAGGCAGAGGGCGTGGATGGGCGTTAAATTTCTTTCTCATTTGATTGATCAAAACACCCCCTCTTATGGCAATAGAAATCCGTTTATTTGCGAACCCAAAAGACGGATAGAAAAGGGCGATCGTGCGAATGATAGTTTTTTGCATCTGTCAGCTCACTTGGGAACGCACTTAGATTTCCCGCTGCATTTTTACTCTGAGGGGCAGTCTATTGAAGATTTTTCAGATGATTTTTGGCTTTTTACTAAACCAGAAATTATTGAGATAGAGCCAGAGAATTTAATTATCGAGCAAGAGATAATTAATAAATTTTCAAAAATATCTAAACAAGTCGATTGCTTGATTATTAAAACAGGAATTTGTCATCGAAGAGAGTCACAAGATTTCTGGGAAAATAATTATGGATTTTCGCCCAAGTTGGCTGGTCTGTTGCGAGAGAATTTTAAAAAATTAAAAATCTTTGGGTTTGACTCTATCTCTCTCTCGTCTTTTAAACATCGAGATATTGGTTTTGACGCACACAGGGCTTTTCTAGATCCAGAAAAACCTATTTTGATTTTGGAAGATATGGATTTGAGAGATGTTCATGAGAGTGAAATTTTTGAGAAATTAATTATTGCGCCGTTAAGAATCTCTAGATGTGATGGCGTGCCGGTGACGGTGATAGGGCTAACCGCATGAAGAATTCAATGACTTTACAGATTGGCGACATTTTAGATTCCGCCTACCGCTTGAACCAAAATAGTGTTTGGGCTTTTGATAACTTTAAAGTGAATGAAGGTCAACAAAAAGAACTAATATTTAGATCGAATGTTGCTGAAAAATTAACAGATGACTGTATGCGCGAAATTATTCACCATCATTCTGTCGATGTGATGGATCGTGAAGTAAAAAGATGGATCAAAGATATTCCAGAAAATGGTTGGATTTTAGATGTGGGAGGTTGTTGCGCCTGGCATTGGAGAAATTTGCATCTTGATCGACCTGATTTGAATGTAATCGTCGTTGATATGGTAGAGGCCAATTTTCAGCAGGCCTTAAAACTTTGTGGTGGTCAAATTAATAGAAATATTCACCTGGTGGTCGGAGACGCAACAGCGTTAAAAATCCGTAGTGAAAGTATTGATGGTTATTGGTCTGTTCAATGCTTGCAGCATATCCCCGATCTGGACAAAGCATTATTTGAAGCGACAAGAGTTCTTAAAAATAATGGCAAGTTTAAAACTTACGATTTGAATTATAGAAAATCGGAGAAATTTCTATTCAGGTTGCTGGGTAAGGAGAGGGTGTATGGGAAAATTGTCCAAACAGAAAACATCTTCATTCGCCGTAGCTCCAGAGAGGTTGATGGAATTTTCAGAAAATATTTTTCTACTCTGAACATTGGATATTCGGAATTTTTATTTAAACCAAGATGCGGATTGAAATATGGAGTCCGAAGTATACGTGGCTTAGCAGACTCAATGCTTACTAACATAAAGATTTTGGCATTTTTAGCTCGCCAGCATTCTATAGCAGCAAGAAAAAATCAATGAAAAAGTATGATGCGATTATTTTTGATTTCGATGGCGTAATTTTGGATTCTTTAAAAATTAAAGAGCAGGGCTTTCGAGATATTTTTGCAGAGTTTCCAAAGTCCCAAGTTGAGGGATTATTAAATTATCATCGGCTGCATGGGGGTATTTCTCGCTTTGTAAAAATTAAATATTTTTTTGAGGAAATTAGAAAAGAAGTAGTGCCCCCTGAAGAAGAACGAAAATATGCCGAAAATTTTTCTAAGATTATGAAAGAAAGTTTGATTAATAAAAATTATTTAATTCTGGAAATCTTGGACTTAATTAAAAAATTAAATTTTAAAAAAATTCCTTGTCACATAGCTTCTGGGACGGAAGATAGAGAATTAAAATTTTTAGCAGAGGCACTGGGAATAAAGGATTATTTTAAAACAATAGAAGGTTCTCCGACACCTAAAGAAAAGTTAGTGAGAGGGATTTTAAAGAATCATGATTATGATAATTCTAGATGTATTTTGATTGGGGATTCGATGACAGATTATGAGGCTGCGAAAGCAAATAGAATTGAGTTTTGTGGGTATGGGAACTCTGAGATAGAAAAATTAGGGCAGCAAAAATTAATAAAAGAGCTATTGGGGGAGAAATGAGCACTTATCTTGTAACAGGAGGAGCGGGTTTTATTGGAAGCCAGTTGGCAGTTGCTTTAATTAATGCCGGTCATCAGGTAACTATCATTGATAATCTCTCAACAGGCGATAGAAAAAATATTCCGGTCAAAGCAGAGTTTATTTTAGGGGACTGTGCTGATTCTGAAACAATAAAAAGATTGGGTGGGGAAAAATTCTCAGCCATTTTGCATATTGCAGGGCAATCTTCAGGAGAGATAAGCTTTGAAGATCCAGCAAGAGATTTAAAGTCTAATACGTTATCAACACTGTTGTTATTAGATTACGCACGAAATACTGGCTGCGATCGATTTATTTACGCAAGCACTATGTCAGTCTACGGCAGTGCAGACGGAAAGGAATGCTTCTCGGAGAATGATCCAACAGATCCATTATCTTTTTATGCAGTGGGGAAATTAGCCAGTGAGCAGTATTTAAAAATTTATGGAAAACAATATGGAATTAAAACAACCGCACTAAGATTTTTTAATGTCTATGGGCCAGGACAGAATTTGAATAATTTAAAACAAGGCATGATTAGTATTTATCTGAGGCAATTTATTGACGGTCAATTTGATTGTGTGACGGTAAAGGGGAGCTTGGATCGGTATCGGGATTTTATTCACATAGAAGATCTCGTAAAAATTATTTTAAGGCTGATGAATGATAAAAGAACCTATGGAGAAATCTTGAATGTGGGCACAGGAGTTAAGACCCGTGTTAAAGAGATCGTCAGTAGTTTGGCTAATTTGTTGAATTCTAATAAGCCTGTTTTAATTCAAAAAGGCACTCCCGGAGACCAATTTGGGATTTGTGCTGATCTTAAAAAATTAAGATCACTTTACCCTGATCTAACAATGATGAATCTTTTAGATGGGCTGAGAGAGTGGGTTCAGAAACTAGAGTTAAGCTAAGTTTAAAAAACTTCTTGCACTACTGCTGTCAACTGAAGAAAAGCATATTTCTTTTGTTTTAGTACCCTGTTCTGACAGAATATTTTTATCTACGGTCAGTAGTTTTTTTATTGCATCTAGGAGTGTTTCAGGAGAGTTAGCTAGCTGCCATATTTTAGTATTCACGGCAGGGGGTATTGGATTTTGTGTGACTTCCTCTGAGCTTGTTGTAATGATGACAGGAATGCCCAGAGCTAAAAATTCGCAAACGAGGCTACTTGAGTTGCTAATCAATAAATCGACTTCAGCAGCGCATTCAGAAGTGTTCCTAGGTTCAATAAAATACTTAAAATCTTGAGGTAAGGTTTTTTTAATTAGTGTTTTAGCATTGGATACTGTGGGATGAGATTTGATTATAAATTTGACTGGATAGGGAAACATTTCTGTCTTAAGGGATCCAAGTAGCTGAAGAATTTGGATGCACGCAGAAGTGGTGATAGGTAGGCCAATAAAAATAACTTTTATATTTGTTTTTTTTACGATACAGGGCGCTCCACTGAATATATGTTCAAAACGAAAGGCAGGGCCTATCGTAACTTGAAGCATTGGGGAAAATTCTTTTCTTGGACTGACTAGTGCTTCACCGCAGACTGAAATCTCTTGGGGAATTACTTGGGCTTGAGCTTCAATTCTTGAAGGGGAGATATATGAAAAATTGTCTGGAATGATGAAGCCCTGGTAACCAATAATGAGCGTGTTGGGATAAAATTTTCTAAACCCTGCATTTTGGCCTTTATCAATACTTTGATTTTCAAACCAGTCAATAACTAAACGTATTGGAATATTTCTTTCTTTCAGCCTTTTTACAAAGCGATATTTTAGTAATCCCTCATAGGTGCTGCCGTAGGTTAGCCCTTGCCACCAGTGTTTTATAACAAGCGAAGAGATATCTAAGTCAAGAAGTGTATATTTTTTTGTGGGGAAAAATTTCCAGGCTCTAAAGGGGTAAGTCCAGATATAAAAGAGATCAGAGAGTTTTAAAAAATCTTCTGGAAGTAAAAAGTTATCAGGAGATTGTCTGCATTTTTTAATAATCGAAATTGTCTGATGAGGAGAAGTCTGAAAGGTAGGTACATAGAAAAAAAGTTTTTTTTCTTCAGGCGTTAAAAATTCTTTCAGTCGGCCATAGTAACGGTCTTTGTATTGGTTTTGATCGTCAAAGCTATGACTAAGAATAAACATGTCGATCAGGGTTAGGGGTTGATTAGGGAGAGGTTTGGGGTTGGGGATAAATTTTGCAGCTAAAAAACGCTTAGATATTTGATAAATAAGATTGCCATAGCGGAGCCAATGAAGGGGTATTTTTTTAAATGAAGAGATTAATTTTTTTTTGTAATGAACTTGGGAGAGGTGATGGGTTTCTAAATTTTTTAATAGTGTTCTGTAGAGGGCCTTGTCATTCAGTGTTATGTGAAAATTCTTGTCTGCAGTAATTCTATTTTTTATTTGAAAAAGTTTGAGACAATCCGCATAAAGGGATCTGGCAAGAGTACTGCGTGCTGCTAGTTCAGAGCACCACCAATCCATATTTTCAATGTGTTGTTTGGAAAGGGAATCAATAAAGTTTACAAAAGGGCGACGAAGTTCTTGGTCGATAGCATTAAGAGATTTCATGGGATTACTTAAGTCAAAATAGGCAGAAAGCACGCTAAGTTAAGGGCTGAACGTATGAGGGTCAACTGCGCCTCTTTTGATTAAGCTATTTTTTAAGTAGTCTTGCCCAGTTTCTGGCTAGGGCATGATATGAATAAAATTGTTTTTAAAAAAGATAAACTCTCTTACTTGATTGTCTTTTGTTGCATTTTATTTGATTGGCGATTCTTTGAATGGGATCCGGCTCATTTTTTTATTTATATGTTAAAAGGAATAATCCCATTTTTCCTTTTGATTTATGTGAGTGTCCACCGAGGTTTGATTATTCCAAGGCTATCTGAACATAGGGCCTATTATGCCTTAATGACCATTTTTGTTTTTTATATATTGTTACCTTCATTGCTGGCCAGTGACCCTGTGGGAAGCATTGAGGTGTGGGAAAGATTGGTGTTTGTCGTGTTTTATGTTTACGCGATTGGAGCCTGCCTTATTGCAAAGATCGACCGAGTATTTGCTTTGAGCAGAGTTTTTGTAATCTTGGGTGTTGCTACTGTTGTGCAATTTTTGTTGGCCCTTGTTCTTTGGGATCTTGGGCTTGTTGTTGTACATATGTATGGGCCTTTTCAAAATGGGATGATGCAACCTTTTATAGGTTCCTATGGTCTCCTGGGTGCAATGGTCAGCAATACGACTCAGACAGGACTCTCTTTTTTGCGTTTAGTGGGTTATTGGTATGAGCCTTCAAAAGCCGCAGGATTCTTAGTTCCCTGTTTCTTTTTTTCGTATGGGCTTTGGCTCGCAACACGATGTTTAAAGTGGCGAGTGGCAGCCTATCTTTTATTGTTAGGAGCGCTTCTTTGTTTATCAAATGCAGGGTATTTAGCATTAGCATCAGCTTTACTTTTTGGAGTGGTGTATAGAAAACTCAAGGGTGCTGCAAAACGTTGGGATATGATTGTTTTTTGGGTGGCGTTATTTTTAGTCAGTTTGGCCCTATTAGGACGTCTGTATGTTTATATTCATCCGGATGCGTCACAGTGGCTGCGCGTAATCACAGGAGTCCGTGGCTCAGTAACAGACACAACCGTTGATGCAGCTTCGGGTGGGCGTATTGATTTAGCAGCGAACAATTGGAGTACGTTTGTTCAACATCCTTTTGGAGTTGGGCTAATGGTCAGTGGGGAAAATGAAAGTCTAGGACAGTACAATGCCTCATCAACAGCACCCGTTGCCTGGTTGGTTTATACGGGAATTATTGGATTGAACTTATTGCTAGGTGCGCTCTGGCAAGTTTTAAGATTGGCTTGGAGAGTTAAATTAAATCCTGTTCAACTTGCGTTTTTTCAGGCGTGGGTTGGTTCTACCATGCAACAGATGGTTTATGGAACCTGGATGACCCCCTTTTACTTTAGTGTCACGCTGATGTGTTTTGCTATTGTTTGTTTTTATCAACGGCAAATTTCCGAGGAGATTACCTTGTCTTGTCATTGCCAAAACAATCAGAACCCATAAAATCAATTTATTCCAACTGGGCTTAGTTAAAATTTTTTATGAAAACAATCATTCTCTGTGGTGGCCAAGGCACGCGTATTCGCGATGTCTCTTCCAATTTACCAAAACCCATGATTCCCATCGGCAATCGGCCGATCATTTGGCACATCATGAAATACTATGCGACTTATGGGCATAAAGAGTTTGTTTTATGTTTGGGATATCTGGGTGATCTGATTCGCGATTTTTTTATGAATTATGAATCTCACACCTGTGACACTAAAGTGACTTTGGGTAAACAGCGGCGCATTGAATATATCAATCAACATGATGAAGCTGATTGGGAAGTGACGCTGGCTGAAACGGGACAAGACAGCATGACCGGTGCGCGAATCCGTAAGGTGCGTCAGTATGTCGGTGATGATGAAAATTTTATGTTGACCTACGGCGATGGGGTGGGCGATATCGATATCGATGCGCTGTTAGCCTTTCACCGTTCTCACGGAAAAATCATGACTGTTACAGGCGTGCATCCTCCCGGACGTTTTGGCGAAATGCGTTACGACCAAAATGGTAGGGTCAGTGGGTTTAATGAAAAACCTCAGGTCGCTGCCGGCTGTATTTCTGGGGGTTATTTTGTTTGTCGAAAAGAATTATTTGATTATCTAGACGATCGAGATGATTTGGTATTTGAACAAGAACCCATGAACCGTTTAGTCGCTGATCAACAGATGATGGTCTACAGGCATGCTGGATTTTGGCAGCCTATGGATACGCATCGAGAATATTTATTGCTCAATAAACTCTATGAAACTAAAAAAGCGCCGTGGATGAAATGGGATGAAGTGAAATGATTGATCTTTCTATTTTTAAAGGTCAGAGGGTTTTCATTACGGGTGTGACGGGTTTTAAAGGCTCTTGGTTAGCCTTTTGGTTGTCTCAGCTAGGGGCAGAGATTGTGGGATATGCTTTACCCCCAGAGCCGCATCAGCAATTGTTTGATGCTTTGGATTTGAGAAATAGAATTCGATATGTGAGTGGTGATATTCGAGATTTTGAATATTTAAATAGAACCATTACAGAATTCTCACCGACATTTATTTTTCATTTGGCAGCACAGCCTCTCGTTCGTTTGTCGTATCAATTACCCAGAGAAACTTTCTCGACAAATATATTGGGTTCGACGCATATCCTAGAAGTGGCTCGTACCTGTTCTTCTTTGCGAGTATTGGTCTACATCACCAGTGATAAGTGTTACCAAAATAATGAGTGGGTCTGGGGTTATCGAGAGAATGATATTTTGGGAGGACGGGATCCCTATGGTGCTTCAAAAGCCGCAGCTGAGATCGTCTTTGCTTCCTATGTCGACAGTTTTTTCAGCAAGATGTCTCAGGTTGGGGTGGCAAGTGTGCGGGCTGGCAATGTCATTGGTGGAGGTGACTGGTCTATCGATCGCATCGTTCCTGACTCCATTAAAGCCTTGCAGAAAAATTTCCCGGTACAAGTCAGAAGCCCTCATGCGACGCGTCCTTGGCAGCATGTTCTAGAACCCTTGTCAGGCTATCTGCAACTGGCAACCTATTTATATCAGCAGCCAAAACAATATGAAGGTTCATGGAATTTTGGCCCAGATGCTTCTTCAGTGCAGCGCGTAGAACAAGTGGTAGATGAAATTATTCAGGTCTGGGGTGAGGGTAAAAAAGAAGTCACACCTCAAGGTCAAAAGGGTGCAAACAAGTTATACGAAGCGGGTCTGTTAAGACTCAACTGTGACAAAGCCCATGAATTACTCTGCTGGCGACCCCAGTGGGGTTTTTCAACGGCTATTCGACACACGGTTGAATGGTATAAACAAGTCCATCAAGGACAAGACGCCGCAGAAATCACGCGTGATCAGTTGGCGATTTATATGAAGGCCATGCAAAGATGATCGAAGGTGTGCAAATAATTCCCCTAAGACAAATTTTAGATGAACGCGGTAAGGTCATGCACATGTTGCGCCATGATGCGCCGCATTTTCAGTCCTTTGGCGAGATCTATTTTTCCTGTATTCACCCGGGTGCTGTCAAAGGCTGGTCACTCCATAAAAAGATGGTCGTGAACTACGCCGTAGTACACGGAAATATTAAACTGGTGCTTTATGACGCACGCGAAAACAGCCCGACTAAGGGCCAAATTCAAGAGATTTTTCTAGGTCCTGATAATTACTGTTTAGTCGTGATTCCGCCGTTTATTTGGACGGGGTTTAAAGGCTATGGAAATGAAACAGCGATTCTAGCCAATTGTGCTTCGATGGCTCATGACCCAACTGAAATGGATCGACTAGATCCGTTTGATCCATCCATTCCCTATCAATGGAATACAGACAGATGAAAAAACGTATTTTAATAACGGGTGGCTTGGGCTATGTCGGTGGAAGAATCGTTCAGAGTTTGCTTGAAAAAAAAGAGTATCAATTGTTTTTGACTTCACTCAAGCAAGTTTTACCAGATGATTCATCCTGGACAACTCAATGCGAAATCATCTCGTTAGATTTATTGGATGAAAGCAGAGATCTTGTATCACTATGCAAAGGGATCGATTGTGTGATCCATCTGGCGGCCATTAATGAAGTGGCGTGTGCGCAGAATCCTGCCTTGGCTTTAAAAGTGAATGGCCTAGGTTCACTGCGTTTACTCAATGCGGCGATTGAAGCCAAAGTAAAACGATTTATCTATTTCTCTACGGCCCATATTTATAGCGCGCCGTTGAGCGGGCATTTGACGGAAGCATCATTACCCAGGCCGCGTCATCCCTATGCCATTACGCATAAAGTGGCTGAGGATTTTGTCTTAGCAGCGCATGATCAAAAATTAATTGAAGGAGTCGTGATTCGATTATCTAATAGTTTTGGCGCACCCGTTTTTCCGACGGTAGACCGCTGGACGTTATTATTAAACGAGTTGGCAAAACAAGCCGTGACGGAAAGAAAAGTCACGCTCAAATCTATGGGAGTGCAATATCGAGATTTTATTACATTGACAGATGTGTGTGGCGCCGTTGAGCATTTAATAGCACTTTCTCCAAAAGAATTGGGAGATGGAGTGTTTAATCTGGGCGGGAAATCTTTACGGGTGATCGACGCTGTGACTCTTTTAATTCAAGCCTGTGAGAGCACATTAGGCTTTAAGCCAAAATTAGAATTGCCTGTGAGTGCATTGCCTCCCAAAGAAGAGCCCGGATTAAATTTTGACTGTAATAAATTAGTAACTACGGGTTTTGTATTAGAAAGAAATTTCGATCTAGAAATGCAAATGCTTTTAAAGTTTTGTGATCAGCATTTTGGGGTAGCACGGTGAATAATGAACAGCCCTTAGTTTCAATCATCATTCCGTTATATAACGCAGAACGTTTTATTGCAGAGACAATCCGAACTTTAAAGCAGCAGACTTATTCTCACTGGGAAGTTCTGATTATTAATAATTGTTCGACAGATAAAAGTGTCGAAATAGTTAAATCTGAAACTGTTGGAGATAGTCGGTTTTCTTTGCACAGCATGCCAAAAAATAGTGGAGGCCCTGCGGGCCCTAGAAATAAAGGTCTTGATTTAGCCAAGGGAGAGTTGATCGCTTTTTTAGATGCGGATGATTTATGGAATTCAAGAAAATTGGAACTCCAAGTCACTGAGTTTCAAAGCTCACCTGAACTGCAATTTGTTCTTGGGCCGCATATTGTTATTGATGAGAGTGGGCGAGAACAGTCCCGACATTCTTGGGGTTGTACGAGCCGTTTATTAGCTCGTATGTTTGGTTTTAATAGGCTTATACAATTTTCAAATTTATGTTCGACGAGCACGGTTATGATGCGACGTGAGGCAATAGGGTCCCTTCGTTTTTGCGAGAAACCGGAATATAAAGCCATTGAGGATTGGGCCTTTTGGCTGCTTGTGTTGAAACCGTTAAAAGATCGCAAAAATGTACGATATCTTAAATATCAATATTTTGAATATTATCGCGTGCATTCCAGTTCTACTTCAGACCGTCTTTCAGATAGGCCCATAAGGCAACATTTGTTTATTGTCAGTGATTTGTTTTTACAAAAGAAAATAAGTTTCTGGGTTGTGTCGTATTGGACCCTTAAGGCGGGGTTATTTTTTCTTAGAAAGAAGAGTTGACATGTCTTTTATAAAAAAAGTGTTGCCACTCTTTGGGCAGCCATATTTAAGTTTCGCAAAAAAAATTAATTTTTTTAAAACTAGAAACGATGTTCGCGTCTTAATTTTTCACTCTATTCCCAAATCCCAAGAAAATATTTTCGAAACACAAATTAATTTTTTGCAAAAAAAATATGGTTTTATCACACCCAATGAATTTGAGAATTTTCTAAAAGGAGAGAGTGTCTTTTCAGGAACAAAATTATTGCTGACTTTTGATGATGGGTTTTTATCTAATAAAACAATTGCTGAGAAAATTTTAAACCCCAGAGCCATCAAAGCGATTTTTTTTGTTTTGTCCAGATTAATTCTCGCTGATCTGGAAGATGCAAAAAAAATTATTAATCAGGGTGTGAATGCAGGAACGACTAATTTTGAGACTTTGCCAGAAGAATACTTACCCATGCGACTTGAAGATGTTCAGGCTTTAATTAAACAAGGCCATACGATTGGATCCCATACTGCTAGTCACCTAAGGCTTTCTAGCATTAATTCTTCAGAAACGCTTGAGCAAGAAATAATTAACTCTGGAGATCAATTAGAAAAACTATTGGGAATTTCTATACGGCATTTTGCTTATCCGTTTGGATCGATAGAGAGTGTGAATGCTAAAGCAATTCAGATGGCTGAAAAGAGATATGAATATATTCATTCAGGGATTCGTGGAAGCAATTGCCCTAATTCAAATAAGCTTATTTGGCGGGATGGAATTTCTAGCCAATATTCTTTGAGAGATTTGAAGTTTATCATTGAGGGTGGTTATGATTTTGTTTATCTAAGAGCCCGTAAAAAATTAAGAGCCATGCTATGTCCCTTATAACCTACGCGCCTTTGCCAAAAGTGAAATGGCTGTTTAAAAGTTTGTTTCAGCCGGTTCTTTCGGATATGGATTTAGCTAAGCCCTGGTCTCAAGAAGGCCAAAAAGCTTATTGGTTTTCTCGTTCGGCTGTGAGTTTGAATTTTATTTTGAATTTTATTCGTGAGCTCAAACAGCAAGAAAAAGTGTCTTTATTAGTTCCAGATTATTTTTGTGAAGGCGTTTTACAAATTATTTCAAATAATTCGCAAGTTGAAATTTTGCGATGCCCAGAAAGCAAATTAATAGATCAATTAGATATTTTAAAACCTGATCTTGTCTTAGCTGTGCACTATTTTGGAATTTCATCAGAACTTAAGAATGTGGCTAAAGAAGCTAGTAGGCTAAATGTTTTTTTAATAGAAGATTGTGCTCACGTATTAAAACCCGTTATGGGAATGGGCGTTACTGGAGATTTTGTTATCTACAGTCAGCATAAAGTATTAGCTATTCCTGATGGGGCACTGTGTTTGGTTAGTGAGAAAAAAATATCTAAAAAAATTGAAAGGACTAATAAAAATTTAGAAGAGATAAAAAAATTGCTAGACAAGTTTGGTTTTGAAATAGTGTCAGCATCTTCGCCATTTATTAGACCATGGATTTTCAAAAGAGTGACTCAGATTTTTTTGCCCTCTTGTTTATCAAAAAAAATAATTAAGCCAACAGCTTTTGGTTTAGATACAAACTTTTCACTAGATACCAAGGCTGAATTGCAGAATGCGGGCATGTCTAAATTTTCCAAACGCTTGTTAGCACTTCAATCTCAACAAGACTTATTGATCCAATCCGCAGCCAGAAGATTGGAAAATGCTGAAGCTTGGATATTCGTGTTATCCCATGTTTTTAATTTTCCAAGAGATTGTTTTTCTTTTGCTGAGATTGCGCCTTATTTTTTAATTTGTTCTTTTGATTCTGCAGATCAGGCAAAAATTTATTATGAGAAATTAAGTCGAGTGGCTGTGCCTGTTTTGACGTGGCCAGATTTACCTGAAGACAATATTGGAGAGGAGGCCACGCATCGTCGAATGACTTCTTTTTATATTCCAGTGCATGGGGCTATTTCACCTAAGCAGATAAGACACTTATTTCTTAAGCCCTACTTGAAATTAGTAAAGTTAGAAAAAAACGAATTTACATTGAAAGAAGTGGGTCAAGATATTTGGGAAGATTTATTTTCAAAAATAAAATTTTCTAATCTTTTACAAAGCTATGCCTACGGTGAAATAAAAAAAGGAATAGAGCATTGGAAGGTTTATCGGTATGTGATTGAAAAAAATTCGCAGCCCGTTGCATTGGTCCAAGTGTTAGAAAAAAATTTTTGTTTTGGGTTTTGTAAAATAAGACGAATTAATAGAGGGCCTTTATTTTTATCTTGTATGGATTCTTTGGCTGAGCAAAAAAAGATTATTTTTTTCCTAAAAAAATCGCTGACCTCTTTGAGGTGCAGATTATTCTGGGCACCGGAGTTAGAGTCATCAGAGCGAATTTTAATTAAGAGGCAATTTTGGCGAAAAGCTCAGATACCTTGGGTCTCTGGTTGGATTGATTTAAGGCAAGAAGAAAGTGATCTAAGAAAATCTTTGCGAGGGAATTGGCGTAATCAGCTTAATAAAGCTGAAAAGGTGTCGTTAGTTATCAGAGAAATCTTAGAAAAAGAAGAAGCTGATGTGATTATGAGTAGCTATCAAAATATGATGAAAGAGCGTGGCGAAGACCCATTAGATGTCCGCCAATTTTATGACTTACTCAAGCAGGGGATTGGGGTTCTATTAGCTGTCTATTCGAATTCTCTATGTGTTGGGGCTGTTTTAATAGTTCGGCATGGTCGGGCAGCGACTTATTTGATGGGGTGGACGGGTGAACAGGGCAAACAACATTGCATTTCAAATTTATTAGTATGGCGGGCCATATTGAAAGCCAAATATGATTGGGGTTGTGAAGTATTTGATGTGGGTGGTTTAGGCCATCCTTCGATTGCTGAATTCAAGCGGGGTCTGAATCTCACCGAATACAGACTGGTAGGTGAGTTCGTGTGTTAACTGTTTTTTATTTTCTGAAGGTTTTTTAATTTATGTGCGGCCTCACTGGTTTCTCCGGAAAATTTTCTAAAAAATTATTAACCCAAATGATCGAGAAAATTAAATCTCGCGGTCCGGATGATCGTGGGGATTTATATTTTTCTTTGCCAGATGGATCTGGGTTCTTAGGCTTGGGTCATACAAGATTGGCTATCTTAGATTTATCTCAAGAGGGCCACCAGCCCATGAGTTTAAAATGTCCTTGTTGCCAAATGCCAGAAAAAATTGAACAAAAAGTTTGGATTGTTTTTAACGGCGAAATTTATAATTTTTTAGAATTAAAAAATAATTTAATTTCGGACGGACATGTCTTTTTTTCTCAGACAGATACTGAAGTTCTTTTGCATCTTTATATTAAATACGGCATTGAGTTTTTAAATAAATTAAACGGCATGTTTGCTTTGAGTATTTATGACGGCAGGTCTCAAGAGATTTTCTTAGCGCGAGATCCCATGGGGATTAAGCCTTTGTATTATTCAGAAAATTCAGAGGGGGTTTTGTTTTCTTCAGAGCTCAAATCACTTTTAGAATCAGACAGTGTTTCGAGAAATTTAGATCTCACCGCGATTCATAATTATTTAACTTTTTTATGGTCACCCGGTGAAAGAACGCCCTGTGAGAAAATCAAAAAATTATTACCCGGCCAATATGCCGTTATTAAACACAGTCGAATTATCAAAAAAGAATTTTTTTATGATATTCCCCTGGGGAATCAATTTACGGGGACTTATCAAGAAGCCATTGGTTTAGTTCAAGACGGCTTAAAAACAGCCGTCAAAAGACAATTGATTTCAGATGTCCCAGTGGGAACTTTTCTATCCGGCGGTGTGGACTCAAGTGCTATTGTCGCCATGATGCGAGGACACATGCCAGAAGCAGAGATACATGCGTATGTGATTGATGCTGAGAACAAGACAAGTCTTGATGGTAAAAATAGAGATGTAGATTTTGCTCGAGAAGTAGCTGGGCAATATAAAATTAATTTGCATGAATTAAATATTCAGCCGTCTTTATTAGATTCTCTGGAACATATGATTGAAAGACTGGATGAGCCTCAGGCAGATCCGGCTGCTCTCAATGTCGAGCTGATTGCCAGACAGGCCAGAAAAGACGGCATTACTGTTTTGTTGTCGGGTTCTGGGGGTGATGATATTTTTTCAGGATATCGACGGCATCAGGCTTTGTTATTAGATAAATATTTAGAAAGAACCCCATCTTTCTTAAGATCTCTAGTGGGGTCTGGCGCTCGAAAATTACAAAATGGCCATGGCTACTTTATGAATCATGCAAACTTACGGCGCATCGTGAAGGGCCTAGTGTCTATCGATCAATCGAGAAGTGATCGATTAAAAATAGCGTTTGAATGGTCTAATCAATCCATGCGCGAATCTATTTTTCAACCTGAAGTTTTTCGTGCCCATGAAGATACCTTGCAATTAAGTTTAGATCGCCTACCCCCCAGTATTTCCCAGCTAGATAAAATGCTGTATCTCGAATGTAAACATTTTTTAGTCGACCATAATTTGAATTACACCGACAAAATGAGCATGTCTTGTGGGGTTGAAGTCCGCGTGCCTTTTTTAGATTTGGATTTAGTTAAACTCGCTTTTTTGATGCCAGACAAATTTAAAATGCATAACAATATCCCCAAAGGCTTATTAAAAGACGCCATGTCGCCTTATCTTTCTCAAAAATTACTCCATCGTGAAAAAACAGGCTTTGGGGCGCCTTTAAGACAATGGATGCGGGGAGAGTTAAAAAATTTGATGCATGAAGTTTTTGAATCGCCTATCACTCAATCTCGTGGAATTTTTAATACCCAAAATGTCCTGAAATTATTAGACCTAGAACTCAAAGGCCGAGTTGACGCGAGCTATGTTTTATTTTCGGCGCTGTGTGTTGAACTGTGGTGTCGGCGGTTTGTGGATCCTGTCATCTAATCGCGCCAAATTTATGGGCTACCCCTCCTGAATCGCGCCATAATCGCGCCACTTTTATAGAAGCAGGTAAAGAAATGATGCAAGAAGATTCTAAAAATTTGGAGGCGCTGTTAATTCAAGAGCTAGGTCGATTACATGAAGGCGTTTTAGCGCGTTATGGGTTAAGACCTTCAGAGCTTTTAAAGTGGAAAGAGGCTCAGAAAAATTGAGTTTGAAAATGAAAAAATACAAGACTTATTTAAAACTCGGCCTAGGGTCTTTGTTTAATATTTTGATTTATAGGCTGCAAATCAAATCTGGGTATTTCAAAAAAAGATTGCCTATTAACCCTTTTAAGCAGGGCGGACACGCGGGTCCGCCCCTACGACATTTTTCAGAACTCAATTTGTTTTTCGCTGAAGGCCAAGATATTAAATCCATTTGGGAGTATTCGAGATTTTATTGGTTTCCAGAATTAGCAAAACAGGGTCAGGTGCAAGAATTAGAAAAAAAAATAAATCAATGGCTAGAAGAAAACCCATGGAACGCTGGATATAACTGGGCCTGTGCTCAAGAGGCCAGTATTAGATTAATTAATTTTATTTTAGGATTGGATATTGTCTCTCCAAAGAAACCAGGTGTAGGGGCGAATCTTGTATTCGCCCTGAGCGCGCGAGGGGATTTTATTGAAAAGCATTGCGAACGGATTATACCCGTCATGCGATACGCCGATGCGCAAAAAAATAATCATGCGACGTCTGAAGCAGCAGGATTATTTATTGCCGGATGTTATTTAGGCGGGGCTGATTTCGTCTCTCCCCTCGCGGGAGAGACAGGACAAAAAAATAATTATTTTTTTGGACAGAGAGGGGGCTCATTTAAAAAATATTTATCCATTGGCCGAAAATATCTCGAACGCCAAATGAAAAGACTGGTGATGTCTGATGGGACATTTGCTCAATATTCCGTGACGTATCACCGATTAGTTTTAGATACGATTTCTTTATGTGAAATTTTTAGAAAGCGTGCCAATCAGCCTCAATTTTCTGAAATTTTTTATTTAAATTATCAAAAATTATTTTTATGGCTGTATCAAATAACAGATCCAATTTCTGGGGATGCGCCCAATTTGGGTGCCAATGATGGAACGAATTTATTTAAATTAGATAGCCTGGATTATCGTGATTTTCGGCCCTCTCTCCAGTTAGCATCTGTTTTAATTAATCAAAAAAAATGCTTTGAGCCGGGGCCGTGGGATGAGTGTTTATCTTGGTTGGATCTGAAAGAAAAATATTCGGTCGAAAAAATAGAAAAAAAATCAAAGGAATTTAAAGAGGGTGGCTTTGTATCATTGGTATGGAACGCTGATTCGTCTCTCCCCTTGCGGGAGAGACAGGACAAAAAATCGCAAGATTTTTTGGACAGAGAGGGGTCACATACCCATTGTTTATTGAGATACGCTAATTTTAAATTCAGACCCTCGCAGGCAGATTGTTTTCATTTAGATCTATTTCATCGAGGGGTGAATATTCTAAGAGACGGTGGGTCTTATTCTTACAATACGACTCCTGAGAAAATGAAGTATTACTCAGGTACGGCGTCGCATAACACGATTATGTTTGATGGTCATGACCAGATGCCGAAGATCAGTCGGTTTTTGTTTGGGGATTGGTTGAAGACCAAGATTTCCCCCTCTCTGTCCCTCAGCTCCGCTTTCGGGCCTGTCTCTCCCGCAAGGGGAGAGACGAAATCAGATCCAGCCCAAAATGTCTGGACTTGGTCTGGCGAATATCAAGATTATTTAGGATGCCGACATAAAAGATCTTTAGAAATTAATGAAAGTTTAAAAACCATTTGGGTTCGTGATGAGATATCTAATTTTAAAAATTCTGCTGTTTTAAAATGGCGATTAGCGCCTGAATTAAATTGGGTTATTAACAAAAATCGCTGTGAGTCAGAGTTAGCCAGTTTGGAAATTTGGGTCGACGGCCAGCCAGTTTTCTTGGAACTTTCAGAGGAGAAGGAATCCAGGTATTACCACCACGAGTCCAATATTCCGGCTCTCCAGATTTATCTTAAAGCGCCTACCCGGTACATTCAGACAAAATTAGTTTTGAATTAAGAAGCAGGCATGAATCATTTTTTAATTATCGGCGGTGGCGGGCATGCCAAAGTGGTCATAGATGCTGTTTTGAAAGCCCATCCAAATATAAAAATCAGTGTTTTTGATGATGATGAAAAAAAACATGGCACACGAATTTTAAATGTTCTAATAGAACCTCCTAATCTCAATGTCACTTTATTAAGCAAAGGCATAGAAGCTTGTATTGCGATTGGAGATAATTTGACAAGAATCCAAAAATATCTTTTTTGGAAAGAGCTGGGATTAAAGTTCAGAACGGTGATACACCCGGATAGTCTCATTAGCCCCTTTGCCAAAATAGGGGATGGAACTGTTGTTTTTGCAGGTGCGGTGATTAATCCAGAGGCTTGGATTGGCGACAATGTCATTGTGAATACCGGATCTGTGATTGAACATGATTGTGTTCTAGAAAATCACGTTCAAGTCGCGACGAATGCGACTTTATGTGGTGGAGTTAAAGTCAGAGAGGGCGCTATGATCGGTGCCGGCGCGACTATTTTGCCAGGAGTTGAAATAGGGCGTTACGCAGTGGTGGGGGCGGGGGCCGTTGTTATATCTTCTATTCCCGATAAGCAAACATATGTGGGTGTTCCCGCAAGAGCGCTATGAAAATTCTTTATTTGCATCAACATTTCACAACACCTGAGGGTTCCACAGGCACCCGTTCCTACGAGTTCGCCCGCGCCCTAATCAAACAAGGCCACACGGTCACGATGATTTGCGGTTCGCATAACTTGGCTAAGACTGGCTTGACTGGAGACTATAAAAAAAATATCCGACGAGGCTTTGTTGATGGCATTGAAGTCATAGAGATTCACCAGCCTTATTCCAACCATGATGGTTTATTCAAAAGGGCGTTTAAGTTTTTAAAATTTTCTCTCAGATCTATCAAACTAGTCCTGACTGAAAAATATGACTTGATCTATGCGACGACGACGCCGTTGACCATTGGCATCCCTGCGATGGCGGCAAAAATTTTAAGAAATAAAAATTATATCTTTGAAGTGCGAGATCTTTGGCCAGAGCTGCCAAAAGCCATGGGGGTGATCAAGAATCCCCTGATTTTAAAATCCATGAGTGTCTTAGAGTTTGGATCTTATCGATTGGCTAAGCACTGCGTGGGGCTTTCTCCAGGCATTGTCGATGGAATTATGAGACGGGGTGTCAAACGGCATAACATCAGTTTGATTCCCAATGGCTGTGATGAAGGGTTTTTAGAAAAAAATAAAAGTTTAAATAAACCTAACGGGTTTGATCCAGAAGATTTCATTGCGGTTTTTACAGGTGCCCATGGTGAAGCGAATGGTTTAGAAAGTTTGATAGACGTCGCCAGAGAATTAAAAAATTTAAATAATCAAAATATAAAAATTTTATTAATCGGTGATGGCAAAGAAAAAATAAAATTAATTAAAAAATCTCAAGAAGAAAATCTAACTAATTTAATTTTTTGGGATCCGATCCCCAAATTAGAGCTTGAGAATATTTTGCAGCAAGTGGATCTGGGTCTAATGATCTTAAAAAATATCCCCGCTTTTTATTATGGGACTTCGCCGAATAAATTTTTTGATTACATCGCGGCAGGGTTGCCTGTGTTAGTGAATTACCCGGGCTGGTTGGCGGATTTAATTAATCAAAACAAATGCGGACTGGCTATCTCGCCTGAAGATCCTCAAAGATTTGCTGAGGGCTTAATAGAGTTAGCGAGAGATAAAAATAAATTAAAACAGATGGGGCAATCAGCCAGAGAATTAGCGTTGAGAGAATTTTCAAGAGAGAAATTGGCGGTGGAGTTTGTGGGGTGCTTGGAGCGTGTTAGCGACAAGAAATGTCGCAAGTTTGGTGCAAGTTAGCGACAAAAAATGTCGCAAGTTTGGTGCAAGTTAGCGACAAAAAATGTCGCAAGTTTGGCGCAAAGAAGTTTGTGATGCGCATTCCCTGATCTTCAATAAAAAATTAAAATATTTTTTGTTCTCCAGGTAAGGGAATAAACCTAATAAACAGAGATAGCTCATGCAGGAATCCAATCGCATAGAATTGAAACGAGAGTTAACGGACTCTCTTGAAAAAGAAGTGATCGCTTTTTTAAATTATCGAGAAGGTGGGTTTATCTATATCGGCATCGATGATAAAACTCAGGCCACTGTGGGCCTCAAAGAAGCGGATGCCACGCAATTACAAATTAAAGATCGAATTAAAAATAATATTAGTCCCTCGCCCCTGGGGCTTTTTGATGTGATCGTCGAGTCCCTTGAGGGTAAAAAAATTATAAAAATCACTGTCGCCAGTGGTCCTGAAAAACCCTATCACTTGGCCAAGATGGGCATGTCGACTAAAGGCTGTTTTATTCGAATTGGCAGTGCCTCTGAGCCGATGACAACCCGAATGATTGAAGATTTATTTGCCAGCAGAATTCGTGATTCCATTGGAACGATTAAATCTCGGAAGCAAAATTTGAGTTTTGAACAGCTCAAAATTTATTACAACGAAACGCCGTTCAAGCTCAATGAGAATTTCGCGCACAATTTAGAGCTCTTGACGACCGATGGGTTTTTTAATTACGCCGCGTATTTGCTTTCAGATATAAATGGCCTGTCGATGAAAGTCGCCAAATATGCTGGGACTAATCGAGTTAAGCTAATTGAAAATGAAGAGTATGGCTATTGTTCGATTATCAAATCGACTAAAGCTGTTTTGGAAAAGCTTAGGGTTGAAAATAAAACTTTTGCGCGGATCACAGACACTGTTCGAGAAGAACGAAAATTATTGGATCCAGAGGCGCTTAGAGAAGCGATTATCAATGCCATTATTCATAATAATTACACTCGCGAAGTTCCGCCCAAATTTGAATTATTTTCGGATCGATTAGAGATCACTTTGGCGGGGGGCATTCCTCCAGGATTTGATGAAGATGAGTTTTTTATGGGTTATTCAGTTCCCCCCAATAAAGAACTGATGCGGGTGTATAGAGATTTGGATTTAGTCGAGCATTTGGGATCGGGCATTCCCCGTATTTTGGAATGTTATCCACGGACGATTTATCAATTTACTCAAAATTTTATTCGAGTCGTTTTGCCATTTTCGGAAGGATTTTATTTGGCGACCGGACAAGCTGCCGATCAAGTCACCACGGAAGTCACCACGGAAGTCACCACGGAAGTCACCACGGAAGTTAAAGCTATTCTTAGCGTGCTCAAAAGCGAGATGAGTCGCCAGGAATTGCAAGAGGCTGTAGGGCTGCAGAATGCGGAGCATTTTCGAAAAGCCTATGTTTTACCTGCTATTGAATCTGGGTGTGTTGAAATGACTCGACCCGATCAACCCAATAGTCGTCTGCAATCTTATCGATTGACGGCCAAAGGTCGGCAATGGCTAAAAGTGAATCTTAAAAATGATAAAAAATAAAAGGGCAATTTCTTAATGCTAAAAACTATTTTTGATAAATCCCTTGCTCTATTTTTATTAATTATTTTCTCGCCGGTTTTTATTCTCACAGCAGGTCTGGTTTTTTTAAAAATGGGCTCCCCCATTATTTTTTCTCAGCCCAGAGTGGGGTATGAGAATAAAATTTTTAAATTTTATAAATTCAGAACCATGAAAAATTCGAAAGATAATCAGGGGAATTTACTCTCTGACGCTGAGCGCTTAACTAGCTTTGGAAAATTCTTAAGAAAAAGTTCTTTAGATGAGCTGCCCCAATTATGGAATGTCTTAAAAGGTGAGATGAGCTTTGTGGGGCCGAGGCCCTTACTAATTGATTACTTGCCTTTATATTCTGCTGAGCAAATTAGACGACATAGTGTCAAACCGGGCATTACCGGCTGGGCTCAGATTAATGGCCGAAATAGTATTACTTGGGAAGATAAGTTTTTATTGGATGTCTGGTATGTCGATCATCAGAGTTTTTTACTAGATTTAAAAATCTTGTGGCTGACCTTTTGGAAGGTTTTATCTTCCAGGGGAACTAGTGCTGATGGGCATGCCACGATGCCGAAATTTATGGGAAGTGAGTTAAATAACTCAAGTCAGATAAGAAAGAACGATTTACTCTGAACCTATCAAACGACTGAGTTATTCAGAGCCAAGTGCAGAGTAAATAGTATAATGATCTATATATTGACCAATAATTGATATTTGTGGTTACTTAATATAGCATTATATTGAATTTAATTTTGATTTAAAAATAGTTGGTTTTAACATGAGCAAAGAAAAAGCGGCGCCTTTAATGCCTTTTTTACAGCGGCTGTTTAATAGTTTGGGTGAAAATATTCGCCTGGCTCGTTTACGTCGTGGTTTTTCAGCCATGGTGGTTGCAGAGCGGGCCGATATTTCCAGAAATACGTTGCGGTCTATTGAACATGGAGATCCAAGTGTTGCTTTCGGGGCCTATGCCCGAGTCTTGCTTTGTTTAAATCTTGAAAAAGATCTAGGTCTTTTAGCTTCTGATGATGAGTTGGGTCGTAAGCTTCAGGATGCGGCTTTATCTCTTAGAGCAAGAGCGCCCAAAGTGGGGAAAAAGTCCTCATGAAAAAGATTCAAGTTTATGCTGATTGGGCGGGTCTTTCAGAGGCTGTTTTGATGGGTCATCTGCAAGTTAATGCTTTACGCGGAAAAGAAATTTTTTCTTTTGAATATGATTCAGAATGGCTAAAAAATCAGGCGTTTATTTATCCTATTGATCCTGCTCTGCAATTGTTTTCTGGAGCTCAATATGCGCCGCAGGGGCAGGAAAATTTTGCTGTATTTTTAGATTCTTCCCCTGATCGATGGGGGCGTTTTTTGATGGATCGTCGAGAAGCGCAACAAGCGCGCGAAGAGAATAGAAAAGCACGAAAATTATTAGCGTCTGATTATTTGTTAGGTGTCTATGATGCCCATCGCCTAGGTGCTTTGAGATTTAAGGCAGAGAGTACGGGGCCTTTTTTAGATGATAATAAAAATTACGCCTCGCCACCCTGGGCTTCTTTAAGAGAACTAGAGCAGGCTAGTCTTTCTTTAGAACAAGAAGGTGCAGAAGATAATAAAAATTATTCAAAATGGCTCACAATGCTGATTGCACCTGGAGGCTCTTTGGGGGGTGCTCGCCCTAAAGCGAGTGTTCTTGATGAACAGGGGCATTTATGGATCGCGAAATTTCCCAGTAGGCAAGATGACTATGACGTTGGTGCTTGGGAAATGCTGACGCATCGATTAGCACAGCGTGCAAGAATTAATGTACCTGAAGCAAAGTTAGAAAAATTTCGTAGTACCCAACATACTTTTTTAAGTCAGCGCTTTGATCGAGTGAGTAAAGAAATAGGGAAAATAGAGCGTTTGCACTTTGCTTCAGCCATGACTTTATTGCAGCGAACAGATGGTGATGATGCTTCGATTGGGGTGAGTTATTTAGAGCTTGCTGAATTTATTAGTAGGCAGGGTGCGAGACCCAATCAAGATCTAGAACAACTGTGGCGCAGAATTGTTTTTTCTGTGGGTGTGTCTAATACCGATGATCATTTAAGAAATCATGGATTTATTTTAGAACGCCAAGGTTGGGCCTTATCTCCTGCATTTGATATGAATCCTAATCCCTATGGGGAGGGCTTAAAGCTGAATATCTCTGAAGTGGATAACGTGCAGGATTTAAAACTGCTTGAAGAAGTTGCACCCTATTTTCGAGTGAAGGCAGATCAAGCGACGAAAATCATTCATGAAATGATGAAAATTATTCAATCTTGGAAAAAAGAGGCAGATTTATTAGGTATCTCTAGAAAAGAACAAGAGAAGATGGCTGATGCTTTTCGAATGGCAGAGCGTATTAAATAGTTAACTAAACACAGGAAGGGGAAAAATAAAATGACCAGTTGGCCAATCTTTGAACAAGATGAAATAGACGCCGTCGTGAATGTTTTGAAATCTGGAAAAGTGAATTATTGGACGGGTTCAGAAGTTAAAAATTTTGAACAAGAATTTGCGGATTATCTTCAAGTACCCCATGTGATTGCCTTAGCCAATGGGACGTTAGCGTTAGAGCTGGCTTTGAAGATTTTAAATATTGGCCCCGGCGACGAGGTCATCGTCCCTTCTAGAACTTTTATGGCCAGTGCCAGCTGTGTTGTTTTACAAGGCGCGACGCCAATTTTTGCAGACGTTGATCCAGAGTCGGGCTGTATCGCCCCAGAATCCATTCAAGAAAAAATTACAGCAAAAACTAAAGCAATTATTCCTGTTCATTTAGCTGGTTGGCCCTGTGAAATGGATAAAATTATGCAAATCGCTAAAAAACATAATCTCAAAGTCATTGAAGATTGCGCACAGTCTCATGGCGCGTCTTATCAAAATAAAAAATTAGGATCTTGGGGCGACATGGCCGCGTTCTCTTTTTGCCAAGATAAAATTATGACGACTGGTGGAGAGGGCGGTTTATTAGTTTTAAAAGATAAAAATCTCTGGGAGCAAGCCTGGGCTTTTAAAGATCATGGAAAAGATTTCGATGTGGTCTTTAATAAAACCCATCCAGCAGGATTTAGATGGCTGCATGAATCTTTCGGGACCAATTGGCGCATGACTGAAATGCAAGCGGCGATCGGTCGAATTCAACTCAAAAAATTAGATGAATGGGTCACGCGAAGAAATTATCTGGCTAATTTATTAGATGGTTTTTTTAGAACCCTACCAGGCATTCGAGTTCCCCATATTCCCAATAATATTTATCACGCAAGGTATAAATATTATGTCTATGCCGATCCGCTTATCTTTAATCGCGATGATTTAATGGCGAAGTTTAATCAAGCTGGAGTCCCTTGTTTCTCAGGGTCTTGTTCTGAGATTTATTTAGAACAATGTTTTATTAAAAATAATTTAGGACCCGAAACCAGATTGCCCGTTGCGAAATTATTAGGTGAACAAAGTTTGTGTTTATTAATTCATCCCAGTCAGACGGATCAGGAGTTTGAAGATTTGATTAATAAATTGATGGGTGTGATGCAATTTATGGCGCCTCGTTCTGCATCCCGAGAGCTAAGCAGGGCAGACACTTAGGTCTGCCCCTGCAAGTCGTCTGCTACAGGTCTGCTCCTACAAGGTCTGCCTCTACAGCAACTGAAGGTGACGGTGCATATTCAGGCACCATGGTTCTAAGGATCTCTTTTATCCAGGCTGTTTCGTTTTTTGAAATAGCCTGTTCCAATTGTTCTAAGCAAGTTTTGAGTATTGAAAAATCAACACCTCTTGCTGAAGAAACCAGGATTTTTTCTAAGTCTGTTGAGCTGAGCTTTTCTTGTGCGTGAAAAAGCTCTTCATAGAGTTTTTCTCCAGGACGAAGGCCTGTATAGATAATTTCAATATCAGATCCTGGCGTTTTTCCAGAAAGACGAATCATGTTTTCAGCAAGATCTTTAATTTTAATGGGGTCGCCCATATCCAGAACAAAAATTTCCCCACCGGATCCATACGCACCAGCCGTTAAAACCAGACAGCAAGCTTCATGGATAGTCATAAAGAATCTTGTCATATCAGGATGTGTGACGGTGAGTGGACCACCCGTTAATAATTGTTTTTGAAATAAAGGGACGACGCTTCCGGCAGAACCCAAGACATTACCAAAACGAACAGTAATAAATTCTGTTTGAACGGTTTGATTTAAATTTTGACAAAAAACTTCAGCAGCTCTTTTAGAGGCTCCCATGATATTGGTTGGATTAACGGCTTTATCCGTCGAAATCATAATGAATTTTTTAATCTGGTATTGAGCTGCTAACAAGGCCAGATTTCGTGTGCCTAATAAATTATTTTGCAGTGCTTGTCGGGCTTGGGTTTCTAAAAGCGGAACATGTTTATAAGCCGCAGCATGCAAAACAATATCAATCGAGTGAGCCTGGAAAATAGCCTCCATGGCTGTTTTGTCAGTAATATTTACCAGATGATAAGTAAGGGTCTTGGCTAGTTGAGGATACTGACTGAATTCTTGTTCTATTTGGTAAAGATTAAATTCTGCATGGTCTGCAATAAGTAATTTTTTTGGAGCAAGGGCCAAAATTTGTCGACAGAGTTCAGAACCAATGGAACCCCCACCGCCTGTAACTAAAATATTTTTTCCAGAATACGTGTTTCGCAGTAGTTCTTTATCAATGCGAACAGGGTCTCGAAGTAATAGATCTTCCAGGGAAATTTCTTTTAATTGATTAATAGAAATCTCACCAGAAACTAATTGGGCAAGAGAAGGGACGCTGCGTAATGGGATATTCGTGAATTTAGTCAATTCAAGAATTTCTTTTAGACGGTCTTGTTTGAGAGACGGGATAGCGAGCGTTATTAAGTCAACCTTATGTTGAGCGGTTATTTTTGAGAGATCATTAATTTTTCCTAAAATCTTGACCCCATGAATTTCTCGATTTTTTAGACTGGAATTGTCATCCAGAATTCCGACAGGGATATATTCTTTTGTCGGTAGTCTTTGAATATTTCTTAAAAACAATTCAGCGGCTTGCCCCCCGCCTATTAGTAATAATCTGACGGCATTTTTTTCAGAAGGATTTCTCTCATGGCTATATCGATAAAATAGGCGGCCACTGGTCCATAGGGCTGTTAGTAAAAAAGTATCCAATATTAAAAATGGGATAGGGGTTGAGAGATTTTTAAAAATCAAAGAAATAAAAGCTAAAAATAAAAAAGCAGCAGAAGTAGCCTTGATGATTTTGCTAAAAGCGTGAAGGGATATAAAACGCCAAACGATCTGATGAATTTTAAAATAAAAATAAGCGCCTATCTGGGCTGAGAATAAAAAACAGATAGGAAGCCAAGAAGAATTTTCGGGTGTTTCTTGTGAGAGAAAAAGAGTCGAGTACCAAGCGAGTACAAGAGAAAAAAGGTCAATCGCAAATAGGATAAATAATTTGAGATAGGGTTTGTTCGAAAGATATTGAGAGGTTCTTTTCACCTGTATTCCATATTCTCAAGTACTCCAAAAAAAGTACTGGGTTAGAAAGGGTGATAAGTAAACTTAGGAAGTGGATTTGGGTCAATGAGCGTATTACTAATAAACCCCTTTCGGCTTCAAAATCGGCAAAGCCTCCCAAGTAACAAACGGCTTCACTCTAGTTTTATATCTGCCCAATTCATCAAAATGCAAAACATCATAAACCCGCTGATCTTTACGAAAAGACTGATTAGCGCGATGCAGAGAATCCTGCTCAGGGACCAAGCCAATATTATCTTGGGCGAGTAATCTCAGGCGAATGCCTTCGGGATCACCAATCGTAATGGGTAAACCCGCATCATAGAGGGCTAGAAACATACAAATAGTTTCTTTCATACGGTGAATCGCTCCTGCAGAGACACACACGACAAAGCCTTCTTTTTGGTAATAATCAGGCCGTGAGACGCTCATATTAATATGCGTCGTATTGCCCCCTCGTTTGACTTCCCAAGGGTGACCCCCTGAGCTTTTTTTCGGGTGAGTCCCGTCAATCCAATCGGCAAATTCTTTGGCGGAGTTCCCTTTAATATCTAATAACCCTTCATGGCGATTATCAGCATAACGTTCGTACATAGCGCGTCCTGTTAGATTTTCGTCAATCGATTCGTCCTCACGTTTAGACGCTGGATAAGCAATTTTGCAATACTCAAAAAAATCATTAGCGGTCATGGATTTTCGTTCTGTTTTTTCTTTCTCACGAAAATAATTACTTTCGACGATTTCTATAAATTTTTTAGTTTTAGCTTCACCTAGTTCTTGATCCAAGCGATAAACATCTTTCAACGATGCTCGAACCAAACTATTGGGAACCGTGCCAGAGCGGCGATTTACGGGGTAACACTCTAAAACAGTTTTATTGGCTTTGATCCAATCTTTTTTGACTAGCTTTAACCAGTCCATAGCGGATTCGATTAAATCAATCCAAGCCTGAGGAATTGCTGGCTCTTGATGGGAATGTCGAGATTCCCAGGACGAAGAACTTCCCAAAGACGGCGCGATTTTAATGGGCTCGTTGGATCTAACTTCGAGCGTTGGTAGTTCTCTATCCCTAAGAAAATCCCTCTTGGCATCCACTAAAGAAACCCAATAGGCGCTCATATAGTGATCTTTATAAACTTTGACGTGATGCCATTTTTGCACGGGGGGTTTTTCTTGATTTTTAGTTTTATTTTTTTTAGGCAAGCCAGGAGAAATAACATCCCAGATGCAGTCTTGAAATTGAATTTGATATTCAAATTGCTTGAGTTCTTCTATGAAACTATGAATAAGACAATCTGTTGGAGAGAGAGCTGGGGGTGTCGTGGAAATATTTTTTTTGATTGTCATTTTTTTAACCTCTTTGATTTAATTTTTCCGTGGAGGCTTCTGCGTTGAGCCAATAATGTAAGCAAATTTCATCGGGTTCATCTTCAGGATCCTCTAGGATTTCATCACTTGGAAGGGCTGTGAATCCTGCTTTCTTAAAAAAAGAAACCATGATGGCGTCATCATATGTCGGCAAAGTAATGCGGATAGCTTTGAATTTTTGTAACTCTGGCTGGGCTAGAAAATATTTCAGTAAACTAGGACCCAAACCCAAGCCAATAAAATCAATGTCACCCATAAAGAAATCTAGAGTTAGAAAACCCTCTGTACTTATTTCATGATAATGCACATAGCCTATGGGCTTTCCAGCCAGTTCAATCATATAAGCCACAAGAGGGATTTCTGTCCCATTTTCTAGCTTAATAATCCCCTGGATTCGTGGATGGTATTTTCCACTGATACCTTCTTCAATATTTTTCGGATTAAACCAATCATCCAAAGGTCTGCGTAAGTCATTATGCCGACTGCTATAGAGACGACGACTTTTTTCAAACCATTGGGCCAATAGGGTTAGATGAGTTTGAGCTAAAGGGATAAAAGAAATTTGTTTTGTAAAATCTTGCCAGGCCAAAATTTTTAAAGCACTGAGGTAAACCGGCTCATCTAAGTAATGAGGTGAGAGAATAAATTGTCCTGGGAAAGTTGAGCGTAGATCTTTGATATGAGAGTCATCAATAATCATAAAAGGCGTTCTGGGATCCCGGTCTGGGATGCTGTCGAGATAGCGCTTAATTTCTATATTACGGCCGAGATATTGTAGATCGGGTGTTTTATCAACGAGCCATGTGTCTAGTCCATGAATCTTGAAGAGAAGTTTTAATTGTTCAATTGTTTTACCCGTCCGCCAATTAGAAGAAAGAACAATTTTGGCTTTGCCTAAAATACAAAGCTGTTTTAAAAGCTCGACCGATTCAGGACGCCAGTCATATTTCACAGCGCCCAAGTCATACTTATTGAGAGTTGTATACGAGGGATCTTCCAAAATATAAGAAGCTTTTAAGTCATCTAGATTATTTTCAAAGCGATATCGATGATGGCAAGGCTGTAAGACGCCATCGATATCTAGAAAAATAATTGGGGTGTCTTTTGTAATCGAAGTGACAGGGGAAATCGGCATGGTTAGTAGGAGTTTCTCCTCTTTTTCCATTTCTTTTTCCCAGTTGCTCATGAGTCAATCCTTAAAATACCATGATTAAAAACCGCGCGAATTTGAGCAAATAGATCACGAAGAATCAATCTGTTTTTTTAATTTATTGCCTCATGAATCCAGCTATCAATATTTCTTGCTTCCGTCGAAAAATTAATGCCAAACAGACGAATCTTTTTATTTAAATTTAAATAGGGTTCGTAATATTGATTTTCTTTAATTTGATCCATTGCAGCTTGGGCGGTTTGATTGACTTTATATTCAAAAATCAAAATTTGATCTTTGAATTCCAGAGTGGCATCCAGCCTGTTTCTATTGGTATGCACTTCTAAGCAGTAATTCTTGGTGAGTACTGAATTTGCAGGACCCACAATTTTCTAATCTTTAAAAAATTTTCCCATCTCTACAATTCTTGGGAAATAACCTGAATCTAAAAGCTCTTCTGAGCACTCGCCAAAATAAATTAAGACAGGAATAGTCGCGCTGTTTCTGGGTGTTTTTAATTTTTTAATTTTAGATTTCACTTCTTCAATGACTGAGATGCCCACAGTTTGAGTTGTTAGTTTGATTTCACAGACATAAAAAACACCCAGCTGGGTTTGAATTAGAAAATCAATTTGGCAACTATCCTGACGCACTGTATTTTCAAAAAGATTGTTTTGAATTTTGTGAAAATTAGGTTCGATGTATTTTAAGTAAAATCTTAAATAATTATCTCGCAGGCGATAATTTTTCAATTTTCCCCATGTTTTCTGATAGTCCTTCATGAATTTAAAACTTTCGCAAAAATAGAATATGTCGATCTTGCGAAAGTTCACCATGCCTTAAAATCTTTCGCCAGAATGACAATTGTCGATTTCGCGAAAGTTTATATTCTAAACAATCAACTCTTCTGCCACTGCATGATTATTGATATCCAGCGCCTTATGACCTGCCGGCGGCATCTCTTTAGACGCTAACCACCCAGGCAATAATTTACTTAAACGCTTCATGACGGGCCAAAGCGCCGCAACGCGATATTCAGCCAGACCCATTTCATGTTTTAAAATATTGGGAAATGCCATCCCTAAGCCATAAATCCCTGGCGCAATTTCGCCCGTGTCCTGGTCATAATCATAGTTATTGGGTAGTCCAATAATGGGAATATGTCGTCGCTCAAATCCAATGGCGTAAATAATTTTTGTGCATTCTGGAATATGTAATAACAAATTTTTTGGCGTGATTTTTAAGCTTAAAAAACCCTCTAAATCTTTTTCATCTATATGCCTATCAAAAGAAGTATTCGAGCGGTAAAACAAGATTTTTTTCTTTAAATTAATTTTGGATAGATGCCCTAAAACACTCTTAGAAGACTGGGCTGAACCAAAGACTGCGACGGTATCTTCAGGGAAGAGCGCTTTGCGTAATTTGAAAGGATTCAAAGCATCAGACAAAGGGATCATGGGAATATTATCAAAGTGCAAAGTCTTGGGCGCTGCCCCCATGGCAAGCAAGACTTTTCGAGTATGAATTTTTTCGCCAGACGTAAGTTCGACCTGCCAACCGTTTTGAATGGGAATTAATCGGGTGACGGTGTCTGTTCGTGTATTAGTGATTTCTAAAAGATGGTTTGTGATTTTTTGCAAAGGCTCAGCCACGAGAGCTAGCGGGCAATTTTTTTCGGGATCAATTTTGTCAATTAAAAAAGGTTTTGAATCTGAATTGGAATTTGAATAAGCAAATGACGAACACGCACGAAAAAATTTAGTAAAAGATTCAACAGGAGTGTTACTGCCGATATAACGCCAGCAGGATCCAAAATCACCGACTTTAAATTGAGGGTCAATCCACAATAATTGTGAGCGTGAAAATCCAGCGTCTAATAATTTCCCCATGCCGGCAATGCCTGCGGGGCCAGCACCAATGACAATCCATTCTAACGTCGTGACTTCATGGCTCATATTGAACTGCCTCTCTGATTTTTCATGTTCTAGTGACCGCGGGCGCGGATAGTAAAGATTTTGATGAGGGTAATCTATCCAGTCTTTCGGCTGGGTTCTTATAAATTTAAAGCAAGTCTTGTGTTATTCCGCCGCTTATAGGATATTTATCTCCGGCGGAATAACACAAGAGATTTTACATGAGCATCATTGGACGGGCGGAGGAACTGCAGGTTTTAAATTATTTGTATGATTCAAATAAAGCGGAGTTTCTGGCTTTGTATGGCCGAAGAAGGGTTGGGAAGACTTTTTTGATTCGGGAATTTTTTCAGGATAAAAAAGAGGCCCTATTTTTTAATGCAACAGGTTTAAAAGACGGTAGCTTGTCTGACCAAATTACTAATTTCATGGAAAGGATTGGGGAAGTTTTTTATGACGGAACCAGTTTAGAAAAGCAAAAAACATGGCGTGGTGCTTTTAAGGTTTTAACACGAGCTCTTGATAAAAGAACAGTCGATCAGAAAGTTGTTGTTTTTATCGATGAGATCCCTTGGATGGCGACACCTAAGTCAAAGCTTTTGCAGAGTCTGGATTATTACTGGAATCAGTACTGGTCTAATAACCATCAAATTAAATTAATTATTTGTGGGTCTTCTGCCTCTTGGATGCTTAATAAGATCATTAAAAATAAGGGTGGATTGCATAATAGAATTACAGAAAAAATATTATTAGAGCCCTTTAAGCTTCATGAAACTAAGGCATTCCTAGAGGTTCAGGGAGTGAAGTTAAACAATCAACAAATTTTATCGCTTTATATGGTTACAGGAGGAGTTCCCTATTATCTTTCTAAAATCAAATGGAAGGGCTCTGCTGCTCAAATTATTGAGAAATTAGCTTTTGGTAAAAAAGCTTTTTTGATGGAAGAGTTTGATGGTCTTTTTGCCTCTTTATTCACAGACCATGAGAACCATATCAAGATTGTGAGAGCCTTAGCCGAGAGTCGATATGGGATTGGAAAACACAGGCTTTTAGAGATGGTTGGGTCATCAGGTGGCAATAGTGCCAATAGATTACAAGAGCTCGAAGATGCAGGATTTATCATGGGCTTTAAATCTTTATATAGTCAAAGAAAAGGGATTTATTATCGTTTGATAGATGAGTACACCGGTTTTTATTTAAAATGGATTGAGCCCATCAAAAATTTACTGCAAGAACAGGCTTTAGATAAGGGCAATTGGCAAGCGATGCAGTTAAGCCCTGAATGGAACTCTTGGCTTGGTTATGCATTTGAATCAGTTTGTTATAAACATTTAATTCAAATCAGGCGTGCACTTGAGCTTTCCCCTGCAGATATTGCTAGCACTTGGCGCTATGCCCCAAGATCTGGAGCTTCTGAAAGAGGTGCTCAAATAGATTTACTGTTTGACAGAAAAGATGATGCAGTGAGTATCTGTGAAATTAAATATACAGATGAGTCATTTTTGATCAGCAAAGATTATTACGAGACATTAGAGCGAAAACTCAAAGTCTTTACAGAACAAACACGAACTAAGAAACAATTGTTGCTTTATTTTGTTTCAGCCAATGGCCTAAAGAAAAATATGTATTCGAAATTTATTAGTGGTGTCGTGACATTGGATGACCTGTTTAATTAAATAAAAAATAATGCGCATCTTTGACAAATACACCGTGGACAAGCGGGTCGGGTTTCGGGTACTTTTGCGCGTTTTTTTAATCCAGCACATTTTGGAGAAATCATGGAAGTTATTAATTCACAAGTTCAAGCCGTTCAATCAACACAAGAGCTTCAGGCTCAAAAAGTGTGGGCGAAGCCAGTGGTGGAGGTGTTGGATGTAGGGGTGACGATGACTGGAGGGGTTAATAATAACGATGGTGTCATCACGCTTGCTTCCTAATCATCTGTCTTCCGTGATTTTTAGAGGGGAGATATGGGTATTTTTTTATGCCAAATCTTGCCGAATCCAAAGCAACCCGCTCCTCAATTTGAGCATGTGTCCTTTTCTTACGATGGGATCTCTCAATTAATCCAGCATGAAAAAAATGGCGAGTGCTTTGGGGTTTTATTCGGAAGAATTTTTAATCTTGATGAACTTGCAAAAGCTGCTGGTATAGGTTTGCAGCTGAGCGATCTTGGAAAATTAGTTGAATTAAAATGGAAGTATCAAGAGCGCTTAGCCTCGCTGCTCAGAGGAGACTTTTTTTTAGCCTTCATTCATCTTGGTAGTTTAGAAGTGGAGCTGACCAGGTCCCCTTTTTCATCCAAAGAGTGCTGTTATTTTTGGGATGATTCTGGATTTTATTTTTCTAATTCGCTGCCCTATCTAAAAAGAAATATACCATCTCAAACTGACATTGATCCTGAAAGATTAGTGGATGCTTTTTCCAGGGACTATCGTTTATTTGAACATTCTTTTTATAAGAAAATTTTTCATTTGGGCAATGGGCAAATTTTGCAATGGTCTCCTTGTCAGACGATTAAGAAGAGAATTTTTTGGAAGGCGGATGATCATCATTCAGTTTCATCAGAAAAGTTCTCTTCTTATACAGAAGGATTGAAAGTTTGTTTAGAAACTGCCGTTAAAAATCGTTTAATGGGAGATGATAAAGCCTGTTGCTTTATTAGCGGCGGCTTAGACTCGACTTCTGTCGCCGGTGTTTTGGCTCAGAGTACATCAAGTTTGGTGGGGCTAAGTGATTTTTCAACAACAGATTGCGAGCTCAAGCTACTCAAATCAGTAACAAATGCGCATTTTCTTTCTGATTTTGAGGCGATGTACCCCAATACACAGATTTTTCATCATGATGGATTATCTTTTTCTAAAAATTATTCAGAGATCACTCGTTTCTGTTTTAATCATACCGGAGGACCAGAACATGCGCCTGGAAACTTGGTTTGGTTTCTCCCTTTTTCTGAGTTTGTGCATCACCAAGGGTTTAACAAAATCTTTGGCGGGAGTATGGGGGATGCGGCCTTTTCTTTTCGAGTAGAACTTCCTCAAAAAGCGGTATTGAGTTTAATAAGATTGTTTGCTAGCAGGGTGAAAAGAGCCATTATTTTTCAGGATAAAAGAGAAAATATGTCCCTTCTTCAAAAAAAATGGCAAGGCTCTTTACCCTCAAATCGTATAGGGGCTAGTTGGGCTTTGAAAAATCCCAATCAAAAAAGAATCGAATTCTTGAATGTACTTCTGGAATATATG
Organism: Thiotrichales bacterium; assembly: GCA_947478175.1. Lineage (GTDB taxonomy): Bacteria > Pseudomonadota > Gammaproteobacteria > Francisellales > CACEW01 > CAMCUU01. Next base: position 115,241 of record CANJUQ010000002.1, on the reverse strand, counting down.
ACTGCAGCTAGTCGATTTTTTTCGGGCGTATTTAATCAGTTTGGGTTGGAATATGTTGATCCTACTTGTGATCTTGATCTGATTGAATATTGCTTAACGATTCCTGCTGAGGCGTACCAAAAAAATGGAGTTAATCGTTATGTCACCAGAGAGGCAATGAAGGGCATTATTCCCGAGAGTATTCGACTAAATCAAGTGAAAGGGGCTCAGGGAATGCATTGGTATTTACCTCTTAGAAGAGAGCTTGAGCATTACAAATCGTTATTGCCTAGATTTGGTAAAAATAATCTGATCGCAGAACTTGTTGACCTTCCAAGGTTAAAAAGATTGTTGCATGAATTTGAATATCTCCCTGTTAGAAAGCTTACCTCTGAACATCGAAATCGATTAGTTCATGCACTGCATATTTGTGAGTGGGTCATTCTTCATGAGAGCTAGTCGTATTTAATAAAAAGCCCTCTTTAAGAGGGCTTTTTATTTTGATTGTTTAATTTGAAAGTGTTCCAGACTGAGGAGCACTAATTGCTTGGAATTGGCTGTTAACTAGAAACACAGAAACTTGGGCGCCTGGTGAGACGGTATATCCAGCATAAGTATTAAAAATTTCTGTCACTGAGCGTCCGCAATTTCTGTCTGCACCAGCAACCATAGAGAGAGAGGTTCTGGGTCCAGGACCTGTCACTGCAGCAGTTGAGATAGAAGAAAGGTTGGCAGGCGAGGTAGTGCAATTTAACTGCCAAGTGACGCTGTAAGAGGTTGAATTAATATATTTTGCATTTTGAATGTTGATCGATATTTGCGGTGCACTCGGTGCCCCAGGCGCATTGGCCGCTGCCTCAGTGCTCGCAATCACATGATTGTTTAGATCTAACGCTTGTACTTCTAAAACATAATTACCGCCAGGCGCATTGGAAATCTGAATCTGAGTACAAGTACTAGAAGCACAAGTCCCAGAAGCGACCGTGTTTCCAATTGCATCAATTAAATTAGCCCGATAGCCAGAAATATTATTGATATTGCCACCTGTTGGATAAGTCGCAGTTCCAAAATTAATCGTCGCTGTTCCTGAATTTAAACTGTAATAGCCCGTTGTTGGGAAGGTCAAAAATAAAGCCGGAGTCGCCAAAGTAGTTTGAGTGGGGATGGTTCCTGAAGTAGAACCAATCCATTGATCTGCAAATTGATTGAGGTAAATTTTCCAGAAACTAATTTGGGGCTTTTGGCCATTAACTAGACCATCAGGGGCTTCTGGGAAATAGCCTTGGCAAAGGACGGTTTTGCTGGCGCAAGCATTATCAAAAAATCCATAAGGTGTGAAAGGATAAAGCGTGACGCCTGAGAATACAGAGCTGGAATTATTAGCACTCAAGCTATTTTGTAAGGTCGCAAAAAGTGTACTGGCATAAGAAGCAATCGTTTCGCCATAAGGGTTGGGATAAGTCACGCAATTGGGAATTGTCGCCCCCAAGGTGCCATCAGCGTTTTCTGCTTGGCAGGCTTTTTTGTTTTGATAAATCATCGAGGGTTGAAAGCTGACAGGAGCACCTGAATAGACTGGCACACCTAATAAAAATGGGTCTTTAGTTGAATCTGCATTATATAAATTCACATGGGACCAGATTTGGCTCGAGGCTCCAGCAGAAATAGAAGGCTGAACTGGGACATTAGGATAAAGCGCAGGGGTGGGGATTGAATGGCCATTTAACTGATTAAAAAATTGATACGGTGCTGAAAATTTTTGGAACAAAATATCATTGGCATCCCAGCCATTGCCATCAGCTGTATCAGCAGGAATGGGTTGAAGAAATAAGCTTTGAGCATAAGTTGGAGTGCTAGTACCCGTTGGCGTATAAGGCGTCGTGACCGGGCAAGCCCAAGTGCCCATGCCATCACAGAGGTCGTAAATTTGGGGGGAGAAAATAAAAGTCACCAGGTTGCTGTTTTGATTTAGTGTGTTTAGGACCGTCCCAAATGTAAGGCTAATCTGAGCCTGAGTAGGGTTATCAATTTTGTTCCCATCTTGGGCTTCATTGAGACCATTCGGTCCACGAGAAACCATAATAAATTTAGGATTTTGAGAACTGCTAGCTCCAATTGCTGTTTGTACTGCACCATAAAAATCACCAGCACTATAGGGATCTGCATTTTTGTGACTGCTCAAATCAGGCCCTTCAATATCAAAAGCTAAACCGCTGATCGTTGGCGTGAGGTTGGTTGGATTTAAACTTGTACCCGTTAAGACAGCTGAGCAAGCACTAGGGCCGTTAGTTAAACCAGCAGGAGGCGTTGCGTTAGGGTTAACAATACAGGCCAGCGAATAAGCGAGTGATTCAAGTTGATTTGCATTGAGGCTTTCTAAGCTGGTATCTCCCGCGGCAGAAACCATAGGCATCACGTAATAGCTAGAACCTAGGGCGGTATTTAAATCACTGACGGCTTGATAGCCTGATTCCGATTGGGGATCAGAATAAGTCAGCCCCCCTGATCGAGAACAAAAGACGATGTCAGTGGAGTCGCTACAGCCACCGACGGTGAAAATAGTTTTGGTAATCGGTGCTGCAGGTAAATTGAGAGTGACGGAATCTAAATAAACAAACTTAATTTGAGCCCGGTTAGAACTAGCGGGAACTTGGGCATTGATATTTTTGATGGTGTCAGTCCAGAGCTCTGGGCATCTTCCCGTTGGGTTTGTAATTGTGTTGGTGGTCGAGCAATGAGCATTGGCATTCCAAGCATAAAAATAAACACCACTGCCCATATCGATAGCAGGGAGGGTGGCAAAGGCGGCTGTGCTGGTTAAAAACAAAGCCAATGAAAGTAAAGTTTGAGTGGATTTCATGGGGATAGTCCAGATTGGTTTTCTAATATAAATCCTAGGGGAAGGGTTGGTTTTTTCAAAGAATATTTCAGCAAAAAAAGCCCTCGGGGGAGGGCCGCTATACTTGCTTAATAAATTAGTTTTTTTATTTAGTTGCCAGTAGTCAATGGAGCTGTTTGAGGTGTTGTTAAGGCCTGAAACTGGTCATCAACTAAGAAAACAGAAACTTGAGAACCTACTGCAACGTTATATCCGCCATAAGTTGAAAAAGTCTCTGTACTGGAAGCGCCACAAGTTTTTTCTGTACCTGAGACCATTGAGAGTGATGTTCTCGGTCCAGGCCCCGTCACTGCTGCCGTTGATATAGATGAGGAAAGATTTTTTGGAGGTGTTGTCCCTGAGCAGTTCAAAATCCAAGTTATTGTATAAGAAGTAGGGCTGACATAAGTTGCATTTTGGATAGTAATTGCCGCTTGTGAACTTGGCACAGGAGGCGCACCTGGAGACATCGCCGCTGCATCCACTTCTGTAATCACGCCGCCATTCGAAGCTAACGCTTGAACTTCCAAGGTGTAATTTCCGCCAGGAGCGTTGGTAATTGTACAAGAAGTTGTGCTGCAAGATCCGCCTTGATCAGAAGAAGCAACAACCATGCCAGTTGCGTCGACAAGTCTAGCGCGATAGCTGTTGATATTAGAATCGGTGGTTGTCCCTGCTGGATAAGTGCTGACATTGAAATTCACTGTCGCCGTACCGCCACTATTGCTGTAATACCCTGCAGGTAGAGTGATTAAAGTTTCTGAAGCGGGTGCAAAAGGGGTTGTTCCTCCATTGGCTTGGGCTGTTGGGATGGTTCCAGTAGACGCTCCCGTCCATTGATTCCCAAATTTTCCGACATAGATTTTCCAGAAGCTAGTCTGGGGTTTTTGGCCATTGACTAAGCCATCTGGGGCTTCAGGGAAGAAGCCTGCTTTGCAAGGATTGAGGTTGGTCGCAGAGGCCGTGCACGCTTGATCGAAATAACCATAAGGCGTGAATGGATACATGGCGACGCCATAGAAAGGCGCAGAGGTTTGTGTGCTTGCAGCTGCAGAATCATTCGCTAAAGCATATTGCAGCGTTGTAAAGAACGAATCTGCATAAGCAGCAACGGTTTCGCCGTAGGGGTTTTTGTAAGAAATACAGTTAGGAATAGTTCCACCAGAAGAGCCATTGGGGTTCTCGTATTGGCAGAATTGTTTGTTGGTATAAATCATGCTTGGGGTAAAGGGGATTGAGTAGTACTGGGTTATAACAGAGTCCCCATTGTTAACATCCGTAATGTAATCAGGATTAGGGAAGAGGTCAGGTTGTTCATACTTACCTGTCGTATCAAACTGAGTGGGGTATCTGTAGTAATCAATTGTCGCACCTGATGTGGTGGGTGTGATTGTGTTCGGTAGGGTTGAGTTAGGAGTAATGAGGCCTGCATCAACATTGTATAGGTTCACATGTTCCCAGATTTGGCTGGAAGCTCCGCCTGAAATAGTAAGCTGAACAGGGACGTCAGGAGGGGAAATGGGATTCGTATTGGTCATGCTAGATAGCGGATATTGAGTCGTTGAGATCACACCACTGGTGACGCCACTCACTGTTATAACAGGCATGAACGATTTGCCTTCAAGCTCTGATTTAAAAAGATAAGGCATCGACATGGCTTGTACAGTCACGTCGTTTAATGGGTTGTTGTACAAACTGTAATATTTATCTTGTGGGTTCCCATCAGGGAAAAATAAAACCCAGGAAAGATTTAAAGGGGTGCTATTGGGGCTTAATAGGGTCGATGTGGAACCTGGCATAGGAGAATTGGGGATGGCTTGTAGAAATAGATAATTGTTGTAATAAGCACCAGCGACGGGACCACGGAGGGCGCCGCTTTTACTAGCAGCATTTTGTTTCCCCCAATTTTCTGAGCCCTTAACAGCATCAATAGCAGGGGTGGCGACAGAATTGGCACCGTTTTGATAATCCATGCCTGGATCAATAGGCGCAGCCAATGGGCAGGCCCAGCTGGTGGTCGTGTTACCTAAGCCATCGCATAAATCATAAATTTGAGGGGAGAAAATAAATTTAGGGCCCGGGTTTTGATTTAAGCCTGTTGTGACGGCTGGGGTATAAGACATGCCGTTAGGATTGCCGCCTAATATTTCTCCAAAAGTAGGTAAGCTTATAGGTAAGCCTGTAGTAGGTGATAAGACTGTGCCTGCTTGCTGGCCATCATTAGTTTCAAGCAAGCCCCCTGGGCCTCGTGAGAACATAATATATTTGGCTGGAGTCATGGCACCAATGGATTGTTGAAGCGTGGAATAAAAATCTGAAGCGCTATTTTGATCAACAGGACCTAGTGTGCCATTGGCTTGAATATAATGACGACCACTGAAATCTGGGTTTTCAACGTCAAAAGCAAGCCCGCTGATATTTTGTGCAGAATAATTCGTCATGCTGCCCATAAAGACATCTTTACAACTTGTTGGTCCACCAGTGAAGGGGGATTGATCAAGATTAGATAGCCAAGGATTTGGAACGCTAGCGCTTGGATTGACAATACAAGCCAGCGAAAAAGCGAGTGATTGAAGTTGGCCTGACGACATGTTCATTATGCCTTTATCTCGGGCGTCTGAAATCATAGGCATGATGTAATAAGTCGAAGCGGGCATGCCTAACTCTGTGGCTAATTGCTTAACAGCGTCAGGACCATTTTGATTATTAGGGCTGGCATAAGTCAGGCCACCTGAGTTAACACAATAAGTAATATCAGCGGTATCACCACAGCCACCGACTTTAAAAATGGATTGAGAGAGCGGGGCATCAGCATGAGAGAAATTAAATTGAATGGAATCTAAATAAATATATTTAATCTGTGCTTTATCAGCGGTTATAGCGCCTGTTGTAGGGTCTGTAGGGAGTTGGGCATTAATATTTTTGACGGTGTCAGTCCATTTTTCGGGGCAACTGCCTGTTGGGTTAATGCTGGTGTCAGTCGAACAATATTCATTGGCCGTCCATGAATAAAAATAAACCCCGCTTCCGTAGGGAACTAGCTGGGTGGCAAATACTTGAGTAGTGGCTAAGAGCAAAGCGGAAGAAAGCAAAGAGCGGGTGAATTTCATGGGCGTGTCCCTCGGTGATTGGATGATTTTTTTGAGAAGCCGAGAGGCTAGGTGAAGAAGTTTTTTTTTCAAGAAAGAAGAGAACAAAAAAAAAGCCCTCGGGGAGGGCTTTGATAAGAGGCGCTAAATCTTTAAGGGCTGGTCAGTGGGGCTGTTTGAGCCTTGGTGATTTCTTGAAATTTACTATCCACTAGGGCAAGAGAGACCTGGTTTCCTGGTGAGACAGTGTAACCACCATAAGTGCTGAACGAGGCGGTATATGGAGCACCGCAAACTTTACCAGCTCCGGCAACCATCGAAAGAGATTTTCGTGGTCCTGACCCTGTGACAGCTGCTGTCGATATGGAAGATGAGAGATTACTTGGGGCCGTTGTGCAATTTAAAACCCAAGTGATGCTATAAGAAGTTGAGCTGATATAGCTCGCTTTTTGGATTGTCACCGAAGCGCCAGATGAAGGTTGTGTGTACTGATAAACGTCGAACCAAACGGGGTTTAACTGGGTGGAGCTGCTTGTAGATAAAGTAGTGGTTACAGAAGGAGTAATGGCCTGGAACTGGCTATTAACCAAAGAAACCGAAACTTGAGAACTAGGCGAAACAGTGTATCCGCCATAAGTTGAAAAAGTCTCTGTACTGGAAGCGCCACAAGTTTTACCTGCACCTGCAACCATTGAGAGTGATGTTCTAGGCCCAGATCCAGTGACAGCAGCTGTTGATATAGAAGATGAAAGGTCGCTTGGGGCTGTCGTTCCTGGGCAATTTAATACCCAAGTCAAAGAATAAGAGGTTGGGTTGATGTAAATTGCTTTTTGGACAGTAATTGATACATGACCCACCGGTGCAACATTCCCCCCACTTGGATCATTCAACGGCGTAGTCACCGGTAATCCCAACAAGCAGTTTTCTTTCAAAGCATGAGACTCACCAGCAAAGCAGCCAATGACCGACTCAGAGGCAAGAGAGTACATGGCAAGCCCTAGGTTAGTTGGGTTGGTGGCTGGCGTTCCAATATCCATGGCTTTGCCAGTATTAAATTGCGTATCAAAATTACCTTGGGCAAAGCTAATTAAAGCTTGGATATAAGCGTCTTGGGAAGGCGTTGCGCCATTATTTAAACCCGAGAAAGCGCTTACCACAGGGCTGCCTGTTTCGTTATTAGGATTAGAAAGATAAATCAAATAACGACAAGCATCTTCCCAGGTTTCATTGAGATGGTCAGTGGAAGGTGAGAATCCAGCACCTTGTTGAGACACGCAATATTGATCGGTTCCCATGTAATAAGTCAGAGGTTTTAATTGGGAAATAATCAGAGGCATTGCAGCATTGAGATTGGCATCAGTGATGCGATTCTTTTGGTCTGCACCAACGGCGTTGATAACGTCAGTGATAGAGGTCGGAATAGTTCCCCCGTAAGCAAAGTTACTAGGCAACCCAGGAATGACATTGACCATGTTAGCGCCTGGAGTGCTGCTACAGACATCAGGGCCTAAATGCGCACTGTAAGGGTCTTGCTTAACAACTGCCATATCTAAGGGTTCAAGGGTGCCATTGGGATTAGATCCTTGTTCATTGTTCACGGAACAAACGGGGTTAATGACAATTTGCGCCGTATAGTTTTCAGCAGAACCTTGGCTTGGAACTGCCATTTGAAAGTGACCACCGTAAGCTGAAAGCATGTTAGTAAACAGCCCATTGCTATTGCTTTCTGGTTGGTCAGTCGGCATTTTTTCGGTGTAGCCCAAGAGCATTGCATCATTTGAAATAGTGTCTGTGAGACTCAAGTTGCAATAACCTTGGATGGGGAGTGGAACGCCATCCATGCTATGACCACTTAGTGTGTAGTTATAAGCAAAGCTTCCGCTCCAATGACAATTATTATCAATCACATTAGGTGTTCCAGGCATAAAATTGGAAGCATACGTGCTGGCATAGTTAGGGTCTGTGGCATTTCCTACGTCATACATAGAGGGTAAGAAAATTCCCAAGGGGCCCATCGCCATAGTGATAGAAGGAGTGGGGATATTGAGTGAAGTCCCTTCAGGCATAGCAGCATCAGCGAAAGCAAAGGTTTCAAAAACTTTACCATGTCTGGCTAAAATATCTGAAACACGTTTGTAATATTCAGCAGCAGTTGGGGAGTTTTTAAATGGCTCGACATCAAACTGTAAGCCACTTAAAAGATTGCTATTAGGGTTTCCACTAGGAACGAAGGGTAGAGTGGTTGACCAAACGAGTCGGTCTAATTGGGTAAAGTCAGTCCCCGGAGTTTGATTAGGAGCTAACGTATCTTGCATTTGGCTGAGTTCGCCCATCACTGGGTTGTCTAATTCAGAAGTTAAGATAAAGCGGACGTTGGGATTATTAGTTGAGAAGTAACTCACGACATCTTGAATAGTGGTCGTGTCGGGATTAGGGGTGACCGATTGGCTAGTGAAAAAATTATTGTTAATTGGACTGAGTGTGTATGAGCCGCCAGGACCATCGGGCATTGGGAAAGAATCAGCTGAATTAGCAAAGGCAATCCACATCATATCTGCCGTGACATATTGGACAGGGGTTCCCGCAGAGGCCACTTGATTCAGCGTGTCGCTGTAAATTACACAAGGGTCACTGCTCGTTTGATTGGCAGAGTGATTCGTGGGGTCTGGTTGAGTTTTACAGACATTATTACTGCCGGTTGTATTGCTGCTGCTTCCAGGGCTGGTCGTAGAAGAGCCTGAAGAACTAGTGGGTCCATTAGGATTATTGCTAGTCACATAACCTGGCATGTAAATCCATGCTGAGTTAAAGGGGGTCAAGGGTGAAAAGCCTAATGAACCTGCACCTAATGGTGACCCAGTGGCGCTGTATTCAGATTGGTTAAGACTGGAAACATTGAGATAAATAGTCTGATAGACCGTTCCTGTGGAACCCGGTTCTGCATCTGTTGCTTGGATCGTGACTTGATAGAGTCCGCCTTGGGTGCTTCCAGTGGTTGGTTTAAATTGGCTGGCGTCAACAAGTAATAAACCATTGGTTGAATCAATGGATAATTTCAGACCATCTTGATCAGGTGTCCCTGCATTATCTACGCCCGGTTGTATTTTGATGGGGCCCCAATCACAAGTGGCAGTGGCGTTGGATAGGATGGGTTCGACACCTGGTGTCATAGTTTGTGTGGTATTAAAGCCATTAGGAAGAGCCGGGTAATTTTTTCCACAAATAGTCTTATTAGTCCCAGTAGTCACTGCTGCGGGAACAATTTGATATGTAGCCTCACCGGGCGAGTTTAAGAAAGACGGCGTGCCATCGGCATTAATTCCATCAATAAAATATTGCCCTAAAGGAATGCCACTGACACCGCCACTTTGAACAGGAATGACCAGTCTAACCATGCCGGGGAAAGTTGTTCCTGGAGCCGCAGGATACGTACTGCCATATTTTGTCACGGCTTGGGAGACATTGTAATTCGCTAAATCTTGAACACTGGCAGCTAAGAAGGGTTTCTCTAAAAACAAATTAAAACTTTGGAAAACCGGGCCGGCTTGGCCTGGCGTTTGGCCAGCACAAGAGAAACTAGAAGAGTCTAAGTAATTAGCAGTTTCGCTGTCGCCTGAAGTAATGGCCGCCAAAATGGGCGAGCCGGTTCCATTGATATAGCAAGAGCCTACGCTACTGGCGGGTAGTCCAGGATCACACGCACAAATATTCACTTGGCATTGATAATACGCTTGGCCTGATTCAGATTTTCCTGCAGAGCAGGTTTGTAGTTGATTATCTTGAGGTGCTAAGAGCGGCGCTGTGTCGTCACTGGAATTAATGGTGGAAATATTATTTCGATTATCGGCAGCACCGCCGATAGCGAATTGACCGGTAGGGGATGAGCCGGTCGTTCCAGAAAAATCCATCCCCATAGCCGGGTTGGCGCGGTTGCTAGAATGGGTCAGGCTGATGGGGTTATTCAGGGTACCCGGCGTTGTTAATGTCAGATTGTAATAAATTCTTTGGCCGGGAATTTTATAGCCATTGGGGTAGGTATTGGTGTCGTTAAAATTAGCCCCGAGAGAGAGCAAGGGATTGGCTTTCCAGTCATAATTAGAACCAATATAAGCTACGGCATCGGGGACTTGGCTCATGTTGATTTGATTTTTAGGGGTAACACCGGCTGTAAAACCAGAATAAGTACAAGTGAAAGTAGGTTGATAAGTTGAACCTCCAACGGTTGTTGGTTGGCATCCTGTGTATTGGACTGTCACGGTGGGCATCGGTTGAGTGGTCATGAAATCAGGTGCATCCAGTTTGAAGCTGTTGCTTGTTACGGAGGGGTTGTTGCTTCCGGGTGCAGGCGCATCGGGCGGCGCATAGTTAGGACAAATTAAAGGTGTAGTACTTCCTTGAGCGGGGACAAGCTCAAAGTAAACCTGATTATTTCCCGGGGTTGGGGCGGGGGTTACACCACTGCTGATCATTTGAGCGCCGGTGGTGCTTCCACCGGGGCCAATCGGTGTGGTGGAGTTTCCAGTCGCTGGAGAGCCGGAGCCATTCCAGGTTTGGATTTGCATGGAATTTTGACAATGGGGATCGACAGAAGTGGCGGGTAAATAATTAATCAGTAAGCCTTGTTGTGTACTTGCGCAGGCTATTCCAGAGAGCGCCAACGAAATCGAAAGTGAAACCAACCGTATTTGAGTTTTCATAAGTGCCCCTGCCTAAAAGTTAAAAAAAGAAAATATTAGATGAATTTTTTTGGTTATCTACGGAAGCTTTGTGCTAGAAACAAGTTTAATCATCGTATCCAAGATAACCCCTTAAAAAGTAAAAATTAAATATTGAAGTATGCTCGATACCATGTCACAAAATTTTCGACCCCTTCTGTCACAGAGACTTTGGGTCGATATCCCAAGTCTTTTTCTAATCTGGAAACATCTGCACAAGTGGATGGCACATCGCCGGCTTGCATGGGGAGAAAATTAAATTTTGCTGATTTCCCCGTCGATTGTTCAATGGCTTTTATGTAATCCATTAGTTGGACCGGCTGGTTATTTCCAATGTTATAAATTTTATAAGGCGCATAGCTGGTCGCAGGATTAGGTTTATCACTATTCCAGTTTGGGTCTGGCTTAGCCGGGTTATCTAAAGCCCGTTTGATCCCTTCAACGATATCAGTCACATAGGTAAAATCTCGAATCATCTTTCCATGATTAAAAACATCTAAGGGCTCGCCAGATAAAATGGCTTTCGTAAATAAAAACAAGGCCATATCCGGCCGACCCCAGGGGCCATAGACCGTAAAAAATCTTAAGCCAGTCGTCGGTAAATTAAATAAGCTGGAATACGAATGCGCCATCATTTCATTGGCTTTCTTAGTCGCAGCGTAGAGAGCCATCGGGTGTTCAGTGCTTTCTGTTTCTGTGAATGGCTGATTTGTATGAGCGCCATAAACAGAGCTAGTAGACGCATAAACTAAATGCTGAATTTTATGGTGCCGGCAGCCTTCTAAAATATGTAAGAACCCAGTGATATTGCTGTCTATATAAGTATGTGGGTTTTCTATTGAGTATCTCACGCCGGCTTGGGCGGCTAGATGGGCGACTTTTTGGATATTATTTTCTTGGAAGAGTTTTTCTATACCCGCCCTGTCAGTCAGATCTAGTTTGATAAAACTAAAATTAGGATGAGTTTTGAGTTGATCTAACCGAGCTATTTTTAAATTGACGTCGTAGTAATTATTTAAATTATCTAACCCAATGACTTCATCACCACGGGCTAATAAAAGCTGAGAAAGATGAAATCCAATAAAACCTGCAGCGCCTGTGACCAATATTTTCATAAAGCCTAAAAATCCAGGGGGTTAAAACGGACAGGGATCTTAATAATTTTGTTGAATAATCACTACTGTTATTTCTCTAATTATTTCTTTAATTCCCACTGCCCATGACTTGTTGATAAGGATTGCTGTAAGAAGTCGTTGAGGGATTAGAAGAGGGCTGGGATTGCGGGGTGGTGGCTGAGTTTGTGGCTATTTTGGCTGAATTAGGAGCAGCGACGATGGCTTGATAAGGCTTAGGTGGAAGAGGGGTGGTCTGGTTGGATTGTCCTGAGGCAGTATTATTTCCAGTATTGGTTTTTTCAGGTGGGGTAATGGCACCATTGGGATTATAGGCGGGAGCTTGGTAGGAATTATTTTGGTAGGCAGTGGGCTTATAGCTTGTCGCTTGATAAGTCGTGCTGCCGCTCACGAGGGTACAAGTGGCTGTGCAGCTGGGGTTCGCATAGGGGTTAGTACTGGTTGGGTTGTTTTGACATTGGGACATAGCCTGTTGGCTGACCCACTGTTGGGTTCCCTGATGAGTGACTTGAAATTGAGGGCCTCCCAAAGCGCTTTTTGCGATGCATCGCCAGGTGGGTTGATTCTGAGAAACTGTAGCTCCAGTTGTGGGCGTAGAGGTCCCTGATCCTTGTCCCATGAGCGTTCCCGCAAAAATCTCTTGGTTGGTTAATGCAAAACCAGAAAGCTGAATGCTGGTCAATAACAGGGCGAAACAAGATTTTTTAAACATTTTTTTAAACATGGGAAATCTCCAAAGGGACTTATTTTTGACAATCTGAAAAAGAAGGCCCGAGCCTAGGCGACCCTTTGGAGGGTTTCAACAGGCAGTCACGCTGGAGGGGGAGCTCTGAGCAATAGAAGTAGGCGAAGGATTTTTTTTGAGATATTGCTTAAAAGCAGTGCTTTTATTAGAAAATTCTTCAGAAAAGTCTTCTGGAATAGTCGGAAGAGGAGGAGTTCGAAGTGTTTTAAGGGGAGTTGTCCGCAGAGGTGGAGGAGCCAGCTTGAATTCAGGGTCAGCACCTTGTTGATATAAATAAGCCGCTTGGCTTTCGCATCCCAGGAATTTGGCGGCCCAATAGGGGCTGGTGCCGTAATTATTGCGAATATTTAAATTTAAACTTGCCCCGCCTAATTTAATTAAATATTTCAGAATCTCAGGACCCTCGTCTGCTTTATCTCGCATCGCTGCCAGATGTAAGAGAGTGGTTCCCCAGGGGGCTTTATATTGAAGATGTATTGGGGTGAGAATTTTTTTGAGTTTTTTTAAAGAATAATTTTCGAAATGAAGAAACATTTGTTCTGGAGTCATGCCTGACATGAGGGATCCTTTTTTTAATTTAATTTAATTTAATTTAATTTTATTTAATTGATTGTTTATTTATGCCTCGAAATTTTTCTCCGCAAAAGCCCAGTTGGCCAAGGCAAAAAATGCTTCGACATATTTAGGACGCGCATTGCGATAATCAATGTAATACGCATGTTCCCAGACATCACAAGTAATGAGTGGTTTGTGTCCGTCGGTCATAGGATTCGCAGCATTCGAAGTATTGATAATTTCTAATTGGCCTGATTTATTTTTAACTAACCAGGTCCAACCTGAACCAAAATTTGTCGTTGCTTTCTGTGTAAAAGCTTCTTTGAATTTTTCGAAAGAACCGAAGGTTTGATTAATCGCATCGGCGAGTTGGCCTTTAGGGGCATGACCGCCATTGGGGCTTAAGCTTTCCCAGTAAAACGTATGGTTCCAGACTTGGGCTGAGTTATTAAAAATAGCGCCTGAAGATTTCAAGAGGATTTCTTCTAGTGATAATTTTTCAAAGGGTGAGCCGGGGATTAAATTATTGAGATTATTTAAATAAGCCTGATGGTGCTTGCCGTAGTGATATTCCAGGGTTTCAGCACTGATATGGGGTACTAAAGCATCTTTGGCATAAGGTAGGGCAGGTAAGGTAAAAGACATGGTTAGATTTCCTCCTGTGGATTAAAAACGGACGCTAGGGTACTGATCAGAGTCGGTATGTACAAGATTAAATTGACGAAAGGAGTTTTGTATTCCAAGTTGTTGCCTGTTTTAAAACACTTAGAAAAATACATGAGGTTGAATCATGTCGATAGCTTCCCTGAAATCTTCTCAAAAATTAGAAACCCCGTTGAATACTCGTTTGATTGTTTGGGTTCTCTTATTCTTAATGCCGCTGGTCGGTTTTGCCATTGATTTGATTGCGCCGTCTCTGCCTCCCATCGCTCAATATTTTCATGTGTCTAATAAAATTTCTGGGGATTTGGTTTCTATTTATATTTTGGGATATGGCCTCGGTAATTTTTTAACGGGGTTTTTGACTGACGCATGGGGTCGAAAGCTTTTAATTCGCGGCATGTTAATCGGTTTTGTTCTTTGTAGTCTTTTGCCGGCATTATTTCCCAACATGGATTTTTTATTAACCATGCGTTTTTTCCAGGGTGTGACTTTGGGCGGATTTGCCGTGTTAATTCGTGCAGTTTTGTCAGATATTTTGCCTGCAGAACGCCTAGTTCATATGGGGACTTTAATTGGGACCATGTGGGGGCTAGGGCCTGTCATAGGGCCGGTGATAGGGGGCTATTTGCAATTTTATTTTGGCTGGAAAGCAGGGTTTTATTTTTTTGCGATCGTTGCTTTTTTGGGTTTAGTGATTGTTTGGAAAATCATTCCTGAGACGCATCATCATTTGCAGCCGTTGAATGTCAAAACCATTCGAAAAAATATGAAAGAAGTGCTCTCGAATCCATTATTTGTGATGTTGGCGGTTTTAATGGGCCTGGCTTATGCCTTGATTATTACGTTTCAAACCCTTGGGCCATTTTTAATTCAAACCGTGCTGGGGCATACATCGATTTTCTTTGGGCATTTGGCTTTGTTATTAGGCTGTTGTTTTTTGGCTGCGACTTTTTTATGTCGCTATTTATTAAAAAAGAAACAACCCAGGCAGATTTTTTTTGGAGTTATTCATGTTGTTTTTGTGGTTGTAATGTTGGGTTTATTAGCCGGGTTTTTTATTAAAGATTTGTCTCAAGATTTGAATTTAATATTAATGATTTTTATAAGCTTGGTGACTTTTGGGTGCTGTGGTTTTTTATTTCCCCTGTCCATGGGCAAAGGGATGACTTTGTTTAGACATATTCAAGGGACAGCTACGGCGGTCATGTATTTAATTAATATGACCATTACTAGCTTGATGAGCTTTCTGGTGACTTTGATTCCACTTAAAAACGCTTTGCCGATTTTGAGCGTGGATGCGGGTTTGATGGTTTTGATTGTTGGGATTTATTGGGTTGTTTTGTCGAAAAATTAAATTTTTTTTTATGCAAATAGAAAATATTTAAGAGGCACCGCTAATTTGTTTTTTCCAAAAGGGAGGATTTCGGTGCCTTGGTATAAAACAATGCCTAATTCTAGTTTTCCCTGATTAGCTTCTTCTAGATCCTGAAGCCCTGCAAAATCTTTTGCATTGACGCTAGTAGCGGCTTTTAGTTCAAGGCCAATTAATTTTTCGCCATATTCCAAAACAAAATCGACCTCTTTTCCCAGGTGGGTTCGATAAAAATAAGTAGAGAGCCCTGGAATCATTTGGGTTTGTTTTCGTAATTCTGTAAAAACAAAAGTCTCAAGCGCTTCGCCAAAACAGGAAGATTCTGGTAAGTTTTCGGGTGATAAAACACGATGAATAAAGCTCATGAAGCCAGAGTCTTTGGCATAAACCTTGGGTGTTTTGATGATTCTTTTAAGCGTGTTACGAGACCAGGGTTGTAAAAATACAATTTGGAAAGTGGCCTCTAAAAGCTCTGAATAGCGTTTGATGGATCTTTGATCTAACTGCAGGTCATTAGCCATGTTGGAAAAATTGATTAACTTGCCTGACTGAATAAAAAAGGCTTTAGCCACTTGAGCAAATTGGACAATATCGATTCCCTTGGAAAGATCTCGAACATCTTTTTCAATGTAAGTGGTTTGATAGGCCTGAAAATAACGTTCTTTAAAATTAATATTTTTAGCCAAAGCAATTTCTGGGTAGCCGCCAAAAAAAATAGCTTCCCATAGATCAGCTGGTCTTAATGGAGGGATTTCTTTCGATGATTGGATTAAGTGATTTGTAAAACTTTCTACAGATTCTTGTAGCAAGATTTTTAAAGCTCGTGGACTGGGTCGATTATTTAATTCTGCAATACCCAAACCCTCGAGAATGAATATATCTAATCGTCCTGTGAGGCTTTCAGTGACCTCAGGATGTGACAGGACATTGGTGGAACCGGTCAGTAAAAAACGGCCGTTCTGGCGATTTTCATCAATGTTTTTTTTCAAGGCTCGCATCAAATCAGGCACACGCTGTATCTCATCAAGAGCAATTCGATTGGTAAAAGAAGCCAGTGTGCCATCGGGGTCTGCTTTGAAGGCTGAGAGTGTCGTTAAATCATCCAAAGTAACGTATTGATCTAAGATTTTTTGTGAAATTAATTCTTTGGCAAGTGTTGATTTGCCGATTTGCCTGGCACCCAAAAGTAAAACAGCTGGAAAAAAACCAAGAGATTCAATCAATAATTCAGAGATGGGACGCATTACTTATGTACCTGCTGAAATAACTAGCGAGACATGTAAATTATGACATGAGCATGCTGTAATTTACAGCATGTCGATGTCATTTTTTACTCATTAGGATGAGTTATGTTCCTAAAACGTGATTTTTTCCACAAAACTGGTTCCAATTTCGTGATTTTATTTTTTGAAATTATTTTTAGGCATTAATAATCTGCTGCAAGAACGTATGTTCTTTCTTAAAGAAATCGATATCCACTTGAGGTTCTGTGGGTGGGACATTTAACAAAGCCATCGCAGCCGATGCGGTTTTGGCGAAAATAGGTGCGCCAGAGACGCCTCCGAAAGAATTGAAATGGCCTTTCGGATTCTGAATTCTCACGGCAATGACAACACGCGGATTTTGATACGGTGCAATGCCAATAAAGATGGCGTTGTAATGATTGACATACAGACCCTTGTCGCCAATCAAATGCGCTGTTCCTGTTTTTCCTGCGACTTGATAGCCAGGAATATTGGCCAGTAAGCCTGTTCCTTGGAAACTGACAACGGTATGCAACATGACCATGAGCTGAGCAGCGACGGCTGCTGGCATCAGGCGAGAATCAACGGGCGGTTGGGTTAGTTTTAATAAGCTAGGCGTATGAATGATCCCGCCGTTAGCAATGGCTGCATAGACTTTGGCCATTTGTAATAAAGACGCTGAGATGGCATAGCCAAAGCTCATGGTCGCATATTCAAAATCACCCATATGATCGACCGAGTGAAGAATTCCCCCCGTCGCTCCAGGGAATTGAGTGGTTGGCGGTATTCCAAAACCAGCTTTTTCGATTTGATCAAATAATAATTGGTGAGGAATCGCGAGGGCTATTTTGGATGCGCCAATATTGGAAGATTTAGTCAAAACAGACGTCATGGTCAGTTGGCCATAATCACTGTCATCATGAATTTGATGGCCTCCCACCATAATTCGACCGGGCGAAGTATTAATCGGTGTATCGGGTGTAAATAACCCACTTTCGAGTCCTGCTGCCAAGGTTAAAACTTTCATGGTTGAGCCCGGTTCAAAAGCATCTGTAAAGACTAAATTTTTAACTTTGCTGCCCACGCGATCATTCGGGTCATTGGGATTAAAGCTTGGGTAAGCCACAGCAGCTAAAACTTCCCCTGTTTTGACATCTATAGCCACTAAAGATCCTGAATCTGCCTGGGTTTCAGTTATTTTTTCTTTCAGAGCTTCATAGGCAATCGTTTGTAAACGGCTATCAATACTGAGCGTCACATCTTGGCCATGAACGGGCGGACGAATAATTTGTTTAATTTTTAAAATACGTCCCATGCCATCTTCTTCGACCCAGGCTAAACCGCTGGTTCCCTGGAGTTGTGAGTTAAGAGAAAGCTCTAAGCCTGAAGCGCCTTGATTAGCATCATTGGTAAATCCAACTAGCTGAGCCAAAGCCGGGCCAATGGGATAAAAGCTTTTTTGTTGGAGTTCGGCATAAACACCCGCCAGTCTTAAATCCGTTATTTGATCGGCGCAGTTGGGTGGGACTTGTTTCGCAATGTAATAAAAAACGCTATTGGAGTTATTTTTTAAAATAGTCAGCAGATTTGTCATAGATAAATTTAAACAGGGGACTTGCGTTAATAACTCAAATTTACTGGGATCTTGAACAAAGACTTTAGGATCTAGAACAATATTATCGACGGGCGTACTAATCGCTAAAGCAATGCCGTTACGATCATAAATTATCCCACGATCTGCGGGGAGAATATGCTTATGAATGGACTGGGAGATCGCGTGGTTTATCAAAAAATCGCGATTGCCATAAGTTAAATAAATCAATCGGGCAATCACAGATAAAAAAATGATTAAGAGTAAAAGGGCCAAAACCCAATATCGAGGACGGGAGAA
Organism: Thiotrichales bacterium; assembly: GCA_947478175.1. GTDB lineage: Bacteria > Pseudomonadota > Gammaproteobacteria > Francisellales > CACEW01 > CAMCUU01. Next base: position 96,977 of record CANJUQ010000002.1, on the reverse strand, counting down.
AGAGGGGAGACTTTTCAAAGTAAAAGCTCAGGGTGAAAACAGAGCGAATCATGGTATCATCGCCCCCCATTTTTGCCTACCGGTGACTGAGTTTTGACTCTGACAGAAGATATCTCCATGCAGCTGTCGCTCGGTTTAGAACTTGAGCCTTCAGTAGGATTGGATAATTTCTATCCCAAAAAAAACGAGAATGTTTTATTACATCTCCAGCGCTTACTTCATTGGGAAGGCGAGCGGTTTGTTTATCTCTATGGCCCTAAGGGTGCTGGCAAAACACATTTGTTACAAGGCGCTTGTGTTGAAGTCATGAAGCGTCATGAATCAGCCATTTATGTCAGCCTGAAAGATCGCTCGGACTATCACGAAGAGATGCTGCATAACTTAGAGACGCTTTCTTTAATTTGTTTAGACGATGTCGACGCCATCGCCGGGGATCTCAAATGGGAAGAAGCTTTATTTCATCTTTATAACGCCAGCTTTATTCGGGGAACGAGAGTCTTAATGGCCGGAACCCAGTTACCAGTCCATCTCAATTTTGCCTTAAGTGATCTGACTTCGAGATTGGCCTGGAGCTTGAGTCTTAAAGTTGAGTCGTTAGTGGGTGTGGATGCTTTAAGTGTTTTACAAAGACAAGCGCATGAAATTGGCATGGTGTTCCCACAAGAAGTCGGTGAATTTTTATTGCATCGTTCTAAACGAGACATGGCGTCTTTAGGCGAAATCATGAAAAAATTAAAACAAGCTTCGATCCATCATCATCGGAAAGTCACCGTCCCGTTTGTAAAACAAGTCATGGGGTGGTGAGAAAGAACTGATGCGCACTCTTATTTTTGATCTCTCTAACATCATGTATCTAAGTGGCTACCGACAAGATCCCTTGGTTGATAATGATTCCGCTGCCGAAGAACTCGCCGAACGTGCGGCGGTTTATATGCGAACTTGGTATCGCATGTTTTCTCCCGATCGTTTTATTTTTGCCTGTGATGCTTCGAGTTATTGGCGAAAAGATATTTTTCCCGACTATAAAGCCCATCGCCAAGAGGACACCCTCAAGCGCTTAGTGAGGCGGGCGATTGGGCATTACAAAACAAAACATATTAAGCACTGCTTAGAGCATGACGGCTGTGAAGCTGACGATGTCATCTATGCCCTGACGCAATATTTACCGGGCCATAAAATTATTGTCAGTTCAGACAAAGATTTTGAGCAGCTGATGAATGACCAAGTTTGGCTTTTTGATCCCAGAACCCAGACTTATAGGCGTCCGGCTCAGAACGTTAAATTTGATTTATTTCTTAAATGCATTCGGGGCGATCGCGGAGATAATATCCCTTCAGCTTATCCTCGAGTTTTAACTAAGCGCTTAAAGCTTATTTTTGAAAACGAACAAGAACGCCAAAAGATGTTCGATCAACCCCATCCAGCTGGTGGAAAGATTCAAAACCATTTTGAAAGAAATCAAAGATTGATTGATCTTTCAAATATTCCAGAGCATTTGGAAGAAGCTTTAAAAATTAAGATCAAGACAGTGTGGGCTTAAATTTTTGATTCCAACCAGGCTTTAACTTCAGGCTTTAATCTCGGTCCAACTGTATTTAAAACCCTTTGGTGATATTGATTAATTTGAGAAATTTCTTGGGGATTTAATAAATTAAAATCAATTAAATTCTGGCTATAGGGAACCAGAGTTAAATCTTCAAAGCCTAAGAATGGCCCCACGCCAATGCCGTGAGAATCTTTCGGGAATTTTTCTTTCACCACGCAAAGATTTTCAATTCGAATGCCATAGTTTCCTGGGAAATAGACCCCTGGTTCATTGCTGACCACCATGCCAGGTAATAAAGCTTGAGTATTAAAAGCGGGAGAGATTCTTTGAGGGCCTTCGTGAACACAAAGATTACAGCCTACGCCATGGCCCGTTCCGTGTAAGAAATCTAAGCCGGCTTCCCATAAAAACTGTCTCGCTAGGGTATCTAAATGCATCCCCGTGGTCCCCTGAACAAAGACAGCTCTAGCCAAAGCTAAATGGCCTTTTAAAACCAAGGTGTAATGTTTTTTCTGGTCAGTCGTTGGGACTCCAAAATGAAACACGCGCGTAATATCCGTGGTTCCTTGGGGATATTGCCCACCGGAATCTAATAAAAATAAATTTTGATCTGATAATTTTTTCGCGGAATTTTCTTGAGCTCGATAGTGAATCACAGCACTGTTAGTTCCATAGCCGGCAATGGTGTCAAAACTAGGGCCTTCGAAATTTTGATCTTGAGATCTGAATTCTAAAAGTTTTTGACCGACAGAATATTCAGTCAGATTTTTCCAATTTTGATTTTTTTCAAGCCAGTAGAAAAAGTTAATTAAAGACACTGCGTCTTTGATATGGGCTTCTTGGAATCCGTTTATTTCAGAAAGATTTTTACAGGCTTTCAGTAATTCTATGGGTGATTTTTTCTGAATTAGCACGCGGGCGTTTTTCAGTGAATTTTTAATCCAAACACTGGCCGACGCAGGGTCGATCCACACATGGCCGGTCAGATGTTTTAAAACAGGCCCAAAGTTTTCATAGGCATGGGCGGAGATCTGTTCAGCTTGGCAATAAATTAATAATTCAGGGCTAAGTTTGTTTAGATCTACAAACCAGTGAATTTTATCTTGGTCGATTATTAGATAGCTTAAAACCAAAGGATTAAACGCAATATCATGGCCTCTAATATTTAATAACCAAGCAATCGAATCCAAAGTATTAATAATCAAATGGTCGATATGTTCAGCTTTTAAAATGGTTTGAATATTTTGGATTTTTTCATGGGCGGATTGCCCTGCGGTTTTTAAATCAGCTAAGCGGACGGGATTTTTAGGTAAAGAAAGCGCTGGGGTTTGAATCTGGCTAATTAGATTTTGATCAATAGAAATTAATTCGCCTTCTATGTCTTTTAAGATTTGTTCTAATTTCCCAGCTTCTTGAGTGCTCAAAGTTTGAGGGTCTACGCCGAGTTTCGTGTGTTTAGGCTGCTGGGAAATAAAATCAAAAAAAGAATTTCCAGAGCCTTGTTGGCGTTTCATGAGCTGATAAGTCTGAGGATCTAGCTCGGTTTCTGCTTGTAAAAAATAACGACCATCGGTCCACAAATAAGCTTGATTCAAACCAACTAAGACATCTCCTGCTGAGCCTGTAAAACCACTGATCCAAGGACGACGTTGCCAGCACTCGGGGACATATTCATTTTGGTGAGCATCGGAAGAAGGCACATAGTAAAAATCAATGCCGTGAGAACGCATGAGTTGACGAAGTTGTTCGACGCGAGTGCTGATAATCATTGTTTATAGTCCCCTAATATTTTCCCATGTTCTAATGGTTTGATTCCAAAATGTTTTGCCAATGTTTGGCCCATATCCGAAAAACATTCCGAATGGCCTAAATACTGAGGTTGGATGGACTGGCCTTTAAATATAATGGGCACTCTTTCACGGGTGTGATCAGAGCCTGGAAATAAAGGGTCGCAGCCATGATCGGCAGTAATTAATAAAAGATCATCAGGGCCTAATAGTTTTTCTATTTCGGGGAGTCTGTCATCGAATTCTTTTAAAGCTTTGGCATAGCCCTGAGGATCTCGGCGATGGCCATATTTCGAATCAAAATCGACAAAGTTTGTAAAGACTAAAGTTTTGTCAGGGGCTGATCTAAAAGCTTTAAGAGTCTCTGAAAAAAGTGAATTGTTATCTTCAGAAAGAATCTCTTGGGAAATCCCATGATGTGCATAAATATCGGCGATCTTGCCAATCGCAATGACTTTGTGACCTGCGTCAATTAGATAATCCAATAAAGTTTTTTCATGAGGAGGCGTTGCATAGTCATGGCGATGAGAGGTTCTTTGGTAATGCCCAGAGGTCCCAATAAATGGCCGAGCGATGACGCGTCCAATATTGTATTCATCGACGAGTTTTCGAGCGATATGGCAAATCTCATAGAGTCTTTCTAAGCCAAAGCTTTCTTCATGAGCAGCAATTTGAAAAACACTATCTGCAGAGGTGTAAACAATGGGTTGGCCTGTTTGAACATGCAGGTCTCCCAGGTCTTTAATAATTTCTGTTCCTGACGCATGACAGTTGCCTAAAACGCCAGGAAGTTTGGCTTCACGAATAAAATCTTCAAGTAATTTTTCAGGAAAAGAATTTTTTAAATTTTTAAAATAACCCCAGTCATAACAGACCGGCAGACCCGCCATTTCCCAATGCCCGGAGGGGGTGTCTTTGCCAAAGCTAATTTCATCAGCAAATCCATAAGCCGCTTCGATGGGGCCGTTATAGCCTAAAGAATAAGCCAAGGGCCCTGGATTTTTTTGGGATCTTTCGGCGATTTTTTCCAGGCCTAATCGGGCTAAATTAGGTAATTTAATTTGAGTAGTTTTGAGAATGCTGCCTAGAGTATTTGCGCCTGTATCTCCAAATTTTGCAGCGTCTTTGGCTTCACCAACGCCGAAAGAATCCATCATTAAGATCACCGCACGGGCCATGGTTATGGGGCTCCTAACATTTCACGCATTTTGGCTTTGATCATATCGATGGCGATTCTGTTTTTGCCGCCATGGGGGACAATGAGATCCGCGTAGCGTTTTGAGGGTTCAATAAATTGTAAAAACATGGGCCTGACGGTTTTTTGATATTGATCAATGACGGAATCCATGGTTCTACCACGATCTTTCGTGTCTCGAAGCAGGCGTCGAATAAAGCAAATATCAGGCGGTGTATCGACAAAGATGCGAATGTCCATAATGTGTCTGAGATTCGGATCGGTGAATAATAAAATCCCTTCGAGCACAATGATTCTGACGGCTTTATTTAAAGTAACCGTTTCAATGGATCTCGTATGGGTTAAATAATCATACACAGGCATTTGGACTTCTTCGCCAGCCTGGAGTCTTTTGAGGTGCTCATAAAGTAGCTCATGGTCAATCGAATCCGGATGGTCAAAGTTAACTTGGGCACGTTCTTCGTAGGGTAAATGGGATAAATCTTTGTAATAAGCATCTTCTGAAACAACGGCGACGCGGCTAGAGCCAAGTTCGTTAACGATGGTTTTTGAAATTAAACTTTTACCAGACCCTGAAGCCCCTGCGATGCCAATGATGATCATTTTGTTTTGGTCTTCATCTTCTTTATCTTCTCTGCTGTCTTGCATGAATTCAGTCCCTGTTATCTGGATTTTTTCTGGATTATTGAGATTGTCTGGCCAAAAAAGCGGCGAGATTATCTGCTTTTAGGGTGGGGGAGTCCATCAATAATCAAAATATCAAAATCGAATTATTAAAAATTGAGTTAGAGATCAGTGTTTTTTTAAATCTGATGGGGTTTTGATTTGAATGATTTAAGAATTAAAAATCAAGATATTGAAAATATTGATATTAATTTTATTTTTATATTACTTATTTGCTTCATACGCTTCATATTTATAATATTGACGCGAATATGAACCGAAAAATGAATCGAAAGGCGGTTTTAAAAATTTGGAGCAAAAGATATGCGTTACCCAGAAGCGGAATCAAATTTGATAGAACTCAAAAGAGAAACTCCCAAAAATGATCAAATTGTCAAAACAATGATTGGTTTTTGTAATACCCATGGTGGGAAATTGGTTTTAGGCGTTGCCGATAATCGAGAAATTATTGGATTGTCTGATTCTGAAATAGAAAACCTGATGGAATCAATCGATAAATCTATTGCAGATTCATGTTCCCCTCACGTGCTTCCCCGGGTCTACGCCCAGCGCTTTGGGGAGCAATCGGTTTTAATTATTGAAGTATCAGAGGGCATGAATAAGCCTTATTTCAAACGATCAGAAGGTTTTCAAAAGGGTGTGTTTGTTCGGTTGGGTCGGCATACCTTGCGAGCGAGCCCTGAAATGATTGATGAACTAACTTGGAAATCAAAAGGGTTTGATTATGAAAGCCTGCCTGTTTTTCAGGCGGACTGGGAAAAATATCTAGATCTCTCAGCGATCGAAACCTTCTTAAAAAACAGAAAAAATGCCAGAGATTTTGTTTTAGATGAGCTGACCCTGCGGTCTTATCGGATTTTGGTGCAAGACCAAGCACGGAGCTATCCGACGGTTTTGGGCTTGCTTTTGTTTGGAAAAAATCCCCAAGAATTTTTCTCAGAAGCCATGATTATCTGTTCGCATTTTAGTGGAATAGACGGTCGGGAAGTCATTGCGACCGTGGATTGTGAAGGGACGCTGTTTAATCAATTTAAACAGGCCAGTGCTTTTATTTCGAGTCGCTTGTACCGTTCATTTACCATTCAGGGATTACAACGGACTGAGAAATTGGAGATCCCAGAGATCGCCATTCGAGAAGTGCTATTAAACATGATCATTCATCGAAGCTATGCCCTGAAAGCCCCAGCCAAAATTGCAATTTATGATGATCGGTTGGAATTTTTTAGCCCTGGGTCATTTCCAGGGCCTTTGAGTGTTGAGAACTTAAAATCAGGCATTACTTATTTGAGAAATCCTGGCATCTGCAAAATCATGAGAGAAGTTGGGTACATAGAAAAGATGGGGACTGGGTTTATTACTGTTTTTGATGCGTATGAAAAAAATGGGTTGGATGTTCCTAAAATTTTTAATGGAGAAAATTTTGTTAAATGTATTTTGCCCCGCCCATCAAATCAGCGGTTAGCAACACAAGAAAAATTAAAGTCTGAAATAGGGGTTTCTGAGTTTGATCAGATGCTGGATTTGTTGGGACGTAGCCCTGAGGTTTCGATTTCAGATGTTATGCCAGTGCTTTCTATTTCAAAATCGACCGCGCTACGAAAACTAAGCGGTTGGGTTGAAAAAGGGCTCTTAGAAAGAATTGGCCAGACAAGAAATACGCGTTACCGTAAAAAATAGCCGGCCCAACTAAGCCAAACTTGAAGTAGCACTTGGCCCCAAAACTGATTACTATTGCGCCCTTTTTTTGGCTGGGGTTTTTAAAACACATGATAGAAGCGACGCAAGGGGCTCAAACACCCGTACTCAGCGAAAGCGAGTTAATGCAAGTTCGGAAAGAAAAATTAGATACTTTACGGCAGGCGGCAGCTCAAAAGGGCCAGGCAGCGTTTCCTAATAATTTTTTTAAAAACTCGGATTCAGCCGCTTTAAATCAAGCTTATGGCGAAATGTCTAAAGAAAATTTAGAAGCCTTAAATCCTAAGCCCAGCTTTAAGATTGCCGGTCGAATTGTGCTTCGTAGAGTCATGGGTAAAGCCAGCTTTGTGACATTGATGGACGGTGTTGGGAAGATTCAGGCTTATTTGCGTCAGAACGATCTCCCAGAAGGGATTTATGACGATTTTAAACATTGGGATATTGGCGACATTATTGGCATCGAAGGCCATCCGTTTAGAACCAATACGGGGGAACTCAGCCTTCATGCGACGTCGGTCCAGTTATTAACTAAATCGATGAGACCGTTGCCTGATAAGTTTCATGGTTTATCAGATACAGAAATTAGATACCGTCAACGTTATGTGGATTTAATTGTTAACGAAGAAAGCCGTCGGGTTTTTAAAATTAGATCTCAAATAGTCGATGGTGTTAGAAGATTCTTAATGGCTGAGAATTATATGGAAGTCGAAACACCCATGATGCAGGTAATTCCTGGCGGTGCGAGTGCCAAGCCGTTTAAGACGTTTCATAACAGTTTGAATCTCGAAATGTATTTAAGAATTGCTCCAGAGTTATATCTAAAAAGATTAGTTGTCGGCGGTTTTGAAAGAGTGTTTGAGATCAATAGAAACTTCAGGAACGAAGGCTTGTCGACAAGACATAATCCAGAATTCACCATGTGTGAGTTTTACTGTGCCTATCAAGACTATCAATACATGATGGATCTGACTGAAAGATTATTTAAATTCTTGGCTCAAGAAGTAAATGGCCATTTGATTTTGAATTATCAAGGGACCGAGTTTGATTTATCCAAGCCGTTTACTCGCATGAGTGTTCTGGAGTCGATTTTATTTTTTAACCCTGAATTAAAACTAGAAGATCTGAAAGATTTTGAAAAAGCCAAAGCGATTGCTAAAAAATTAGGAATAGCTTTAAAAGGCTCAGAAGGTTTGGGTAAAGTCCAGATTGAGATTTTTGAAAAGACCGTTGAATCTAATTTAATTCAGCCGACGTTTATTACGGAATATCCCGCAGAAGTCTCGCCGTTAGCGAGGCGGAATGATCAGGATGGTTTTATTACCGATCGTTTTGAATTTTTCATGGGCGGAAGAGAGATCGCGAATGGTTTTTCAGAGCTAAACGACCCTGAAGATCAAGCGGAAAGATTCCAAGAGCAAGTCAAAGCTCATGAAGCTGGGGATGAAGAAGCGATGTTTTATGACGCAGATTATGTCCGAGCTTTGGAATATGGTTTGCCGCCGACGGCCGGAGAAGGCATCGGGATTGACCGTTTAGTCATGCTATTTACCAATGCGCCGTCAATTCGAGATGTGATTTTCTTCCCCCATATGAAACCTGAGTAACCCAAAATTTAAATAACTTAAATAATTCACATAACTTAAAAAATTAAAACTTAAATAAGAGAATAAAACTATGTCCATGATCTCAACTAACGAATTTAAAGGTGGTATCAAACTGCTTTTAGATAACCAACCTTATGAAATTTTAGAAAACGAATTTGTAAAACCAGGTAAAGGCCAGGCTTTTAATCGGGTCAAAATTCGTAATTTGCTTCATGGGCGTGTGATTGATCGGACGTTTAAATCCGGCGATACGTTTGAGATGGCGGATGTCGAGACCCTCAATGTTCAGTATTTATATTTTGACGGTGAGTTTTTTCATTTTATGCAGGCCGAATCTTTTGAGCAGTATCAGGTCGGTGCTGAGGCAGTCAGTGACACAAAGAAATGGCTCAAAGAGCAAGACGAATGTGGTTTGACCCTTTGGAATGGTAAGCCGCTATGTGTGGTTCCGCCTAATTTTGTGAACCTGAAAGTCGTTGAGACTGATCCCGGTTTGAAAGGTGATACGTCAGGTGGAGGATCAAAACCTGCAAAATTAGAAACGGGCGCTGTTGTCAAAGTTCCTTTGTTTATTAGCGAAGGGGATGTTTTAAAGATTGATACTCGCAATGGCGAATATTTGTCGCGAGTGAAGGAATAAAAATTAATCCTGATTTGGATTGATTTTGACCCTATTTTTATCCGTATGAAAATTAAACAGATCTGTCTATAATCCCCGCCCGCTGAAAGCCGGACCTCGTGACTAATTCATGACTAATTGCTCTTGAAGCATTGGTTTGATGAGGGTCTTAATTCAAAAGGCAAGTCAGTTTTATCTGAAGCTCTTTCATATTTTTAATATTAAATTTTTAACAAAAGCGAGAATCACAGACACCATGATGAAGTCACGCAATATTTTTTTAATTGGGCCTATGGGCGCTGGTAAAAGCACCATCGGACGTCAGTTAGCTGATTTATTAAAAATGCAATTTCATGATTCGGATCGTGAGATTGAAGAACGTTGCGGTACCAGTATCGATTGGATTTTTGATATTGAAGGCGAAGATCAATTCAGAATTCGCGAACAAAAAATGATCGAAGAACTCACAGAAAAATCGGGCATTGTTTTGGCAACGGGCGGTGGCGCTGTTTTATCCCAAAAAAGTCGTGAAAAACTCAGTGCGCGTGGAACTGTTGTTTATCTTCGTGCAACGATTGATCAACAAGTTGAGCGGACTGAAAAAGATACGCGCCGGCCGTTATTACAAGTCGAAGATCGTCGTGAAAAAATTATTGAGTTAGCCGGAGAGCGAGAGCCTCTTTATGCTGAAATTGCAGATTTGATTGTTGATACGGATGCGGGGACGGTTAGATCTGTCGCGAATACGATTATCAAAATGCTCGAAGAGGATGAGTTTTAAGGCATGTCTGTTTCCCTGTTTGTTTCTCTTAAAATTAATCTGGGTCAGCATTCTTATCCCATCCATATTCAAGATTATTTATTAGACCAGCCAAATTTTTTAGATTTAATTCCTGCAGCTAATTATATTTGCGTTGTGACTTCAGAATCTGTTTCAAAACTTTATTTACCCAAACTTCAAATTTTTTTTGAGCTAGGTCATAAAAATAATAATAAAAAAATAATCTCTGTGATTTTACCAGACGGTGAGAGCGCTAAAAACTGGGATTCTCTCAATCAGATTTTTACAGCCTTACTTTCAGCTGCGATGCCCCGAAATACGCTTTTGATTGCTTTAGGGGGTGGGGTGATTGGCGATATCACTGGCCTAGCGGCAAGTTTATATCAACGGGGTATTCCGTATATTCAAATCCCGACGACTTTGTTAGCCCAGGTGGATTCATCGATCGGTGGAAAAACGGCCATTAATCATTCTTTGGGTAAAAACATGATTGGAAGTTTTTATCAGCCAAAAATGGTTTTAATTGATGTCCAAACTTTGAAGACACTTCCAGATCGAGAATATTACGCAGGATTAGCCGAAGTAATTAAATACGGCCTGATTGCGGATGCAAATTTTTTTGAGTTTCTCGAAAAAAATAAAGAAAAAATTTTGGCCAGAGATCCAGAAATTTTAATTCAGATCATTCAAAGATCTTGCGAAATCAAAGGCCATATTGTCGAAATCGACGAAAAAGAAACGGGCATTCGAGCTTATTTAAATTTGGGTCATACCTATGGCCATGCCATTGAGACCCTGACGGATTACAAAGTTTTCTTGCATGGCGAAGCGGTGTCTATGGGCATGGTTTTAGCCATCGAAAAATCTATCGAAATTTTTAAATTAGATCCGGTTGTTTTAACTAGAACTAGGGATTTATTAAAATTTTTTAAATTACCCGCAGAGATTCCAGAAAATTTATTGGATTGTCTGGCTCCTGAGAAAATGCAGATAGCCATGGGTCGGGATAAGAAAAATCTTGAAGGGAAAATAAGATTAATTTTATTGAAAAACTTGGGTGAGGCAGCGGTTTATTAATCTAACCAGTCTTCTAAAACCAATCCTGAGGATCTAAAAGTTGAGAGCGGTCTGCTTCAAAAGCGGGGAAGTCAGGAATTCCTTTGAAATTTAATACTTCGTCAGGCCAGTTTTGACACCTTTTTTTTATAAAATCGTCTATCGCTTTTCGAATCAAACTATTACGAGAAATCCCTGTTTTTTCAGCATATTGGGCAAGGGTCATTCCCAGTTTGTCATCTAGGTCAAGATTGAAATTCATCGGGTTCTCCAGGATCGTTCTGTTATCAATAGGGTGTAGTCAAAAACATGTAAATATGTAATGTTTTTATATTCATCTATTCTGGGTTTAAATTTACATTTAAATGTGATCTTAATGTCAGAATCTTACCCGTCTTCTCCCGTCCTTGTCCCACCTGTTAGTGCTTTAGATGTCCTGGTCATCGGCGCCACGCCGGCTGGACTGGCTGCTGCATTGGCTTATGCCCGTTTAGGTTTGTCTGTGAGAATCATTGAATCCCATGCTGGGATTTCGCCTTTGAATGGGTCCGTGAGTCTTAATGCCAGAGCTTTAGAATTATTAGAAGCTTTACAAATTGCTGAGAAGATTATTCAGGCAGGCCATAAAATCAGTCATTTAGAAATTCGTAATGCGAATTATAAAAAAATTACAGATTTGGATTTTTCACATTTGCATCATAAATATCCATTTTTATTGGCCTTACCCCAGAGTGAGCTAGAAAAAATCTTAATAGAAGCCCTGAAATCTTATGGAGTCTTGATTGAATTTGGGACATCTTTGATTTCACATATGCAGCAAGAAATATTAGTGACGTGTGATTTGAAAAACGCACAGGGTTCTGAATCTCAGATTATTTCTAAAATCGTGGTTGCCGCTGAAGGGGAATTTTCGAATATTCGGCAGAAATTAAAAATTGGTTTTGGTCTGACGGAATATCAGCATCATTGGAGTCTTGTAGATATCCAAACAGATTTAAATTATGGCGATGCAACTTGCTGTTTATTGCCTGATGGATTGCTTTATGTTCAGAGAATTAAAAATAATTTATTTCGCATTGTTTCTAATTTATCGAATGCCCATACGTTTTTACCTCAGCCGGTGAAGGCAGAAGAAATTATTTGGCATACAGAACGTCGTGTGACGACGCATCAAATAAGGTCTTACCAATATGGTCGAATTTTCTTTGTAGGTGATTGTGCACATCAGCATTTGCCTTGGGATGGTCGAGATCTCAGCATGGGCTTAGAAGACGCAGTGACTTTGGCGGCGATGACGATGGATCAATGTTTAGAGCAGTATCATGACCATCGATATAAAGCTAATTTAAAAGTTCTATATGACTCAGAAAGATTAGTTAGGCTGATGGGCCAAGCGCATTCGCCATTTTTTAATCGAGTCAGAGAGTGGGTTTTAAAAAATTTATTAACCCGTCCGTCGGTTCAATCCAGAGTATTAGTGGGCATGAGTGGATTGGGATTTTAAAAGAGATTATTGTCCCCAGCGAGACCTCATGATATATAGCGCGCCGGATGATTAAACCCGGAGTTCCACCCCCCATGAATTTTGATATTAGCGCGATGATCAGTGCAGAGTTTTTTAATTTCTTGAATTTTTTTAAACATCTTGATTTTACTTTGACCCCTTGGAAAATCGTTGGTTTCCTGGGGGTTTTGTTATTTGGAAGCCGTTGGTTTGTCCAAATGTATATTTCCAGAAAAAATAAAAAACCGTCATTAAATCGAGCCTTTTGGCTGATGAGTTTATCGGGGAGTTTATTGCTCTTGTCTTATTTTATTTTCGGAAAGAATGATTCCGTGGGAATTTTATCTAACGCCTTTCCGACGGTCGTGTCGGTTTATAATTTGTATTTAGATATTCGATATAAAAAACATAAAACATAAAACATAAAAATTTAAAATTTAAAGGAGTGTCAGGCATGCCTAAGAAAAATAAAATTAAGAGTAAGAAAGAGAGAGAAGTAGTTTCTTCTTCAGAATCTGCGAGTTCTGCATCCGCTTTGAGAGCGGCTGGAGGCGCGGGCGGAGGTGCCGAAGAGGCGCTTGTACCCAGGGCATTCGCTGAACCCCAAGAGAGTGCGATAGCGCTTATTTTGGAAGAACTTAAAAAAGAATATGGCCCCAATAATTGGTTGCCTGATTTAGCGGTTATTCCAGACTACACAACAGAATTGCAAAGACTAAGACAAAAAAGAGGCATTGCTGAATTTTTGACCTCAGGGACTACTTTGAATGGTTTAGATTTCTATAACACATTCACCATCAGTTTTTTGTCAGAGAGTGTCAGTGTTGGTACTGCGGGTGCTAGCGGTAAAGCTTTTAAAACTCACGTGCACGCTTTGTCTTTACTAGGGTATGCCTTGGCCGTTCCTGGAGAGCTTGATTTTTTTAAAGCTGTTTTAGATAAGACTGATGAACTGCCAGAGGATGTTGGGTATTACTTAAATTATGCGCTGACGTGTTGGCTTCCAGAGAGTGATGAAAAATTAAAATTATTCATAGAAAAATTTGATGAACCGTCTCACACAGTTCTGCGTGTGCTTTGGACAGAAAATACGATTGATATGCTTGGACAGAATTTATTTTTACGTGCAGCAGGGATTGGTCGATTCTCTTGGATCCATACCATGGAAGCATTTTTATCTCCGGCGGAATTAAGCATATCGATTCCTGATTTAGAGCCGGCTTCTGTTGAAGAGTCCTCTCGCAGGCCTGTCATGTTGAATGCTTTAGATTTGGCCTTGCGTCGAGCGCAGCAAGAATTGCTCAGTAGTTCGGAGTATCTGGGAGAGGCCCTTTTGAGCCTAAAATTTCGAAGTGCGATGGAATCTATTAGTTTTTTAATATTCAAGGGACTCGTGCCGCTTGAAGCAGTGAGAACTCAGGCAACTCCTTTGTGGATTAATCCTGAGGATTTTGTTTCTTTAGGGCGATTGGCTGATTTAGAAAAGCAGATTCAAGTTCAGATAAAAGAAAATGACGAGATGAGTGCGAAATATTTGGGCGAAATACACAAGCTGTGTGCCAGTTTGGCAGCACTGTCTGCTGGGAGAGATTTAGTATCCAGCGGGGATCAGAAGCAAGTTAAAAAATTGCAGAAAGATTTGCTAGAAAAAGATAAATTTTTAACGCAGACCCAGGCGAAATTAAGTGAAAGTCAGAGATTGTTAGATCGAGAAAAAATTCAGCGAGAAGCTTCAGAAGTAAGAGTCTCAAGGCTAGAAGCTGAACTGGCGAAGACTAAAAAAGAACTGGAAATATCCCGTCAGGATGCGGGTAGCGTTCGTAAGGATCTTTTGCAATTAGAAGGTGAGAATAAAAAACTGCGAGCTTCAATTCAGGCTTTGCAAGAACAAGTCAAATTTCTTCAGAACAAATTAGCGCTAAAAACAGATTCAGGGTCAGCTAGCTTGTCAGCGGCTCAGAGTCGCTCAGCGCTTGTGATGGCAAGCAGTTTTTCACCAGTGGTTGTTCCAGTGCCTAGAGAGGGTCTTTTAGGAAAGAAACAGAGCCCTGTTGATTATTCGACTACTAGATCTAAATCTCGTTTTGAATTTGCTTCTGAGTCAGAGGAAGGCGCTGTATCTGCTGATAGAGATAGCTCAGAGGATTTTAGTTTTGATCTGGGTGATTAATTGGAATTAGAAATTTAAGTCAGGGGGCGCTATGCCAAAAGAGAAAAAAAAGAAAGAGACTTCGGGTGCGGCTTCTAGTCAGGTTGTTTTAGAGAATCCTGTCGCCGGGGCGCCGTCGGAAAAATTGTTAAGTGCGCTTTTGATTGAACATGCAAAAACTGTTTCGGACGTCTCGGGTCCTTCGGGAGCAGGTGTTGCCGTCATAGATTCTGAGGGCTCTGTGGATTCTGGGGATACAGCAGATACAGAAGAGTGGGACGACTCAAAAATTCCTGAAGATAAAGAAGGTCATTTGCCCATTTTTTATGAACTCGCTGAGCAGACTCCTCCGCCTATCATTCAGGGGCAGAAAACTGTTCTTAGAATTCTCTATACAGCAGGAAAAAAGAGTGATGGGGCTTTTGAAAAAAAATACCGAACTCATATGGTGAGTCCTGATGACAGGGATGGGCCTGCAGAACAAAATATATCGTTGCTGTCCTATGCGTTGGTGATTCCTAGTTTTGATTATTTTCAAGTGATATTGGCGAGAACCCTTCTAGTTCCCTCAGAGCTAGGTGTGTATTTGAATTTTGCGCTGCTCTGCCCAGTCTATGAGGCTCAAAATTTTGAAAAATTTCACTTGTTAACCCAGCATTTTGCAAAAGAAGATTCGATTGGGTGGCATCAATTATTAACCCAGACCAGTGGGGCTCATGAGGGTTCTACTTTATTGCTTCGAGCGGCGCTTTTAGGTCGTGTGAATTGGCTGCGAGAGATCGCTATCTATCTGTCAGAAGAGGATCTGGCGGCCACCATGGATAGTCCCTATGAGGCTGTCAGTAGTAGCTTGCCATCTTCTATGGCTTCTACTGGGGGTCGGCATCCAGTCAATGCATTGAGTGTGGCACTTCAAGCGGCGAGTAAAAGTATTTTGGAGGCGACCTGTTTGCAGGCTCTGAGTAACTCCCCGAAACTGGGGAGAATGTTAGAGTCTATTGCTTTCCTGAAAAGCTTAGGACTGAAACCTCTTAATCAACTCCGTGTGACAGGGTGTCCAAAATGGCTAGATACGCATACGACAAAGCGTTTGGATCGAATAGATTTTTTAGAAGAGCGATTAGGAGTGCTAGGGCGTGAGTTGGCTGCTGTTGCTTTTGGGAAAGGGGTATTAGAGGCAGATTCTAAAAAAGAATTAAAAGATATGCGTAAGGTGCTGGATCAAAAAAGTAAAGAACTTGCAAGGGTCCAAGCTGAATCCCAGAGGGTTGGGCAATCTTTAAAAGAGGCCCTGTCAGATAGAAAAAAATTTGAAAAAGAAAAATCAGATTTTAAAGCAGAGCGAGATGGATTGAATAAGGCTTTGCAAAGTCTTCGTGGTGAGTTGGCACGGACGCAGCAAGAATTAGTAGCCTCTAGTTCTGCTAATGAGTTTTTTAGAAGAGAGGTTGAGGGAACTCGGCATCAAGTGATTACCTTGCGTAAAGAGATTCTTGAATTAAAGGCCCAGCGGGTTGTTTCTAAAGAATTTCCAGAAAGGGCGCCAGGAAAAACCTCTTTGGTCGTGATGGGGGGGGCGCATTCACCGATGGAAAGAATGCCTGATGAATCCCGGTTTGCATTTGCCAGGGGGAAAGATGAAACAGGGTTGGGTTGAATGAAGGCATGATGGGAGGGTCGAGATGAGCTCTTTCATGAGACAGTTAGGGGCTCTTCCAAATCAACAATGGATTTAATCATTGTTAAACCAGGATCATAAATTCTGCCGGTTAGCCTGAAATCTCGCATGGCCCATAAATCTTGCGTTATAAAAGTACGTTGAAGCCATCTATATCCCAATCCATTTTCATCATAAGTAGGATCAAATGAGCCACGAGCATGCAATGAAAACCTATTATTTACGTAAACCAACTGTCCTGGTTTGATATCGATTCCGACAGACACTTTCTTTAAAGCGTAATAAAACTTATCGAAGGCGGCTCGAGCCTCTTTGTCATCTATGTGAACCATGTCAGGATAAAAAGCAGCATGAATTCTCGGCGAATGATCGGGTCCGGAGATAAGCGGTACTTTGGCTGTCATTGTTCTTTTCATAATTTCCCGCCATCTATAGGGGAGTTTTACATTGAAAAGGGGTGACTTTAGAATTTTTAGAGTCTCACTATCGAGTAATTTTAAGGCTAAACAAGCATCTGAAAAATAGGTGTTAACAGAGGCGTTTGGGTCTTGTCTTAAGCCAAGAAGTAGGACCCCTGAGGGTGAGCAATCATCGTCAAATATAAATTTCAACGCAGAATTTTCTATATGAAGATCTAACTCTGCTTTTGATCCAAGGCCCGTATATTTATCTAAATGATTCTTGTGGGGGACAATATTATTAACCAGCTCAAGTCCCTCAAATTTAACCGAGTAGGGCTCTCCTAAAAGTAAAGAAACGGCAATGATTGTATTTTCGCTTAATGTTCCAGATTTATAAGAAAGACCAGTTTCTTCAAAGGAAGGACTGCCCGATATTTTGTCATCTATGGGTAGGTTATTAATCACGATGCATGGGGATGGATTGCAAGAAGCTTTTTCTTTTTCAAAGATTTTCAATACCCGTTCTGGGAAGAATCTATAAGCCGAAATTCTCACGTCACAGATGTAGTTATCATTGCCATTGGGGTCGTATTTTATATCTGACAAGCCCTCTGCAATATTAAGACGCTCTTTGTCGGTCAATGTAATTTCTGTATATTGCGAGCATGTTGTAAACATGACGAATCTCCGGATTAAGCTGAACAGAATGTAATGTAATATTTTTAAATTTTTTAATACATAAATGCATAAAGTTATTTTTATTTTTTATCAGAAAGACGCCCGAAAATATGATTAGAAATTTACAAAGACTCTCTTTAGTTTCATCCAAAAAACCAGCCCATATAGCAAATGTATTTTTTCCAGGTTCTAGGAGGCTTTCCATGCTTAATTGCACTGTGCTCGATGATTATCAAAAAGTAGCAGAAAGAATGGCTGATTGGTCATCGCTAAAAGACCAAGTAAAAACTCAATTTATCAGCACTTATTATCCACCTTCAGCTCAAGCGCAGTTGATAGAAAAAATTAAAGATCAAGAAATCTTAGTGATGATGCGTGAACGAACAGTGTTTGATGCAGAGCTTCTGTCAAAATTGCCTAAGTTAAAATTATTAGTGACCTCGGGAATGCGCAATGCAGCGATTGATCTTAATTTTGCGAGTAGAAATGGAATCGTCGTTTGTGGGACAAGAAGCCTGCCGGAGCCTCCTATTGAACATACGTGGGCTTTAATTCTTGGCCTGGCTCGTCATATTACAAAAGAATCTCTTTTGTTGAGACAGTCGGGACCTTGGCAAAGCACGGTAGGTATTGGCTTGCATGGAAAACGCCTGGGTATCTTAGGTCTTGGTAAAATTGGCACTCAAGTTGCAAAAATTGGAAAAGCATTTGGAATGGATGTTATGGCATGGAGCCAAAATTTAACAAAAGATAAAACAGATTCTCTCGGTATTTCTTTAGCAAGCTCTAAACAAGATTTATTAGAATCTAGTGATTTTGTTTCTGTACATTTGGTTTTGAGCGAAAGAACTAAAAATCTTATTGGTGCGAAAGATTTTTTAACGATGCGACCCAGTGCTTATCTGATTAATACTTCAAGAGCAGCCATTGTGAATGAAGACGATTTGATCGTCGCATTAAAAAGCGGCCAAATCGCTGGTGCGGGTCTGGATGTATTTAACATAGAGCCATTACCCCTTGATCATCCATTTCGGAGCTTGCCCAATGTCCTGGCAACTCCGCATATTGGTTATGTCACAGAAGAAAACTATGGATTTTATTTTCGAGAGGCAGTTGAAAATATTCATGCTTATTTAAGAAAAACGCCTATTAGAGAGCTCACAATGGTCACGCATCAAATACAGTCGAAACTTTAAAAATAAAATGGCTGAGCCCAATAGATAGCAATAAATTTCTTTGGAAAATTAATCACAGATGAAAGCCGTCAATTATTTACTGGTCCCTTATAAAGGATTCTCGAAAGAGACCTGGAGAATATTTTCCGCAGGATTTATTAACGCCATGAGCTTAATGATCATTATTTATTTATCGCTTTATTTAAATTCGCTGCATTACAGCGTCATAGAGATTGGAATCGTGCTCTCTCTTTTTGGTTTTTTTAGCATTGTGGGCGGTTATCTGGGTGGCCTATTGAGTGATCGGCTAACCCCTTTGAGAGTTTGCAAAATAAGTTTGCTTTCAAGTGCGCTCTTACTTTTTCCTTTGGGTGTCATAAAAGTCCCCCTCTTATTGATTATTTTGATGTGTGGCTTCGGCGTTTCGTCCAATATTTTTAGACCGGCCTTCATACTGACGATCACACATGGCGAGCATCAGGGATCTCTAGAAAAAATTGTCGCCCTAAGAAGGGTGGCTATTAATCTTGGAATGGCTTTTGGTGCGGCGATTTCTGGTTTTTTAGCAAGCAAAGATATTTATTTTGTGTTTGTCTTTAATGCTTTTTCTTCTCTGATTTCTTTTTTAATTATTTTTTCTATGAAAGATCAAAAATTAAATAAAAATCCCAAGAGTGAAGCCACAGGGAATAATCAAAGCCAAGTCAGTCAATCTAATTTTTATTTTTTGCTAGTGCTGATGTTTTTTATTTTACTTGTTTTTAACCAGAGTCTTTCTACTTATCCTTTGTTCTTAAAAAACAGTCAGAATTTCACTCCCAGTTTTATTTCTTTTTTATATGTCATCAGCGGCGTTTTGATTGCATTTTTTCAAGTCCCCATCACGCATATATTAAAAAATAAAAAATCTAATTTTGTATGTGCCTCTGGTGTGCTACTCATCGGTCTTGGTTTTCTTGTATTACCTTGGGCAAAAGATGTTCTTTTAGTCATTTTTTCTTGTGTTTTATGGACGTTTGGAGAAATTATTTTGTTCCCGGCTCAGCTAGCCATGTTGCTTCGCGCTTCTGGCGAAAAAAAGGGCGGGAGCATGGGGCTTTACCAGACGGTATTTTCATTAGCTTCATTTTTCTCACCCATGCTGGGCATGAGCGTCTATGCCTATGATGGAAATTTAATTTGGTATCTCAGCGGATTGACTGCAGCCGTCATTGCGCTTTTATTTTTATGTAAAAAATTCTAAGACTAGGAGACTTTCAATGCTTTCAATGATTTCAATGAAAACAGCAGTGATTATTAACACCTGCACAAAGATGATGAATTATGACTTAGAGGATTTATCTAAAAATAAAATTAGATTAGTGGCTATTACATCAAGTCATGATTTCAAAAAATTTAATGCGCTTTATGGAAAATATTTTTCACGCATTGAAGCTTCGCCAGAGCCTGAGTCCGCGCATCTTGAGAAAATAAATTTTTCTTTTGCAAAAAAAATTATTCAAGAAGAATTAAAAAACTCTGAATTTCTTAGAGTCATTTGTCAGTCTGAAGATAATCTTCTTTTAGCTGCCCAACTAAGAGATGAACTGAAGATACCAGGCATGGGCTTTGAACAAACTTTGGTTTTTAGAGATAAAGTTTTAATGAAAGATGCTTTGGGTAAAGCCAACATTCGTCTTCCAAAATACAAGAAATTTGTTTCTGAACATGACAGTAAAATTGATCTTTTATTTGAAAATCTAAAAACAGAATTCAAGCTGCCCTTTGTAATAAAACCAACAAAATTATTGGGTGGTGCAGGGGTTGAGATTATTCATTCTTTGAAAGAACTTGGCGGTGCATTAAAAAATACTTCTAGCCATATGGAGTATGAAGTTGAAGAGTTTATTTCTGGGACTTTATATCATTGCGATACCATTCGTCAGAATGGCAAAACACTCTTTGCAGTCTGTTGTCAGTACACCAACCCAAACTTTGATTTTCAACTTGGGAAATCAGTCATTAGCTTTCCCTTGGAAAATAAGGACCCCATTGTAAAAAGAATTTTTTCTTTCAATGAATCTGTTTTGGATACCCTAGACTTTCATACAGGGACCAGCCACCACGAAATGTTTATCAAAGATTCTGGTGAAATAGTATTTTTAGAAATTGCTGCGAGAAGTCCAGGCGCTGTTGTTACGCCAATGTACAAAAAAGAATACGGCATTGGTTTCGAAGATATTGCTTTCAAAATTGAAATGCAGATCCCATTTACGCTTCCAGATTCGCCCTTATCCATGGAAATAAAAACGCACTATTTAAGCGGTATTTTCCCAATGATTCCTGGTGTTGTTAAAGAGCTTCTGATTCCCAATATAAAAAGCCAGCACAAAATAAAATGGTTAGTTGATATTGGAAGTGAAATGTCGGGATGCAAGGGATTAAGAGATATATCAGCCAGCATAGAAGCTTGGAATGATGATCATGAGATTTTGGAAAATGACTTTGAGATTCTCAAGAATTTTCAGAGTGTTTCTGTCATAGGCATAGATTGAAAGTATTGATGAGTGATGGACAAACCCAGTCTGAATTTTCTATTAAAACGCATCGATTGATCATACGACCTTGGAGAGATCAAGATTTAGAGCCATTTTCAGCGATGAACCAAGATAAAGAAGTCATGCGTTTTACCCCGGGTCTTCTAACTATTGAAGAAAGTAATAATCAAATAGCTGCTAGAAGAAAAGAATTTGAAAATCTTGGTTTTTGTTTGTGGGCTTGCGAGCTCAAATCTACGGGTGAGTTCATTGGATCTGTGGGACTAACCATTCATGATTTTAAAGCGCATTTCACGCCTGCCGTTGGTGTTGGTTGGAAGCTAGTCAGAAATCATTGGGGAAAGGGTTATGCGATAGAGGCCGCAGCCTTTGTTTTGCAATGGGCTTTTTCAAAACAGAAGTTACCTGAAATAGTGTCGATTACTTCTCTATTGAATAAAAAATCTATTCGCATCATGGAAAAGCTTGGAATGACTCATGAATCCAAAGATGATTTTTATCATCCTAGAGTCTCAAAAGAGCATTTTTTTTCTAGGCAAGTTTTATATCGTATGACTTTGAGCCAATGGGAAGAAGTCTCACCAAAGCTGATTAAGGACTTTGTTCAGAGCGTCAATCTTAGATCTTAGGGGTATTAAAATAATGCTCTGAAAACTGCTGAAGATTTAAATAAATATCTATTGAGAGATTTATTTTTTTTAATTTTTCTTGAGTCTTTAAGCCATTCCCTGTCAAAACTAAGATGGGTTTTACGCCGGCACTTTGAGCAGCTTGAATATCTTTCAAGCTATCGCCAATAAAAATACAGTTAGATAAATTAATATTTAGTTTTTTGGAGATTTCTATTAGTAAACCGGGTTTTGGTTTTCGGCATTCACAGTGGTCCTCAGGATGATGTTTACACTGGGCTATATAATCAAAATGGCCCCCCAGATTTTTTAAATTTTCTAGCATTTTGTTAAAGATTTTTTCTGAATTTTCATGTGAAAATTTTCCCTGAGCCGGGCCGGCTTGATTAGTCGCCATTGCAACGGGGATACCAGCCTGATTGAATTTTACGATGGCTTCGAGGCTGCCAGGGATGGGGATCCATTCGTCAGGGGTTTTTATATAGTCAGGCGAATCAAAATTAATGACGCCATCGCGGTCGACGATGATGCAGGTTTTTAGAGTTTTCGGGGAATTATTTAGCATTTAAAACATCTCAAAATAAGATCTAAAAGTAGGATCTAAAACAGTGTGAATGCCTTCTAGTTCAATCACTAAATCTCTGTCTAGTAAGACTGGAAGTGCTGTTTGAATAGCCGAGGCAGGCATGCCAGATCTGAGAGAAGTCTCATGACTAAAAGGAAATTCTGTGGGATTGAAGCATAAATATTTTAAAAGTTTTCTTTGGTTCAAGGTCAGGTCATCTAGTTCTTCGGCGATGTCTGATTTTTTAGAAAAAATATAATTTCCCCATAGGGTGTCTACTAGTTCTGGGGTGGGTTCTAAGCCAGAGAACCAGATTTTTGCGCAGAGGGCGTTGATATATTTGGGGTAATAATCAGTGTAATAAAAAATTTTTCGAAGGACTTCTCCGCCTAAAGGATGTCCCCATTTTTTCTTAGCTTCTTGTTGTAAATATTCCCGATAATCTTCTTCTGAGATTCTATTAAGAGTCATCTGATCGCAGAGTTCGTAGAGTGGGTTTTGTTTGCCATTAAATAAGCGACGTAAGGGGCGATGTTTGCTGCCTGAAAATAAATAAGTAATGGCTTGTGCGCGTTCAGCAGCATGTCTGATAGAAGCTTGGAGGGTGGCTTCTTTGTCTATTCCAACAATTTCTTGAAACTCATCACAGACAATGGCGAGTCGTATCCCTGAGGCTTGAGCCAGTAGGTCTAGGCTAATGAGAGCAGCACTGATGCCGACCTGTGGGATATTGTCGGCTTTAAAGCTAATTTTTAAAAAACCAGGAATCCCCAAGCTGATCTCTGGTTTAAATAGTTGAAAATATTGAGGGGCAATTTTTTTAAGCCGTTCTTCTGTTTTTGCTATTTTTATAACCAGTTCACCGATGTGATTTAAAAATCTGATTTGAGCTTCTTCTTGAGAAGTAATCGCCATGAAGTCGAGCCATAAATATAAAATTTCCATTTCGTCGAGTGTTTTTTTGATGAGGGAAGTTTTTCCAAATCTTCTGGGAGCAATTAAAACAGTATGTAAGCCATGAGTGATATTTTTCTTTAAAAATTGACGTTCGTTCACTCGATCATAAAACGCCTCGCCCATAGCAAGTCCGGCTGGGAACATGAGAGACATGATTTTTTGGCCTGTTTTTTTGATTGATTTTGTGAGGGGGTGATTATACCTGATCCATTATGGGTTATACATAATTGTCAGAACATAATGCTCACGGCATAATATTAATAGTTTGTTTTATTTAAGATTTTTCTTCTTGAACCAGCGCATTTTTTAATTTTTCTAATGGAATATTACCCTCAGATCGCCAGGCTTCTTGCTTTTGATTATTTAATAAAATCAGGGTGGGTAATCCCAAAACATGATAAGTCTTCATAAGAATATTAGAACTGGGGGTGTCTTGTGTGACATCAATTTGGATCACGGTCCCGTTTTTTAATAAAGGTTCTAGTTCTGGATTATCTAACGTACTGGCAAGGCCGCGACACTCTATGCACCAGCTGGCATAAAAATCTAATAAAACAGGTGGGTGGGCCTTCTGAATTTCAGCTTCTAAAGCAGGTAAATTAGTCACTCGGACAGAGGATCTCTCAAGCCAAGGCATAGGGATTAATCTGAATAATAGATACGCCGCAATGATCAGCATCAAAACCCCGATCAAGCGCCGAACGCGCTGCATCCAAGGGCCCGTTTTGGGTAAGAATTTGCCTAAACCTAGGCTGATTAAAACTAAAGGAACGCCCATGCCCAGGGCTAATATAAATAAAGAAATAGCCCCTAAGAGCGTATTGCCGGTCTGAATCATAAGACTTAACACGGCAATCAAAGGCGCACTAGCACAAGGGGAGATCACTAAGATGGAAATCACGCCCATTAGAAATACACCCAAGAACGATCCGCCTTTGAGTTTTTGATCGGCGAGGCTGACCCAGTGACGCATAAAAGTAGGCAGTTGTAGGGAATAAATTCCGAACATGGATAGCGCCATCAAAATTAAAACCAGCGCTATGACAATAACGACTTCAGGGCGTTGAAAGTCAGCTTGAAAACTGGCGCCTAGTTTTGTAATCAGCCAGCCTAAAAATGCGTAGCTAATACTCATGCCGAGGACATAACTTAAAGACAAAATTAAACTTTTATAATTTGTTCTTTTTTCTTGACCCAAAATAATGCCAGACAAGATGGGGTAAAGTGGCCAAATACAGGGCGTAAAGGCTAGTAAGATTCCCAAAATAAATAGGCTGATTAAAGCTAACCACCAGGGTTTTGTGGATTTTATGGTCTGTTTTTTTGAATTATTTTGAAGAGAATTCTGAGTTAAATTTTGAGTTAAATTTTGCGCAGATGGATTGGGAATTAAATTAATAGTTTGGTGCAAAACAGGATAGCAAAGCTGAGCCGAGCAGCCTTGATAAGCGATGTCTAATAAGGGTTTATGAAAAGCGGGTCCCAAAATAGGAATGATGAGAGTTAGAGAATTTTGATATTCAATTTGTTTTCCAAAGACGGGATCTTCTTTAGTGATTCCCAAGGGAAAATTCACGGGGCCGATTTGAGTTTGAGTATTTTGGGAATTTTTGGGATTTGTCTCTGGAGATAAAGTAAACGCAAAGCGATTTTGATAAAGCGCATAACTGGGGGCGATTGAAAATTGGAGAATGACTTTGCCAGGAAAGACTTGAGATTGAAGTTGAAAAGCTTGGTTAGCTGGGAGCGGTTGGTTTTGAGGATCTAGAGAATTAGTGGCTGGAAGGCCTAGCTGTTGTTCAAGAGATGGCATGTCTGCATAAAGGGAAACGGCGGAGAAAGATAAAAAGAACAGGCAAAATAAAGATAAAAAAAATGGCCGTATCAAGATTTTCCCCCTGTTTTATCCTGTAGGGGCAGCCGGCGGGCCGCCCTTCATGCGTAAAAAATTCAAAAATTATTTCCCGTATTTCTTCCGGTCTGACTCTGTTAAATAACGCTTACGAATTCTGATAGAAAGCGGCGTGACTTCAACTAATTCATCATTGTTAATAAACTCTAAGGCTTGCTCAAGCGAATGCCTGATGGGCGGCGTTAAAATAATATTTTCGTCTGATCCAGAAGCACGAATATTGGTGAGTTGTTTTGCTTTCGTCGGATTGACAACAAGATCGTTATCCCTGGAATGCAAGCCAATCACCATGCCTTCGTAGACTTCGAGGCCTGGGCTGATAAATAAATCCCCGCGCTCTTGTGTACTAAATAGGGCATAAGCCAGGGCTTTCCCGGTACAGTTAGAAATTAAAGCACCGCGTAGTCTTTCGTTTTGAATATCTGTCTTGGCGGGGCCGTAATGATCAAACACGTGATGCATGATTCCGGTTCCGCAAGTGCAGGTTAAAAATTCGGTATGGAAGCCAATCAGACCGCGAGAGGGCATCATGTATTCCAAACGGACACGGCCTTTCCCATCGGGAACCATGTTTTTCAAATCCCCTTGGCGAGCGCCCAATCTTTCCATGACGGCGCCTTGAAATGTATCTTCGACATCGACATAGACATGTTCGAAGGGCTCGTGCATTTTGCCATCGACTTCTTTCATGATGACCTGAGGTCTCGAAACAGCTAGCTCATATTTTTCGCGACGCATGGTTTCAATCAAGATTCCCAAGTGAAGCTCACCACGGCCTGAAACTTGGAATTTGTCTGAGTCTTGATGTTCTGTGACTCTCAGGGCAACGTTATGAATTAATTCTCGATCTAAACGCGCTTTGATCTGACGAGAAGTTAAGTATTTGCCATCACGGCCGGCAAAAGGGGAGTCATTCACTTGGAATGTCATCGTGACGGTCGGTTCATCGACCGTTAGAGGTGTCATGCCTTCAGGAAAGTTAGGGTCGCAGAGCGTGTCTGAGATATGCAGACCTTCCATCCCCGTAACGCAAATAATATCCCCAGCTTCAGCTGTTGGAACTTCGCGGCGTTCTAGACCCAAATGGCCCAAAATTTGTAAAACACGACCTTGGCGTTTGTTACCCTCAGCATCGACGATAACGACTTGCATATTGGATTTGACACGGCCTCGAGTAATACGGCCAATGCCAATGGCACCTACAAAGCTGGAATAATCCAATGAAGAAATCTGCATTTGGAAGGGGCCCTCTGAATTGACTTCAGGAGGCGAGACTTTATCAATGATGGTCTGGAACAGTGGATCCATGTTAATTCTAGGATCTTCTAGTTCTTTCATGGCGTAGCCGTTAATAGCCGACGCATAAATAATAGGGAAATTTAGCTGTTCATCCGTCGCGCCGAGTTTGTCGAACAAATCAAAAATTTGATCAACGACCCAGTGAGGGCGTGCGCCATCTCTATCAACTTTATTGACGACAACGATAGGGTTTAGGCCTTGTTCAAACGCTTTTTGGGTCACAAAACGGGTTTGAGGCATGGGGCCATCGACGGCATCGACCAGTAACAATACACAATCGACCATCGAGAGAATCCGCTCGACTTCACCACCAAAGTCCGCATGGCCTGGGGTGTCGACGATATTGATGTGATAACCGTTCCAATCAATGGCTGTGTTTTTAGCCAGAATGGTAATGCCCCGTTCTTTTTCAAGATCGTTTGAATCCATCAATCTTTCTGTTTTGGGACCGCGGTCGCCAATGGTTCCTGATTGTCTGAGCAATTGGTCAACAAGTGTTGTCTTACCATGGTCGACGTGGGCAATGATGGCGATATTTCTAAGTTTAATAGTCATGTTAGATAGGCTCGATTGGTTAAAATTTTGTTAAATTTTAATTAAGAATTATTTAAAAATAATTAATAAATTAAATTAGGGGTCAAAAAAAGCGCGCGAGTTTATCACAGGGTGCTGCCAGTTTCCCCATTTTAAAAAATTTAAATATCTGTATGATCCCGCCCCGCAGTTGGGAGGAACACCACTGTAAAAATCAGGAAAGATTGGTTTTCTTAGGTGAATCCCACTCTTTCCTGGCTTCATATAATCAAACTTCGGAGAGATGGCTGAGTGGTTTAAAGCACCGGTCTTGAAAACCGGCGTGTGTAAAAGCACCGTGAGTTCGAATCTCACTCTCTCCGCCATATTTTACAGGCCAATTTTTAATTTTAACGGTTTGTTTTGACATGAATTTCAGTAAAACCCCTCGTAGGTCATGGGAGTTTCCCTGTATTCTTCCTTGAAAGAGGTTCCTTCTGTGGTACCATGTAAGCCATGAGTAAATTTGATAAACAAATAGAGAAAATGCGCTCCAATCCTCGGGACTGGTGTATTGAAGATCTTAAAACGATTGCAAAACGACTCGGAATTGATTATCGGCAGCCGGGAACCAGCCATGTTACGTTTAGGATTAAGAATGCTGAGAAATTGACGGTTCCAGCGCATAAACCCATTAAGCCGGTCTATGTTAAAAAATTTATTGATCTCATTGACGAACTTGGAGGAATACAATGAAAAAATTTGATTACCCCATTTCAATTCGGCCTCTCTCAAAAGAAGAAGGGGGTGGCTATGTAGCTGAAGCTTTGGACTTGCCAGGTTGCATTGCGGATGGTGAATCTGTGGAAGAAGCAGTCATTGAAATTAAGTCAGCCATTAAATCATGGATTAAAACGGCTGAAGAGTTTGGAGACCCCATTCCGAAGCCCAGTGTTGCTGAAAACTACAGTGGTCAATGGCGCTTACGGGTCCCAAAATCTTTACATGCTGCTCTTGCGCTTCAAGCTAAAGAAGAAGGGGTGAGTTTAAATACCTTTGCGGCAACTCTTTTAGCAGAAGGCATTGGTCGGAAGTTGACCGTTTGTTGATGATGGATATCCGAAATACAGATTTTTAATTTTCCCCTAGGCATCTTTGTTCACCCCTGGCAGAATCTGCGGTTCTTTTTTAAGTTAGCCCGAGAGATTTAATCCCCATGCTTCTTTCTTTATCTGACCGAGTGATGTCCGTTGAGCCATCAGCGACTGTCGCTATTTCGACTAAAGCCATGCAGCTCAAAAAACAGGGCTTAGATATTATTAGCCTGTCTGCGGGTGAACCTGATTTTAAAGTCGCGCCTCATATTGAAGTCGCCATGATTGAAGCCATTCATGCGGGTAAGACCAAATATACAGAACTAGATGGGACGCATGAGCTCAGAGCAGCGATTGCTAAAAAGCTTCAAGAAGATAATCAGTTAAATTATCAAACAGATGAAATCTTAGTGTCTGTCGGGGCGAAACATAGTTTTTATAATCTATTTCAGGCGCTATTAAATCCGGGTGATGAAGTGATTATTTTAGCGCCTTACTGGGTGTCTTATCCGGCCATGGCTAAGTTATCTGACGCGATTCCTGTGATTTTATCCCCCCTAGGAAATTCAGATTTGAAAATTACAGCAGAACAAATCGAACAAGCCATCACTCCAAAAACTAAATTATTAGTATTGAACTCTCCGTCTAATCCCACGGGAGAAATTTTAAGTCGAGAAGAATTAATTAAAATTTCAGAAGTCTTAAAAAAACATCCTCAGGTCTGGGTTGTGACGGATGATATCTATGAAAAAATACAATGGACCGATCAGCCGTTTGTGAATATTTTGAATGTCTGTCCAGAGCTGACTTCTAGAACGGTTGTTATCAATGGCCTGTCTAAAAGCCATGCGATGACAGGCTTAAGAATCGGCTACGCGGCAGGGCCTAAAGTAATGATTAAAGCCATGAGTAAGATCCAAGGGCAATCGACATCTAATCCGTGTTCTATTTCACAAGCAGGCGCTGTTGCGGCTTTGTTAGGCAATCAGGATCATATTCCTGTCATGGTTCAGGCTTATCAAGAAAGACAAAAATTTCTAAAACAAAGACTGAATCAAATTCCAGGGCTTTATTTTTCAGGCGCAGAAGGGGCTTTCTATGCGTTTGTAGATTGCCGAGAAGCGATTAAAAAATTAAACCTAAAAGACGATGTTGTCTTATGTGAATGGCTATTAGAAAAAGCTTTATTAGCCGGGGTTCCTGGGACGGCGTTTGGGATGCCTGGATATATTAGATTTTCTTATGCGACAGATTTACAAACACTGGAGACCGCTTGTGACAGACTCCATCGCGCCCTTGCTGGCTGAGTTAGAAAAAAACTCGGTGATTTTAATCGCAGTCAGTAAAAAACAGCCGATAGAAAAAATTAAAAATTTATATAACCAGGGGGTTAAAAATTTTGGAGAAAATTATCTTCAAGAGGCCCTAGGTAAAATAAATAATTTAAAAGATTTAAATATTATTTGGCATTTTATTGGGCCGATTCAATCTAATAAAACCGCTGAAATTGCCAAGAATTTTGATTGGATTCATAGCGTCGATAAATTTAAAATTGCCCAAAGACTGTCTAACCAAAGACCAGTAGAATTAGCGCCACTTTCTGTTTTAATTCAGGTCAATATTGATCGAGAAGAAAGCAAATCAGGGGTGATGCCAGAAGATTTATTGGATCTGGTTAAGCAATGCGAAAAACTGCCCAATATTTATTTAAAAGGCCTGATGTGTATTCCCGCGCCGAGAGAACTAAATAATTTAGATCAGCAGGGCGAGCCGTTTAGAAAATTACGAGAGTTGTTAGATTTTTTAAAACAGCAAAATTGTTTGATTGGCGATGATTTATCCATGGGTATGAGTGCTGATTTTAGGGCGGCTATTTTAGAGGGTGCAAGTTTGGTTAGGTTGGGGACGTTGTTGTTTGGAGCGCGGGGATAACCTTAGGTTTTATGGGTAAATTTAGATGTTCAAAGCCCCCTGCAAAATCCCCTGCAAAACCTTCTATAAGATTTGCCAAATCAACCTAGTATTCTTTAAGAAGCATGGTATGATCCGCCGGCTTAATTTTTGCGGTCTTTTATTTTTAATTATTAATTTTTTTTAAATTTTTAGTTTTTTAGCGAAAGGTCTGGCGAGTTGGGCATTTGTTTTTTTTATGTTTAAGGATCAGACCATGAGTCAATTAAAAATTTACATCGGCAACCTAAATTTCAGCACCAACGCTGACACTTTAGAGCAACATTTCTCACAATTCGGCCCAGTTGCTGATGTCCGTATCATCAAAGATCGCGAAACAGGCCGTTCACGCGGTTTCGGTTTCATCACGTATCAAGATGAACAATCCGTTCAAAATTCCCTAGCTGCTAACAATACCGAATTCGAAGGTAAAGTTTTGCGCGTTAACGTCGCTAATGACGACGAACGTACTGGCGGCGGCGGTGGCGGCGGACGCTCTTCAGGCGGCGGACGTCCTAGTGGCGGCGGCGGCTTCGGCGGCGGACGTCCTAGTGGCGGCGGCTTTGATAAGTTCAAAAGAAATTAATTTTTAGTAGGGGCGTAATTAATTTCGCTCTTACGATTAATTTTAACTTTTGATGAAAACCACGCTTCGGCGTGGTTTTTTTTGTGAGTTCTTAGGGGTCTGATTAGGTCTAATTAAGGGTTGAAAAATAATGTCTCTGAAAACCTTGGGCGTGATGAGTTTAGTTTTAATCACGATTGGATCAGTTGATAGCATTCGAAATTTGCCGGCGACGGCTTTGTTTGGCAGCAATATCGTTGCTTTTTTTATTTTAGGGGCGCTGTTTTTCTTAATCCCCTCAGGGATGATTTCCGCTGAGCTGGCTTCTGCCGCTCATGAAGGCGAAGGTGGAATCTATCGTTGGGTTCGAGAAGCTTTAGGGCCTCGTTGGGGTTTTGTGGCTATTTGGTATCAATGGATTGAAAACGTTGTTTATTACCCGGCGTTACTTTCTTTTGTGGCTGGAACTGTCGCTTATTTATTTTGTCCTGCTTGGGCAGAGTCCAGAATTTTCTTGATGTTATTTATTCTCGCAGCTTTCTGGATTATTACTTTTTTGAATTTATTTGGCATGAAAGCCTCTGGTTTTTTTGCCAATCTGTGCAGCTTATTTGGCTTGGTTTTACCCATGGCCATGATTATTGCGACCGGAATTATTTGGGTTTGGAAGGGTCAGCCGATGCATGTGGATTTACATCCGCGGGCTTTGATTCCTAGTTTTTCTCACCCAGATCTTTGGGTGACTTTGACGGGCGTGATGTTGTCTATGTGTGGTATTGAAATCGCGACCATCCATGTCCGAGAGACTAAAAATCCCAAGACGGCTTTCCCGAGAGCCTTGGCCATTGCGACGGCTTTTATTTTAATTACTTTGGTATTGGGTTCTTTATCTATCGCGATTGTCATGCCTCAGTCCCAGTTAAGTTTAATTGCGGGAATCATGCAGGCGTTCAATGTATTTTTTAGTGATTACCACGTGCATTGGCTGATGCCTATGATTGGCGGGGCTTTAATTATTGGTGGTTTAGGCGGGTTAAATAATTGGCTGATCGCTCCGACTCGGGGCTTGCATTATGCAGGTCGGCAGGGGCATTTTCCCCAGTGGTTGCTGAAAGAAAATTATTACGGAGCGCCTGTCTCTTTGTTATTAATTCAAGCAGCCATCGTCACTTGTACCTTGGTTATTTTTATCTTACTTCCCAGTATTAACGCCTCTTATTGGTATCTAAACGTACTGGCCGCTCAGCTCTATATGTTTATGTATATTTTAATGTTCATAGCCGGCATTGTTTTGAAAATCAGGTCTCGAAAAAATAATAGTTTGATCAACGGTTATCAGATTCCAGGTGGTGCTTGGGGGACTGGGGTTGTCGGCGTGATGGGCATTATCGGGTCTGTTGTGACTATTTTGATTGGGTTTTTACCCCCTTCGAATATCAATGCGGGCAGTATTGTTCACTATGCCGTGATGATTAGTTTGGGTTTGATCTTCATGAGTCTGCCTGCTGTCTGGTTAGCCAAGACAAGAAATAAATATAAAAAACATCCAGAAAAATTAGAAAAAAATAGTGAGAAAAATTCCAATGCGTAAGGCCGTTGCTTTAATTTCAGGGGGATTAGATTCTCTGTTAGCCACTCGAGTCATTTTGGATCAAGGGATTCATGTCGAGGGGATTAATTTTTATACGGGATTCTGCGTTGAGGGCCATACACATGCCATTCGTAAACAGCAGCAGTCCAAACAAAAAAGAAATAATGCCTTATGGGTCGCAGAGCAGTTGGGTATTCCTTTGCATATTATTGACGTCGTCGAAGAATATAAAGATGTTTTATTGAATCCAAAACATGGCTATGGCGCAAATTTAAATCCTTGTTTGGACTGTAAAGTCTTTATGGTCAAAAAAGCCAAACAATGGATGGAAGAGAATAATTTTGATTTTATTATTACAGGGGAAGTCATGGGGCAACGGCCCATGTCGCAAAGAAAAAATACCATGCCTATCGTCGCCAAAGAATCAGAAATTTTTGATCGCTTAGTCCGACCCCTTTGTGCCCAGCATTTGCCAGAAACTTTGCCTGAACGTGAGGGTTGGTTAGATCGATCTAAGTTATTAAGTTTTCACGGCCGTAATCGAAAGCCTCAAATAGAACTCGCGAAGCAATATGGTTTTATTGATTACGCTCAACCAGCGGGTGGCTGTTGTTTTTTAACCAATGAACAGTATTCGTCGAAATTGACGGATCTCTGGACTTCTCGAGGTGAGCGTCAGTATGAATTGGACGATATTGTTTTATTAAAAATCGGCCGGCATATTCGCCCAAAACCAGGCTTTAAATTAATTATTGGTCGCGAAGAAGGCGAAAATAATTTTATGAATGGGTATAAAAAACAGTTGGGCTATTTTGAAATTTTGTCTCATATGGGGCCTTTAGCTTTAGTCGATGGAAAAATAATGCCAGAAGATCGAGAGCTGGCAGCGCGTATTGTCGCCAGATTTTCACAAGGCCGAGATTCTGAAAAAGTCGATTTGAAATATACAGATTCTCATGGGATTTCTTATTTTTTAACGGTTGATCCGTTTAAATCAGAAGAGATCTTACCTAACTGGTATTTATAGTCATGTCTGAAAGTTTTTCTGAAAATATGAAAATAATGATTGATGCAGTGATTGATGCAACTGGGATGTTATGCCCAATGCCCGTGATTAAATTACAAAACCAAATTAAAAAGATGGATAAAAACCAAAGAGTAGAAATCATCTGCACAGACCCTGGTGTTAAACATGACATTCCTACTTGGTGCCGCTTACAGAAACATAGTGTTATTGAGATAACCGAGCGAGATGAAAAAATTATTTTTCTTGTTCAAAAGAATTAATTTTGAGTGCTTGATTTAAGCGAACATGGGGGCTTAAAATCGCGCGCTGAGTAAATACCTAAATATTCATAACAATAATTTATAATCTGTCAGGGGATATCTTATGAGCGCAGAGCTCTTTTTTAATTTAATTTCAGGCGCTATTCGAGAGCTCAATCCAGAAAAAGCACAGAAGGCGTTGCGTGAAATTGGAGGTCCCAAGGAATTAAAAAGGGCTCGTGAGAACTTACTTAAGTTACTTGAGCATGTTGCAATCGCTGATCAGGATTTGATCGTCGCCAGATCTGCGCATCATCATTTTCTTTCTTTCTTGTTAGAAGCTAGAAAAAACTCCAGGGAGCGTGCTTTAGGCAATTCACTTGGATCTTATCGAGACGGTGAGCATGGTGCTTCTCTTTCAAATGAGGATGCGGCTAATGATATTTTTGAAATTGTAAAAACAGCCTTGAAAGGACTGTCTCCTTTAGCTTTGGCGGATGAAAAAATTAGAGGCCTGATAGCTCTAGTTGGGCTTAGCGATATTGAATTAAGCAGTCTTTTTTATTTGGTTCTTAATGAAGAGGGGCAAGCTTTTTTTCGGAGTCATTTTGCAAACAGACTGTCAATTTCTTTTTTATTAAAAGAAGCGATATCTGCCCCGTCGGCTGTTTCACCTATTTCTTCCCCTGAAATAACACCGACCACGTCACCTTCTGCAAGCAGGAAAAGTGTGCTTGCTAAGTTGGCCGGTATATTTTCTTCAAATAGCAGCGCTGGGAAAGAAGTGGGTTCACCTGATGGAGTTTCTTCTGTCGGCCGTTCTTTGTCTATGACTGATGAGTCTTTAGAAAAATTTGCGCCAGTGACCGAAGCGATTAAATCTATTTTTTCTTCGCGTGATCTATTGCCTCAAGAAATTGAGGCGCTCAAAATTTTTCCAAAAGACCAATTGAATTTACTTCTAAGAAGTCTGCCTGAGCTTATTCATGAATTATTTAGAAGTCAGGGTGTAATAATAGCGAACAGCTGCAGGTTTTTACGGTTTGAATCTACAGTCCATGGCACTGGTACGAGTATGGTGACAGATGTTGTTGGAACGCGTCCTGATGAAGGCATGTCAAGTAGTCTGTTCTTCAGTGTGTTACAAAAACCTAATTCTGGGGCAGGAGCGGGGTCGCCAGATTTTTTAGGTGACGCTGCAGAAGCAGAATCCCCCGATCTACTCGACTTAGGGGCCTCGGCGGAAACCCATAGTAGTTTGTCGTCATCATATGGGTTTTATTACCGGACCTTGCCTTCCTGCTCGCCTTCAGGAGTGGAAAAAAGAGGTTTTACGCCTCTTCCTTCAGGGATGGGCAGTGGTGGGTTTGTTTTCCACTCTTCAGCACTACGGATGCCATCGCTAACGCCAGGCTTATTCCAATGTACCCTCCCGCAATGACGTCGCTCACAAAGTGGTAATTTAGAAGGACCATGGTGATTGCGAGCCCCAGTCCTAACAGAATCGCGATGGGTTTTGTTTTTGGATAAAACAGGACCAGTGCTGTGAGTCCTGCCCCAAAAACACACATGTGTCCGGATGGAAAGCTCCCTGCTTGAAACCAATGAAAACCATAAAGACTTTTATTGCGAACAAAAATTAAAATATTGCTATCGGCATAGCGAGGAACATACCGTCCAAAGAAAAGTTGCAAAGTGGATTTAATAAAAAAAGCAACGGCCATAGTTAGCGACATGAAAGCTAAGCAGTCTAAAAATTTTGAATTTTTTCCGGCGGTCCTAAAGAAAAAATAAAGAACCATCCAACAGGTGACGCCCAAATAAACCAATTCTGTTAATAAATTTAAAAGATCCCCTGAAATTAGTGCTGGTGTTGTAGAAATCGATTTTTCAGAAACCCATTGGGCCGTACGGATAGCTGTGGGTTTATCAATAAATAAGAGACAGAGCAGGGTGGCTAGTAATACAGGTGGGAAAGTAAATAAAACATAGCGAACAGCGAGGTTCATAAAGAAAGCCCGTTATTGATTTTTAAAATTTTTGAAGGCGCAAAGTGTAGAGTGAATTAAACAAAAAGTCCCCGTGATCCTGGGGGGCTATTTGTGTAATATCCGCCGTCCTTATTTTGGCTCTTGTTTTTTTGAAGGTTCTATAGCGCTATGCCAGTCTTAGTCCCAGTCCCAGTCCCAGTTCTTGAAATTAAAAATTTACAAAAAACTTATCGTAATGACCTGCAAGCCCTCAAGGGCATTGATTTGACGGTTCAATCAGGCGATTTTTATGCTTTATTGGGAAAAAATGGCGCAGGGAAATCGACGACCATAGGAATTATTACTTCTTTGATTAAAAAAACCGCTGGGATGGTTTTGATCAATGGTTTTAATCTCGAGAAAAATCCAATTGAAGCCAAAATGCATGTGGGTGTAGTCCCGCAAGAGTTTAATTTTAATGCGTTTGAGAAAGTCAAAGATATTTTAATTAACCAGGCTTTGTACTATGGCATCCCCTTACATCAAGCTAAAAAAAGAGCAGATGTTTTATTAGCCCAGATGAATTTACTAGATAAAAAAGAAGTCTCAGCGAGGCAGCTTTCTGGTGGCATGAAACGCCGCATGATGATCGCAAGAGCTTTAATGCACGAGCCCAAAATTTTAATTTTGGACGAGCCAACAGCGGGTGTAGATATTGAAATCAGGCAGGCCATGTGGAAATTTTTAAAGAAAATTAATCTAGAAGGCGTGACGATTATTTTAACAACGCATTATTTAGAAGAAGCTGAAAATCTCTGTAACAAAATTGCGATTATTGATCAGGGGAAGATTTTAATAGACACGGAGATGGCTTTAATTTTAAGAGAGCTGGAATTCGAGACAGTGATTCTTGAAATAGAAAATATTAAAACAGGCGATCGCCAGATCTTAGAAAAAGAAATCAGAAAAGAGCAGCCCCTGCAAGTTTTTATAGATGAATTAAAAGACCAGGGCTTTGTGATCTATCGCGTGAGAAATAAATCAAACAGATTGGAACAATTGTTTATGCATCTGACAGAAAAAAACTCAGGAGAAAAATCATGAACCACTTTGCCATGCTCATGATTGGGTTTCAGGGTTTATTAAGAAAAGAATGCAAAAGATTTTTAAGAATCTGGCCTCAGACTTTATTGCCCCCGGCTATTACTTTGATTTTATATTTTTTAATTTTTGGTCGAGTGATCGGGAGTCGCGTGGGAATCATGGATGGATTTTCATATGTGGTTTTTATTACGCCGGGTTTGATCATGATGCCGGTGATTATTAATGCTTATATGAACGTCGTGAGTTCTTTTTATAGTGCGAAATTTACGAGATCTATTGAAGAGCTTTTAGTTTCTCCCATGCCGGACTGGATGATCGTCATTGGCTATTGTTCTGGCGGTGTTGCTAGGGCTTTATGTATCGCCGTGATTGCTTTTATTGTCAGCGCCATCTTTGGGGGGATTCATATGCTGCATCCGGTTTTATTTATCTTAGCCATGTTGATTGCCAGTTTTTTATTTTCTTTGGCTGGCTTTTTAAATGCGATGTTTTCCAGAAGTTTTGATGACACGACAATTGTGACCACTTTTGTTTTGACGCCTTTGATTTATCTAGCCGGTGTTTTTTATTCGACGTCGCAATTGCCCTATTTTTGGCAGCAAGTGTCTTTGTTTAATCCGATTTATTATTTTGTCGATATTTTCAGATACAGCATGCTGGGGATTTCTAATGGCAATATTTATCTCGCCTTTGGAGTGATCACAGGGGTGATGCTTTTTTTGCTCTGGCTGAATTTATTTTGTATGCGAAAAGGATTGGGGCTGAAAGGCTGATTTTAATTTTCCAAGTTGAAGAAACTGTCTAAATTATTGAAAGATTATTCAGATTGTAACTTGTTTCCAAGTTGAATTATAACGTCAAATATTTTGAATATTATTCAGATTTGGCGTACAATATTGTTATTAATTATAAACAATAAGATTTTGATTTATGAATAAAATTATACAATGCAGAGATCAAGAAAAGGCCTTGTTAGAAGAAATGTTGGCCTCTGACAGGTCTGAGCTTTTGACTATTTATGGTCGTAGAAGAATCGGAAAAACATTCTTAATTCGTGAATTCTTTGAGAGAAAAAAGAAGATAGTTTTTTTTAAAGCGATGGGGCTGAGAAAAGGGACCATGGCGATGCAATTGGAAAATTTTACGACTCAAATAGCCTCTGTTTTTTATGGAGGTGCGCCATTGACCCAACCCTCTAGTTGGAATGAGGCTTTTGACCTATTAACAAAAGCAATGTCTTTAAAGACTTCGGCTGAAAATAAATTAGTTATTTTTTTGGATGAGTTGCCTTGGATGGAGACTAGGAATTCAAAATTGCTACAAAATCTTGAGTACTACTGGAATTTGCATTGGTCTATGAATCCAAAAATTAAGTTAATCGTCTGTGGGTCATCCTCTTCATGGATTATTAAAAAGATTATTAATAATAAAGGTGGCCTGCATAATCGAACGACACGGAAAATACACCTTCGACCCTTTACGCTTCGTGAGATTAAAACTTTTTTAAAGAGCAATCGGGTGAGCCTAAGTGATGAGCAAATTACTCAGCTGTACATGGTGACAGGTGGGGTGCCATTTTATCTTTTAAATATAAAACCTGGATTGTCTGCAGCGCAGATCATAGAAAACTTAGCCTTCACGCAAGATGGGCTTTTATTCAGCGAGTTTAATACGCTGTTTTCTTCGCTCTTTGATGATTATCAAGTGTACATAGACATCCTCCGTATCATTGCAGAAACAAGAGAGGGTATTGGGCAAGATGAGTTGCTTAATAAGTTGGATGCCTCGCTTCAGGGGGCCGGCGGTCTGGACAAATTGCAGGCACTTGAAGACGCTGATTTTATTAGGGGCTTTAAACCGCACTTTAATAAAAAGAAGGGGGTTTATTACAAGATTATTGATGAGTACACCTTGTTTTACTTCCAATGGATTGAGCCCATCAAAGAAACTTTACAGAGTCATGATCTTGAGCCGGGCAATTGGCTTGAACTGCAGAATACCCCTGCATGGAATTCTTGGTGTGGTTACGCTTTTGAAGCTATTTGCTATAAGCATTTATCAGCCATTAGAAAAAAATTAGGGATTTCTCCAACGGCCATTGCTAATAGTTGGCGATATATTCCTAAAAAAGGAGAGAGCGAACGTGGGGCGCAAATTGATCTGTTGTTTGATCGTAGAGATGACGCCATTACGCTTTGTGAAATCAAATATTCTAAAGACCCATTTGTTATCACCAAGGATTATGCAATTGCGCTCAATCGCAAAAAGAAAGTGTTTTCAGAAAGAACAGGGACTAAGAAGCAATTGTTTATGGCGATGGTTGCTGCACATGGATTAAAAAGTAGCCCGATTATGATGCAAGAGGATGGCAGCAGCGTTGATCTCATTAGTGGGGTCGTGACTTTGGATGATTTCTTTGACTGATTTTTTCAATTAATTAAGCTTTTTAAATTCATATTTTGCTGGCTGAATCAAATTGCACGGATGAAATAACACTTGGCAATTGGATGATTAGTTACGTTAGAATCGCGCCCTTTAATTTTTGAAGTTGTTTAACTTAGAGGATTCGAACGCATGACTGATTCTTATTTATTTACTTCAGAGTCTGTTTCTGAAGGTCATCCGGACAAAGTTGCCGATCAGATTTCTGATGCCGTGTTAGACGCTATTTTGAAACAAGATAAAAAAGCGCGTGTGGCTTGCGAAACGTTAGTTAAGACGGGTTTAGCATTAGTGGCCGGCGAGATTACAACGAGTGCTTGGGTGGATATTGAAGACCTAGTTAGAAAAGTAATTTTAGATATTGGCTATAACGATCCGACGATGGGGTTCGATGGGCATTCTTGTTCTGTATTAAGCGGTATTGGTAAACAGTCTCCTGACATTGCGATGGGTGTTGACCGTGAAGACGGTGATCAAGGGGCTGGAGATCAGGGCCTCATGTTTGGATTTGCAACGAATGAAACCAATGTTTTAATGCCAGCGCCTATTACCTATGCACACAGGCTGATGCAGCAACAAGCGAAAGTCCGTAAAAGTGGTTCTTTACCTTGGTTAAGACCCGATGCTAAAAGCCAAGTGACCATGCGATATGTCAATGGCAAACCCGTTGAAGTCGATACAATTGTTATATCAACGCAGCATTCTCCTGACGTTCAATATCACACGCTCAAAGAAGCGGTGATTGAAGAAATTATTAAGCCAGTGATTCCAGTTGAATGGTTATCAGGAGTGACTAAATATTTTATTAACCCAACGGGTAAATTTGTCATTGGTGGACCTCAAGGCGATTGCGGTCTGACGGGTCGTAAAATTATTGTGGATACCTACGGTGGTATGTCTCGTCATGGCGGTGGGGCATTCTCAGGAAAAGACCCCTCAAAAGTGGATAGATCTGCCGCGTATATGGGTCGTTATGTGGCGAAAAATATTGTCGCAGCCGGCTTGGCTGATAAATGCGAAATTCAGATTTCTTATGCCATTGGGATTGCTCAGCCGACTTCTATTCACTTGGAAACTTTTGGGACCAATAAAATCCCTCATAGCCAGATAGAAATGCTGGTGCGGGAATATTTTGATTTGCGTCCTCGCATGATTATTAAGCAATTAGATTTGCTCAGACCTATCTATCAAGCCACAGCGGCTTATGGTCATTTTGGTCGTGAGGAAGAGCAATTCTCTTGGGAGCGGACTGATAAAGCAGCGGCTTTAAGAGACTCGGCCAAGTTGCCTAAAAGAAATTAAAAATTTAAAAAATAATTGTAGGGGCCCAATTCATTGCGCCCTTATTTAATTACGTCCTTACAAAATCACCCATAGGAAAAAATTAACGTGAGTTTTACAGATTATAAAGTCGCCGATATTCAGCTGGCTGCCTTCGGTCGCAAAGAGATTAAAATCGCTGAAACAGAAATGCCAGGTCTTATGGCTCTTCGCCAAGAGTTTGGTCATAGCAAGCCTTTGAAAGAGGCAAGAATTGCCGGTTGTTTACATATGACCATTCAGACGGCTGTGTTGATTGAAACTTTGATTGTATTAGGCGCAGAAGTTCGTTGGTCTTCTTGCAATATTTTCTCGACGCAAGACCATGCAGCCGCGGCGGTTGCCGCAGTCGGTGTTCCTGTCTTTGCTTGGAAAGGCGAAACAGAAGAAGAGTACATGTGGTGTATCGAGAGGACTATCCATGGTCCCAATGACTGGGTTCCCAATATGATTTTGGATGATGGCGGTGATTTGACGGTCCATCTTCATGAAAAATATCCAACGCTCATGAAAAATATTAAAGGTGTAACCGAAGAAACCACGACGGGTGTTCATCGTCTGTATGAAATGCATAAAGCTGGGAAATTGTTATGCCCAGCGATTAACGTCAATGATTCTGTGACGAAATCTAAGTTTGATAATTTATATGGTATTCGTGAGTCCATGTTAGATGGCTTAAAAAGAGCGACGGATGTCATGGTCGCTGGAAAAATTTCTGTTGTTTTAGGCTTTGGTGACGTGGGCAAAGGCGCGGCTCAAGCGCTTCGTGCAATGGGTTCGACGGTGATGATTACGGAGATTGACCCCATCTGTGCACTGCAAGCTGCGATGGAAGGTTACCGAGTTGTTTTAATGGACGATGCCTGTGCTTAT
This sequence comes from Thiotrichales bacterium, assembly GCA_947478175.1. Classification (GTDB taxonomy): domain Bacteria; phylum Pseudomonadota; class Gammaproteobacteria; order Francisellales; family CACEW01; genus CAMCUU01. Next base: position 55,838 of record CANJUQ010000002.1, on the reverse strand, counting down.
GGCGATATTTTTGTTACCACGACAGGGAATGTCGGTGTGATTACCCATGAGCATTTATTAAAAATGAAAGACCAGGCCATTGTTTGTAACATTGGGCATTTTGATCATGAAATCGATGTTGCTGCGTTGAGAACTTATCCCTGGGAAAATATCAAACCCCAGGTCGATCATGTGATTTTCCCCAGTGGTAGAAGAATAATTTTATTAGCCGAAGGTCGTTTAGCTAATTTGGGCTGTGCGACAGGGCATCCTAGTTTTGTGATGTCAGCTTCTTTTACCAATCAAGTGTTAGCCCAATTAGAGCTCTGGACACGGGGTTCACACTATCAGCACCAGGTCTATGTTCTGCCTAAGCATTTGGACGAAAAAGTTGCGCGCTTGCATTTGGGTAAAATTGGCGTGCAGCTGACTAAGCTCACAGAGAAACAGGCTAAATATATTGGCTATGCCGTCGATGGACCCTATAAACCAGAGCATTATCGGTATTAAGATTAATGGGCCTGTTAGCATGAAACCTTCCCATCTCAGTTTTGAATTCTTCCCTCCTAGAACGCCTGAAGGGCTAGAAAAATTACAGGGTGTGGCAGAGCAGTTATTAAGTTTTAATCCCGACTGCTTTACTGTCACTTTTGGGGCGGGAGGGTCGACGCGCCAAAAAACACTAGAAACAGTCAATCTTGTTCAATCTAAAACTAATAAACCCATCGCTGCGCATCTGTCGTGTATTGATTCAACGCGAGAAAATATTTTGGCGCTTTGCCAGTCTTATTTAGCTTCAGGGGTTTCTCATTTAGTCTGTTTAAGAGGCGATGTGCCTTCAGGCATGGGTTCACAAGAAGTCGGTGAATTAAAATATGCGAATGAGCTAGTGAGTTTTATTAAAGAAAATTTTAACAATAAATTTCATATTGCCATCGCGGCTTATCCTGAATATCACCCTCAAAGTGTTTCCCCAGAGCAAGATTTTTTAAATTTTAAAAACAAAGCCCAAGCGGGTGCAGACTGTGCGTATACCCAATATTTTTATAACCCAGACGCTTATTTTTATTTTCTAGATCAGTGTCAGAAACATGAAATTAATATTCCCATTATTCCGGGCATTATGCCGATTTTAAATTTTTCCCAAATTGCCAGATTTTCTGATGCTTGTGGGGCAGAGATTCCCAGATGGATTCGTAAGAGATTAGAAAAATTCGATGAAAATAATCCAAGAGATCTGGAGTCTTTAAGATCTTTTGGTCAAGAAATGGTTTCGAAACTTTGTGAGAAATTAATTCAGGGCGGTGCGCCTGGGTTGCATTTTTATACCATGAATCAATATGCCGCGACGGCGGGGATTTTGGAGATTTATAATTTCGATCGAAACTGCGTTTAGTACAACTAATCGCAAGTTTCGGTTGCAATTAGTTTGATTTGACTAGGGTTTATCTGGGCCTGTTATTAGCGTTTTTTGTAAAAATCGATAATAACGGACTTTCTTATTCTCACTTTTGGTAAGTATTTCCCTTCTTATTATCGAAAATCGCTAAATTCGAAAATAAGAACAATTTCTTAATGCCCGCCGTGCTTCCTAAACCGCATCATCTCAATCACTTGCAATCGGGCCATAGCGTCTAATAAAACTGCTTGAGCTTCTTGAAAATCTTGAGGTGTTGCTTTCTTACCATCTAAGACTTTACGAGCGGCTTCTTGGGCTTGTTTAGCCGCGGATTCGTTAACATCCTGAGGTCTTAAAGCCGTATCTGCCAAAATGGTCACGGCATGAGGCTGAACTTCTAGAATTCCCCCTGACACAAATAACAAAGTCTCTTGAGTTTCTTCAGAGTCATCATGGGTCATGCGTAAAGAACACGGCGCGACTTGGCTTAATAGCTGTAAGTGTCCCGGCATGATACCCAGTTCGCCCTCAGTACTTTTAAGAAATAACCCGGTCGCTTTTCCAGAAAATAAAGAGCCCTCTGGAGAAACAATATCCACTTGGAGATGAGTGATTTTATGATTCATAAACAGAAGGCCTTTTAATTTTTTTAAATATTTTAAATCTTAAAGATGCTTAGCTTTCTCAATGGCTTCATCGATGGATCCGACCATATAGAACGCTTGTTCTGGCAGATGATCATATTCACCTTCGACGATGCCTTTGAAATCACGAATGGTTTCTTTCAACGGAACATATTTACCAGGATTGCCTGTAAAGACTTCAGCGACGAAGAACGGCTGTGATAAAAACCGTTGAATCTTACGAGCCCTAGAGACCATTAATTTATCTTCTTCAGAGAGTTCATCCATCCCTAAGATCGCAATAATATCTTTAAGCTCGACATAGCGTTGCAATGTTTTTTGGACTGCACGAGCAACATCATAATGCTCTTGTCCAACGACTAAAGGATCTAACTGACGTGAAGTGGAATCCAATGGATCGACAGCGGGGTAAATTCCCAATTCAGCAATCGGCCTAGACAAAACAATGGTTGCATCTAAATGCGAGAAAGTTGTTGCTGGCGATGGGTCAGTCAAATCATCCGCAGGAACATAAACAGCTTGAACCGACGTAATAGACCCAGTTCGAGTAGACGTAATTCTTTCTTGTAAAACACCCATTTCTTCTGCAAGCGTCGGCTGATAACCGACAGCAGAAGGCATACGGCCCAAGAGGGCTGAAACTTCTGTTCCAGCGAGGGTATAACGGTAGATATTGTCAATAAAGAACAAGACATCACGACCTTCATCTCTAAATCCTTCAGCAATCGTCACACCTGTTAACGCAACGCGAAGTCTGTTTCCTGGTGGTTCGTTCATCTGGCCATAGACCAAAGATACTTTGTCGAGGACGTTCGAATCTTTCATTTCATGGTAGAAATCGTTTCCTTCACGAGTTCTTTCACCGACGCCTGCAAAGACAGAATAGCCACTGTGTTCCGTCGCAATGTTATTAATTAATTCCATCATGCTGACGGTTTTACCGACACCAGCACCACCGAATAATCCGACTTTACCGCCTTTGGCAAACGGACAAATTAGATCAATTACTTTGATTCCAGTCTCTAAGATTTCACGGCTAAGTGCTTGGTCTTTGAAACCAGGTGCTTGCGCATGAATGGGACGATATTCTTCGGCATTCACTGGACCCTGTTCATCAATGGGATTACCCAAGACATCCATAATTCTGCCCAATGTTTTAGCGCCGATGGGGACCATGATGGGATGACCTGTGCCTAGAACAATCAGGCCTCTTTTCAATCCATCCGTACTACCCATGGCAATACAACGAACCATGCCGTCGCCCAATTGCTGCTCGACTTCTAACGTTAAGCCCGCTTCTTGGACTAACAGAGCGTCATAGATCTTGGGAACTTGATTGATATCAAATTCGACGTCAATCACTGCGCCAATGATTTGGACAATCTGGCCTTGAGCTAAGTGTTGAGTGCTTTTTTCTTGTTTGTCTTTTTTTTCTACGGTAGACATATCTGATTCGTCCTCTTGTACTAATTCCTGTTAATTTTTAATTTTAATTTTTTTAATCTTTAATTTTCTATGGCATCTGCCCCGGAGCAAATTTCCGCCAACTCTTTCGTAATCATGGCTTGTCGAGCTTTGTTATAAGCCAATTGCAACGAGTTAATCACATCACGGGCACTATCCGTCGCATTTCGCATCGCGAGCATTTTAGAAGCATGCTCACACGCAATGTTTTCAATCACGCCGACATATACCTGGGATTCGACATAACGTCTGAGTAATAAAGTTAATAAAGATTTTGCATCGGGTTCATATAGATAATCCCAATGATGAGAGAGGGTTTTGTCTATTTTTGGAATGACGGGAAGAATTTGCTGACAGTAAGGTTTTTGCGAAATAGTACTCACGAATTCGTTAGAGATTAAATATAAGCGGTCTATTTTTCCGGCATCATAGCTATCTAGCATAATTTTAACGGAGCCAATTAATTGCATGACAGTCGGCTTGTCACCTAAGTGATGCGCATAAGCAATAATCTCATGATTGAGCCGTTTGAAAAAATTTTGAGATTTTTGGCCAATCAACGCTAAATCTACCTGGATTTTTTGATCGGTAGAAAATTTAATTTCTTTCAGAGCGCGCTTAAATAAATTGATATTTAAGCCACCGCATAAGCCTCGATCCGTCGAGACAATAATAAATCCAACTCGTTTAACTTCTCGGGGAATTAAATAGGGGTGTTTATATTCGGGATGGGCATTGGCGACATGGCTAATCACCTGCTGCGCCAACGCAGCATAAGGCCTCGCCATTTCCATGCGCTCGCGTGCTTTTTTAAGCTTGCTGGCCGCAATCATCTCCATTGCACGCGTGATTTTCTGCGTGTTCTTGATGCTTCGAATTCGGCCTTTAATTTCTTTGGCGGTTCCCATGATTTACTTTCCCATTCCCCAATCTTTTTTTACCAAGTCTGAGTTTTTTTAAATTCAGCGATGGCTTCTTTTAAGATTTTTTCAGAGTCCGCATCTAAGACAGCTTGGATATTTAATTTACTTATGAGCGCACTGTGAACGCGATTTAAATAAGCATGCAAAGCCGCTTCGAAACTTATGACGTCTTTGACTGCGACGTCATCTAGATAATTTTTCTCAACGGCAAATAAAGACGCAGCCATTTCAGCAATGGATAAAGGCGAATATTGTTTTTGCTTCATGATTTCCATCATGCGTTGGCCTTTTTCTAATTGACGACGCGTGATGTCATCTAGGTCAGACGCAAACTGAGAAAAAGCTTCGAGTTCTCGATATTGAGCCAATGAAAGTTTGACGCCGCCCCCTAATTTTTTAATCAATTTGGTTTGAGCGGCACCGCCGACACGAGAGACTGACGCGCCGGCGTTAATAGCAGGACGCATGCCTGAGTTAAATAATCCAGATTCTAAAAATATCTGACCGTCTGTAATCGAAATAACGTTAGTGGGAATAAAGGCTGAAAGATCGCCTGCCTGAGTTTCAATAATGGGCAACGCTGTGAGAGACCCTGTCTTGCCAACGACTTCGCCTTTAGTCATTTTTTCGACATAGGCGGCGTTAACTCTGGAAGCGCGTTCTAGTAAACGTGAATGCAGATAAAAAACATCTCCAGGATACGCTTCACGTCCGGGCGGGCGACGCAGTAATAAAGAAATTTGGCGATAAGCCCAGGCTTGTTTGGTTAAATCATCATAGACAATCAGGGCGTCTTCCCCACGATCTCTAAAATATTCGCCCATCGCACAACCTGAATAAGGCGCAATAAATTGCAACGCAGCCGCTTCTGCAGCAGACGCAACCACGACGATGGTATGAGCCAAGGCGCCATGTTCTTCAAGTTTATGAACGACACTTGCGACAGACGATGCTTTCTGGCCAATCGCCACGTAGATGCACTTAATGCCAGTATTTTTTTGATTAATAATCGCGTCAATCGCAACGGCTGTTTTGCCTGTCTGGCGATCTCCAATAATTAATTCTCGTTGACCACGTCCAATTGGCACCAAAGCATCAATAGACTTTAAGCCTGTCTGAACAGGCTGATCCACGCTTTGACGAGCGATAACACCCGGTGCGACTTTCTCAATGGGAGAATATTCCGTCGCTTGGATCGGGCCTTTGCCATCAATGGGATTCCCTAGGGCGTCTACAACACGACCGAGTAAACCAGGCCCAACAGGGACTTGTAATATTTTTCCAGTGCACTTAGCAATTTGGCCTTCGACAATATGATTCGCATTGCCCAAAACAACAATGCCGACTGAATCTCTTTCAAGATTAAGCGCCAAGCCGTAAGTGTCGCCAGGGAGCTCAACCATTTCGCCATAAGCGACGTCTAATAGACCATTCACTCGGATAATCCCATCACGGGCGCTCATGACAACACCTTCTCCACGAGCTTCTCGCGTGGGGACGAAGTGAGCGATACGTTCTTTGATTAGCTGACTAATTTGGGCGCTTTGGTTCATGTTTTTGCCTTTCTAATTTTCTATCTATTTCTATCAGGCCTGAGAAAGCTGCTGTGTCAGTGCTTTCGCAAGTTCTTTTAATTGGGTCTGTAAGGAGCCATCCATTACCCAATGGTCTGTTTTGATTTTAAAACCGCCTATTAATTCAGGATGAATCGAACAAGTCAGTTCAAATTCTTTTTTAAATTCTTGGGATAAAGATTTTCTAATTTTTTCCAACTCTTGAGAATCTATTGGGAATGGACTTTCGATTTCAGCCAGTACTTTGGGATTTTGCTCAGCGATGGCCTGATTAAATAATTTTAAAATCTCAGGCGCTAATGCCAGCTGTCTATTTTGAATTAATAATTTTAAAAAATTTTGTTGTTCTACCCAGCAATCTTTTCCAAAAGAAATCAAAAAAACTTCTTCTAGGATTTTTCTAGAAACCTGCGGGTGATCTAACAAAGCTTTTATTTCTGGGTCTTGAACTAGATCAGTTAAATCTTTCTGAAATTTTCCCCAAGCAACCAGGGCCTGAGAGGTTTTTGCAATCTCAAAAACAGCCTGAGCATAAGGTCTAGCGAGGGCGGTATAATTCATCGTTCAGCCGGTCCTCACTTAATGATTAATAATTTCAGCCAATAAGGCTTTATTGGTCTCAGGGTTAATATGATGTTTGATTAGTTTTTCAGTGCCTGCAATCACAAATCCAGCAATCTCAGTCATTAAAGCTTCACGGGCTTCAAGACAAGAACGCGTGGCTTCATCTTCAGCTTGTTTCTTAATTCGGATCGCAATCTGACGAGCTTCTTCTCTAGCGCTTTCTTCAATCTGGTGGGCTCTGAGATTGGCTTGTTCAATGACAATAGCGGCTTGAGACTTGGCTTCTAATAAAACTTCTTTGGCCCGTTTTTTGGCAATCTCTAATTCATGATGAGCTTGTTCAGACGCGGCTAAACCCGTCGCGATTGTCTCGCGACGTTCTCTCAAAGTTTTAATTAAAGGCGGCCAAATGAATTTCAGGGTGATAAACACCAGGATCAAGAAGGTGATCATCTGGCCAATCAAAGTGGCGTTTATTCCCATAATTTAAGACTCCTTTGCCCTGTTTTATTATTTGTTGGCATAGGCAAGAACAGCGCCTAATAAGGGGTTTTGTGCGTAGAGCAAATAAAATCCCATGGCAATAGAAATCGCTGCAAACGCATCCACGAAAGCGGCTGCGACGAACATTCTGACCATCAGCATGGCAGTGAGTTCTGGCTGGCGTGCGACGCCTTCTAGAAATTTCCCACCCAAGACGCCAAAACCAATAGCGGTCCCTAAAGAAGGCAAGCCAATCAAAAGCGCTACGGCAATAACGGTCATACTCTGAACACTGGCAACTAAGTCTGCGATCATCTGTTTCTATCTCCTGTCGTTAAATAAAAAATTTAAAATATAAAAAACTTAAAAAACTTAAAAAACTAATGTTTTGACTCAGCCATGCTGAGATAAACCACGGTTAGCATCATGAAAACAAAGGCCTGAATCACAATAATTAAAATATGGAACACAGCCCAGAGTGACCCTAAGGCCCATTGGATCCACCAGGGCAATAAAGCAATCAAGATAAAAATTAATTCGCCAGCAAATAAATTCCCAAAGAGCCGTAAAGATAAAGACAGTGGCTTAACCAATTCATCAATCACTCTAAAAGCAATATTCAACGGAAATAACCAAGCCCCAAAGGGCTCTGTTAGAAATTCTTTTGTTAAACCAATGGGGCCCTTGGATTTAAAATTAAAAACAATAATTAAAAAAAACACGCTGAGAGATAAAGCAAAAGTAAGCGAGGGGTCAGCCGTCGGAACCGAACGCCAATAAGGCACACCCAATAGTTTTAAAATATCGGGAATTAAATCAACAGGCAGTAAATCCATGACGTTCATTAGAAATACCCAAGCGAAAATAGATAAAGCCAGAGGGGCAATTAATAAACTTTTGCCTTGATAAGATTCATTGACTGTTTTTTCGACTGCTTCAATAGCCCATTCGACAAAGTTTTGCCAAGGGCCGGGAATGCCTGGTTTAACTCGAGCCGCAATGCCCCAGAAAAGTCCAATAAAAATTAAACCAACGACCCAGGAAACAATCAGCGTATCTAGGTTCAAAATCCAAAAACCAGATTGGGCACCACCGACGTGCCAGGTATGTAAATTAAGAGTCAAATTATGCAAATGATGTTCAACATAGGCATTACTAGAGAGAGGGGGCGTATTAAGAGAAGACGGCGTTGTCATTGAAGTTGTCATTGAACAAGTCTCCCAGATAAAACTGAGCTAAATAAAATAACGGTATAAAAAACACCCAAGACCAAAATAAATCCAAGTACAAACGCCCAGAGGACAAGCCCTAATTTAAAAGCGACATAACAACCTAGAAATAAAATCAGCCATTTGAATAAAGCCCCGGTATAAAAACGGGAGATCAAATGAGTCGGAGAGTAACGATGGCTTGGGTTGCTTGAGAAAAATAATCTAAGAAAAAATATAAGATTCCCCAGTAATAAAATACAAACACCCGCCAAGAAAGAAATCACTAAAAGCCCAGAGAAAAAACAAAGAATACCCGCAACAAATACAGCGGCCAGGCATTGTATAAAAAAAGCCTGGACGAGATTTTTTCGCGTCAGTGTTCGATTGGATGATGTGATATTCAATTCTATGGGGCCCCCAAAAAGCGCGGGCATTATATGGATTGGGGCTGGTGCAAGCAACGAGATTTTTTCGAGATACCCAATTAACCGTTTCTAACCCAGTTAAACCAGCCTGAGGTCATCAGGCCATAGAACTCGCCTAGAGCCAGAATCACGGCGAAGGCGAAGTTCCCATGGTTCATGCCAAACATGCCGCTATGGGCCATATAGGGAAAGACATAAAGCAATATAAACAAAGAAGGGATCAAGCCCAGTAATAACCCTCGTTTGATCCAGGCGCTCTCCCAAAGAGGAATGGCCAGTAGTAATCCTAATATCGCACCCCAGAGCAAATCTCTGAGAAAAATCACATGGATTTCTGACCATTGGTCAGGGACCGTAAAGCTCACTTGAATATATTGAGTAAGTTCAAAGTGAACGATCAGCCAAAAAATAATCGACTGAAGTAGGCCGGCCAAAGCCCCTGAAGAAAAACCAATGGTGAGATCTTTTAAAAAACGCATTGAAAACTCTTTCTAACACTCAAAATTTTAAAGGCGCGAAGAATAAGGGGTCGTTTTTAGAAAGTCACGCCATGTTCAACAGCCCTATTCAAGCTGGTTTTAGTTTTCCAATAAGCTTCTTAGCATCCAAGCGGTTTTTTCATGAATTTCCATCCGATTAGTCAAAAGACTATTACTGACTTCGTCATGGGCTTCGTCTGAAATAGAAAAAATTTCGCGAGCTGTCTTAGCCACTAATTCATGATCTTGAACCAACTGTTTAATCATATCTTGATAGTGTGGTACTTGGGTTTCTTCTTTCAAAACGGTCAGTTTAGAAAATTGCTGATAACTGGCAGGCGCTGGGAATCCTAAAGCTCTAATTCTTTCAGCAATAAGATCTACGGCTAAAGCCAGTTCGTTATATTGCTCTTCGAACGTCAGATGCAGGCTTTTAAAATGCGGCCCAGTAACGTTCCAATGGAAATTGTGAGTTTTTAAATACAGCGTGTAAGTATCTGCCAATAATTTTGATAAGCCGTTGGCTATTTTCTTTCTGTGAGTTTCGCTAATACCAGTATTAATTTTCATGAAAATCTCCATGGAGTTTTAGTCAGGTGGGGGGTTAAAAAAAGAGCCTGATCTTAGATTAAATAAATCTCCATTGGGGAAATCAATTAATTAATTTTTTTTATTAAAAAATAAAAAAATCATAACTGATCAAGAGGCTTTACCCGGAAGCTCTTGTTATGCAAAATCGCGGCTTCATATTAAAAAGGAACACGATCATGACCACAGAAAATATTTACATGGCAGCCTTCGAAGGGATTACTTCCAAGAGTGTGGCAGATGTCCGAAAAAGAATTTTAACAGATGCCAAAGAATTAGATTTGAATGAAAGTTATTTACTGGCTGAAATTAATCATGATGCCAATCTGACGCTGGACGAAATGGTGGATATTTTGTCTTTCGAGGCTGACGAAAATCCTAAATTAAAAAAATTAGTGATTGCGATTCAAGTTAACTTAAAAAAATCCAAGCTCAGTAAAGCCAAGCCCATCAATGAGGCTCAGCTAAATAAAGAAATCTCGCATATTGAATCTGGGGAATAGGGTTTATTTAAACCCCAGCAATGGCCCGCCGCCCAAAACATGGTAATGAATATGCCCAATCTCCTGACCACCGCCCGGGCCCGTATTGATAATGGTTCTGAAGCCATTTTTTAACCCTTGGGATTCAGCGATAATTTTAAGTTTACAAGTCAGTCTGCCCATTAATTCAGCATCTTGTTCTGTTAAATCAGCCAAGGATTCTCGGTGAATTTTGGGGATGACTAAAATATGTACAGGCGCTTTTGGGTGAATATCTTTGAAAGCTAAAAATTCAGGGTCTTCATAGATAACACTGGCTTTGATTTCCCCTTGGGCGATTTTGCAAAATAGGCAGTTGGAGTTTTCTTCAGACATTTTGTTACCCTATTTTTTTTAAAAATTTTAAATTAAAAATTTAAATGCACCCAGAATTTTGAGATTACTAAACCAGCCCCAATTCCCACAAGCGGGCCTAGAAAAAGATAACGCGAAGTTTTTTTGTTTTTGGTATGACGTTGTTCAAAATTATTTTCAGTTTCAAATCGAGCCTGAATTAATTTTTGCTGTTCGGCTTTCAGAACAGACAAGAGCAATTCTGGCAGCATGGGTAAAGATTGGGAGATCTCTGGCCAGGCTTCTTTGAGGCGTTTGAATATCCCCTTGAAGCCTATTTGCTGTTTCATCCAGTTTTCTAAAAAAGGCTTAGAAACTCGCCATATATCTAGATCTGGATAAAGATCTCGACCAATCCCTTCGATATTCCATAAAGTTTTTTGAAGCAATAACAGCTGAGGCTGAATAATCATGTGAAAGCGCTGAGCTATTTGTAACAAACGCATGAGAGTTTGGCCGAGAGAAATATCTTTCAAGGGTTTATCAAAAATAGGCTCACAAACCGCGCGCATTGCAGACTCGAATTCGTCAATTCGGGTTTTTTGGGGAACCCAGCCTGATTCGACATGAAGCTTGGCGACACGGCGATAATCTTGTTTGAAAAACGCTAAAAAATTCGCTGCCAAATAATGCTGATCGGTCGGGTCTAAGCTACCAACAATACCAAAATCGACGAGTTGGAGCGTTGGATTGTCTGGATTATCTCTGGAAACAAAAAGATTCCCAGGATGTAAATCGGCATGGAAAAAACAATCATTAAAAGCTTGTTGATAGAAAGTCTGGATTAATCTTTCGGCTAATAAGGCTCTGTTAATTCCTGCTTGATCTAGGGCTTTGAGATCAGCAATCGGAATGCCTTCGATTTTTTCGCTGACTAAAATATCTGAGCTGGAATACTCCCAGTAAATATTGGGGATTTTTAGCCAGGGGCAATGTTTAGAATTTCTTTTGAGCTGAACGGCATTAGCCCCTTCATGCATGAGATCTAGTTCGTCTAATAAAGTCCGTTCGATTTCAGCGACGATATCGACGGCTCTGAGCCGGCGAGAAATTTTTAAAGTTTTTTCGGTGATGCGTGCAAATTTATATAACAAGGCGATATCGCGTTTAATAATTTTTCGAATATTAGGTCTCAAAACTTTAATGACGACCGATTCACCTGTCATTAATTTGGCCGTATGAACTTGAGCAATCGACGCTGAGGCCAGGGGTCTTGGGTCAAATTCAGAAAAGCATTGTGAGATAGGTTTTTTAAGAGATTTTTCAATCGAACCAATCGCTAATCTTGAATCAAACGGTTTGACTTTATCTTGAAGCTTAGAAAGTGCAGTCGCAATTTCGTCTGGGAGAAAATCTCGGCGCGTGGATAGCACTTGGCCGAATTTAATAAACAGAGGTCCCAAAGATTCCAGGGCTAATCTTAATCTTTCGCCCTGTGTCAGCTTGCGATGAGAAAGCCAATAAAAGGGATTTAACCAGAGAAAAAATCTAAACGGCGCAAGCCAACTAATAGAAAATGCAATGTCGTCTAGGCCATATCGAATACAGACATAAAAAATTTGAAATAATCGAAACCATTGGCTCGGTCTTATCATGTTTTGCTTCTCTATTTATATTTTTTTATTTTATTTATTTTCTTCTGGCATCTAAACAAACCCAGTCGTCTTGAGTGCTAATTTTAAAATTCTCAAAATAAGGCTCATAAGCTTTTTGAACGAGTAGAGCCTGATTTTTTAAAATGCCTGATAAAGCTAGGGATCCCTGGGATTTGAGTAAATTGGCAAATTGGGATGCTAGGTTAATTAAAGGCTCTGCCAGAATATTGGCGATTAAAATATCAACAGGTTCTGAGTAAGGTTCTGAGTAAGATTTTTTAGAATCTAAAATTAATAAATCTTCAGGATTAATTTGATTTCGATTGGCATTATCTCGCGTGGCTATTAAAGCCTGAGGGTCATTATCAATGCCGATAGCTTTTTGGGCGCCGAGTTTTAAAGCAGCTATGGCGAGTATTCCAGACCCGCAACCAAAATCTAAGACTGTTTTTTCTTGGCAATTTGTTTTGGCTAGATAGGTCAAACACATGGCCGTTGTTGGGTGGGTGCCAGTCCCAAATGCTAAGCCGGGATCTAAAATAATGGCTAGGTGATCTTTTGGAACGGGAATATTGGATGGGTAAATCCAGAGCTTTTCGCCAAAGCACATGGGTTTGAAATCTTCCATCCAAGCGCGTTCCCAGGCTTGGTTTTTGATCAGTTCAACTTGGATTTCTTCCAGGTCTAATAGGGGCAGGGTATCGGCTAACGCTGCGAAAATGTCCAAACAGTCGGACTCTTCAGCATACAAAGCTTTAACGACGACTTCATTCCAAAGGGGCGTTTCACCAACACCCGGTTCTAGAATGGGCTGGTCTTGGGCATCTTGAAAAGTGATGGAGAGAGCTCCTGAGTCGATCAAAGCTTCTTCAGTATTTTCGGCTTGATCGGAAAAAATGGAGAAAGAAATCTGGATAAAATTCATGAAAAATCAGGCTTGCTTATTAGTAGGGCTACGATAAAAGGGGCGCGATTGTACGTCTCCCAATATTTTTTTTGTAGGGGCGAACGGACAGGGTTATTAACAAAAAAATAATTCTATGCATGTTCTTCTAGCACTTTTCTTGCGACTATCCACAAGCTTTTTTCATAAAGGGGATTTTAAATGAAGACAGATTTGGTCGGTTTATTTATTGATGACGACGCTGCAATTCGTAGAGTTTTTATTAGCTTTGTTTTTGGGAGAAAGCGCTCCCCTGTTGCTTTAACACCCCTGGAAGCCGAAATAGATGCTGATATTAGAAAAACTTTCCCAGAGTTAGTCATACAGGCTTATCAAGTTGAGACAGAACAAGGCAATACGACTGTTTTTATAGTAAATCACTGGGAAGCCGCCGTTCGGTTGAGTAAATCTGGGAGAAAATTCGATTTTGCTTTAGTCGATCGTTCAGGGCTCCATATGGATGGGGATGCTGCAGTTGAGAGATTAAGCGAAGCTTCTTTAGATTTGCACTACAACACGACCGATTCTCCTATTCGTATCCCCCCAAAAATTAAAGAGTTAGTTAGTAGCGGTCCTCAAAAACTTAGGGAAAAAAAAGAATATTTGAAGACCATTGAGAATTTTCGGACTATGAAAGCTGCACGAATGAGTGAAGCCGAAGCAGTGGGTGCTTTTTTAGCCCCAGCAGAACCAGAGCTGGCTGATTTATTTACAGAAGCAAATGGTGGGGCCGGTGCTGGAACTGGAACTGGAACTGGGGTTGCTGGCGGATCAGGGGAAAAATTACCCAGAATATCAAACGGTCGAGGGCTCTCTGCTTTCCATGTGGATTTTCAAACAGTTGGGGGCTCCCAATCCGAGAGCGAAGATTCTGTCGTCGCAATACCTGATGCACAGCTGAGGATCTTCGATACATTGAGCATTCCCTCACGGGTTTTGAAGCCTGCACCTGCACCTGCGCCTGCATGCTTGCCTTCTTTGCAAGGATTTTCGTTGACCTCTTTCCCTCCCGCATCACTTTCATCTTCTCCTCCCGGGTCAGTAGGCAGTGCGATGAAAAGAACGTCACCTTTGTTACAGATTTCTTCTAAATCCCCGCTTGTTATGGCGTCTGTTGAGGGAGCGCATGCTTTAGAGCCATCTGCTTCAGAACCTCAAGGGATGGGCGATTCTGCAGTGCTTTTTCGTACGGGTGCCCCAACTGCTGGGACAATCAGTTCCGTAGAGTGCCCACTCGGATCAATCGATAGGACAGTCCGTTCACTTCAGAATTCAAATTTAACTTCTACTGAAATCTTCTCAGCGCCTGAATCAGCGCCTGTTGCTCTCCAGAGAGTTGAACTTGAACCTGTTGCAACGTTGGCCGTTGTGAATCCCCCGCTTGTGCATCACGTTCCAAGTCCTGGCTGCTGCTTGAGATTTTTGAGGTGTTTTCGGGCGGCGACCCCCCCTGTATATCCTGCTATTGAGACAGCGCTTGGCGAAGCTAATCCAGGGTAATCAGAGTGACGCTGCGTTCTGAGATTTTTGATGATATTTATTTTTCGACGGATAACGGCCTAGCTGAAACTCGGTATGTTTTTTTAGAAAAAAATTATTTATCTGAAAGATTTAAGAACTTAAAAAAAACAGAAAAAATAACTTTCTTAGAGTTAGGCCTAGGGACGGGTTTAAATTTTCTAGCGACCTGGGAATTATTTGAAAAAACAGCATCAGAAGGGGTTTTATTAGAATTTATTTCTTGTGAGCAATACCCGTTAGATCCAGTCCAAATTAAAACAGCTTTGTCTGATTTTCCTGAATTAAAAAAATATTTAGATCTCTGGCTTGAGAATTATCCTTTAAATATTCCAGGTCATCATTTTTTGCCGATTATTCCAGGTCGAGTGCATGTCCATTGTTTATTCGGAGAAGTGCTGGATGTCTTAAAAGAATTAGATTGTAAGGCGGACGTTTTATTTTTAGATGGCTTTGCACCGAGTAAAAATCCAGCCATGTGGCGTTTAGAGTTATTTCAAGAAATTGGAAAATTGAGTCATGCAGAAACTACTTTTTCGAGTTTTACGTCAGCTAGATTCGCCCGAGAAAATCTCGAACAAGCCGGCTTTGAAGTTTTTAAAACTAAGGGCTTTGGTCGAAAACGAGACATGATTGTTGGTAAATATCTGGGAAAAAATATGGGGAAATCTAGATTGGCCCCTTGGCTAAGAGCGCCTGAATTAAATCAAAAACCCAAAGAAATTTGCGTGATTGGAGCGGGGATTGCCGGATGCTCCATGGCTTGGGTGTTATCTCAGTGCGGGGTGAAAGTTAGTTTGTTGGACTCTTTGGGTATTGCTCAAGCAGCGTCTGGGAATCCTTGGGGTTTGATACGGCCATTTTTGACGGTCAATAATAATTTGACGGATCAGATGATTAGCCAATCAGCCTGGTTAACGATGAGGACGATTAAAAATATTTTTTTAAAAAATCCTGACGATTTAATTGGGACAGAACAAATTCAGCAATGGGCTGGAAGTGAGCGACTCAAAAAACGCTATGGGGATTTGTTTAAACAAAATCATCCGGCGCTTTTTAAGATTTCAGGGATTTCTGAAAGTATTTATTTAATTAAGCCGGCTTTGATGATTAACCCCGTTAAGCTTTGTGAAATATTAGTAAAAACAGGTGGGGAAAAAATTAGTTTTTATGCGGAGAAAATTAATTTTTTAAAATATGACGCCGAGAATTTTAACTGG
This sequence comes from Thiotrichales bacterium, assembly GCA_947478175.1. GTDB lineage: Bacteria > Pseudomonadota > Gammaproteobacteria > Francisellales > CACEW01 > CAMCUU01. The sequence goes on along the minus strand of CANJUQ010000002.1, from coordinate 39,954 downwards.
ATTGTTAGGACAAATTTAACAGAACGCCGTTTTGACGCAGTGATTTTGGCTTCTGGCAGTGAAACTCAAAAATTAGGGGAGCAGTTGGGTTTAGATTTAAACGCGCTGCCTATTAAAAATACCCCTGGCCAAATTAGTATTATTCCGGCAGTCCCCGAAAGTTTTAAAATTCAAGAGCCGATATGTTATGAAGGCTATTGTTTTCCCGTTAAAAAAACTCACCAAAATAATCAGCAAATTATTGGCGCGACTTATAGAAATAAAGACCAAAAAGATCGGGAAGATTTGTCTGTTCGGGAATCAGATCATTTAGAAAATTTGGAAAATTTAAAATTAATGAATCCAGAACTGGGGAAAGCTCTGGAAAATTCAAATCCTAAATTAGGCCGTGTGAGTGTTCGAGGGGGGGTTCTGGATCATTTGCCATTGATTGGCCCCGTGATTTCAAAAACAGAATTTGAAGAAAAATACGCGCGCTTGGCTTATGGGGATAGTCAGTTTGATTATCCGGATTTAATTAATTTTCCTGGGTTGTTTATGACCGTTGGGCATGGATCTAAAGGGCTGTCTACTGGGTTATTGTCTGCTTGGGTTATTGCGAGTTATTTATTAGATCAAACCCTGCCGGTTCCCATGAAGGTTTTGTCAGCGGTTCATTCGGGAAGATTTTTAGTGAGAGACTTGAAAAGATTAGGAAAAACAAAATAAAAGCAGAGCTGTTGTAGGGGCGGCCGCCCCTACAACAGGCGCTCATAACCATGAACAAAATTCACAACCCCGCCTTCAAACTAGCCTGAATAAATTTATCTAAATCGCCATCTAACACAGCCTGAGTATTGGTATTTTCAACGCCTGTTCTTAAATCTTTAATTCTGGATTGATCTAAGACATAGGATCTAATTTGACTGCCCCAGCCAATGTCAGATTTATTTTCTTCTATTAATTTTTGTTCGGCGTTTCTTTTTTGCATCTCAAATTCATAGAGCTTGGCTTTTAATTGCTTCATGGCCGTATCTCTATTTTTATGCTGAGAGCGGTCATTTTGGGATTGAACCACGATGCCTGATGGAATATGCGTAATTCGAACGGCGGAGTCTGTTCGGTTTACATGCTGACCGCCGGCGCCAGAAGCTCGGTAGGTATCGATTCGGCAATCGGATTGATTGATTTCTATTTCTATAGAATCATCGATTTCTGGGGAAACAAAGACAGACGCAAAAGACGTATGGCGTCTGTTGCCTGAATCAAACGGAGATTTTCGAACTAAGCGATGAATACCCGTTTCTGTTCTGAGCCAACCAAAAGCATAAGAACCTGATAAATGAATCGTGGCACTTTTAATGCCAGCGACATCTCCCGCTGAGCATTCAAGTAATTCTGTTTGAAGACCATGGGCCTCTCCCCAGCGAAGATACATGCGGAGAATCATCTCGGCCCAATCTTGCGCTTCTGTTCCGCCAGAGCCGGATTGAATATCTAAATAAGCATTACAGGAGTCTGTTTTGCCTGAAAACATGCGCCGAAATTCAAGATCAGTCAGCTGTTTTTCTAGAAAATCTATTTCTTTCTGAATATCTAGAACCATGGATTCGTCTTGTTCTTCAGAGATTAAGTCCATTAAAGATTCTGTATTTTTAAAACCAATTTCTAAGTCATCAATAGTCTTGACAATACTTTCTAAAGACACTTTTTGTTTACCCAGTTCTTGGGCTTTTTCAGGCGTGTTCCAGATGGTGGGATCTGCAAGTTCTAAAATAACTTCTTCGAGTTTTTCTTTCTGACGATCGTAGTCAAAGATACCCCCGAAGTGGGATGAGACGATCACGCATGTCTGAGAGCTGTTGACGATAGGGGTTTAAAGCTTGCATAGAAAATTAAGGCTAGGGCTGATTTTTGAAGGGCGCGAGTATAAAGCCATGAATAGGTAAATCAAAGTTTGATTTTAAAATTGTTTTTTATTCAAAGAGTCATTATGATGTACATTCTTAATGTACATTAATGGGGGCGTTCTAATGCAAGTCAGTGTGACTGAATTTCGAAAACATATGTTTGAATATTTAGAAAATATTTCTACTGATTCATTGGACTTGACCTTGAAAGGTGAAGTTGTTGCTCGCTTATTTCCGCCAGAAGATCTGCAGAAAAAAGCACTAGCTCGTCTGAAAGCTTTGCGTAAAACAGCAGTGATTAATGAATTGGATTGGGATCTTTCCAAAGAAGTCGATTGGAGTGCGGATCAAAATGATCGTATTGGATACTAATGTTCTGATTTTTGATGCGTTATTTCCTGAAAAAATAACGGCAAAAGCTAAAAAGATTTTGGATTCAGATGAAGATTTCGCATGTGCAGATATTTCTCTATGGGAAATCGCAATGCTAATTATCAAGAAACGGATTGAAGTGCAGTGTGAAACTGAACAATTTATCAATGATATTTTGTTAGCAAGAAAGATAGAAGTTCTTCCTATTACCTCTGAAATTGCTGTACTCAGTCAGTCTTTAGGGATTGAGCATAAAGACCCTGCTGATTTACTGATTGCTGCAACAGCCATTTACCATGAAATCTCATTAGTTAGTTCAGACAAGATTTTCAAAAAAATCGAAGGATTAAGGTGTATTTGGTAATCTATGAAAACTATTCAAAACGCGATTGATTGGGCTTATGAAAAATTCGAAGCCGCTGATTTATTTTATGGGCATGGGTCTGATAACCCTTGGGATGAAGCGGTTTATCTAGTTATGCATATTGCGGGTCAGCCGTTAGATGCTGGCGAAGAAGTTCTGCCGTTAGAATTAAATTTAGAACAAACAGATCAAATAAAAAACTGGGTCGAAACCCGAATTAAAAATAAAATCCCCTTGGCTTATCTCATGCATCGGGCGTTTTTTGCGGGTTTAGAATTTTATGTCGATGAACGGGTGATTATTCCTAGATCGCCAATCGCTGAATTAATAGAAACCAGTTTTGAGCCCTATTTAGAAATCACTGAAGTGGATCATGTTTTAGATCTTTGTTGTGGGTCTGGATGTATTGGTTTAGCCATGGCCATGTATTTTGATTTTATAAAAGTAGATCTCGTGGATTTGTCTTTCGAAGCTTTGGAAGTCGCGAAGATCAATAAGTCTATGTATGAATTTATATATAAATTAGAAGATCGCGTAGCAATAATTCAGTCAGATTTATTTGGGAATTTAAAAAATTTAAATAATTTAAATAATAAAAAATATGATTTGATCTTATGTAATCCGCCTTATGTCGATCAGAAAGATTTTAATGACATGCCCAAAGAATTTTCTCATGAACCAGAGATGGCGCTGATTTCTGGACAAGATGGCCTGGATTTAACTAGAAGAATTTTGTCTGAAGCTGCAAATTATTTAACAGATCATGGAATTTTGATTCTAGAAGTAGGCAATAGTGCGATAGCCCTGGAAGCCGCGTATCCGCATCTAGATTTTTTATGGTTGGAATTTGAGAAGGGTGGCGTGGGAGTGTGTTTGTTAACTAAAGAGCAAATCAGTGCCCTTACCTAGGGCCTTCTTTTTTTTTGGCTCTGGGATGCGCCTGGTCATAGACATTGGCGAGATGCTGAAAATCTAAATGGGTATAGACCTGGGTAGTCGAGATACTGCTATGGCCTAGTAATTCTTGAACGGCTCTTAAATTATGACTGGACTCTAAAAGATGCGATGCAAAGGCATGTCGAAGCATATGCGGATGTAAATGCTGAGTGCCATATTTTTGCCCCCAGCGCTCGAATCTTTGTTGAACTTGTCGGGGGGTCAGCCGAGCGCCTTTCTGGCTGATAAACAAAGCGTCTTCATCAGGAATAGCAAACTGAGCTCTTAAGACTAACCATCTGGCAATGGCCTCTCTGGCTTTGCTGCCAACGGGAACTAGCCGGGTTTTTTTGCCTTTACCAATGACAGGTAAGCTGGACGTATGAATATCTAAATCTTGAGAATTGACTGCTAATAATTCTGATAGCCGTAGGCCAGAAGAATAAACCAGTTCTAATAAAGCCAAATCTCGAATCTCTAAGAGATCCTCTGTTTTGATATTTAACAAATGGCTGGTCTGATTAACGTCTGGGGCTTTGGGTAATTTTTTAGGTGATTTAGGCGGGCGGATTCCAATGGCAGGATTATGGTCGGCTAAGTTTTCTTTGATTAAAAATTTATAGAGCGTCCTGACTGAAGACATCATGCGAGCAATCGATCGACCGCTCAGGCCACGGCTATGATTTTGGGCGATCCATTGTTTGATAATTTGGGGGGTGACAACTTTAAAATCAGACAGGCGCTGGCGGTTTAAAAAACCAATAAAATTTTTAAAGTCTTGGAGATAATTTAACAAAGTATTTTCAGACAGCTGGCGTTCTGTTTCACAGTATTTTAAAAAATCATCAATCAGTGAGTTAAGAGCCATAGTTGTTCATGGGGTCGCTGTCTTGATCAGAGATTTGGGTTTGAGTTTGGGCTGGAGCTTGAGTCTGAAAATGAGAGTGGGGCTGGTTTTTAGTGTTAGGAAGATACAGGGGTCCGCTTTGGCCACAGCCCGAAAGTAAAAGTAAAAGACTGCCGAGAGAAATTAAGAAATATTTTTGCATTTTTTTAAATTTTAAGTTTTTAAATTTTTTATTTTGATTTATTTATTTTTGTTTTCTTCGTATTGATTAATCATGCCAACGATTAACAAGCCATTAGTACAGAAGGCGATCAGAAGAAGTATTAAAAGCGGAATATTTAAAATAGCGCCGACAGCAATAATAAAAACGCGTAAAGAAGGTGATTCTATAAATTTAAAATTTTTCCAAAAATCACCCGTGGGGCGTTCTTTGATTCGATCGAGTAATAAAATCCCAGCCGCTGCCAAGATGCCAATAATTAAACAAAGCACGCGAGAATTATCGATGACTGTGTGAGCGCAAAGACCAGCGATTAATAATAATTCGCTGTAAAAGACAAAGGCCTTATCGATTTTTTTAAAGGGCTCTGCAGGAAGATTTTTTAAGCGACGGATTTCTTCGCCCACTAGATGAAAACACATAGAAAAATAAGCGAGTAAGCCGCCAAAAAATAAACCTGCGTAGTATTGCGATGAAAATAGCCAAGTTGAAATAACAGCCAAAGCAAAGGCAATCAAACTGCATTGAATGGGCGAAAGGCCAGCGGGGGAAATCCAATGAGCAATTTTGGTGACAGCCAGTTGGTAAAGATGCCGAAGAAATGAAGATTCGTTCATAAGATAAAGATCCTTATCGCTCAAAACGGACGGGGGAAATCAGGGCGTAGCCTTTGTTTCGGACAGCTTGAATGAGGTTCAAGTCAGTTCGGTCGCGCAGTTTATGCCTGAGTCGGGAGATTTGCACATCGATCGCACGCGATTCGATGTCGTCTGTGGGAAGATTAAGCTCAGCCATTAGAATTTCTCGATCGATGGGGTGATTATTTTTTCTAAGCAAAGCCGTTAGTAGCGTAGCTTCATTCTTGGTTAAAAATACGCGACGGCCTGATGCATGTTTTAACTCAGCGTCTTCAGCACAATAAATCCAAGGCCCCATGTGAGCTTTTTTAAAAGGGTGAGGTGGAGAATTAATATTCTGAGCTTCTGTGGAGGTGATTGAAGAAGAAGGTGTTATCTCAGAGATTGAAACATTGAGCTGAGTTCTTCGCAAAATGGCTTGAATACGAGAAAGCAAAACATGAATAGAAAACGGCTTCTCAATGTAATCATCTGCGCCAGCTTCAAAGCCTAGAACCATATTCATTTCGCCTTGAGCGGCTGTCAGCATGATGATGGGAATATGAGAGGTTTTACGGATTTCTTTGCAAATCTCAATGCCGTAGATATCAGGTAGCATGAGGTCTAGCAAAATTAAATCGACAGTATGATTTTTTAAAATATCAAATAGGGCTCGACCACTATCCGCTTCTAAGACTTGAAAATGATATCGGCATAGAAATACAGAAACTAACTGACGAATGCCGGATTCGTCGTCGACGATGACGATAGTTTTGGTTTTTGTGTTTTTGTCAGAAAGATCTGGCGCACCTGTCATACCTGGTATATCTGGCATATCGAGAAAATTAAATCTGAAAAATAGAGGGCGGCATACTAGTGAGAATTCTCAAAAATGTATATTGGGGGCGGGGTTTATTAATCCAGACTCTTAGAGACGATTTCAAACACATCCTGAGAAAGTTTTTCAGACAAAATAGACTCTAAAGCACTGCGCATTAACGCCTGTCTGTCTGGGTCATAACGACGCCAGTTCATGAGTCCCCTGACTAATCTAGACGCCACTTGAGGATTAATAATATTAAGTTTTTTGACTGTCTGGGCGACTAAGAAATAGCCCTCGCCGCTCATATCATGGAAAACTTTGCTGTTCTGACAGAAAGAAATTAACAAGGCATAAACTTTATTGGGGTTTTTTAAATCAAATGACTCATGGGACATGAGATTTTCGATTTGTTTGGGTGTGACATGGCGAGATAAAGCTTGGACCTGAAGCCATTTGCCAACAATGATTGGGTCTTCCGACCAGGCTTGATAAAATTGATTTAGGGCATTGTCTCGGACCATCGCATCATCATGTTGAGATAAGGCTATCAGCGCTGCCATTTGATCCGTCATGTTACGCGCATGTTCAAATTGAGCTTGGCATAGCGCTAATATTTCTTGGGTCGGATGGATCATTAAGAGCGAAAGACAGGCGTTTTTAAGAGCGCGCTTTCCGATGGACTCTCCATCGACACCAGAAATTTTTTCGAAAGAGCGATATTTTTGAAGTAAGACCGAACGTAAATTAATAGAAATATTTTCTAGTAATTTTTGTCTCGCGGTATGAATTTCATCGATCAAAATAGTTTCCATCTCTTCACCCAAAGTTGCTTCACTGGGAAGTGCAATGGCCTCAGCAATAAAAGCGGGTTCAAGTTGAGAATTATTTAATATTTTTTCGAGGGCTTTGAGATAAGTGGGATTTATTTCTAATGGCTCAGCGGCTAATAAATTAGTGACGAGAGATTCAATGCAATGCGTTGCAAATTTTTGTCCTGCATCCCAGCGATTAAAGGGATTGTCATCATGCGCAAATAAAAATCCGAGGGTGGAAGGGGTGTAGGGGTAATTTAATTTAACGGGTGCTGAGAAATCTCGAAGCAAAGAAGGAATAGGTTTGTCTGAGATGTTCTCGAAAATAAAAGTTTCAGTCGATTTTTTTAAGTGAAGCAAATGTTCAGTTCTTGAGGTGTCCGTGCCTTGAAGTTTAGCCAGGATGGCATGGCCTGTTTCTGGATGGAGCAAGGCTGTTTTGACCGGAATATGAAAGGGAAGTTTATGAGCTTGCCCAGGTGTTTTAGGGCAATGCTGACTGAGTTTTAAAGTGTATTGTTTTAATGTGGGGTCATAGTGTTCTTCAACTTTGACTTCAGGTGTTCCGGCTTGGGCATACCAAAGAGAAAATTGATCTAGGTCGACATTGGCGCCTTCTGAAATGGCCTGGCGATAGTCATCACAAGTCACAGCCATTCCATCAAAACGTTCGAAATAAAGTTCCATGCCTCGGGCGAAGCCTTGGGTGCCGGCAATGGTTTGCATCATGCGGATGACTTCAGCGCCTTTGTTATAAACCGTGACGGTATAGAAATTATTCATTTCGATATAACTATCTGGCCGAATGGGATGTGCCATAGGACTAGCGTCTTCAGCGAACTGGGCACTGCGAATAATCTTGACGTCTTGAATTCGTTTGACGCCTCTGGAATGTAAATCGCCGGTAAATTCTTGGTCTCTAAAAACCGTCAGGCCTTCTTTTAGGCTTAGTTGAAACCAATCACGACAAGTGATTCTGTTGCCCGTCCAGTTATGAAAATATTCATGGCCGATGATCCCTTGGATTTGTTGATAATCCATATCAGTTGCTGTTTTTTGATCGGCCAAAATAAATTTAGTATTAAAAATATTGAGGCCTTTATTTTCCATGGCACCCATATTGAAATCAGGAACAGCGACGATCATGTAAATATTTAAATCATATTCACGTCCAAAAATATTTTCGTCCCAACGCATCGATTCTTTGAGGGATTCCATGGCATGAGAAGCTCTAGGTAAATCTTTTTGGGGAACGTAAATTTCTAAAATAACTTTACGACCGCTCATGGTTATAAATTGATCTTGTAGACAACTTAAATCGCCTGCAATGAGGGCAAATAAATAACAAGGTTTTTTAAACGGATCGTGCCAGACGGCATAGTGTCTATTGTTTTCGAGATCCCCTGATTCGATTTTATTGCCGTTAGATAACAAAACAGGAAACCGTCTTTTTTCAGCTGTAATTTTCGTTGTATAGACCGTCATGACATCAGGGCGATCTAGAAAATAAGTAATGCGTCGAAAGCCTTCTGCTTCACATTGAGTCGCATAGTTTCCGTTGGATTGATAGAGGCCTGACAAAGCCGTGTTCTGAGAGGGGTCTATTTCTGTAATAATTTTTAAAGAAAATTCTTGGGGTAAATTTTCGAGAATTAAGCCTTCTTCATTCAGGCTGTACTGAGACCAAGATTGTTGATTCACTTGGATTTCAATCAGCTCTAGGTCATCGCCAGAAAGTTCTAGGGGATGATGATGTTTCAGGCGCTTGATTTGACTGGTCGCTGTGACACGTGTGTGAGTGTCGTAAATATCAAAAATAAGCTCGAGAGATTGAAGTTCAAAGAAAGGGGCTTGGTAATCTTTTAAATATTTTGGCTGAGGTCTGTGAGTCATAGTGATTAGTCAAGAGGGTCGGCTAATTGAAGGTTGGGCAATGTATCACCAAAGTTGGTTGGGCGTAAGAAAGAGATCACAGCCTCCCAGGCAATTTCTTCTGATTATCTCGCCGACAAAACAGAAAGTGTCGCAGGATAAGAAATATGGGGTTTTTGATGGACCAAGATTTCAATATTTTGATCCAATAAATTTAGAAAACTAAATAATTTCTCAACGGAAAATCCGCTCAGTTTTCCATTGAGTAACGCTGATATTTTTGGCTGTGGAATGCCTAAAATTTTAGAGGCTTGAATTTGAGTCAAACTTCTAGATTCAATTAGATCTTCAATTAAGTTAGCTAGTTTGGCTTTGATTAACCGTTCTTCAGGATTAGGAAGTCCTAAATCTTCGAAAACATTTCCAGAACTTTTAGTAAACGAATTATTGTTTTTCATTTTTAGTTTCCTTGATCCAGATTTTTCATAAATACCCCTGCAGTTTTATAGCTCAAAATTATACCTGTTTAGGTATAATTTTCAAAGGTAAAATAAAAAAGATGCTCTGAGCGGATGGTGTGTCACAACTAGGAGGTAATTGTCATCTCGCTTGGATCAGAGCATCGAAAAAGTTAAAAGCGGTTAAAAATCGGTGGGCAGTATTTAGACAAAAATAACGGATGTCCATGAAATTACAGAAGTTTTTTACTAATGTTATTTATGTAGGGCTATTACTTTAAGTTTTCGAGATGAATCTTTTTCAGCAGATGCCATGGCATAATGTGAGCCATTTTTATTCTTATTTTTGATTAATTCTCATGTTGTCTCGCAATGATTTTTATCCCTTGTGGCGATTGGCAATCCCGTTAGTTCTCAGTGGATTGGTCGAGTCGTCGTTAGGTTTAACTAATACTTTATTTTTATCACGATTAGGCCCGGCGGATTTAGCGGCGGGAGCGTTAGTTATTTGGTTCTTTTGTACCCTCATGGTGATTGTCTGGGGAGTATTCTCTGGGGTCAGTGTTTTAGTCTCGCATCGTTATGGTGCAGAGGATGCTCGAGGTATCGCAGCCATTCTGAGAGATGCGATATGGCTGGCCATTTTATTAGCTATTCCGCTTTTTATTTTGACTTGGAATTTGGCACCTGTATTTATTTGGTTTGGGCAATCGCCCCAAATGATTTCTAAAGCGATTCCCTATATGCATGCTTTAGCTTTTGCTGTTTTCCCCGATTTGGTGGGGTTAACTTTAATGCAATTTTTAATTGGCCTGGGGAAGACACGGACCAATTTGTTTTTCTCTCTTATTTGGGTGCCTCTCAGTATCTTTTTTAATTATGCCCTGATGTTTGGAGCTTGGGGATTCCCGGCTTTGGGTGTGGCTGGATTGGGATGGGGTGCCTGTATTTCTTTTTGGATAACGTCATTGGGGCTAGGTATTTATTTGTTTTTACATCCGGCTTATCGGCGGTATTGGCGATTGCTTAAAATCTTTGCAAAAGTCCAACATATTTGGGAGCTCACCAAAGTAGGATTACCTATGGGCTTAATGTACAGCCTGGAGATTGGGTATTTCTTTACGCTGTCTTTGATGATGGGAAAAATTGGCCTAGATCAATTAGATGGAAACCAGATTGCTTTGCAATATCTAGGATTTTTATCCACGTTTAGTTTTTCCATGGCTCAGGCCATTACGGTCAGAATGGGGCATGAGTTGGGTGCGAAAAATCCAAGTATTGCCCATCGAGCTGCCTTGTCGGGAATGATCACAGCGTTTTGTTTTATGAGTTTGATCGCCGTGGTGTACTGGGTCTTCCCATTATTTTTAATTGGTCTGGATTTTAATATTGCTGAGTTAAACCGCCCTGAATTAGTTCGCAGTGCTGAGAAATTTTTAGCAGTGATGGGGATCTTCCAGCTTTTAGAGTCTATTAGATTGACGTTATTTGGGACGCTCAGAGCGCATAAAGATACGAAATTTACTTTAATGACGACTGTCTTTTGTTTCTGGGGAATCGCTTTGCCTATGGGTTATTACCTAGCAAAACATAGCTTTATTGGCCCAGTTGGATTTTGGTGGGCAGCGAGTTTGGGGGCGTTGATTAATATTTTCCTGCTGAGTTTTAGATATCAAAAGATTCGTCAAAAACAGTAATTCAAATTTCGGACGGCTATAGGTAAGTCTATATGCGTCCGAAATTTAAAAAGGGTTTTCTGATGGGACGTTTGATTGTTGGCAGAAAAAATCACAAAGACCCAGAAACAGATTTTTATCCAAGCCCACCCAAAACCTCGGCATTCATGCCGGAGATGTAAGCGGATCAGCAAAGCTGGTTCTTTTTTTAATTTTTTTAATGCCGGAGTGACAGCATGTATTCAGAAGAGTTGGTGAATTCACAAATGAATCTGAAAGATTTTTTTAAATTAATTTGATTTGAGGGGTCAAGTTTTTTAGATCCCCAAGATTTTTTGAGCTACTGGTAGGTCTTAAGTAAATTTTAAAAAAGAAAACGGTGTCTTTGAAAAAATTCTCCCGATACCATCACGTCATATCTTTAATAGGAGAGATACATGTTTCAAGAGTGGATTAATATTTTAAATAAAGCCGATAAAAAAAATCCTAATTGGGTGAAAATCTGGAATGCTTGTTCGAATGCGTTTTCTGACTTTGAAATCATGATGATGGATACAGCAGGCATTCCTGATCGAAGTAATAATGCAGCCAGTGTTTGGATTGAGCTGCAAAAAGCGATGGCTGAGGCTTGCAAAGTAAGGGATAGCTCAGGTTATGGATCCATGGCTGCCAGTGCATCTGAAGGAAAAACAACTCAAGAAAAAACATTGCAAGTGGCACATGAGCGGATGAGTTGTTTTTTGGCTGGGTTCTTTAATTTGACGGTGTTAGATCATTTTAATGACCCTATTACGCTGACTTCTTTTGTCAGTCCCGTTTTAATTTCTGAACATCCTGAGATGAAAATTAAGCAAACAATCAGCTTTTCTTCGTTTCGTGATCACTACGGAAAAAATAGATGTGGGGTGAGCAGTGCTGCTATGACATGGCCGAAGTTAAGTGAAGAGCCAATACCAGATCACTTAATGAGGGCACTGTTAGCTTGGCGAGAAGTCCTGGAACCCTTCAGTATTTTCTCTGCTCATGTTCCTGAGGGGATTAGATTAGAACTGAAAAGAGATCGTCAAGATAGGGTCGGCCATAGTGATATGGATATCTATTTGACTACTACGGCGGCGAGCTTGAATGCGACTTTGCTTCGGGATGCAGCTAGAACAGAAACGGAGGCCACTGGACAAAAAAGTTCTTGGGGCTGTTGCTGTAGCATTATGTGATTTTAAATAGGCCTGGGATTTCTTGAGAGATTATTCGAGTGATTTCTCGAATTAAAACAGCGCACATATACGTGATAGCTAAGACGGAAATTAGACAAACGCCATAGATCCAAAAGTGGCTATTGGGTTGATCAAGATATTGTCTAAAAAAGGGGTAAATATATCCGTGAGTTAAATAGACTGGGACAATTAAAGTCGTCAGATGTTTAAGCCAAGGTGAGATTTTGGAGGGTAAGCATAAATATCCCAATCCCAGTAAAACGATGCCCAATAAAGTATTCGCAAAGGGCCAGGTATAGAAGCTTGTTTGGGCCATAAAAAATAAAAAAACTAAGACACCTCCTGTAAGGACTCCGTAGGGATGAATCTTATTTTTGCGCTGTATTGATTTTTGTGAGGCCCAAAATAATCCGACGGAAATAGGTATCAGCGCTGCAATAGGCGTGATATTTAAATTCAGGCCGAAAGATTCTGTAAAAGGATTAATCAAAACTTGGCTGAGATATTGTATGAGACATAGGGCTAATAAAAATAGATGCCCCCATTTTTTATAAGCGCTAAGTAGGGCTGGGAAAATTAAATAGACCTGGAAAATCATGGCTAAAAACCACCAAGGCCCCAGGAGTAAATATTGATGGTGTGGGATCCAGATTTTCAAAGTTGAAAATATCAAGAACCAATTTTCTAAAGTAGGGGGATGCGCCATGAGCAGTTCAATCCAAAGAGAAATAACTAACCAAGGGATAAATAAATATTCTAGGCGGCGTTTGAAATAGGGAATAAAAATCAGAGGGTCAGATTGATATCTTTTAGATAAACCATAGGCCGTTAAAATAATAAAACTGGCGACGGCTGTGTAACCTGAGCTGATTAGGATTAGCGGGATTATTTTCCAGTAAGTCCCAGTGAGCCAAGCTGTTTGGAAAATAGAAAAAAAGAAAGATAATTTTTTTGCCAATCAAATTCACTGAGAGGCCATGAACCTGAAAGACAGGTCGTTGTGTTATGCAGGAGAATTTGGACTTGGGATCTTGAGGGGGAAAAAGCGGAGAAGGATAAGGACATAGAGTTTTGAGTCTTATTGGGTGTTGAAATATGCGAGGCTGCTGATTTTATAGAGGGATCCTGAGGGGCTCAATGAGGGCACTTGAGAAGATTTGATAGGAATTAAAATTTTCTGAGTGATTATTTTGAATGGCAGCTTGCTTATTTGTGTTAAAAATTACGAAAATAGAATCAAATAAAAATCTTTATTTAATTTTTAATTTCCTATGCGCAATCATCATGACCAGTTGTTTAAACAGCTGATGACAGAAAGAAGTTTTTTCGAAGGATTTGCTAAGAGTTATCTTCCTGAAGAATTACTAGGTCAAATTGACTGGAATGCGATAGAACTTCACAAGATGAGTGGGTCACATATTGAAGATAAGACTAACCGTAGTTTTGAAGCCGATGTGGTGTATTTATTTAAAAATCAAAAAATAAATAAAGAAAAAAATAGAGTCCAAAAAAGAGCGGTTTTTCTATGGCTGCATTGTGAGCATCAAACGACGCCTGATAAAAATATGATTCTGAGGGTGATCCATTATCAAACTGCTGAATTATTGGCTTATGCCAAACAAAATCCCCATCGAAAATTACCTGGAATTGTGACTTTTATTTATTACCAGGGTAAAAACCCTTGGTCTCATAGCCTAGAAGTAAGAGATCTATTTTCAGAACCTCTTTGGGCTGAAAAATATTTTGCTCGGCCCATTTTGATTGATCTCCCGGCCTTATCAGATGAGATTCTGAAAAAACATTCAGGGATTGGAGTGGCAGAATTGTTGCTGAAGCATGTTCGTCAAAAAGATTTTGATAAGAAAATCGGCGAGTTATTGCCTGCATTGAAAACGGTCCATGACAATCAAAGAAGTCTGCTATTAAAATACGTCGTTCAATTTACCAATTTGTCTAAAGACAGTTTCATTCGACTCGTTCAAAAAGCATTACCCCAAGAGGAGGAGCAAGCCATGACTCTCTATGAAAACCTGATCCAGGAAGGAAAACAGGAAGGAAAACAAGAAAATTCTCTTGAGATCGCTCGTCGCATGCTATTGGTAGGGAAATTTAGTAACCAGACTATTCAAGAATTGACAGAAATTTCTAGAAAAACACTCAATAATTTAAAAAAAGAAATAAGACATTGATCCACACAATACCCCCATCCAAATCCCCTTCATCTCATGCAGTAACACGTCCACCATCAGGGGTGAACGCTTCCCGAAAATATTTCGAATCTTTATTAGAAAAAGCCGGTTTAGAACCCAGGGAAGCTCAGCTTTCGATGATGGAAGCCGTCGAAAAAGCATTAGATAAAAATCAAATCAGCGTGATGGAAGGTGGAACGGGGGTTGGAAAAAGTTTTGGTTATTTAATTCCGGTTTTAAATGACTTAGCCCTAGAAGAGGGTGTTCGTATTGTTGTTGCGACGGCGACCGTGACTTTGCAAGAGCAGTTGTTTTTAAAAGACGTCAAAAAAGTTTTATCGATTTTGGGTCAAGAAAATATTTCAGCTGAGATTGCCAAAGGTCGCGGAAGATATGTTTGTCCGCAGCGTTTATATGCTTATAACACTGGGGCTCAGGCAGAGATGGCTTACTATGGTGTGACTGAAACGCCTAAAAAAAATAACACGGAAGATCAAGAAAAAGTTCATGCCCTTCAAGAGCAGCTAAGTCTTGGGTCTTGGTCAGGGGATCGAGATGAATTAAAAGAATCTGTACCCAGTCAGCTATGGGGCAGTCTGACTGCGGATTCGGCGACTTGTACTAATAGACGCTGCAGTTATTTCTCAGAATGTCCGTATTTTAAAATCAAAAAAAATCTGTCCAAAGCCAAATTATTAATTACGAATCACGATCTTTTATTATCTGATATTGCTCTGGGGTCTGGGGTGTTATTACCCGAATTTTCGAACACGGTTTATATCATTGATGAAGCCCATCATTTTGCTCAAAAAGCTTTAAACCAATTTGAATCAGAGACAGAGATATTGGGTGCCAAGTTATGGCTGAGATCTTTAGAAGGCGCTTTGTCTAAATGGGCTCAGGCAGTCCAGTGGAACGAAGGCCATGAGAAAGCGGTTTTGTCTGAAATAGAAACCCTGAAAAATTTATTAGATAACTGCCATACAGAATTAGAAAACATCTGGCAAGAAGCTGCTGAAACAGGTCATGGAATAGGCTATGGAATCAGTCAAGGGATGGGGCAGAATAATGAATTTTTATTTGAAACTGTGCCCAATAGTTTAAGAGAGTGCTTAGTTAAATTACGGGAAAGTTCTTCGAAGCTCGCTAGTTATCTCAGTGCACTTCATGAAAAATTTTTAGAAACCCAAGAGACGACTAGCTTTAGTTCTTCTGATTTTGAGAAGTCTTTGGCCATGCTGGCCGTGCTTAATAAAAAAAATTATGGTTTTTTACGGACTATGGATTTATTGCTTTTGCCAGACTCTGAGCCCATCGCGAAATGGGTGACGCTGAACCAAAATCAACCGAGTAAAAAAAGAGATTTGATTGTCCATGCAGCTTGGGTGACGGCGTCAGAATTATTAAAACATTATTTTTGGAGCCGAGTGAAGCGAGGCGTGATTTTATGCTCAGCGACTTTAAAAGCTTTAGGAAGTTTTGATAATTTTTTAAATAAAGTAGGTCTGTTGGGAGATAAACGGGTGCAAACGCATGCGTTTCTTTCGCCGTTTGAATATGAGAAATCCCAGTTGAATATTCCCTGGATGCAGCATGTTCCAGAAGGGTCTGAAAGCCAGGCGCATACGGCAGAGGTTATTCAAAAAATCCCAGCACTTTTAAAAAATAATGCAGGGGGTGTTTTAGTTTTATTTTCTAGCCAATGGTTATTGCAAGCTGTTTTTGATGGCTTAGATAAAGAGTTGCAAGCAATAGTTTTATGCCAGGGGAAAGAAGGGCGATCACTGTTATTAAATAAACATAAGAATTTAATAGACGAAAAAAAACCTAGCGTTATTTTTGGTCTTCAGAGTTTCTCAGAGGGCGTTGATTTGCCGGGCGATTATTGCACCCATGTGATTATTCCAAAATTGCCGTTTGCTTCGCCGACGACGCCAACAGAACGGGCTTATCAGCGCTGGTTAAAAAATCAAAATAGAAATGCTTTCTTAGAACATTCTTTGCCAGAAGCTTCTCTTAAATTAACCCAGGCGGTTGGGCGTTTGATTCGACGAATGGGGGATCAGGGTGAGATTACTATTTTAGATTATCGAATTATTCGTAAATTTTATGGAAAAAATATGATTAATTCATTGCCAAAATTTACGAAAAATATTGAGCTTCAGCAGAAATAAAAGTAACTTGCCAGGCCTTGTAAGACTTAAAATTTGTCAGGAAAAATATGCTTCCCGTAATATCAACACCCTCCCCTGTTGTGGTCTCTATTGCTTCTGCTTCTCCTTCTCGGATGACAGATGTCGGGCGTTTAAAACCTTCTTGTGTAGGGCTCAATGTTGCCGGGATTGTGATTTTTGGAGCCGAATTAGGTTTTGGGCTTTATCTGGGGATGACATCTATAGAAGCCGTTAAATTTTTATTTTGTTTTATCAAGGCTTCTTCATGGACGCCTACGGTAGAAACATTTTTTACGGTTTTTCTAAAAATCACAGGGATACTGGCAGGGGTCGGTACAGGCCTTGCGGCGTTTAATTTCCCCAAGGTTATCAAAGAGTCAAAAGCCAGTTGGCTTGAAGTGGCAGAGAAGAGCATTTCAAAACCAGCGATGTATCTAAATATCAGTTTTAATATTTTTCTTTGGAGTGCGCTTTCTATGGGGTCAGTTTTAGCCCTGAAAGCTTTAGGCCTCGACATGAGTAATCCGGGCATTATCATTTTGAGCATTTATTTAGGACTGGCTAATTTTTTTAATTGCGTGCTAAATTTTGTCAGTGACATTATTCAAGCGCCTTTTAATTTCCGTTCTTTTTTCAATGATCCAGCTCGTAATAAAATTGTATGTTCTGCAATCAGGTTTTCAGTTCCGGAGGGTTATCGATGCTGGGCGTTGCGCAGTTTGTCTAATGCTTTATTAAAAGCGTCGCGTCAAAGTTATATGGGGATGTCAGGCTTGGCTCTTTTTAGTCGATCTAACTCCCTGAACTCTTGGCCGATTATGTTGGCAGGAACTGGAGTGTTTTTGATAGCGGCTTATGAGACTTTTTTTACGCAATCTTGGAAGGCTTACGAAGAAATTAAAGCAGAGAAAGCCAAAGCTGCAGCCGTAAGACCGATTAATAGGCCCTCGGAATTAAATGATCTTGCAGAAACTAAGGAAGCTCCGACTGTCGCTCTTGCTCCACAATTTCAGCCTCCAGTCACTCTTATTCATCAGGGGCTTCCTGAAAATCCTTTGAGACACTGTTTGAAACTGACTGCGAAAGGGGTGAAAGAATTTTTTTTCTTGTGTATTAACGTTGGTATGGGTCTTTCACTGGTTCTTTCTAACATGACTTTTTGTGGTGGATTTTTTTCAAATCACATTGCCAAATTTGCAGTCATGCTTCTTGCGGGATTAGCAACAGGGACACTGGCAGCGCCTCAGACGATTGACTATTTTAAGCCCAAAATTCGGGAAGGGGCTCAGTATGGATATGATCTCTTGTCCTGTAAGTGTCGGAGTAGTTTGGGTTTGTCGTCCAGTCCTAGTAGATTCGGTTTTAAAGTACTTCTTGCTTCTCAGAATTCATTGGATTCCTTGAACACAGGAATGCCGGCGGCTTCTCCAGCTACTTATGACAATGATTCTTCTCCAAATCTTGCAAGCCCAGCGTCCCAAGGTTTTCAGTCAGGTACTGTTTTCTCTCCGGCTGCTTCTTTCAAACCGATACACCCGTCCTCCAACTCTCTCAGCAATTTTGAGATAGAGGGTCCAATGGAAGAAGGAGTGAATGCTCAATAGAGCATGGAGAAAATAAGTTGTCTTGCCAAGAGCAGAGCCCCTGGATAAGATGCGCCGCTTTCAACGACTTAAGGATCTTTAGGTGCAGACAACGACCCAAGTCATGGATGTTGCGAAGTTAACTCCCACGCATTGGAAAGTTTGGTTTTTGTCGGCCATGGGGATTTTCTTAGATGGCTTTGATTTGTTTATTATTGCGGTCGCGCTGCCGCTGATTGTCCAACAGTTTCACCCTAGTCACCTCATGGAAGGTCTGATTGTTGCGGCAACGCCGTTAGGTTGTATTTTAGGCGCTTCTGTTTTCGGTCGGTTTACAGACAAGCTAGGTCGAAGAGTTATTCTGCTTTTAGATTTGCTTTTCTTTGTTGTCTTTGCCGGGATGAGCGCGTTTTCCTGGAGTGTAATTTCTCTGATTGTCTTTAGATTTTTATTAGGGATTGGGATTGGCGCTGACTATCCTGTCAGCTCAACTTATATCACAGAAAATATGCCTAAACGCCTGCGTGGCCGAATGCTAGTCAGTGGGTTTGGGTTCCAAGCGATAGGGGCTCTGACAGGGGCTGCTTTGGGTGGTTTTATTTTGATGGTTCATCCAGAAGTGATGGCCTGGCGTTGGATGTTAGGCATGGCCGTATTCCCAGCGATTATTATTTTATTACTGCGCTTGTCATTGCCTGAGAGCCCTCGTTGGTTATTACAAATGGGACAGGTTGAAAAAGCCGCTGCAGTCGCTGAAAAAATGACTGGGAAAAAACTAAAAGTTGAGGCCATCCAGGCTTCTCAGAGTTCTTCTTTTTTAGATTTATTTTCGCATCGTTATATCCGTCGAACCATCATGACTGCTTCGACTTGGTTCATCATGGACGTTGCTTTTTATGGCGTTGGTTTTTTCACGCCTGTTATCTTGGCTGTTATGGCTTTTACCAAACAGACTGATTTTATTCAGGCGGATATTGCAGCAACCCATGGCGCGATGTTCTTAGATATCTTTTTAGTTTTAGGAATTTTAATTTCTGTTTTATTAGTCGATCGTTGGGGCCGAATGATCTTGCAAACCCTAGGTTTTATTGGGATGGCGATTGGATTATTTATTTTGGCTGTGAGTCCCAATTTTGAAGGTTATAATCATTTATTTATAGTTTTTTTAGGTTTTTCATTATTTAATCTATTGGTCAACATTGGCCCAAATCCGATTACTTTTTTATTACCCGCTGAAATGTTCCCAACGCATATTCGTGCGACAGGACATGGTTTTTCTGCGGCGTGTGGAAAAGTGGGTGCGGCCGTTGGGGGTGTATTGATTCCGACTTTAAAAGCGGTGATTGGCTTGCCTATTACGCTGGGAATTATTGGAGGCTTATGCTTGGTTGGTTGTCTGTTAACAGCCACTTTGGGCTATGAAACTAAGGGCCGATCTTTAGACGAACTTGAAAGAAAATTAGAAAAAGACATGGATCAGGCTGAAATTGGATTGTTAAATCTTCAAAGAGATATTACGCGTCTTCAGTCAGATATTACCCATGTTGAAGCCGCTTTATCTAAAGCGATTGAAGACGTTCGTCGGATGTATCGAGATAAAGAGAAAGAATAAAAATACGCAATCTAGATCCCGTGTGCATCTAGCCTGGGTTCGGGTATCATGCCGCGATTTTTTTTAGAATAGGTTTTTTATCCCAGTGAATACTTCAAATAATTTAAAAAGTTTTTTTAATAAAGATGACCTGATTGAATGTGGCATGGGTCATATGTTTGGGCCGGGTAATGCTCAGCTCCCTACTCCCAATATGTTAATGATCGATCGGATTATCCATATTGCTTCGGTGGGCGGGGAATATGGCAAAGGCGAGGTCATTGCTGAATTAGATATTCATCCTGATTTATGGTTTTTTGGTTGCCATTTTCCTGGGGATCCCGTCATGCCTGGATGTTTAGGATTAGATGCTCTATGGCAGTTAGTCGGTTTTTTCTTAGCCTGGAATGGCGGCTTAGGCCGAGGTCGAGCATTAGGTTGTGGCGAGTTAAAATTTTCAGGCCAGGTGCTGCCGACCGCTAAAAAAGTGCGGTACCATGTACAGCTCAAAAGAGTCATCAATCGCAAATTGGTTTTAGGTGTTGCTGATGGGACAGTCAGTGTTGATGGAAAAGAAATTTATCACGCTAAGAATTTACAAGTTGGACTGTTTACATCCACACAAGCGTTAGAGGGAGAGTCAGCATGAGACGCGTTGTCGTAACCGGAATGGGTATTGTTTCTTGTATTGGAAACAATCTTTCAGAGGTTACAGAAAGTTTAAAAATGGGCCGCTCTGGCATTAAATTTCAGCAGGATTATGCCGATTTAGGTTTTAGATCTCGTGTGGCTGGATCAATTGATATTAATCTTGAAGAGCATATTGATCGCCATGATCGTCGTTTTATGGGCGACGCGGCTGCCTTTAGTTATATCGCCATGAAACAAGCCATTGAGCATGCAGGATTAAATCTAGAAGAAATTTCAAACCCAAGAATTGGCTTAATTGCAGGTTCGGGCGGCGGGTCGACATCTAATGTCTATGAAGCCGCTAAAAATCTAACAGAAAAAGGCATTCGAAAAGTAGGGCCCTATATGGTCACACGGACGATGGGGTCAACGGTCTCAGCTTGTTTAGCAACGCCATTTAAAATCAAAGGCGTAAATTATTCTATTTCTTCTGCTTGTTCGACCAGTGCGCATTGTATTGGCAACGCGGCTGAAATGATTCAAATGGGTAAGCAAGATATTATTTTTGCTGGGGGTGGCGAAGAACTCCATTGGACCATGTCCTGTTTATTTGATGCGATGGGGGCTTTGTCATCTAAATATAACGACACGCCGACTTTGGCCTCTCGTGCTTATGATGCTAATAGAGATGGTTTTGTCATTGCTGGTGGTGCGGGCATGTTAGTGCTCGAAGAATATGAACATGCGAAAGCACGTGGCGCAAAAATTATTGCAGAATTGACCGGCTATGGCCTGACATCAGATGGCTATAACATGGTGGCACCGTCAGGAGAGGGCGCTGTACGGTGTATGCAGATGGCCATGAGTACGGCGAGAAATCCAGTCGAATATATTAACGCTCATGGAACCAGTACACCGGTCGGGGATGTTGCTGAACTCGAGGCCATGAAAACTGCTTTTATTAGCCAAGCAATGCCAGCTATTTCGTCTACGAAGTCTATGACGGGTCATCCGTTGGGAGCTGCTGGGGCTCATGAGGCGATCTATAGTTTATTAATGCTTGAAGAAGGCTTTATTGCACCGTCGATCAATATTGAAAACCTAGATCCTGCAGCTATTGGCGTCGATATTGTGAGAGAGATGCGAAAAGCCAATTTAAAATCGGTCATGTCTAATAGCTTTGGATTTGGCGGGACCAATTGTTCTTTGGTTTTTGAGAAAATTTAAAAATAAAAAATGCACACTCCTCGTAAACGATTTGGTCAAAATTTTCTTCACTCTAGTTCTGTGATTAGTCAGATGGTTCAGGCCATCTCACCAAAATCAAAAGACCCTCTGGTCGAAATTGGCCCAGGACAGGGTGCTCTAACAGAGCCGTTATTAAATTATTTAGATCACTTAGATGTCATT
Source organism: Thiotrichales bacterium (assembly GCA_947478175.1). Taxonomy (GTDB): domain Bacteria; phylum Pseudomonadota; class Gammaproteobacteria; order Francisellales; family CACEW01; genus CAMCUU01. The sequence continues at coordinate 18,277 of CANJUQ010000002.1, read as the reverse complement.
GAGTTAGACAGAGATTTAATTCCTATCTTAAGAGCCAAATTTTTAACTCTGGGTAAATTAGAAATTCATGAAGGAAATGTCTTAAATTTTGATTTTCAGTCTTTAATTAAAAAATATGGAAAAATCAGAGTTGTTGGGAATTTGCCCTATAACATTTCGACAGATTTATTATTTTATTTATTTAATTTTTTGCCAGATTTAATCGACATGCATTTTTTATTACAGAAAGAAGTTGTCGATAGATTATCGGCACCCATAGGGTCTAGTGAATATGGGCGTTTGAGTATTTTGATTCAGTATTATTGTGAAGTTGAGCCGTTATTTTTAGTCTCACCAGAAAGCTTTTATCCTGTCCCGAAAGTCATGTCGCAATTTGTCTGTTTAAGACCCAGAAATAATTTAGATCCTAAGATTTCTTTTGAAAAATTAGATCAAGTATTAAGACAGGCTTTTCAGATGCGAAGAAAAACTTTAAGAAATAATTTTAAAAAATCAGACAATATTTTTTCTGATTCTGCTTTAAATTCTTTGGGTATTAACCCAGATGATCGTCCACAAAATTTATCGATGGAACAGTTTGTTAATTTATCAAAATTGATTCCGTAGAGCGGGGTCTATAAACATTGTTCATAACGATCTTTGAAGACTAGAATGGCCGCCTTTTTGTTTTTGAGTCTGGATATTATTTTTATTATTTATTAATTAAGGATGTATTTGCGATGAGTAAGCCTATTAATCTTTCTAGCTATAAAATTATTTTGGTTGCCTTGGACCTGCATGATGATGTATCCGTCGTTCTATCTCAGGCGGGTTTTTTAGCTAAACAATATCAAGCAAAACTTCATATCGTCCATGTCTTGCCGCATGTTTATACCAGTGTGCCGTATGCCTATGACTTTCAGGCTGAGATGGAAAAAGATGCAGAAAAACGCTTAGCCAAAGTTAAATCTGAATCTGTTTATCCTGTGACGGAAGCGCATTTGGTGACAGGTTCTCCTAAGCATGAAATTTTAGAGCTCGCCAAGAAAATCCATGCGGATCTTTTAGTGGTGGGTTCGCATGGAAAACATGGTGTGCAATTATTATTGGGCTCGACGGCGAATTCTGTTTTACATGGAGCTGTCTGTGATGTCCTAACTATCAGAATTGATTATTCAGGACGGGGTGAAGCTCATGGGCCTTATCACCATCTGGTCGTCGCGAGTGATCTTCGTGAAGAGGGTCGTAAAGTCTTAGCAAGAGCTCAATGCTTTGTTCAAGATTTCAAAGCGACTTGGGAAGTGGTCCATGTCGTTCCAGACGAAGCGACGTTGGCGTCTATTTATGTTCCCAATATCGAAGAAGATTTAGCTAAACAAGCTGAGATTCGCATAAAAAAATTAGCGCATGAGTATCAGCTCAAAGAATCTGAAGTTCATGTTTTAAGAGGCGAAGCAAAACTTGAGATCTCAGATTATTTAACATCGAGCCATTCAGATCTTTTAGTCGTCGGATCTCATGGAAGATCTTTATTGCAATCAGCTTTCTTGGGCTCTACAGCCAATGCGCTGTTACATGGTGCGAAGCAGGATGTCTTGGTTGTTAAAATTTAATCATCATTGCCTGCCACATAACACGGGCGAACACGAGGTTCGCCCCTACACCCCCCCTCTTTTGCGGTGTTTAATTTTATGGATGGGTTGTCTGTGCTTGACAGGCTGTATGACCATCACGAATCAAATTCAAAACGAAGTGACCGCGGTCAAAAATTACCCAGCAGCACCTGATGGAAAACAAGCCGTTTCCACCTCGCCGCCCATGGTGAATATTCATGATTATCAGTCGGTCGAAGATAGCCCTTTGCGGCCTTATCAACGATCTGATCTAGCGGTTGCTGTCGCTGTCTCTGGGGGTGGATATCGTGCCAGTAATTTAACGGCAGGTGTTTTATTAGGCCTAGAAAAATACCGAGAGCCCACTCTTAAAGGGAATCTCTTAGAAGAAGTTGATTATTTCTCAACGGTGTCTGGCGGTGGCTTTGCCGTGGGATATTACTTGGCCCATTTGAATCAATTTTTAAAATCCAATTCAGATCAAAACCCATTACCGCATTATTCTTTTGCAGAGACGCTAGCTGAAAGTTTAGGGACCCCTGCTGTTTTAAATAATAATAATATCTATATGGGCACTGGGAATGTTTTAAATATTAATCAAGAAAATAATATTGAACTGGGCGTGGATCATTATGATTCTTATGAAACAACTATTAATGACGGAATCTTAAATAGCCTGAATGGGGGCGATTTAACTTTAGGAGATAGTTTTATTGCGCTGGGTTCCAAAGAGAAACCAAGATTGCCCCTATGGGTTGTGAATGCGACGATTTATCAAAATATGGCAATTATGCCCTTTACGCCGAAAGTCTTAGAAGCTTACCAAGTGAATTCCTATGAACATTTGGGGCAATTAAATCAAAATTTAAATCAAAATAATTTCCCTTATTCCGTTGCTTTGGCTGCGAGCTCTTCTGTGCCTTTTGCAATGCGTTCTGTGACGCTGGGATCTAGCGCCTGTTCAGGTGGATGTTATTTGCAATTATTTGATGGAGGCTTATCAGATAATTTGGGTGTAGTGAGCGCTTATGACATGTTGATGCAAGATCCGGCCCCCATGAAATTATTGATTGTCATTGATGCAGGTAAAGAACATCCGAGTGCGTTTTCACAAAATCAGACCCCCCCGGGCGTTTTTTCTTTACTCTGGCAAGTCATGAATTCAGGCATAGAAGCTTCGAGGATCTTAGTGAGAAACAATGTTCGACAGTTTGCCAGTGCGCTGTTATGTCAAAGTGGAGCCAGTAATGTTTTAGTCGCTTATTTGGATCTTTCGCATGATCCAGAGGTCGATCAAATTCCTACTAGTTTGACTTTAACGTCTGAGCAGCAGCAGGAATTATTACAAGTTGGGCAATCTTTAGTCGCCCAAAATGTAACGCTTCAACAAGCATTGCCCGCTTTACTCAATGGCAATCATAGTGTTGGCGCTTGTCCTGCCCAGGGACCTAAAAATGGTGCTTATCAGGTTTCGATGTTGGATTAACGTGTTGAATTAAAGTATTGGATTGAGGTTTGACGCGGGTTTCAAAAAATTATAACCGGCCAAATCTTTTTGTTCAATCAAGATTTGGCCGGTTATAGCTTAAAACAAGCAGTTTTTTAAAATTAGATTTTTAGCCTAAAACACAATCTTTAGGCGGCTGAATCGACGGCGCTAATAAATTCCCAGAACGCTTGTTTTGATCATTGAAAGACTCTGGAATCAAAGCCTGGTTATAAGCCGCGGGATCACATAAATAGCCCTGCAAAGTGTTTTGACTAGACCCCAGTGTCTGCATGGGAAGTGGCATGACAGACAAAGCAGAGCCTTGCAGCTGGTCATTCACATAGATTGCCACACCGGCTTGAGTTCCAACAAAGGTCAGGTGAGTCCAGAGATGGTTAGTGGTGGGGTTTGCAAAGGGGTGAGGCGTATTCAGTGCTGCAGGTAAATCAAAAATACCCACCATGCTGTACTGCGCAGCCATGTTCGTCGTGCCATTGGTGTAGCCAATATTTCCGCTGTTGGCGTTGACCAAATTAAGGCTTAAGGGCATGACATCATCGTCTGCGAGAGGGGATTGCAAAAGTATTTGAGTGGCCATGCTTGAAGTAATATTACTGTTGATATTGACCCAAACGCTGAAAGTCCAAGGCGTCGGTAATTCTTGTAGGTTAATGGGCGTGTCTTGATTGATATGAACGAAACCTTGTCTTGACCATATCAACGAAGAAGAAATAGAAGATATAGAATTCGAAGAATAATAAGACTGGATAGGGGTTAAACCTGGGGCATTCCCAATGGCCTGATCGCTTGCTATGAACGTGTTCAAGGTTCTCTGGGGTTGGGGTGCGCCAAACCACGCGGCATTAGCCAATAATTTTAAAGGTCTTTGTAATAACGTATCAAAGAACCAGAAAGGCTTGGTAGCTGCACTATCTGTCCAGAGAGAGAAGCTAGTGCCTAATAGATTTCCAGCGCCGATATTATTATTCAGCTTAGCGGGTAGTACTGGGGGTGGGCCCGACCACCCAAGAGGCAAAAGGGAAATATCAGGAAACCAAGAATTTAAAACATAGGCCTGAGGGAAAGGATTATCCCAATTCTGATCAGCGTAGCCAGGCGTCAAATAAGTCGTTTGATAAGACGTGTTCATGACATGGTATTTTTTCATCAAATCAGACAATGGTTGGGTGACCAACCAAGAGTCAATATAAATTGAACTATCAGGGTCAATCGGTGAAGTTGAATATTTAAGCGTGGCAGGAGTCGCTGCATTCCAACCAGTCCAAATACGCATAATGGTCTTGTCTGGATTAGTACCGTTTTTAATGCCATTGATAAAAACATCTTGATTAATTTGATCAATAAAATTAACAAATAGTCCGCCTGGCTCAATCGCTGATTGGCTTGAATCAGGATTTTTGGGCCCTTGGCAAGCGGGTAAAATAGACCCATCGGAATTCGTACAAGCTTTAATTAAACTTGGGCAGGCATTCATGGCGGCATTATTTTGATACTCGTCTGTTCCAATATGAAAATATTGGCCTTGGTGTGGGAATTTTCCATTTTCACTCCCGAACCAAGGCATGAAATTTTTAATTAAGCCTTCAGCAAATTGAATACTTTCCGGATTCAGCACATCCATGGTCCAGCCAGGATAGGTCACACCACCAATGGTCATGCTGGCCATTGTTGGGCAGACAGTTGGATCAAACGTGATTGTTTTTGGAAGGTTGGGATGGCTGGGCGCATAGGTGTTTTGATAGTACTGAGTGAGAGCAACAGCGTGTCCAGGCATATCAATTTCTGGGACGAGACTGACATGATAAGCCTCAGCCATTGTTTTTAATTGTTCAATGTCTTGTTGGGTATAACTGCCATCTTGAGACGCTAATCCAGGATAATTAACAGGATCATTAAGTCTAAAAGACTGAGTGATTTTAATATTACCGGGCGTGTTAATGACAAAGGCTTCGTTGAGATGCAAATGAAGCTCATTAATTTTATAAAACGCCAATATTTTGACCAGGCTTTCTAGATAACTTAATGGGAAAAACTTCCGGCCTAGATCTAACATCATTCCGCGATTTTCTAGACCGGGCCAGTCTTTAATAGTTCCTGCAGGCATTTGGCCTGATCCGTGAGATTGGGCCAATAGCTGTAATAACGTTCGGGTGGCATTAAAAATTCCGTCACTTGAGTTATTAGCCGTGAGAGTGGCTGAGTATCTATTTAGACCTAATTCATAACCTTGTTGTAATTGAAAATTTTGAGGGTTGGGAGTGTCCTCAAAGGCCTCTTGAGAATTATCTTCAATAAGACAAATAGATTGATCAGGGCAATTGTCTGAATCCATATTTTCTTGGTAGACAGGTTGATTTGGAAAAATAGGTTGAGAGAGCGCTTGAAGATCTTCGTAAAGTGTCTGTGCAACCGGCGCGAGGTCTGTTTGGTTATAATAAATAGAGGGCTGTTTCCCAATATTTGTTTGGATGGCATCTGACGGCGGAATATATTCTTGAATAGATGGTATTAAATTTAAAATGGCTTGCGGCTGAGCATTTAAATTATGAGCATCTGCAGTCGCAGATAAGCTGATAGAAAAACTACTAAGTCCCATGGCAATCAGGATGGCTTGTTTTTTTATAACAACAGGCTTAAAAAATGGATAAATGGACATGAATGGCCAGCCTTTTAAATACTAAAAAAGGCTAAAAATTTAGATGAAAAGAGAGGGATCGCAAGGAGTGTTTTTTGTTTATTTTGAATAATGATAACGACATGCGGCAATCGACAAACTATCAGCTTTAACTTCACCTCAACGCTTCCCCGTTACTACTCTCTGAAACGTCACACGTCCCAGAAACATAGCCGTGAATAATATTGCCCAGCTGTACTTTTGGGTCGATGCAAACCGCGCCTGGATTGCCTGTAAAAATAATATTGCCAGAAATTTTTGAGCTGCCTTTTAAGCTCACCTGAGGAGTGCCTTCAGATAAATTAACTAAAAGATTGCCCTGAAGAGCTGTGTTGTTTAATAAAACTTTAGGTGTATTGACCATGATGGATTTCTGTAATGTCACATCACTTAAAGAAACAAGACTGCCAGTGAGGGTCATATTTTCTTTGGCTAGGCTGTTTTCAAAAGCGATCTGATCAGCGACTAGAAAAACAGCCTGATCAAATTTTGAGTTTTCAATGGTCAATAAACCAGAAACAATATTTTTAACAGGACCTGAAACTTCAGTGCCGTTTAGATCTGCAATGCCATAAGTGCCCATGGGAATCGATTGAACTAGGCCTCGGGTGCAAGCCAAAGAACCCATGGTGACTTGGCAGATAGGAAATTGTTTTTGAGTTTTGGGATTAGGGTTTTGATTAGGTGTGTTATCTGCGTGGGCAATCTTTGAAGAAACCAAAGCAATTAAGGCAAGAAAAGAAGTTAAGAAAATTTTAGAAAACATGAGATTGGTCCAGATTTTATTTTTTTAAAAAAGCCAAGCTATGGATGTGAGGTGATTGCGATAATTGTGATTTCTTTTTTGCTGGGTCCGTAATGCCAAAAAATTCGGTAGGCGCCTGGCGTATTATTTTCAGCGTAAGCTTCGAAGATGTCTTCACCGTTTGGACCTTCTCTTGCATCGAATTTATGGGTGTTGAGGGAGGGATGTTTTGGATTCTGTTCTAGATAAGCCAATGCCTTACAGACGGCTTTACATTTTTTTAGAAACATCTTGTTTTCTTTTAAGATCGTTAATTGATCCGAGGCCTCTTCAGTAAACTGTAGTTTGAACATGAGTAGTTACTTGTCATCTTTGAGGTAATCTTGGAAAGATCCCAGGTATTGAATTTTTCCTGATTTAGATTGCTCTAGACCACGATCAATAGAATCCATAATACTTTTTGGGATCTGCACTAAGGGAGATAAAGTGATTTGAGAGGTGGTTTCATCAAAATAGATATCAAATGCGCTGGCATCGGGCACTAAAAATCCCAATGAAATCCGCCCCTTAGAATCAACTCTTCTTTGGCAATGCATTTTTATAACTTCTTTATTTCTTATGAACCCTCAGTCTATAAAAAAAGTGGGAATAGATCAAATCCCACCTAAAAACAGGCGAGGCATACATTGGCCTGTCCTTTTAGATTCAAGGTTTAAATTAATTTTTGGCCATATCGAACAAACGGGAGTTTAACCACGCGAGCTTTGAGTTTTTTATTTCTAATTTCGACCCAAAAATAATCTTGCGTTCTGGGGCTAATCCGACCGAAAGCAATCGATGTTTCTAATGTGGGTGAAAAACTGCCGCTAGTAGTTTCACCAATGGGATCTAACGAATCACAAGAAGCAAATATTTTTTGATGTGAGCGTAAAATACCATTTTTTTCTTCGAGCATTAAGCCGATTTGAATTTGCTTTAAGCCGTTTATTTTTTCTTGTTCAAGAGAATTTCTTCCAATAAATTCTCGATTGTTTTTAAAACAGACAGTCCAAGCGAGGCCCGATTCTAAAGGTGAAATAGTTTCGTCCATATCTAAGCCATACAGATTCATGCCGGCTTCAAGTCTTAAAGTATCTCGAGAACCCAAGCCACAGGGTCTGACGCCTTGAGTGACTAGATTTTCAAATAGCAAAACAGCTTCTGAGTGGGGTAGTAAAATCTCGACACCGGTTTCGCCCGTATAGCCTGTCTTAGCAATAAACCAGTTTTGATTTGTCAGAGTATGAAAATTAGAGAGGGCTTTAATTTTTTCTGTGAGCTCAGGATTATTTAAACAGGGCGATAAAAATTTTAAAAACTCAGGGCCTTGTAAAGCCAAAATAGCAAGATCAGGTCTGGGTTTGATCTCTAGAACATAGGGTTTGGCTTGTTCTGTGATCCAGGCTAAATCTTTTTCGCGAGTACCTGCATTGGTGACCAGACGGTAATCACATTCACCGCGTCCCATGTCATAAATAATTAGATCATCAATCACTTTGCCTTCTGGATTTAACATACAGCTATAAAGCGCCTGGCCAGGGGAAAGTTTTGAAACATCGTTGGCTAATAGATATTGCAAAAACTTTTTTGAATCTAGGCCAATTAAATCCGTCACGACCATATGAGAAACATCGAAAATTCCCGCGGATTTTCTGACTGCCAAATGTTCTTCGAGTTGAGATCCATAGTGAATGGGCATTTCAAAACCCGCGAAATCGACCATTTTGGCGTGGTATTTAAGATGAGTGTTATACAAAGCAGTTTTTTTAAGCAGGCTCATAAAGCCACCTGAAATTTTTGCGGCAAAATTTTATGTAAACACGTCATGCCAATATGTCCGCCGAGATACCACCAAATTAAAACTGCAAAAAATTTATGGGTTTCTATGAGCGGTCCGCCCCAGCTAGTTATATTTAAAACAGGAAAAGTCCAAGAAATAAAAGCCAGTGTTCCAATCCCAGCTAAGCCAAAAACTAATAAAACTCCTAGGCCCTGAATCAAACCAGCTAAGCCGCCACCCAGAGATCTGACGGGGATTTTTAAAGTGAATAAAATTTTGAGATCTTCTAGAACAAGTTTTCTATCGGCTTTTTTAATAGGAAATAATTTTTCCCAAGAAGTATTTCCAGATAAGAAAATCTTTCGGATTAAAAAAATCAAAGCTAATAAAAATATAAATAGACCCAAATAAATATGAATCTGAATAGTAATCCCGCGATAGATCGACCAAGCGCTGTGATGACCGACGATCTTACGGAATAAAATTAAACCGACTTGAATTAAAACAGTGAGCGCTAAGAGCCAATGTAAGTGAAAGCTGGTTTGATCCCAGAGTCTTGCTGGGAATTTTTTGGAAGTGGAAGCGTGATGCAATTTTTTTGTCCTTTGTCCTGTTGTGTTTAGATTTGGAAATTTTGAAATAGCTTAAAAATCAAAAAGAAGGGTTGGGATTATTGTTTCATTACAGCGCCTGCTAAATAAAGCGGAATCCATTGAGTTTTAGAGTTTTGGTCTAAATAAAAATTCTTAGCGCTATAGATCACTCGATAGGGAGGGGCATATTTTTGGCTGAATTGAGACAGGCTTTTTGCATGAGTATGGGATCCAGATTTTACTTCAATGGGAATAATTTCCCCTGCAATTTCGCATAGAAATTCGACTTCAGCAGTGCCTTCTTGCCAGGTAAATAATTTTGGATCATCGGTGATGCCTAAAACTTCAGAAGCCACCAGACTTTGTGCCACGAAATTTTCAGCGAAGTAGCCTTTATAAGTTCCGTAGGTTTGATCTAAAAGTGTTTTTGGGGCGAGTCCCATCATGGCGCCCAATAGCCCTGTATCAAAAATAAAAAGTTTAAAAAAACCTTCTTCAGCATAAGCAGAAAGAGGTATTGCCCCTGAGCTCACAATGGAGCTTTTTAAAATCAATCCCGCGTTGATCAGCCAGTCGATGACGTTGGCAAGACGAGAAAAACGATCAATGCCAGGAACTACGTCTTTAAACCTAAATCGCTGAGAAGAACTCTCTTGAACTTTGGCAAGCTGAGCGGGAATCGCTTGCCACACACGGTCAATGTGCATGGCGTTTATCTTCCCAGAGTGTTTGGCAATGTCTGCGTAGTAATCTCGTAGCAGTCCAAATTGACGTTCTCTAGCGGTTTGAAAGGCGAGAAATAAATTTTCAGCCTGGTGTTCAGCAAATAAAGAAACGACTTCAGGCAGTCCGCCGACAATAAAATAATGTTTCAAGCGCTCCCATAATTTTTCATGAGCGGTATCGCTGGTGTCACCATGGGTATTTGGGTGTTTTAAATTTTGGGCATAGTGATACAAAGCGTCTTCACCGATTCCCAATAAAAACTCTAAAAATGTCATGGGATAAAGCGATAGCCAGTCTACTTTTCCAACGGGAAAAGATTCGGAATTTAATTTCACACCCAGGAGAGATCCTGCAGCCGTTAGAGCCAGTTCTGGCATTTCTTCACAAAAATATTTCAAGCTCGTTAACGCTTTTGGGCAGGCTTGAATCTCATCAAAAATTAATAAATCTTCTTGGATATTAATGGACGTATTAAAGTGAAAGTTGAGCTCTGTAATAATTTTTTTTGGACTGAGATCCGTTTCAAATATTTTAGACAAAGCCTCTTTTTCAAAATTGACGTAATGGCATTTAGGAAAAAATTCTTTTCCGAAAGTTTTTAATAGGTAAGTTTTACCCACTTGGCGGGCACCTTTGAGCAAAAGTGGCTTGCGATTTTGATTGCTTTTCCAGTTAATCAGAGAAGGCATAAGAAATCGCTGCATGGTTAAACCCCGTTTTTTAATAATTTTAATGTTTGCTCATGAAAAACGGCATTATTGCCGATTTTTAGCAAAAAAAAACGTCATTTTTGGCGGTTTTTATGAGATATTAATTAAAACTTTAATTTTAAAGTGACTTAATTTTTGTATTCAATAGCGATTTTTGTGAAATTACCGTCATTTTTATTCTTTTTTTATCGAAAATACCGGTGATTTCGTTTGTTTTTGTATTAAAATGACGGTAATTTATAATTTATTCTTGATTTGAACAGGAGTTTTATATGCGTCGTTTTGCAGAAAAATATCTTCGAGATTGGGTTCGGCGTGAAAACAAATCACCTCTTTTGATTCGAGGGGCTCGTCAAGTAGGTAAAACTTATTTGGTAGAGCAGATTGGTCAAGAATGTTTTGATCAAGTCATGGTGGTTAATTTTGAACTGATTTCTAAGGCAGTCGACTGTTTCAATAGTTTAGAACCCACTCATATTATCCAGAATTTGCAGTTGCTCACGGGAACAGCCCTTGAGTTAAACAAATTAAACAAAACGCTTTTGTTTTTAGATGAAATTCAACTTTGTCCTCAGGCTATTTTGGCGTTGCGTTACTTCAAAGAAAAAATGCCTCAGCTAGCGGTCATTGCAGCAGGATCTTTATTAGAATTTGCTTTGAACGACGAATCTTTTCGCATGCCTGTAGGTCGAGTGGAGTTTCTTTATTTATATCCCTTAAGTTTTAAAGAGTTTCTTTGGGCCTTAGGTGAAGTGCCTTTGGCTGAATGGATAGAGACCGTGAATTTGAGTTTGGATTCAAAAAATACCATTCCAGAATCTATCCATGCCAAGGCACTGTCTTTAATTCGAGAATACTGCATCGTGGGTGGGATGCCTGAAGTGGTTGCCCATTATTCAACTAATCGTATGGACATGATGGGTTTTCAGAATCAGCAAACAAAATTACTTCAAGGTTATCGATTCGATTTTGCAAAATATGCCAAAACAAAAATTCAGCATCAGCATTTGAACCTGGTTTTTGATCAGTTGTCCCATGTTATTACCCAGCAAATTACCTATAGCAAAATTGTTCCTGATTTAACGGCTAAAGATATTAAACAGGCCCTTTTTCTTTTGAAATTGGCTGGCCTTTGTCACTTTGTTGAAGGGACGAGTGGGGCTGGGATTCCGCTGAGTGCATTGGTTAATCCAAAAAAACAAAAATTGTTGTATTTGGATGTGGGTTTGTATTTGAGAGATCTTCGGATTGATCCAGAGATTTCTCTTCAAAAAGAAATCGCTTTAATTAATTCGGGTTCTCTTTCAGAGCAATTTGTTGGACAGGAATTGATTACTCAAGAATTACCGTTTGAAACCCCCCAATTGTATTTTTGGGCAAGAGATAAACAGGGCAGTGAAGCAGAAGTGGATTATCTCTGTCAGGTTCATGATCAAGTGATTCCCATTGAGGTCAAAACTGGGGCTAGCAAATGGCTGAAGTCGTTACAACTGTTTAAACAAACCTATCAAAGCCCATTTGGTATTAGAGTTTCTTCGCAGCCGTTAGGATTACTAGAAGGCTCAGAATGGAAAGAAGATCAGCTGCTTTCTATTCCGTTTTATTTGACTTCTGAGATTAAAAGATTGGCTTTGGGGTTGGTTTAATTGAGGTTTGTGGGAGTTCTATCAGGGGTCTATAAGAGTCCCCTCTCGCTTCATTGATTAAGAAAGCTCGCTCAGTATACTCGCGCCCCTTCGAGGTTTTTTTAAGGAGTTTATTTGTTATGAGCCAGGTGCCAGATGATTTGAAATACGCAGATTCCCACGAGTGGGTGCGTTTAGACGAAGATAATATTGCGACGGTGGGGATTACAGATCATGCGCAAGAATTATTGGGAGATTTAGTTTTTATCGAACTGCCCTCTAAAGGCCAGGTGGTTTCACAAGGCCAAGAAGCGGGTGTGGTCGAATCTGTTAAAGCCGCATCGGATATTTATACCCCTGTCTCAGGAAAAATTATTGCCATTAATGACAGCTTGGCAGATTCGCCAGAGCTGGTTAATTCAGATCCTTATGGCGATGGCTGGCTCTATCGGGTTTTGTTATCCGATGAAACTGAACTAGACGGCATGATGGATGCTGATCGTTATGCGGTCTGTATAGAAGAATAAAAATTAAATTTTAAATCGTTAAATTTGGGAGCCAGCATGCCTTTTATTCCCCATTCTTCCCAAGATATTGATTTAATGCTCCAAGCCATTGGAGCTGAAAATATCGAGCAATTATTTGAAGAAATTCCTAAAAATTTAAGAGCGAAGCCATTTACCAAAATTCCAGAAGGCCTAACAGAACAGGCTATGACCCGTTTGATGTTAGAGCGGTCTAATCAAGATGGCGTGGATTTGAATTTTTTAGGAGCGGGGGCCTATGAACATCATATTCCTTGGGCTATTTGGGATCTTGTTTCTCGAGGCGAGTTCATGACTTCTTATACGCCTTATCAGGCAGAAGCGTCCCAGGGCAATCTGCAATTGATTTATGAATATCAAAGCATGATGTCGTCTTTAATGGCCATGGAATGTTCGAATGCTTCTATGTATGAAGGCGGGTCAAGTTTGGCTGAGGCTGTACTAATGTCAGTCAGATGCCATAAGAATTCTCAGAGCAGAAAAATATTAATCCTGGGAGATTTAAATCCTAGATATCGTGAAGTCTTAGAGACCATTGTTAAGCACCAAAAGATTATTCTTGAATTTATCTCAGCGGATAAAAAATCCAGAAATATTTATGAAGGCCAGGATATTACGGCCGTGATTATTCCCCAGCCGAATTTTTTTGGAGTCTTACAAGCTGTCGATGAACTCACAGACTGGGCGCATGCTCAAAAATCTTTAGTGATTGGCTTAGTGAATCCCATTGCCATGAGTTTATTAAAACCGCCTGGGGAATGGGGCTCGCCAGGTGAGAACCAGGGGGCTGATATTGTTTGCGGCGAAGGTCAAAGTTTGGGGGTGCCTTTAGCGTCAGGCGGGCCTTATTTTGGATTTATGTGCTGTCGTAAAGAATGGATCAGACAGATGCCCGGTCGCATCGTAGGCAAGACCCTAGATCTAGAAGGCAAAGAAGGTTTTTGTTTAACCCTGCAAGCGCGAGAGCAGCATATTCGAAGATCCAAAGCGACATCGAATATCTGTACAAATCAGGGTTTATTAGTCGCTGCAGCGACGATTTATATGGCCTTACTGGGCCAGCATGGTTTGGCTCAAGTGGCTAAACAGTCGCATCTGAATGCCATGGCTTTAAAAAATAAATTAGAAAAAATCGAAGGTATCAAAATTATTCACACAGGCCCTTGGTTCCATGAATTTGTGATTAATTTACCTGCGCCTGTGACGGCTGAAAGAGTGATTATTAATCTGGCTTCTCACGGGATTCAGGCGGGATTGGATTTATTTAAATTATTGCCTGAGATGGGCCAGTGTTTATTAATTTGCTCCACAGAAGTTCATAGCCCAGCCGATCATGATCGTTATGTGAGTGCTCTCATGCATGTTCTTTATGAAGCCAAAATGGAGCAAGTTTTGAATCAGGAGGCCATCACATGTTGATCTTTGAAAAGTCCCAAAAAAATCATTTGGTCAATCATTTGGCACCGATGGGTGAACTAGTGATTAGAGATATTCCAGAAAGTTATTTCAGAAAATCTAAGACCATATTGCCTAATCTTTCAGAGCTAGAAATTGTTCGGCACTATACGCGGCTTTCTCAGAAAAATTTTTCGATTGATACCCATGTTTATCCATTGGGTTCTTGCACCATGAAATATAACCCCAGAGCGGCACATCGATTGGCGTCTTTAATGGGATTTTTAAATAAACATCCATTGGCTCATGAAAGTACTAACCAGGGCTTTTTATCTTGTCTTTATGAATTACAAGAAATGCTGTTAGAACTCACAGGAATGACAGGCGTTTCTTTGGCGCCGATGGCGGGGGCTCAGGGTGAATTTGCAGGCGTTGCTATGATTAAAGCGTATCACCAGGCCCGAAAAGACTTTGCAAGAACAGAATTTTTAATCCCTGATGCGGCCCATGGAACTAACCCAGCAACGGCAGTCATGGCGGGTTTTACTGTCAAAGAAATTCCGACAAATGCTGAAGGCGATGTAGATCTAGAAGCTTTAAAAGCAAGCATCAGTGAAAAAACGGCGGGAATTATGCTAACCAACCCATCGACGTTGGGGGTCTTTGAAAGAAAGATTGATCAAATTGCCAAAATTATTCATGAGGCAGGTGGTTTGCTTTATTACGATGGGGCCAATCTAAATGCGGTCATGGGGAAATCTCGACCAGGTGATATGGGCTTTGATGTCATGCATATGAATTTGCACAAGACCTTTGCAACACCGCATGGCGGCGGTGGTCCGGGGAGTGGACCTGTCTTGGTAAATGATAAGTTGGCCCCGTATTTGCCTTTACCTGTGATTGGATTAAATGCTCATGGGAAATATTTTTTAAAAACGCGAGAACAGATTCCAGAGAGTATTGGCCGTCTGTCTGTTTTTCATGGCAATGCGGGAATTTTGTTACGAGCTTTTGTCTATGGAAGATTATTAGGCCGTGAGGGCTTAACTCAAGCGTCGGATATAGCCGTGTTAAACGCGAATTATTTGATGGCAAGATTAAAAAAAGTGGGATACAGCTTGGCATTTCCAGCGAGACGGGCGACCCATGAATTTATTTTGACGGTTCAGAAAGAGCATAAAAAATTTGATATCTCGGCGTTAGATATTGCCAAAAGATTATTAGATTACGGCTTCCATGCACCAACCATGTATTTCCCGATGTTAGTGCCAGAGTGTTTATTGGTTGAGCCAACAGAAACAGAATCGCGCCGAGAGTTAGATGGTTTTGTCGACGCCATGAAAAATATTTTAAAAGAAATCGAAGAGAAGCCAGAATATTTAAAAGGCGCACCGTATACCCAACCTGTCAGACGATTAGATGATGTCAAAGCAGCGAGGGAATTGGATATTGCCTGGAGGTAGAGAGCGACAAACAGACCCATACTCTCTAGATGACTCTGAGTTTCAGCTTAATTCAGTTGACAAGGATTCCTTGATGACTGCGCTGGCAGAACTAGCAGAACTAGCAGGACTAGAAGTGTTAGCCAATGTAAATTCAAAGAAATAAAAATATTAATGGACATCAAAAATGAAACAACCTAACTGGATCTGCCCGTCGATACTTTCTGCCAATTTTGCCAAATTAGGCGAAGAGATTGACGCTGTTTTAAAAGCCGGCGCGCACAGAATTCATATAGATGTCATGGATAATCACTATGTGCCTAACTTGTCTTTTGGGCCCTTAGTTTGTCGTTCTTTAAGAGAAGCTGGAATCAAAGCGCCGTTTGATGTTCATCTGATGGTCGAGCCTGTAGATGATTTAATTAAAATGTTTTTAGAGGTTGGGGTAGATAGCATTGTCTTTCATCCTGAAGCGTCGAAACATGTTCATCGGTCTTTGGGTTTAATTAAATCCGCGGGGATCTCTGGGGGTTTGGTTTTAAACCCAGGGACGCCATTAAATTATTTAGATCCTGTGTGGGATGAGCTAGACAGAATTTTATTAATGTCTGTGAATCCAGGTTTTGGTGGGCAAAAATTTATTCCCGAAGTGTTAAATAAAGTTAAAATTTTAAGAAAATTAATAGACCAAAAAGACCAGAAAAATAAAAATATCCGTTTAGAAATAGACGGTGGCGTGAATCTAGAAAACATTAGAGAGATTTCTCAGGCGGGCGTCGATACTTTTGTGATGGGAAATGCGATTTATAAAACGCCGGATTATGCGAAGACAATTAGCAATATTTTAAATATCCTGGTGTGAGGTTTGATCAAGGCTTGACCCATGAATGATTCTCCTTCTTTGTTTTCTATTCATACACATAAACATATTCCCCGGATTTTGGGTCTGGGGTTATTTCTCCAGCAATTAGATTCCATGATTTTAAATACGGCGATTCCCCAAATGGCAGAATCTTTAGGAACACCGGCCTTAAGTTTAAAATTAGCTATTACCAGTTATTTATTGACGCTCGCTTTATTTATTCCCATCAGTGGTTATGTCGCCGACCGTTATGGTACCCAGAAGACTTTGTCTGTCGCGATGCTGGTTTTTTTATTGGGCTCTGTGCTCTGCGGTGTTTGTTTCAATATAGAAACTTTGATTTTTGGTCGTTTGATTCAGGGGATGGGCGCAGCAATGGTCACGCCTGTTGGAAGATTAATTTTGTTAAGAACTTTTTCTAAGTCTGATTTTATTAGCGCCTTTGCGGCGTACACCGTCATTGGGCAATTAGGTTCTATTTGTGGGCCAGTGTTTGGCGGGATATTAACCACTTTTTTGAATTGGCGTTTTATCTTTTTTGTGAATATTCCCCTGATATTGGCGGCTTTATATTGGGTCAAAAAATTTATCCCGAATCACTATAACCGGGCCAATCTTCCCAAATTTGACTGGATTGGATTTTGGGTCTTTGGAGGCGCTGCGGGGGCCATTACTTTTGGAGCCTCTTGGCTCACAGAAGAAAATTTTTCAGATAAGACACCCGCGATTTTGCTAGGAGCGGGGCTGATATTAGGGGTGATTTATTATTTGTATGCCCGTCGAAAAAAATTCCCAGCCTTGGATTTAAAAGTATTTAGATTCCGGACTTTTTCGATTTGTATTTGGGGCGGGACGATTTTTAGATTGGGTTCTGGCGGAATTACTTTTTTGTTACCCCTCGAATTACAAATTGGTTTTGGCTATAGCGCGTTTAAAGCGGGATTATTAATTCTGCCCAATGCTGTGACTTTTTTAATGGCGAGATACTGTTTCAAAAAAATATTAAAAACTTATGGTTTTAAAAAATGTTTGATTCTTTCGCCTTTTGGGGTGGCACTAGGTTTATTTGGCTTAGCTTGGATGGGTCCTGCGACGCCTATTTGGATAATTGTTGCCCTGATGTCTTTAATTGGCTTTACGTCGTCTATTCAATTTGGCTGTTTAAATACCATTAATTTTGCAGAAATTCCTTCTAACGAATCTGCACCAGCGACGAGCGTCAGCGCTGTATTTCAGCAGATTGCGTTTAGTTTTGCCGTGTGTTTTTGTGCTGGATTACTGGTGATTAATAGTGGCTTCTCAAAAACAGCTGTATTAAGCCAAGCCGCTTTTCATTCGACGTATTTAATTTTGACGCTTGTGACTGTGTTATCGGCGTTGATTTTTTTAGCGTTGGATAAAAAAGATGGAGAGCATTTGATTGGTTAATTAACCGTTAAAAGTCTCTCGAAGGCCTCGCGAGTTGTGCTGAATTAGATTTAGGCACTGCACAGCTTCTGACAAAGTAGTTGAGATAGAAGAGGGATTCAGACGGGGTTTTTGTTCCTAAAATATTTTTTAATTAATTAAGTATTTAAAATTCCAAATAGCGTGGATAGCTCTATTTTCCTAGAAAAATTTGAACAATACCCTGCAAAAATTAATGTTTTATTATTAATTTTTAGGATATAAAAATTAGTTCATATTTCAGATTTAATAGCTGCGAGAATTTTTCGTCTTGGCAATTGGGCTGTTAGGTTATTAGAATCGCGCCCTCAAAAATTCAGGTGGAGTTGTAGGATGATCAGCG
Organism: Thiotrichales bacterium; assembly: GCA_947478175.1. Lineage (GTDB taxonomy): Bacteria > Pseudomonadota > Gammaproteobacteria > Francisellales > CACEW01 > CAMCUU01. The sequence continues at coordinate 250 of CANJUQ010000002.1, read as the reverse complement.
ACGTGAAAAAGCAAGATGTGAAAAAGCAAGAGATTCAAGCAGACAAGAGCGTCTTGTTAAAAACTATTCAGATTGCCCAAATTCAAAAACGTGATGGTGAAATTGTTAAATTTGATATCTCAGCGATCGAAAGAGCTGTGTTCAAAGCCATGCAGGCTGTGAATGAAGGGACGCAAGAAGAAGCCGCTTTGATTGCTAAAAAAGTCTTAGAAGATCTGACAGAAATTGCAGTGCGTTATAAAAATTTTGT
>CANJUQ010000001.1 GCA_947478175.1 Thiotrichales bacterium | reverse complement strand
TTTAAGGTGCATACTGACTCGAACACGGAGCACCCAATGACAGAAATTAAGAAGCGCAAAATATACAGCGCTGAATTCAAAACTAAGGTCGGCCTTGAGGCTTTGAAAGAACAAAAAACAATCAATCAACTAGTCCAAGAATACGGCATCCATCCCAATATCATTCGGCAGTGGAAGCAGGAAATCCAAGATCAGGCAAAGACTTTATTCACAGCGAAGCGAGGCACCAAGGCCGCTTCAGAGCCGATGGATTCTGAACAGCTGTACAGCAAAATTGGCAAATTAGAGATGTCTTTGGACTGGCTTAAAAAAAAGTCCGGTCTGAACCTGCCGCAATAAGAAAAGGCTGGATCATGGAAACTAAAAATTTATCGATCAGCTTGCAGTGCGAGCTGGCCTCAGTCTCTCGTGCGACTCACTACGCACAGAAAGCCCCTAAAACAGTTGACCAGGAAGATGATAAACTTCTCAAAATAATTGACGAGGAATATACGAAGATGCCTTTTTATGGGAGTCGACGAATGCGAACTGTTCTGAAAAATAAGGGGTATCGAATCAATCGAAAACGCGTTCAGCGTCTGATGGGAATCATTGGCATCAGGGGTGTTGCTCCAGGTCCTGACACCAGCAAGCCACATCCTCAGCATAAAATTTATCCGTATTTATTAAGAGGCGTCCCCATTACAAAACCCAATCAGGTCTGGAGCACTGACATCACGTACATTCGCCTTGAGCATGGCTTTGTCTATTTAGTTGCAGTGATGGACTGGTACAGCCGCAAGGTCTTGAGCTTTCGACTCAGCAATACCATGAACGTTGGATTTTGCACGGATTGCCTGGAGGAGGCTCTGGCTCTTTATGGGGCCCCAGAGATTTTTAACTCGGACCAGGGGGCGCAATTTACAAGCGGCGCTTTTACAAAAATTTTATTGGATCGTTCGATTCAAATCAGTATGGATGGCCGCGGACGGGCCTTCGACAATATTTTTGTTGAGCGTTTATGGCGGACGGTTAAATACGAAGATGTCTATCTCAGAGGCTATGGCAGCATGCCTGAATTGTTGCTGGGTCTGACCTCTTATTTTGGATTTTATAATGCTGAGAGATTTCATCAGTCCTTACAAAATAAAACGCCTAATGAAGTGCATAAATCAGGCCGATGGGGTGGCGCTTTAATCATCGATAAATTTAACGAAACAGCAGGAGCGAAAGAAGAAAAAAATCAGAAAAAAATAACCACCGTAAGCAATCAAACAGAATTAGATTCTTTAATTATCTAATTAATTTATAACCCTCTCTTTGCACCTTAAACTAATTCATTTTCTGTCTTGACTCTGGGGTCCACTTTACATTCGCAGCATTCAATAAGGCAAATAAAGTCTCTATTTGTGTCGAACCCGGCTTATTTTCAAAAGCAGAAACGGTGGTCTGCCTCACTCCGACTTTCTCCGCGACTTGGACCTGACTGAGTTTTCGTAATTTTCGATGGCTTTTTAAAACTAAGGCTAATTCTTCGGGTGTATGAATAATCATAATTAAGTCTCTTTATCCGCTATAGCGGATATTTATATATTTTATCCAAACCCGCGTAAAACTTGATAAAGCGCATCTCAGCTTGCTTCATCCATGTCTTTTAATTTCATAAGAGCTCCTGTGGTTTAACAGGAGCGCCATCTTAAACAGAAAAATTAGGCTGTGTAGATGGGGTGCAGTCCAAAAAATTTTTGGTCATGTTTTAAAAACTCAAGCGCTATCTACTAATTTTCCAGAGAGAAATCTATGAACAATGCTGGCAATCAGAGTTGTGTAAGGGATGCCGTCTTGCAAAGCTATTTCCTGTGTTTTTTCATAATCCCAATCAGTGAGTCTGATATTGATTCTGTGAACTTTGCTGCCGTACGCTTTGGCAGAGGCCTGTAATTTTTTTATTTCTTTTTTTGAATCTTTTAGTTGGGCTAGCTCACCACTCTCAAGCGCATCGAGAATTTCTTGCTCATCGGCGTCTAATTTATATTTTTTCTTAGCCATTTTTATCTCCTTTTTTATGGGCTTTATTAGCCTTACGACTGTGGAAGGCAGTTTTAAAAAAAATCTTATCATCATCTTCGACATAGGGGACAACGATGACGTAATCATCAACTTCAACTTCAAAGATTTTTTGATTTGGCCGTTTTGGATGGGGGTAAGTAGCAATTGCATGCCCCCTGTCAATGGCTACAACAATGGATTCAAAGCTAATGCCTCTTTCTTTAATCAATAAATTATTTTTTTCCATGTCCCATTTAATGGGTTTTCCAATGTTCATAAGCTAATTCTAAAATGTGAATTTGTGGTATTATTGACCACAAAAATTATGGCGTCAATTCTAATTTTTCTTAATTGACGAGGATTAGCATCTTGACTGGCCTCCTACGGGAGGCATCAAAAAACACTAGGTTTCTTCTTAAAGCAGCGCCATTAGAGTCTTAAGATGATTTACATTTTTTTGTGATCTATATACGCCATAGACGGCATGATTTTTTTCATGAGATGATTTGGAATAATTAAGCCAGCCCACTCACTTATAAGGAGAATCCTATGTTAAGAAATTTAGTTACATCAACGGCAGCGATGCAAGGGAGCGTTAGAGCCTTTGGAACGAAAGTGAAATTTAAACCCATTGAAGCAAGAAGCGTTATGAGGGCGAGAGAATCAACAGATCACACTTTTTTTTATACCCAACTCAAGAGCACAGAAAGTCAACTTCGTGGGGAGCTTAAAGATGTTCGGACTGAGTTGATGGGCGAAATAGGAAAGGTTCGGACTGAAATGCAGGCAGGCTTTGCAGTGCTGGGTGAAAAAATAGAGGCAACCGCTGCAGAAAGTCGAATTTTTATAGAAAGATCAGCTACGGAGAGCCGAGCTTTAATAGAAAAATCAGCTGCGGAGGGTCGGGCTTTGATCAGGGAAACAGCGGCAGAAGGCCGAAGTTTTAGTTATCGATTGCTTGCTTCAGCAGGCGCGGGATTTACTGTTTTTGTGGGTTATCAGCAGTTAGAAGAGCACAAGCGCGAAGATAAGCTAGGTCGCATGGAGGCTTTTATGTTTAAAAAATATTCAGCAAAAAAAGTGAGCAATGCTGTTCCTCCATCGCTCGTTCCAGCAGGGGCTGAAGCGCTGACACCTGGAAAATAAGTGTTGATTTTCTAAAAACGCAGAGCAAGTTCTACGATGAAAAGACTTCATCGTAGAATTTTCTTTGGAAGATTTGTTTAAAAAATAATCTAAAGAGTGATATGGGGTTTATCCCAACCCGCAGATTTTCAAAAACTTTGCTCTATACTTTTTTCCTTCCAAAAGTTTCAAAAAGTTTTAAATAAAAAATGGCTCATATAGCTCAGAAGATTTTTATTGGCGCGGATGGTGGCGGGACGAAGACTAAAGTTCAGGTTGAAGATGAAAACGGAAAAATCTTAGGGACTGGAAAATCCGGCCCGGGAAATATTAGAACCAGTGTGGATCTCGCCTGGAATTCTATTTATAGCGGCTTAAAAGAAGCCTTATTACAAGCGGGTTTGAAGCTCGAAGATCCTAACTATGAATATCATGCCGGATTAGGTTTAGCTGGCTATGAAGTCCCAGAAGCCGTCAAAGATTTTTTAAGAAAACCCCATCCGTTTAAAACTATTTCTCTGGAGTCCGATGCCATCATCGCTTGCCTGGGTGCCCATGCTGGACAAGATGGGGCGATTATTATTGTCGGGACGGGCGTTCATGGTTGCGAAGTTTTTAAGGGCAAAATTATTCATGTCGGGGGTTGGGGATTTCCCCATGGTGATGAAGGCGGAGGTGCCTGGTTAGGCATGGAAGCAGTTCGGCTTACTTTAAAATCTATTGATGGTCGGTCTTATGCCACGTCAATTTGTGAAGCCGTCTTAGAAAAATTTGATAATAACGTCACAGCGTTGGTAACCTGGGCGGTTCAAGCGCGCCCAGGTGATTTCGGGACGTTGGCGCCTTTAGTGATTGAACATGCAGCGCTTGGGGATACACATGCCATGATGTTATTAGACATGGCGGCCTCTGAGATTGATTTGATCGCAGAAGCATTAGATGACGCCATTGATGGGAATGACCTCTCGCTGACTTTATTTGGGGGTATTGCACCGCACTTAAAATCTAGACTGAGCCCAGAAATTCAGGCACGTTTAGTTGAAAGGCGGTTTGATGCGACGCGAGGTGCAATTTTCTTAGCGCGTCAAAAAGTATTGGGTGAAAATTGGAAGAAAGGGATTGTTTAAATTTTTTTATTTAAAAGATTTTATCTAAAGGATGACGATTGTGAGTTTGATGGAAAAAGAGGCGATGGAAGCGCCAAAAATAATTTCCCGCCAGTTGATGGAAAATTTGCCGCTTTGGCAGGCGTTTGATTTAAGACTGAAAGAGGCTAACTGCCCTTATGCAATGACGGTTGCAAGGGGAAGTTCTGATCATGCCGCGACTTACGCGAAATATGCGATTGAGACTAAGGCTCATATTCCTGTGGCTTCAGCGGCACCCTCTGTCATGACGCTTTATGGCGCGCATTTGAAATTAGATCAGGCATTAGTCATTGCTTTTTCGCAGTCGGGAAAAAGTCCTGATATTTGTGAATCTTTAAAATCAGCTCGCCAAGCAGGAGCGTTGACCGTCGCGGTGGTGAATCAAACGATGTCGCCCTTGGCTGATACAGCTGAATATGTGATTCCTGTTTGGGCGGGAGATGAAATTTCAGTGGCAGCGACTAAAAGTTATTTAGGGACGTTGTCAGCGATTGCCCAATTTGTGGGGGTTTGTACCGCTGATCAAGCATTACTGTCTGCTTTGGATTATTTACCTGAAAGATTGGCTCAAGCCTGTGATCGTGATTGGTCTGTGATGGTGGACTGTTTAAAAGATAAAAAAGATATTTTTATTGTCGGTCGGGGTTATAGCTTTCCGATTGCTCAAGAAGCAGCTTTAAAGTGCAAAGAAACTTGCGCGTTACATGCAGAAGCTTTTAGTAGTGCCGAGGTTCTGCATGGGCCTTTTGCCTTAGTTAAAAAAGATTTCCCCATCATTTTATTTGCCCAAAATGATTCAAGTTTTGAAGCAACAGTGGCCCTGTCTAAACATATTTGTTCTTTAGGAGCTCAAGCTTTATTAGTTATTAATGAAGACCAGGAATCCAGGATTTCTAAAGAAGATTATTCTTATTTATTTAAAGTCCCTGAATCTTTGCATCCCATGTTGGACCCCATCATGATGATTCAAGCTTTTTATTTAATGGTCGCGAAGTTATCTAAGGCACGGGGGTTTAATCCGGATCGTCCGGATAATCTGAAAAAAGTGACTGAGACAAGATAAAAAAATAAATAAAAAAATTAAAAAATAAAAATTAAGGCAAAAATGAATGACTGTAGGCAGTGCTCCCCGTTCTAATATTGATCACTATTGGATCAGAGGACCGTGGGTGGTTCTAGAGTTAGGCATTGAGCGGGGTTGTCTGGAAATCAAAAATGGAAAGATTATTCAAATAGCCCAAAAAATTCCGGCCAATATTTCAGCCAATATTTTGATTAAAGAATACTCCCCAGAGCTTTATTTGATCCCAGGAATGATTGATTTACATATCCATGGATCGCTGGGGTTTGATGTCATGGATGGGACGCCAGAAGCTTTAAAAATAATAAGTCAGAATTTAATTAAAACAGGCACGACGGCTTATCTTGCAACGACCATGACAGAGTCAGTGTCTACGATTGAAAAAGCCTTGATCAATATTGGCGACTATCGAGTAAATCAAATACCTGAATGGGGTGCTGAAATTTTGGGTGCCCATTTGGAAGGGCCGTTTATTTCTCCCAGCCGGATGGGCGCACAAAATCCTGGTTTTATTCACAAGCCAGACATTAATTTATTTAAACATTGGCAAGTTATTTCTAATCAATCGATCCGCTTAGTCACTTTGGCACCTGAAGTCGAAGGGGCCCTAGAATTAGTTAAATATTTATCTGAAACAGGTGTGGTTGCTTCTGTAGGTCATAGTGATGCAAGTTTTGCTCAGGCTAAAAAATCAATGGATTGTGGTGTGACGCATTGCACGCATTTGTATAACGCCATGAGTAGTTTTCATCATAGAACGCCTGGGGTGGCTTTGGCTGTCTTAGAAGATTCAAGAGTCAGAGCTGAATTAATTGCTGATGGGATTCATGTGGATCCTGCCGTTATTTCTTTTACTTTAAAGACTAAAGGCGCTGCAGGGTTAGTTCTAGTGACGGATGCTATGCGAGCCCAGTGTTTAAAAGACGGTGCGTATGATTTAGGCGGTCAGAAAGTAGACGTTAAAAATGGCGCTGCGCGTTTATCCGAAGGAAAGTCTGCAGGAGCTTTGGCAGGCAGTGTTTTAAAATTGAATGAAGCCTTCGCGAATATTCAAAAATTTTCAGGTTGTGGAATTTTAGCAGCGGTCAAAATGTGCTGTGAAAATCCTGCAAAACAATTAGGGGTATTTAATCAAAAAGGGTCTATCAATATTAATAAAGACGCAGATCTTGTAGTGCTTGATGCAAAGGCAAACGTTCTCGCTACAATCTGCCGCGGTTTAGAGCTGTATCAAGTAAAAACAGAGGAGTGACAGGTTATGTACTCGGAAAAACGCAAGAAACTTTTTGCGATGTCCGTCCTAATTTTCGCTGCAGTCGGAGGCGTTTTGTATGGGTATGATCTTGGGATTATTGCCGGTGCAATGCTTTTTATTCGACGCGATATTCCCATGTCTGTCGATGAATTATCTATCTTAGTCGGTGCTGTCTTTGGAGGCGGAGCGATTGCGATTTTGATCACAGGGCCGTTAGCCGATTGGTTCGGACGAAGAGGCATGATCATGATCTCATCTTTGATTTTTATGATCGGTGTTTTGATGGTCTATTACTCGACTAGTTTTAGTGAAGTCTTATGGGGTCGGGTGATTCAGGGTTTGGGCGTTGGAATTATTACGATCGTTGTTCCCCTCTATTTAGCTGAATCCGTGCCTGGAAAATTAAGAGGCGTGGGGGTCAGTGTTTTCCAGTTATTACTCACGGCTGGAATTTTATTTGCGGCTTTAGTCGGATTGTTTTTTACGAGTACTGGAAACTGGCGTGTCATGTTTTTAACAGCGTTAGTTCCCGGTTTGATTATGTTCTTTGGTTGTTTTGCTTTATCAGAGTCGCCTAGATATCTAGTGATGAAAGGCCAATATGAAAAAGCCAGAAAAGTGCTTTTGCGTTATAGGACAGCCGATGAAGTAGATGCTGCTTTAAATCGCATGAAAGTCACACGGGAAAGACATCTGAGAAAAGTCGGTGAGAAAGTCGAATCTATTTTTCAAAGACGTTTTATCAAACCTGTTTTGATAGGTATTGGTATTGCGATGTTAAATCAGCTGATTGGAACGAACGCGATTCTTCAACTCAGTGCGTTCTTGCTCAAATCCGCCGGTCTCAAAACCAATGAGATTGCCATGGTCGGTGGGACGATGATTACAGGGTTGAATTTTATTGTGACTCTGATTGCCATGTTCGTGGTCGATCGTTTACCTCGTCGTTTACTTTATTCCATTGGAACGGGTGGACTCACTCTTGCTTTAATTTGTGCTGGAAGTGTTTTGGCTTTCGTGCCCCATTCGCCATTACAAGGCGATTTATTATTGATTTCTATTTTGTTCTTTATTGCCTTCTATGCGATGGGTCCTGGCATGTTGGTTTGGGTTGTTTTGAGCGAAGTGATTCCAACGAGGGTGAGAAGTACTGGGATGGCGATAGCCTTATGTTTAAATTCTTTTATTTCTTTCGGCTTCGCAGCGATCTTTATTAAACTTTCTTCGATGATGGGCGATGCGGGGATTTTCTTCGTGTGTGCGTTCTTTGGATTGTTATATTTCTTGATGACTTCTTTGGTCATTCCAGAAACTAAAGGAAAATCATTGGAAGAAATCGAAAGAGGATTTGAAACCAAATAAAATAATTTTTTAAAAAATTTTAAAAATTAAAAAAACCGTAGGGGCGAATCTTGTATTCGCCCTTATCTATTTCTGAGGGAGCGATAGCGATGGCAAAAATTTTAATTACAGGTGGCATGGGCTTTATTGGCAGTCATATCGCAGACCAGGCGATAGAGCGAGGGGATGAAGTTTTTTTATTTGATAATGGGTCAACGGGTCATCAGGCGAATATTATTTCAGCCTTGTCTAAAGGCGCGAAGTTAATTCCTGGGGATATCTTGGATCGTGTGGCGTTATTAGAAGCTTGTCAGGGGATGAAAAGCGTTTTTCATTTGGCGGCCAGAATCTCTGTCGCAGAATCGATGGAAAAACCATTGGAATATATTCGAACTAACGCTGAGGGCAGTATTAATATTTTAGAAGCCTGTCGTCAGGCTGGGGTTAAAAATATTGTTTTATCAAGCTCGGCAGCCGTGTATGGCGATAATCCCATTGTTCCCAAAACAGAAGACATGATTCCAGAACCAAAATCACCTTACGCCGTGACTAAATTAGATGGCGAATATTATTTCCGGATGTATCGCAAAGAGCATGGAATTAACGCTGTGTCTTTAAGATATTTCAATGTCTTTGGAGAGCGCCAAGATCCTAAGTCAGCCTATGCAGCGGCTGTGCCTATTTTTATTCATAAAGCTTTAAAGGGCGAAGAGATAACTATTTTTGGCGATGGTGAGCAGACGCGAGATTTTATTTATGTTCGAGATATTGCTCAGGCGAATTTGTTAGCAGCAGATAAAGGTTCAAATAGTCAGTTAGATAATTTTAATGTCTGCTGGGGTTCAAAAATAACTATCAATGATCTAGCCAAAACTATTATTGAAATAACGGGCAGTGCTTCAAAGATTATTCATTTGGCTGAAAGACCCGGGGATATTAAACATTCGATGGGGTCGAATCAGCGCATAGTGAAAGAGCTTGGCTTTAAAGCCAGTGCGAGTTTGAGAGAAGGCATGGAAAGAACAATTGGTTATTTTACAAGTAATTAATATTTTATTTTGGTTTATGGTTCCGCCACTAATGGGTAAAAAAACAGGTTAGTGGCGGAAATTTTTTTGTATGACTCGCCATTAAGTGTAAAATAAACCAATTAGTGGCGAATCTCTATGAGATAAAAATTAAGAGATAAAAATTAAGAGATAAAAATTAAGAGATAAAAATGTTGTTCCCTAAAAAAATAAAACCCAATAAAAATTTTGTTGGAAGGGCTTTTGAAATTTCTAAGCTAGATCAAATAGCCAAAATAGATGAAGCCTCCATTGTGATTATTTACGGTCGGCGTCGCGTGGGTAAAACAGAGCTAATCGAACAGGTTTTTCGAGAAAGAAATTTAATTAAATTTGAAGGGCTAGAAGGCCAAGATGAAATGGTACAGCGTCAGCATGTGATGGAAGAGCTTGCTGAATACACTAAAAATCCGTTGCTAGGAAAAGTTCCGACGAGTTCTTGGCGAGAAGTGTTTAAATATATAGCGGCAGAAATTAAAACGGGTTCTTGGACGCTGTATCTAGAAGAACTTCAGTGGATGGCTAATTATCAAACGACGTTAATTTCAGATCTTAAATATGTCTGGGACAATGAGTTAAGACATAACCCTAATTTAATTCTGGTTCTTTGTGGGTCATCCCCGTCATTCATGATTAATAAAGTACTGCATTCAAAAGCGCTCTATAACCGATCTCAGCATGAGATTGCCTTGAGGCCATTTTCCTTTGAAGAAACCCGAGAATATTTAAATAAATATCCCTTGAAAGATGTCATGGATGCGTATCTCAGCGTGGGGGGCATTCCGGAATATTTAAAAAGACTTAAACAAGAAAGTTCGCTTTATTTGGGTCTATGTAAAGAATCTTTTGTCACAGGGGGTTTTTTTACGACGGAGCATGATCGAATTTTCACTAGTTCTTTAGCTAAGAATCCGCTGTATAAAAAAATTATTGATTTTTTGAGCAAACAAAAATTTGCCAACCGTACTGAAATTGCCGAGCACTTAAAGATCGCTACAGGAGGCGGTTTGTCTGATTTACTAGAAGACCTCACAGCCTGTGGCTTTATTGATAAATATGCGCCGATTGATTCGCCTGAGAGTGCGCGAATAGTCAGATATTGCCTGAGAGATAATTTTTTACAGTTTTTCTTTAAATTCATTCAACCAAAAATAACAGGAATTAGTCGGGGAGATTTTAATGACAGACCTACCCAGGGACTCTCTAACGATATTTATTTGAAGTGGCTGGGCTTCGCTTTTGAAAGAGCTTGTCGGGATAGCCATGCGATTATTGCTAAGCATTTGGGATTCTCAGCTGTTGAGTATCAAGTAGGGCCTTATTTCAGTCGATCTTTGGATAAAGAATCCCCAGGCTTTCAAATTGATTTGATTTTTGATCGTGCAGATCATGTTTATACCGTGTGTGAGATTAAATATTTACAGAGCAAAGTTCCTATTAGAGTGATTGCAGAGTTTGAGCAAAAATTGGCTTATTTACCTAATCAAGAAAAATATAAAATTCATAAAGTCCTGATTAGTACATTAGGGGCTGTAGAAAGTGTTGTAGATCGAGGGTATTTCGATGATTTTTTAATATTAGAAGATCTGTTTAATTAACAGAATTCCCCGCTTGTCTTTTAACCAGCCCTCCCTATTATTCCCGGCCCTGTTTGATCACGAAGTAAAAAATAATCCCCATGGCTGCTGAACAAAAAGACTTATCTGATTTATTTTCGAAATTTAAAATTAATGGGACTTATCTCTCTGCCGAGCCTTATGGGTCAGGTCATATCAATGATACTTATTTAGTTAAAACCAAAGAGCTCAAAGGGTCAGAATATCCAGGTTCTTTTGATTATATTTTTCAGAGAATCAATGATCGTATTTTTAAAGATGTGAAGGGTCTGATGGAAAATATTGTCCGGGTGACTAAACATCTTAGAAATAAATTAAATTTAATTCCGGGCGCCAATCCTGATCGAGAGACCCTTACTGTCATTGAGACACATGAGGGTCAAAATTTTTATTTAGATTCAGAAGGAAAATCTTGGCGGGTCTATATTTTTTTAGATCACACGCATTCTTACGATCAGGTCAAAGATCCCAAAATTGCTTATGAAGGCGGCGTGGCGTTTGGGAGATTTCAAAAATTATTAGCGGATATTCCGGGGCCACCTCTCAATGAAACCATCAAAAGATTCCATGACATTGATTCAAGATTTGAATTTTTTAAAGAAGCTTTAAAAAAAGATCCTAAAAATAGGGCTTCTGAAATTAAAAAAGAAATCGAATTTGTTGAAAATAAAATTGATCTCATGCGAACGATTTTAAAACTAGGCGCAGAAGGGAAAATCCCAAGACGAGTGACCCATAATGACACTAAGTTCAATAATGTTTTATTAGATGAACAAGATAAGGGTCTGTGTGTGATTGATTTAGATACGGTCATGCCAGGTTATGTGCATTATGATTTTGGGGATTGCTTGCGAACGGCTGCAAATTCAGCGCCAGAAGATGAAATAGATTTATCTAAAGTGAATTTTAATATTGAATTATTTAAGGGTTTTGCTCAGGGGTTTTTATCCCAAGTTGGACAGACGTTAAATAAGACAGAAATAGAATATCTACCCTTAGCGACTGTTTTATTGCCCTATACCATAGGCCTGAGATTTTTAACGGATTATTTAGACGGCGATAATTATTTTAAAATCCACCGCCCCAACCATAATTTAGATCGGGCCCGTTGCCAGTTTCAGTTGGCGAAATCCGCCGAGTCGCAGTTAGACCTAATGCGATCTATTGTTCAGTCTTGTATGACTTGAAATTTAGGCTCCGCTTACTGCTTGAATCGTCTCTCCCCTCGCGGGAGAGACAGGACCGAAAGGCGTTAGCCTTGAGGGACAGAGAGGGGGGTAATCCGGCACCAAGGGAAGCACCATGAAAAAATTTTCAGAATTTTCTGATTTTGATTTGAATTTTAATCAAAATCAGATGCAAGAATATCTAGAAAAAATTAATCAAGCCCAGGGCTTGCCAGCGGTCTTAGAAAAATTATTCGAATGGGAAATGGGTGTTGGATATCTGACCGAAGGGAAATTAAAAGATAATTTAAGATTTTCTTATCCTGATTCTGAGACGGGGATTATTTTTAAAACCCAAATTAATATCGCTCGGTCTAATTATTCCCCGAAGCCCTTAGATGGCAAAAACATCCCCAAGCTTCATTGCCCGATTTGTTTTGAGAATATTGGCATTCCTGGGAAAGAAGATCTTCGGGCTTTTAGTTTTGATCTAGAACCCAATAGAAAGTTTTTTATTCAAATGACGCCATTCCCATTATTTTCTCACCATTGTGTTTTGATAGACCAGTTACCTAGACCCATGATCATGTCCAAGCAATCTGTGATGGATCTTACGAATTTTTTAAATCTTGCGCCGGGTTATGTGGGTTGTTCAAACTCAGACGTTGAATGGGCGGGAGCGTCTATTTTGGTTCATCATCACTATCAAATATTTAAAAATCTAGAACTTCCCATCATGGAAGCGAAATGGGCAGACGGTTTATTTCAGAGAACCAATGTTTGGGGCGATACCGTTGAATATGGTTTTTTAAATTATCCCATTGCGACGATTAAGCTCACCTGTCGGGATCAAGAAGCTTTTATTGAATCAGCTGGGATTTTAATTCAGATTTGGAAATCTCAAGAGCTTGGGAAGAATACTTTGAATTTAGTGATTCAAAAAAAATCAAATTTATGGATTGGCTATTTGATTTTAAGAAATCCAGATCATCGAACGCCCCCAGAACTCACTCAAATTAAATCTGAAGGCGTGGGAATTATTGAAGTGGCTGGAGAAGGAATCTATCCCGTTCCCAAGGGTGAAAATGCTGAGTTAATAATGAAAGAAATTAAAGAGAACGGTCTGAAAGTAATTAAAGGCATTATTGAGGGCAATAATCCGTTAGAAAAATCTTTATGGGCGGGGCAATTAGATCTTTTCTCGAAAGCTTTAATGGGGTTATCTAAATTTGAGTAAGAACAATCATGAAAATCACGCTTGCAAATGATTCAGCCTGCGCTGAAATCTATCCAGAACTGGGTGCCCTCTGTGCGTCTTTAAAAATTAAAGATCGAGAGTTATTGGCTTGGCCCAGTGGTTTTGATCCCGAGAATTATAAAAAAATCAGTGGAGGACTCCCGTTATTATTTCCCATCACTGGGAGGCTATCTAGGCAAGGTGAAATGGGGAAATATTTACATCAGGGAAATTTATTTGAACTGGGGATTCATGGATTTTTGCATACGCAGACATTTGAAATTTTGAGCCAAGACTCTCAAAGCTTGAGTTTAAAATTAAAAAATAATCTAGACACTTTTAAAAATTACCCGTTTGAATTTGAAATTATTTTAAATTTTAAATTATTAAAAAATGGCTTAGAGATTAACCAGATTTATAAAAATTTGGGCGTTAATCCCATGCCGTTTTATGCTGGGTTTCATCCGTATTTTTATATTTCTAGAGATCGATCTGGTGCTAAATTAAATTTTAAAGCGATCAAAAGTTTTCAATATAACGAGCTGTTGACAGAAGTAATTGGAGAACAAGCTTGTTTAGACATGCCCATTGATTTGGCCAATCCTAGTTATAACGAAAGATTGAGTTTATTGGGGTCAGATCCAAAAGATAAAACGGTCAGATTAAAATTTAAAGACGGTTCTGAATTAATCCAGGCTTCTGATTTTGAATATTTACAGCTTTATACAGATTTTCAGAAAGAATTTATTTGCCTAGAGCCTTGGATGAGCCACCCGAATAGTTTTAATAGTTTATTGGCTGTAAAAATTATTCAGGCTGGGGAAAGTTGGAAAAGCAGATATTGGGTTGTGCTGGATTAAATTGGTTAAGAACTTTTGCAAATATCTCTAGATACGCAAGATTTATATCGTTCCAGAAACCCCGGTCATTTCTAGATTGTCACCTATTTTTCCTGCTGAAGCTTTATCTTGACTGGAAGAAGAAAAATAAGAAAACCAACAGTGAGCTTCTGAAGATTGACTTGAAACCTGAGGTGTTGAAATAAGTGTTTCTGATTCTTGCGCGCTTACAACTCTAAGTTTTCTCCAGTCCAATAAATTAAATAAGCCGGCTCCTAGGCCAAATAAAGCACTGGAAGAGCCCAATAAAGAACCGACGGAATTGGGATGTTTTTTTAAAATCCCAGCAATCACCATCTGTAATACAGCAGACGCTCCCATAGAAAATCCGATGCCCCAGGCAATTTTTTTAGTGGGTATTTCAGGCGATGTTTTAGACGGCATCATCTCTGGGAATATTTGTGCGAAATACCCAAGAGAAATAAACATCAACGAAAGATTGGTGTATATCAGCCCCGTGTAAAAATCAGAGGTTTCCAGCGCTTTGCAAGCGACGCCAACACCACCAATGGCAAAAATAGAAACCCCCATTTTATTTAAATAGGACTGGGGGTCATTCGATCTCCAGATCGAAAAAATTAAGCTAATTGCATTGAGCATGGGGGACAAAGCAGGCTTTGCAAGAGTAAGAGACGCTTCATAAGCACTCGCAATTAAAATAGCTAAAGCACTTAATCCAAGGCCTAGATTTAGATTAATGAGCCGATCTTTAAAAAGGCTATTCAAAATTCCTAGCCCTAGTGAAATTTTAGAACTCGCCTCTGAAACTTGATTCGACGAATACATCCATTGGGGAGAGTTTTCATCCAAACTCATGCTCATGATGGCCGCACCCATGGCCACGGATCCCGAGATGATTCCCATTGCTAATATTGTTTTTTTTATTTTAATTAAACCACTCACACTGCTCACTCCGCTTAGCTTCTGATAAATTTTGACTGTTAATTTTGTCATGAAATACCCATAACTAGAAATAAAAGAAAATCTTTATTCATCTTGATTAGAACCAGAACGCGATGTTCAACTTTTTTGATGGGCCTTCCAATTGGGCTGGTGTAGGGGCGAATCTTGTATTCGCCCGTCGGAAATCTTGGATTAATCTTTAGAAAACGATGGGCGCATTTTTTCTTGGTTTTAGGCAAGCGTTCATGGTCCAATGGTCCAATACCGTATTCAAATTAAAATTTAAATATTAAAACCATCATGCAAAAAGTCTTTTGGGAGAATCCCTATCAAACTGTTTTAAATACCCAAGTAAAAGCAGTGAATGGTTCTGAAGTCTTATTCGAACAAACCATTGCGTATTCTTTTTCAGGCGGTCAAGAAAGTGATTTAGCTCATATTAATCAAATGCAAGTTTTAAGCTCTCGTAAAGAGGGGGTTTTAATTTATTACGAGCTTCCCGCGGAGCATGGTTTAAAACCCGGCGATGAAGTCACAATGAAAATAGACTGGGACAGACGATATAAACTTATGCGCTTGCACTTCGCTGCTGAATTAATTTTGGAACTAGTGACTAAGAAATTAAGTCTTGAAAAAGTCGGTGCCCATATTTCAGAAAGTAAATCTCGGATTGATTTTGTATGGGATCAAAATATCTCCAGTATTTTTGCAGACATCTTGTCTGAGTATCAAAAAATTATTCAGGCTGACTTGCCCATTCAGACTGGTTTTTTTGATGAAGTAACCCAGCGCCGATATTGGAAAATTGACGGCTTTGCAGAGGTCCATTGTGGTGGAACTCATGTCAGATCTACTAAAGAAGTGGGCTTGGTGAATTTAAAGCGGGTGAATCCTGGCAAGGGAATTCAAAGAATAGAAATTAGGTTGGCTGAATAAGAGTTAGTAAAAAAATGTCTCAAGAATTTCGCATAGAAATTCCCATTGTTCTTGGATCTTGGGGTGGGGGCTCTTCAGAGCCACTCGGGGTTAATTGGGTTGGCAATTTATATATGCCCCAGCTTGGGTGATGATGGGGACGGGGTTGGTGAGTACAATTTCTATTTTGACAGTGAGGTTTCATAAGAGGCCGAGTTTGTGACTCATGATAAATATATCATTTGCAAATATATACACAATATGATAATTTTTGAAAATGAAAAAAGAAACTATTAGCCTCTCAGATTACATATATTCCCTGCAAAGTCGGGGGCACTATTGGTTCGATCGTACGAAAGCAATTCAAGACACAGGCTTATCTCCTGCATCCTTTGCAGTCTCTATTTCTCGTCTTGTAAAGAAGAAGGTGATTCAAAGAGTGCGTGGGGATTTTTTTATTATTATCCCTGTTCAATATGTATTGGTGGGAACTTTGCCTGCAACTTGGTTTATGGATCCTTTTATGAAGGCACTCGATGTTCCTTATTACGTGAGCCTATTAAGTGCTGCTGGAATTCATGGATCATCACATCAGCAGGTGATGGTGTTTCAAGTAGTGACTAACCAGATCATGAGACCCATTAAAATTGGTAATCTCAAAATCAATTTTTATTTTAGAAAAATAATTAATTCTGATTGCTATATCCCAGTAAAAACAGAAACAGGTCAAATCAATGTTGCAACACCAGAGATGACGCTGTGTGATTGTTTTCGTTACCAGGAAGCAGCCGGACATTTAAATAATATTGCGACTTTATTATTAGAGCTGCATGAAAAAATTCATATGAAAAAATTAATGACTTACATCAGATCAGATTTTTTAGAGTTGACACATATTCAGAGGCTTGGGTATCTCATAGAGCAATTGCAACTACCTCTAGATACGCAAGATTTATATCGTTTTGCACAAGAGAGAAATATGCAGAATTGCCTCTTAGTTTCTGGATTGCCGAGTTCAGAAAACCACAATGAAAAGTGGAAAATTATCATCAATGAAACAGTGGAGCCTGACGACCTATGATTCAAAGACCCGCCATTATCGAGTGGAGAGAAAAAGCGCCTTGGCCATCCTGATCTGGTTAACATTTGGTAGACGGGGATCTTGGTGGCGGTCTTTTTAAAAAGAGGGTAGCCAGAGAAGGCCAGGGTAAGCGCGGCGAATTAATAGAGGTGAATTAACATGATTTCTAAAAATAAAAAACCTGTTAAAAAAACGATGAATGATGTTGCTCGTGATGCGATTTCAGAGATGGCCAGCATTTTGAATCACATGGGAAAAATAGATGAGACGACATTGAAAGAGTATTCAATTAATTTTCCTGAGGTTAAAGACTTACAAGCGGATGACATCAAAAAAATTCGGGAAAGTATCAAAGTCAGTCAGCCAGTTTTTGCAAAATTATTAAATACTTCTCCTGAAACGATTAAAAAATGGGAGCAAGGCGAACGGCACCCTACTGGTACATCGCTCAAACTTCTTAATTTGGTGGCGATACATGGATTAGAGGTGTTGTATTAATTGAAATTAGGTTGTGTTCACGTTAATTCTAAAAAGTTAATCACCCATAGGAAAAACTTTCGTGACTACTTACCTGGGTAGTTACAAATAATCATCAGTGTAAAACGTAGATTTAGTAAGGTTCCGTAACTAGAGAAGTTGCCGAAGGCCTGACTTGAAGTAGGCAAAGGATTAAATATTTTTCAAATGGGTCGTGATTTTTAAAAAGTAATATTGGACTCGTCTAATTTATCTTGATCCGTTTTTTCTTGGTCTGTGCGATCTTTTTTGGGATAGAGCGCATCAAATCCCAAATGATTTCTCGGAATTTTAGGGATCCAGTGGGGTTTATAGCGGGACAGTAAATAATACGACGTAAACGGGATGAACAAAGTGCAGCAACCGATTCCAAAGGCAATCTTATAAGTCGGATCGGGTGAGAAGAATAAAAGACCTAAACAACACAGCATCAGAAATATCGCAATGGCCCCTGTATGGGGTGTTCCCGGAGTTTTATACCTGAGATCTTTGATGGTGTAGCCACGGGCTAAAAAGCGTTTTCGGAAATTAATCTGAGACCAGCAGAGTGCAATCCAGCAAATAGTCCCTGTGAATCCAGAGACTAAAAGTAGGGCTAAATAAAGAGAAGTATCTCCAAAGAAATAGCTCACACCCAAAATAATCCAGACCGCAATCAATGTCATAAACACGGCTCTTTGAGGGACGTAATGTCTATTGAGTTGGGATAAGCTTTTAGGTGCCATGCCATTTCGAGAGAGCGCTAACATGGCTCTCACCGTCCCATAGAAGCCAGAATTAGAAGAAGAAAGGGAGGCAGTGACCGTGACAAAACTGATCACAGCGCCGGCCCAATTTAAGCCATAGCGGCTTAATGCATCTGCAAAGACTGAATTAGACAGTCCTGCTTTTTGCCAGGGGAAAATTAACACTAAGAGCATTACGGGAATGATATAAATCATGAGAATTCGAAAGGTTACGGCACGGATAGCTTTAGGAATGGTTTTCATCGGATCTTGAGATTCACCAGCAGTGAGGCCAATGATTTCTGAGCCCTGATAGTTGACTAGTAAAAGCACCATGCCCGTTAAAAACGCCACCCAGCCGTTTGGAAATAATCCGCCTTGGCCGGTTAGATATTTAAAACCAATCATATGAGGAGGCTGATGCCCATGAATCATGCCAAAGAAAATAAAGAGAGATAGAACAGAGAAACCGACCAGTGCAGCGATTTTAACAATCGCTAGCCAGAACTCGATTTCACCAAAAATTCGAACGTGAGAGATATTAATAAAAGTAATCAGTAGGCCAAAGGCTAGAGCCCAGAGATAACTCGAAATACCTGTAAAGGCATGCATGATAATACCTGCAGCAACACATTCAGCAGGGATATAAGCAATCCAGTTGATCCAATAAGACCAGCCCACGCCACAGGCAAAAGAGGGGGAAATAAAATCAGAGGCATAGTTAACAAAAGAACCCGAAGTAGGAATAGCAACGGCAAGCTCGCCCATGCAGAGCATGGTGAGATATATGATTAAACCGCCGAAGATATAAGCTAAACACGCAGCAGGGCCAACACTTGCAACGACTGCGCCTGTTCCCAAAAAGTAACATGATCCAATAATCCCACCGAGTGCGATTAGCTGAATATGCCGGGACTTCAGTCCCCGTTTTAGGCTCCCATCAGAGGCAATGTCGATATGACGATCGCTATTAGCACTCTGTTGCTTCTGTCCAAAATCCATCTTGAGATTTGACGCCTTCTTCACTTATACCTGATCCCCTAGCAAAAAAACGGCGCGACTTTACACCAAGTTTTTACTGTAAGCCACCGATTTTTTACCCCCAAAGCGGGGCGGAGTATATCGTAATAATTTCTAGAGTGTTAAAGGGGGGGTGATAATTAAAAAGGCGCCTTAGCGCCTTGATAATTATGGTTTTTTTTATTTAATTTTTATTTAATTCTTGGATTTAATTTTCCAGTCAAATATCGCTCATACATGGTCTCTAAAGAAACGGGTTTTATTTTAGAAGCCTGTCCTGCAGAGCCAAAAGCTTCATAACGGGCTTGGCAAATTTCGCTCATGGCTGTTTTAGAGACCCCTAAATATTTTCTGGGGTCAAATTCCGCTGGATTTTTAGCAAAGAATTTTCTGATCGCGCCGGTCGCTGCCATTCTTAAATCAGTATCAATATTAATTTTACGAACACCATGCTTTATCCCCTCGCAGATTTCTGACACAGGGACGCCATAGGTCTCACCCATATCGCCACCAAATTCATTAATGATTGCTAGCCACTCTTGTGGCACAGAAGAAGAACCATGCATGACCAGGTGGGTATCGGGAATACGTGCGTGAATTTTTTTGATTTGCTCAATGGCCAAAATATCGCCAGTGGGGGGTCGGCTAAATTTATAAGCACCATGAGAAGTCCCAATCGCAATCGCTAAAGCATCTACGTGAGTTTCTTTGACAAATCTTGCAGCTTCTTCAGGGTCGGTCAGTAATTGACTGTGATCGAGTTGGCCCTCTGCGCCACCGCCATCTTCTTCACCTGCCATACCCGTTTCTAGTGAGCCTAGGACGCCTAATTCGCCCTCGACGGAGACACCACAAGCATGAGCCATTTGGACCGTTCTGCGAGTCACTTCGACGTTATATTCGAAAGAAGCAGGAGTCTTAGCGTCTTCTTTAAGGGATCCATCCATCATGACTGAAGAGAAACCCAATTGAATAGACCGTTGGCAGACATCAGGAGAAGCGCCATGGTCTTGATGCATGACGACGGGAATATGAGGCCATTCTTCAATGGCTGCCAGAATCATATGTTTAATAAAACAAGCGCCAGAATATTTACGAGCGCCAGCTGAGGCTTGAAGAATGACAGGAGAGTCGACTTTATTAGCCGCTTCCATGGCGGCACGGACTTGTTCCAAATTATTGACATTGAATGCGGGAATGCCGTACCCAAATTCTGCCGCGTGATCTAAGAGCTGTCTGAGGGATATTAAAGCCATGATGTTCTCTCCTTGGGTTTTTAAATTGGGTTTTTAAATTGGGTTTTTAAATTGGGTTTTTAAATTTAGGCCCTGCTGACTGCTTGAATCGTCTCTCCCCCTGCGGGAGAGACAGGCCCGAAATGCATTGGCGTTGAGGGGCAGAGAGGGGGTGAATTAAACAACTTCTCCTACTTTCAGAATTTTCATTTTGTTCGTTCCACCATGAACACCAGCATGGTCTCCAGAAGTCAAAATCACTAGATCATTATTTTGAACCAAATCTCTTTTAGTAAGCTCTTCAATGGCCTGACGATTAATTTGATCGCTAGATAATTGGGCGGAATCAAAATAAATAGGAAACACACCGCGGTATAACATAACGCGTCCCATGGTGCTGGGGTTTTTGGTCAGTGCATAAATAGGCAGCTTTGAACGAATGCGAGACATCCAAAGCGTCGTTGCACCGGATTCTGTCATCGCAATAATGGCTTTGGCATGAAT
Organism: Thiotrichales bacterium; assembly: GCA_947478175.1. Taxonomy (GTDB): domain Bacteria; phylum Pseudomonadota; class Gammaproteobacteria; order Francisellales; family CACEW01; genus CAMCUU01. The sequence goes on along the minus strand of CANJUQ010000001.1, from coordinate 177,530 downwards.
ATGATTCGCGGTGTACATGCTGGCCATCGCAATGGCTTCATCCACGCGATCAAATTTTAATTCGACGCGATGTTTAGAAGTGAATGTCACAGGATCTTTTTCGACGGCAAGAATCACTCGATCCATGGCTTCGATCGATTTCACAGGGTATTTCCCAGAAGCCGTTTCAGCTGAGAGCATGACAACATCCGTTCCGTCTAACACTGAGTTAGCAATATCAGAAACTTCAGCACGTGTTGGCGTTGGGCATTCGATCATGGATTCAAGCATTTGAGTGGCAGTAATGGCGACTTTGTCTAACTCACGGCAGCGTTGAATGATTCTTTTTTGAATGCCCGGGACTTGGGCGTCGCCGACTTCGACAGCTAAATCCCCTCTGGCAACCATGACAACGTCTGAGGCTTGAATGATTTCGTCAAGATTTTCTACGGCTTCGACCCGTTCGATTTTAGAAACAATCCCTGCGAAAGAACCTTCGGCTTGAAGCAATTGGCGGGCATATTCGACATCACTGGCAGATCTGACAAAAGAAACAGCGACATAGTCCATGCCAAGTTTGGCGGCTGTTTTGATATCTTCTTTGTCTTTTTCTGTGAGAGCCGGAGCTGTCAGACCACCGCCTTGTTTATTGATGCCCTTGTTATTGGACAAAACACCGCCTGCAGTGACGACGCATTGGACTTGAACGCCATTGGTAGATAAAACTTCGAAAATAATTTTGCCGTCATCTAATAATAAAATATCACCCGGTTTTACATCTTTTGGGAGCTCTTTGTAGTCAATTCCGACTTGAGTTTGGTCGCCTTCTTCACGGCCTAAAGAAGAATCTAAAATAAATAAATCCCCGTCGTTTAAAAGAATTTTACCTGCTTTAAATTTGGCGACACGGATTTTAGGGCCTTGTAGATCTCCCAAAATCGCAATCGTTTTGCCTGTTTTGGCCATGATCTGACGGACTAAATCAACGCGTTTTGCGTGATCTTCAGGCGTTCCATGAGAGAAATTACAGCGAACAGCATTGAGGCCTGCCATGACCATCTTGGTCAGTATGACTTCGTCTTGAGAGGCGGGGCCGAGGGTTGCTAGTATTTTGACGCGACGCATGGGGTTAATCCTTCTGGGTTTATTTTTTTAATTTTTTTAATTTTTTTGATTTTTTTTTCGGGTTTCTAAAATGGCAACGGCAGGTAAGGTCTGACCCTCTAAGAATTCTAAGAAAGCACCGCCTCCGGTCGAAATATAAGAAATTTTGTCTTCAAGATTGAATTTTTCGATTGCAGCTAACGTATCGCCACCACCAGCAATTGAGAAAGCAGGGCTATGGGCAATCGCTCGAGCAATCGATTCGGTTCCATGGCTGAATGCTTTGAATTCAAAAACACCCACGGGACCATTCCAAACAATGGTTCCGGCTTTTTTTAATAATTCACCTAAGGCTTTAGACGAATGAGGTCCGATATCTAAAATCATGTCTTCAGGGGTCACTTCATCGATTTCTTTGGTAGTAGCTGGAGCTTCTTCTGCAAATCGATTAGCCACGACGACATCGGAGGGTAATGGCACAAAGCCCCCTTCGTTTTGAATAATTGCCATGATCTCTTTGGCTTGGTCGACGAGATCAGGCTCATAAAGAGATTTTCCGACAGGATGTCCCGTCGCGGCTAAAAAAGTATTCGCGATGCCGCCGCCGACAATCAATTGGTCCACTTTTTTGGCGAGATTTTTTAAGAGCGTTAACTTGGTTGAAACTTTAGAGCCGGCAACGATGGCTACTAATGGCTTTTTGGGATGATCAAAGGCTTGAGATAAAGCCTCGAGTTCAGCCGTTAATAAAGGCCCCGCGCAAGCAATTGGCGCATATTTTGCGATGCCATGCGTTGACGCTTGAGCCCGATGAGCGGTACCAAATGCATCCATGACAAAGACATCGCAGAGTTTGGCCATTTTTTGAGAGAGGGCGTCATCATCTTTATTTTCACCCAAGTTAAATCTCACGTTTTCGAACATGACGATCTCGCCTGGAGAAACTTTGACACCGTCCAGCCAGTTTTTTTCTAAGCGAACCGGTTTTTTTAATAACTCAGAAAGATGTTTAGCAACGGGGGCCATCGAAGATTCTTCGTCGAAGACCCCTTCAGTAGGGCGACCTAAGTGTGACATCAGCATCAAACAAGCTTGCTGTTTAAGCGCCAGTTCAATGGTAGGTAGGCAAGCTCGAATACGCGCATCTGATGTGACTTTTCCGTCTTTCACAGGGACATTAAAATCAACACGAATTAGCACTCGTTTTTGCGAGAGATTTAACTCTTGCATCCGAATGACGTTCACACTCATATCGTTTCTCCTAATGGCTTAGCTAGTTTTATTTATTTGGCCTGAGCCGCTTTCATGAGTGCTACGGTCGTATCTAACATGCGGTTAGAAAAGCCCCATTCGTTGTCATACCAGGACAAAACTTTCACTAAGTTGCCAATCACTTTGGTTTGAGTTTCATCAAAAATAGATGAGTGGGGATTATGATTAAAATCAATTGAAACCAAAGGCTCTGTATTGACGGACAAGATACCCTTGAGTTCCCCATTCGCTGCGTCGATTAAAATTTGATTCACTTCTTCAACGCTGGTTTCACGAGCTGCCGTAAAAGTTAAATCGACGACAGAGACGTTGATCGTCGGAACTCTCATCGCAAAGCCATCTAACTTGCCATTGAGCTCTGGAAGAACCAAGCCTACTGCAGCAGCAGCGCCAGTTTTAGTAGGAATCATAGAGCTAACAGCCGAGCGAGCACGACGAACATCAGAGTGATAAACATCGACTAAGACTTGATCATTGGTCATCGCATGAATCGTCGTCATAAGGCCTTGGACGATGCCCAATTTTTGATGCAGTGCTTGAGCTAACGGTGCTAGGCAGTTAGTCGTACATGATGCATTAGAAATGACCGTGTCGGTGCTTTTTAAGATTTGATGATTGACGCCATAAACAATAGTCGCATCGACGTCTTTGCCACCCGGAGCAGAAATAATAACTTTCTTGGCACCTGCTTTAAGATGCGCGCTGGCTTTTTCTTTTGAAGTAAATAAACCCGTGCATTCTAAGACGACATCAACGCCTAACTGACCCCAAGGCAATTGGCTTGGATCACGCATGGAAAGTACTTTAATGCGATCGCCATTAATGACTAAACAGTCTCCATCGACAGAAACATCCCCATGGAAGGGGCCGTGGGTTGTGTCATGTTTGGTCAGATGTGCATTGATATTCACATCGCCTAAGTCATTGATTGCGACAATCTCGATATCATCTCGATTGCCTTCGTATTTGGCTCTTAAGATATTTCTTCCGATACGGCCGTAGCCATTAATTGCGACTTTGATACTTTTGGTACTCATTATTCCTCCATTAATTAATCAATTTAAAAATACTAAAAATGCTAAAAATAGGTCAGGGCCCTGAAATATATAAAATTACAAAATATAATCACGTTTAATTATATTATTAGTTTGACAAAACCGCCTTGGCTTGGGCACAAATATTTTCGATAGTAAAACCAAAATGCTCGAAAAGCTTAGGCGCTGGGGCAGATTCACCAAAAGAATGCATGGCAATAATATGGCCTTTGCGACCGGTTTGGCCGACATAGCGATACCAAGAATCTGGGCTTCCCGCTTCGATGACGATCATGGGAAGCTCTTTGGGTAAGATTTGATTTTGATAAGCCATTTCTTGTTTTTCGAAAAGATTTAAACAAGGCATCGAGACCACTTGGGCAGAAATCCCTGATTTTTCAAGGGCTGTTTGGGCCGCCATTGCGAGGGCTATTTCTGATCCTGTTGCTAACAAAGTCAGAACGGGATTTTTAGCTTCAGATAAGACATAACCGCCTTTTGCCATGTTACTTAAAACCATGTCAGAGCGTTCTAAACGTTCTAAATGAGGCAAAGTTTGGCGGGAGAGCGCTAAACAAGTCGGGCCATTCATGTTTTCAATCGCCATTTTCCAAGCCATGAAAGTTTCGACGTCATCGGCCGGTCTCCAGACCATGACATTGGGAATAATTCTCAGTGAAGCTAAGTGTTCGATGGGTTGATGGGTGGGGCCATCTTCGCCTAAGCCAATCGAATCATGGGTTAAAACATGAATCACGCGTTGTTTCATGATGGCCGCCATACGAATGGCATTCCGACTGTAATCTGAGAACACTAAGAACGTTCCGCCATAGGGAATAAACCCGCCATAAACAGCAATCCCATTCATGATGGCCGACATGCCAAATTCTCTGACGCCATAAAATAAATAGTTCCCAGCTGGGTTATCTAAAGACAAAACTGTCGAATGCGAAGTCTTAGTTAAATTAGAGCCGGTTAAATCAGCTGATCCACCGAGTAATTCAGGCAATTGAGCCATGAGATTTTCTAGGGCAACCTGGGAAGACTGGCGAGTCGCCATGTTCTTGCCGTTTTTTTGAATCTGGTTAATCCAATTGTCAGCAAAATCTTTCCAAGTACTGGGCAATTGATTTTGAGTTCGGCGTAGTAATTCAGCTGCAAGATCTGGATAAACTTTTTGATATTGATCTAATAAAATTTCCCAGGTGGTTTGATATTTCAGGCCTTTGTCTTTTTGATCCCAGGCAGACTTAATTCCATGGGGGATTTCAAAAGCGGGATAAGGCCAGCCTAACGCTTCACGTGTTTTTTTAATTTCTTCGTCACCTAATGGCGCCCCATGAGTCGCTGCAGTTCCTGCTTTAGTCGGCGCGCCATAGCCAATGGTTGTCCGGCAGCAGATCAACGTCGGCTGTGCATAATTATCACGGGCGAGTGCAATGGCTTGTTTGATATCTGTCGGGTCATGGCCATCGACATTACGAATTACTTGCCAGCCATAAGATTCAAAACGCTTAGCCGTGTCATCCGTAAACCAACCATGGACATCACCATCAATCGAAATCTTATTGTCATCCCAGAATAAAATTAATTTACCCAATCCCAAGGTTCCTGCGAGGGAACAAGCTTCATGGGAGATCCCTTCCATCAAACAACCATCGCCACAAAAAACATAGGTGAAGTGATCAATAATGGACAAGCCAGGTTTGTTAAAATTATTAGCTAAGGCTCTTTCGGCAATGGCCATGCCAACAGCGTTAGCTAAGCCTTGGCCTAAAGGTCCTGTGGTTGTTTCAACGCCAGGGGTATAACCCAATTCTGGGTGGCCTGGGGTTTTTGAATGAAGCTGTCTGAAATTCTGAAGATCTTGAATCGACAAGTCATAGCCCGTCAGATGCAAGAGCGAATATAAAAGCGCTGAACCATGACCATTAGATAAAACAAAACGGTCTCGATTGATCCAGTGAGGATCTTGCGGATTGTGTTTTAACACTTGTCCCCAGAGCACTTGCGCGATGTCTGCCATCCCCATGGGCATGCCAGGATGTCCAGAGTTAGCTTTTTGAACGGAATCCATACTGAGAAAACGAAGGGCATTGGCTAATTCACGTGAAGAGGGCATGCGCAAAGAACTCTTGGGTCGGAAAAAAGTGGCGCCATTGTACGGAGTTAGAAGGAAAAAGCATCTGTTGATTGAGTGTTTAATAGAGGGATAAAAGGCTTGATAAGAGACTGATAAGAAGCTTGCTGCTGGCTAGTCCCATCCCTATACTTTCGCGCTTTTATTGATGACTAACTTGGGTGATTTGTAATGCCGACTATCAGTATGTTTTACGGAATACTCATTCAGATGTTTTGGAATGAACATGCTCCTCCGCATTTTCATGCGAGATATGACAAATACAAAGTGGCAGTAAACATTCATACGTTAGAGGTCATGAATGGAAAAATGCCAAATCGTGCTTTAAGTCTTATCTTAGAATGGGCATCACTTAACCGATCAAAATTATTAGAGGACTGGGAATTATGTCAGCAAAATCAGACGCCAAAAAAAATAGCGCCCCTCAAATAATTTGTAAAAGCCCTGATGATGTAAAGGCGGTCAAAGCCTTGCCTGACTACTGTCTTGAAGTGGAATTTATGGACAAGACTTTGGGTAAAGTTTTTATGAAAGATCGGATCTTCAGCGATAAGGCGGGTGTTTTTGCCATGCTCAGAGATTCTGAATTATTTAAACAGGTCTTTGTTGAATATGGTGTGACCACTTGGCCGGGTGAAGTCGATTTAGCGCCTGATGTCATGTATGCACAGTTCAAGAAAAGTGGAGAGTGGCGCTTGAAATGAATTCTCTGGAATCAATCCCGCCTCTCATCGCCCACCGAGGCGGTGCTCACGATGCCCCTGAAAATACTTTAGAAGCTTTCAAGAAGGCCATTAGTTTTGGCAGCTTTATGTGTGAGTTCGATGTCCAGTTAACCCAAGATAATTATTTAGTGGTTATCCATGATGAAACTTTAGATAGAACCACTTCTGGGACAGGTCGAGTTCAAGATTTAGTTTTAAATAAAATTCAATTATTAGATGCCGGTTCTTGGAAGGATTCAAAATTTTCCGGCGCTCGCGTTTCAACTTTGGATCAAGTGATGGCTTTATTTCTAGACCCGGCTTGTCAGACAAAAGTTAATATTGAAATTAAAACTTCTAAAAATTCAGACATAGCGTCTAGAGCCCAAAATAAAAAAATCACAGAAGCTTTGATCCAATGGCTTAAAAATCTTAAAAAATTAGACCCCAAATATTATTCAAAAATTTTAATCTCTAGTTTTTCTCCTGAGGCTTTATTTCTAGTCAGAAAAAATTTCGCACCGTCTGAACTTTCTTTGGGATATCTCTGTTTTATTAAATCTTGGGATCAAGATTTTTTAAAATTAAAAAACAAAATTTCCGCAGAATTACAGGCGCTCTCCTGTTTATCTCTAAATATAAACGCCGATGCTTTGACGCCAGAACACATAAAACAAATCAAGCAAATTCAGGCTAATTGCCAAGTGCCATATTTATTGGCTTATACCGTCAATGATTTAAAAACCATGGAATATTTATCTACCCAGGGGGTTGATGGTGTGTTCTCGGATTGTTTAAATATTTTTATTTAAATTTTTTTAATCCCAATTGGCCGAGGCAATCGAACTTGGTACACTCCGCCCGCTTTTTTTGAGGCTTATTAATTAAGGATGGAAAAATCAAATGAATTTGCATGAGTATCAAGCCAAAGAACTCTTTGCTGAATACGGCCTACCAGTCTCTAAAGGCTATGCCGTTGAGAGCGTTGAACAAGCTTTATGTGCTGTCGATAAAATCGGTGGTGAGCGTTGGGTTGTTAAAGCCCAGGTTCATGCCGGTGGTCGTGGTAAAGCGGGTGGGGTGAAATTAGTTTCGACGAAAGATCAGGTTGCAGATTTTGTTCGCAATATGATGGGCAAGCGTTTGGTGACTTTCCAAACAGACGAACATGGCCAACCTATTACTAAGATTCTGGTTGAATCTTGTACAGATATTGCCAAAGAGCTGTATTTGGGCGCTGTTGTTGATAGAGCGAGCCGTCGTATTGTTTTCATGGCATCGACTGAAGGCGGTGTAGAAATTGAAGACGTCGCGCATAACACGCCTGAAAAGATTTTGAAAATTATTGTCGATCCATTAGTGGGCGCCATGCCGTATCAAGCGCGAGAAGTCGGTTTTAAATTAGGCCTAGATGCTAATCAAATTAAACAGTTCACTAAGATTTTATTAGGTCTGTCTAAGATGTTTAAAGATTTTGATTTTTCACTCTTAGAAATAAACCCTTTGGTTATTACGAAAGAAGGCAATCTGCATTGTTTAGATGGCAAAATTAATATCGATGACAATGCGATGTACCGTCAGCCTAGAATTGCTGAGATGAGAGATACGTCGCAAGAAGACGAAAGAGAGCAACGCGCTCAAGACTGGCAGTTAAATTATATTGCCCTCGATGGTGATATCGGCTGTATGGTCAATGGTGCCGGCCTTGCGATGGCAACCATGGATTTAATTAAACTTTCTGGCGGAAACCCTGCGAATTTCTTGGATGTCGGTGGCGGTGCAAATAAAGAAAGAGTGTCAGAAGCATTCAAAATTATTCTTTCAGACAAAAAAGTGAAGGGCATCCTGGTCAATATTTTTGGTGGCATTGTGAAATGCGACATGATTGCAGATGGCATCATGGAAGCGGTCAAAGAAGTTGGCGTGAATGTCCCCGTCGTTGTGAGACTAGAAGGGACGAATGCCAAACTAGGCGCTGAAAAATTAGCCGGGTCCAATCTGAATATTATCGCAGCGACCAGCTTTACAGACGCGGCACTTAAGATTGTCGAAGCCGTCAAGAATCAATAAGAAAGGAAAGAATCATGGGTGTTTTAATTAACAAAAGTACGAAAGTGATTTGTCAGGGTTTTACTGGCAAACAAGGGACTTTCCATTCTGAACAAGCGATTGCTTATGGCACTGATTTTGTCGGAGGCGTGACGCCAGGTAAAGGCGGCGAAAGACATCTAGATCGTCCTGTTTTTAACACGGTGAGAGAAGCAACAGACTTCGCCAAAATTGATGCGACGATGATTTATGTCCCACCTCCTTTTGCGGCAGATTCTATTATTGAAGCGGCTGATGCAGGGATTAAATTAATTATTTGTATTACCGAGGGTATCCCTGTTTTAGATATGCTAAATGTCAAAAGATATTTAGAAAATACAGGGTCCCGACTCATTGGTCCGAACTGTCCTGGGGTAATTACACCCGGCGAATGCAAAATTGGGATCATGCCAGGTTATATTCATCAAAGAGGTAAGGTCGGGATTGTTTCCAGATCAGGGACTTTAACTTATGAAGCAGTCCATCAAACAACAGCCCTAGGCTTTGGCCAAAGTACCTGTGTAGGTATCGGCGGAGATCCAATTCCAGGTTCGAACTTCATTGATATTTTGGCTTTATTCCAAGCCGATCCTCAAACCGAGGCCATTATTATGGTCGGTGAAATTGGTGGGTCTGCTGAAGAAGAAGCCGCTGAGTTTATTAAAGCGTACGTGACTAAACCTGTTGTGTCTTACATTGCTGGCGTAACAGCTCCAGCGGGTAAACGCATGGGTCATGCCGGTGCGATCATTGCTGGTGGAAAAGGCACAGCGAAAGAAAAATTCGCAGCCTTGGAAGCGGCAGGGGTTCATACGGTCAGATCACCGGCTGAGATTGGCTTGGGAGTCAAACAAGTGACCGGTTGGTAATTTTTTATTTTTGAAAAATCTGTAGGGGCGCAATTGATTGCGCCCTTTTTTTGTTTCTACGTTCGCAAGGTTTCCATCGTATTTCTGCGCCAAAATCACAATTTTGATTTTGGCGCAGAATTTTATGGGATTGGCTAGAATTTATAAGTAATTATAACTAATTCTAATTATCTCTTGTTAGAATCTATCAAATCAGGATATAGTTATTTATATGTTTCTATAGTTTTTTATGATTTTTTATAATTCTAAAGGTGAATCTGAATGGATATTGCTGAAAATCCTTTTTCTCCAGGGGCTGGAGACCCACCGCCTGAGTGTGCAGGTCGGGATGAAATCTTAGAAGAGGCCAGAATTTTATTGATGAGGGTTAAAGCGGGACGTTCAGAAAAAGACATGTTGCTAACAGGGCTTCGTGGTGTTGGAAAAACGGTCTTGCTGAATAAATTGGAGCAACTGGCAAAAAACACAGGTTACAAAACCATTTTGATTGAATCTCATGAAGATAAATCGCTGAGTGTCATGTTGATTCAACCCTTGCGACGGTTTTTGCATTCGTTAGATCCCGCCGTGAATCAGCTAGCTCGCAGGGGATTAGCTGTTTTAAAAAGTTTTATTACGGCTGTAAAAGTCAAATACAGTGATATAGAGCTGGGCCTAGATATAGAGCCAGAGCTAGGCGCGGCAGATAGTGGGGATATAGAACTAGATTTGCCTAGTTTATTTATTGCAGTTGGGGAAGCAGCCAAAGAGAAAAATACGGGATTGGCGATCTTAATTGATGAGCTTCAATATTTTTCTAAGCAAGAGCTGAGTGCTTTGATCATGGCGATTCACAAGATGCATCAAAAACAATTACCTGTTGTTTTAATTGGAGCAGGTCTGCCGGTTCTGCCTGCTTTAGTGGGTGAATCAAAATCTTATTCAGAGCGCCTGTTTCAATTCCCCAGTGTTGGGCCTTTATCGTTTGAAGATATGGAAAGAGCCTTGCAAGAACCCGTCAAATCTAGGGGGGTGTCTTTTACACCTGACGCTTTAAAAGAAATTTTTAAAATGACAGAGGGATACCCTTATTTTATTCAAGAGTGGGGTTACCAAGCTTGGAACTATGCAGATAGCCCAAAGATTGATTTAAAAATTATCAAAAAAGCATCAGCTCAAGTGATGGATCGATTGGATAAGAATTTTTTCCGGGTTCGCTTTGATCGACTCACGCCAGCTGAAAGAAATTATTTACGAGCCATGGCTGAGTTAGAGTCTTCACCCTATCGATCTGGGGATGTCGCAGAAATTTTAAAAATGCCTCCGAATGCCTTTGGCCCTGTGCGAGAGAAGCTGATTAAAAAGGGAATGATTTATAGCCAGGCTCATGGAGAAATTGCGTTTACAGTGCCTTTGTTTGATCAGTTTATAAAACGAACGGTACCTAATTTTTCCTAAAAAAAGAGGATTTATTCCAGCAAAAAATAAGTTCTAATGCACCCTTCAAAAATTACAGAAGGCAATTTTTATGTCAGGCGAACCTACAGATAGAAATTCTGTGTTAGATAATTTATTTGAGTCCCCCGATAAAATGGCGGAAAGATTAATTGATGCTCTTACCTCACTTGTCAATTCTTTCAGAGGAGAGAGTCGGTTTTTTTCGGATACAACGAAAATAGAACAATTGGAAGGAGTTCTTGGACATTTTCACACAGAATTAGCTATTGACACAGCTAATTATTTTTCTCCTTTTGTTTCTTGTATTGTTACACAGGAAACTCTCCACAGGTTTTTTAGAGGGATTCTCCTAGTGTGTGATGAATCCCAAGGCGATTGGGTGGAAGGTTCTCAAAGAAATCGAATCGCCAAAGTATTTTTAAATGCTATTGGATATGTTGGAGATTGTTCTGATTTTATGTCGTTCAACCAGAGCCATAAGCAGTTGTTAGACAGTTTATTGCGTGTAGTTCCTAGTCGGCCTCGTTGGCGTAAGTTCTTACGTGAAATCACGCATGCCTTTTTTTTGACCCCCTTGATGGATCCCTCCTCTACCGATCTTATAGACGACGATGTGAATAACCTGAATATCTGGATGGGTAAATGTGGCCCTTTATTGAATTCACTCAATTTGAGTGGGCATACCCCATTATCCTGTGCTATTGACCTAGGGAAATTTAATTTAGCACGTGCTCTCATTATGAAAGGTGCAGATCCCATGAAAAAAGCTGAGAAACCATACTTGATGACTGTTTCGAAAACTATGCCTCATGATGTATTGCCTCTTTCTCTAGCACTTAGAGTTAGATTGAAATGCCATATTGACGGTCTTCCCTTTGATGACAGATTCTTGGATTTTTTAATTACGAATGGATCCCGTGTCAGAGAGTCTTTAAGCGATTTTGAATCTGAATGGAGATATTGGGTGGAGGGTGCTGAGCCTGTGCCGCTAGGACTAGTTGACGATCCCATCATATGGCCTTCTCTCTTCGCCACTGAACGTTGGGCTCACGCCAGCTCTTGGGTGACTAGCCTGGTTCGTCGGTCTGTGACAACCACCTCTATTTATGCATCACCTGCTTTGCCCTTGAGGGCAATCCATCATGAACAAGCTGCACAAGAGGCTCAAACAAGAATTACTACTGGTGAATTAACCGGTGTTCCGCGAGAGCTCGTCAGTTTTTTGTTTGATCCTAGGCTGGTGAGAAATCAGGGGGCGAATTGCACTAGTGAGATAGCTGGGCAAGTAGCGTCTTTTTTGAAGGGGCCGGGGGATTTGGAGCCTTATTTGGGTTGAGTAGTATTTATAAAAGACTCAATTGAGTCGGTAATTTATAAAAACTGACTCAATTGACTCAATTGACTCATTGTGATTCAATATTAACTCAATTGATTCGATGAGAAGTCTTTTTGATGCAATACCCAGATAAAGAATCCGCTCACTTGGAGTTTAAAAGAGAAGCTCCGACGAAACAGCAAATTGTGAAGACTGTTGTGGCCTTCTGTAATCATTTTGGTGGGAAATTAATTCTGGGTATCGATGATGATCGTGAGATCATAGGTCTTCCAGAAGATTCAATCGAAGATCTGATGGATGCCTTACAAAAATCAATTTATCAAAGTGCGACACCGACCATTTTGCCGTTGATCTATACGCAACGTTTGGGTGAAAAAGTAGTTCTTGTGATTGAAGCTTCTTCAGGAATGAATAAGCCTTATTTTGTAACAGCCTTAGGCCTTAATGCCGGTGTTTTTATTCGAGCAGGGGCTCATACAGTCAAAGCAGATGCGGGGTTTATTCGGGAATTAGCTTGGCGTAGTAAAGGCTTGTCTGTCGATGAAATGCCGGTTTATGGGGCCAATCCTGATGAGATTAACTTAGAAATTTTTAAAGCTTATCTCGATGAAAATCGCCATACGTTTAAGACTGAAAAAATTCAAGATCAGCTTCGACATTACAGATTGATTATTGAAGAACATGGAAAGACTTATCCAACATTGGCAGGGCTTTTATTATTTGGAAAATCTCCAGACCGTTATTATCCAGAAGCTTTTATTATTTGTTCCCATTTCTCGGGAATAGCCGATCGAAATGCGCTGGCGAGTTTGGACTGTATGGGGACTTTAATGTCTCAGGTGAATGCAGCCATACAATTTGTGATCTCGCGGTTGAATCATGCATTTGAGATTAAAAAAATACAGCGAACTGAACAGTTAGAAATACCAGAGATAGCCATCAGGGAAATGATTATTAATGCCGTCGTCCATCGGGATTATTCGTTGCCCGGGCCTATTAAAATTTCTATTTTCGATGATCGTATAGAAATTTTTAGCCCAGGTGGATTCCCAGGGCCTATTTCTGTGGATCATCTGGAAATGGGGGTGACTTATATTCGAAATCATGTCATCTGCCGAATTTTCAGAGAGGCGGGATATATCGAAAAATTAGGGTCAGGGTTCTTAACTTTATTTAAAACTTTTCGAGAAAGACATTTACCCAAGCCTCTTGTGATGGAGGGCAATCGTTTTATCAAATGCATTCTGCCAAGAGCTAGTGGGTCAGAAAAATCAGACAAAACGTCCAAAGAGCAGTCGAGTTTAAAGATTATGGAATTATTTTATTCTCAAGAAATGATTGCTGTCAGGGACGTGATGTCGTACTTAAATGTCTCAAGACCCACGGCGGGGCGTTATTTATCTCAGTTGGTTAAGACAGATCACATAGAGCGTTTTGGGCAGGGGGCAGCGGTGAACTATCGTAAAAAATCGCCAATTTTTTAAAGGTTTGAATGGGCCCGGAGATTTAGAGGGTTAAATTAATTGCCCCAACTGTGTGACTAATTGTTTGATCATGTAGAACGGAATATTGACGACTGCACCGTCTTGGCCAAGAGGCGCTGTTGAGATTTTAATCCCTATGGATAAATTTCTTTCTTGCATGAGTAACAACAGTGATTTGAGTTTCCCTGTAGCACTGGATTTCACTTCGATGGGAATAATTTTGCTATCAATATTTAAAATAAAATCGACTTCAGCCTGTGCATTTTTGGCATCCCGTGCCCAGAAAAAAAGTTCTTGAGGTACAAACGGATCTTGATAGGTCAGTAACTCCTGAGCAACCACTTGTTCTGCTAGAGCCCCCTGATTAATTTGTGAAAAATCTTCTTGTAATAAAGTCAGGGGCGAGATTCCAGTTTTACGTTGAACTAAGCCGCTATCTAAAAAATGGAGCTTAAATTTCTTTTCATTCATCGTTGCGCTCAATGGCAGTCCTGAAGCCGTTGTTGCGTAAATATGTTTTACTAGGCCAGCATATTCCAAAAGCGTAATGGCTCTTTTTAAATCCCGAGACTTAGCATCAGGGTCAATCTTTGAATAAGTAATTTGAGTGCCAATCATGCTAGGGACTTTGTCATAAACTGTTTGTAAATAAACCTGTTCTGCAAAGGTTGCATATTTCCCAAAATCATCCCGGTAAGTTTGTAAGAGACTGTTTTGAGCCCGCTGAACTGTGAGCCAATCCCCCGTATCAATCCAAGCATTTAAAGCTTCCGGCATGCCGCCGGTGATCACAAATTTTTGAAATAAAGAAAGTAAATACTTATGAACTGCTTGGCTGGGAGGATTGCGCAGCGTTGCTTGGTTTAATAAATCACGAGCCTGTTCTTGACCTGAGTTTTGTAAATATTCATCGAAGCTACAAGGGGTCATGTAAAGATATTCAATGCGACCGACAGGCATGCTGATCTCTTCACTGTGTAAGGCAAACTCTAAAAGAGATCCTGCCGCAATGACATGAAGTGCTGGTAATTTTTCTTTGAAATATCGAAGGGCCTGGATGGCATTTGGGCAGTCTTGGATTTCATCTAAAAATAAAAGTGTTTCACCAGGGATGATGGGCGTGGATTTGATAATGCTAATGGCTTGGATGATTTCATTGGGAACCAGTGTGTTAAAGCAAGTTTTAAGCTGAGGCTCTAATTCAAAATCAATCATGACAAAAGAAGAAAACTGTTTAGCGAGCTCTTGGATAACAAAGGTTTTTCCAATTTGTCTGGCCCCTCTGAGAAGCAAAGGCTTCCGGGGGTTAGATTTCGCCCAAGTGCTTAAAGTTGAAAGAATTTGGCGGTGCATGATCATGTGGGGGCAATCTCTATCTAGAATTATTATGTTTGGATTTTAGCCATTGTTTGGCTGAAATACCATTGGAATTTGACCAAATTTAGGTCAAATTCCAAACATAATCTGGATATGGCTACGCCAAACACCCAATCTCAGCGACTTGAGAAAATGCCTGAGAGACCTGGTTTAACAAAGCCAATCTATTTTTTCTGAGATCTGATTCTTCACACAGCACCATAATTTGATCAAAAAATTGATCGATTGGATTTTTTAAGCTGGAAAGAATTTGTAAATATTCACTGTAATTTTGATTTTTTAATTTGGGGTCAGCCAATTTTTGGGCCTGAATTAAAGCCTGAAATAATTCTTTTTCAGCGGGATCTTTTAATAACGCTGGATTGACTGAGCCATGAGAACCTTCTGATTTAGACAAGAGGTTTTTCACGCGCTTACTCGCAGCGGCCAAGCTTGCAGCCTCGGGAAGTTTTAGAAAATCCATGACTGCTTTAATTCGCAAATCAAAATCAGTCAGTGTCGAAGGAGAAACTGATTTGACGGCTTCAAACAAATTGGGATTTATCCCGGTTTCTATTAAATAATTTTTGAGTCTTTCTAAGATAAATTCTTGGACGTCTTTTTGAGTATTAGGATTAGAAAGCAAATTCCCATAAAGATTTTGAGAAAAATTAATTAAATCTAATAAATTTAAATTTAATTTTTTCTCGATCAAAATTCTGATTAACCCAATAGCCTGACGTCTTAGCGCAAAGGGATCTTTGGATCCAGAAGGTTTTTCTCCAATGCCAAAAATTCCCACTAAAGCATCTAATTTTTCAGCCAGAGATAACGCCATGCCTGTTAAGCAGCTGGGTAATTGATCGCCTGAAAATCTAGGGAAATATTGTTCTTTTAGACTTAAACAAACTTCAGGATTTTCTCCCATGGCCTGGGCATAATATTCGCCCATGAGGCCCTGCAATTCTGGGAATTCCATGACCATATTAGACACTAAGTCAGCTTTAGAAATCAGGCCTGATCTTTCGGCTAAGAGGGGATTAGAGCCTAGTTTTTTGGCAATCTCAGAGGCTAATTTTGATAGGCGTTTTTGTTTGTCCAACATAGAGCCTAATTTGGCTTGATAGGTCAGTTTAGCCAGAGCGTCTTCGTGCTGGTCTAAGGGGGTTTTCAAATCTGTCTGATAAAAAAATCGGGCATCTGAGAGCCTTGCTCTGACGACTTTTTCATTGCCTGAAATAACTTTTTGTGGATCTTGAGAATCCAGATTCGCGATGGCAATAAAACAGGGCAGTAGTTTTTGATTTTTATTTTTATCTAGATTTACAAGCGCGATGCATTTTTGATGTTGCTGTAAGGCTGAAATTAAAGCCTCTTGAGGCGTGGTTAAAAATTCAGGATCAAATTGGCATAGCAGGGCATGGGGCCATTCGTTAATGCTGGTAATTTCTTCTAATAAATCTTGGGGAAGTAAAGCAATGGCCTGATGTTTTTGGGCGATTTGATTGACTTGATTTTTAATATTTTCAGAGCGCTCAGAATAATTAGTAATCACTTGAGATTGTAATAATTGGGCTTCGTAAGTATGAGCCGCTTGTAAAGTAATAGGTTCTGGATGATGGAAACGATGACCCCGTGTGATTCTTCCGGCAGTTAGGCCTAAAAGATTTCCAGGTAAAATTTCTGAACCATAGAGCATGACGATCCATTGGACGGGTCGGACAAATGTAATATCACTGGATCCCCAGCGCATAACTTTAGGGATGGGTAATTTGTCTAAGCTATTTTTTAAGATAGGGGGCAATAAAATTTCAATAGATTGACCTGTCTGAGTACCTTCGTAGAGAAAATATTCGCCTTTATCTGTTTTTTCTCGGCCTAAAGAATTCAAGTCTGTATTCACGGACTGTAAAAATCCCAATAAAGCTTTGCTGGGGTTTCCTGCTGGATCTAAACCGGCTGAGACAGCGGGGCCTCGTTTAGAAATTTTCTGGTCTTGAGCTTGTGGAGCTAGGTCTTGAATCAAGAGCGCGAGTCTTCTTGGGGTGGCGAAAGAAGTAATTTGGGTAAACGGGATCTGGGCCTTTTCTAAGCCGTCTTTAACGCCTGATTCGAAAGCATTAATAAGATTTAATAAAGCCTTGGGGGGCAGTTCTTCGGTGCCGATCTCGACTAGAAAATCTTGAGCGATATTTTTAGACATAAATTCAAATCCAAATGTGATAAGGGGCGCTAAAAAAGAAGCCGGGATTATAAAGACATGGGGGTTGGGTGCAATTGGATTTTGACTGGATTTTGTATTAGCTCTTTTTGTTTTTCGCTACAATCGCGCGCTTTTGAAATTAGGGGTTTTAAAAAATGGCATTGAAATTTGCGACAGGTACTAGTGATTTTGAAAAAATACAAGAAAATGCTTCTGTATACTATGTCGATAAATCTTTTTTAATTGCTAAAGCAGGTAAGCCGCTTGTAAAAGTCATGCCTTTGGAAGCTCCAGAAGATAATGAAATGAAACGCTTGGGTTTTATGAAGGGTCAAATAAAAATTCCTGATGACTTTGATCAGATGGGTGGTCAAGATATTCAACAGCTTTTTGAGGGTATGAGCCCCTATTTTTCCCAGTGACACTTTTGCCATAAACCGCTACGATCGCCGGCCTTGAAATAAAAACCAAAATAAAAAAGTGAGTTAATCCATGAGTTCTGTGGCTGATAAACACCCTCCCATTATCTGGTATTTGGCTATTGTTTCAGCCCTCATGAGTATCCCGTTTGGTGTGATTAATTCTCTTTTGGTTCTTTATTTACAACAGGTGATGCATGTTGATCCGCATGCTCAATACGCACTGTTTTCGGCTTATAACGCCTTGTTATTTATTTTGCCTTTAGTGGGTGGTTTTACAGCCGGGCGATTTGGTTATAAAAAAGCTTTGATTTTTGCGACTTTTTTATGTGTCTCTGGGACATTGGTTTTAACTATACCCACCATGCGTTCTATGACTTGGGGCCTGTCTTTGTTTGCAACGGGAATCAGCATGTATGTGCCGACGTATTTAGTCCTAGTTGGCAAAATTTATACCCGTGAAGATGCTAGACGAGAGAGCGGTTATACCCTGGTCTATGTAATTTCGAATATGGGATTTTTACTCTCAGCTTTTTTAGGTGGGTATATTCAGCGGTATTTTTCTTTCGGGGCAGCTTTTGTAACAGGCGGCTTATTCATGGCCCTGTTATTTTTTAGCTTTCCTTGGATGTTGCATCGAATCAAATGCGTGAATGGGAACCCTATTCCGGCTTTATCTAAATCCCCTGAATGGCGGAAGGCTTTTTGGATTGTATTAATTATGTCCATGATGCTGCCTATTTGTGACTGGTTATTAAACCATGCGCAGCTATCCAATAATTTATTACTGGGTTTGGTGGTCATAGAAATTATTGGCGTGTTGATCATGGCTTTTTTCCAGCCCACTCGTCGGGATCGTTTAAGACTGTTGGCTTTTTTAATTTTATCTGTCACATCGATGGGCTTCTGGGCGTTATATATTCTCGAGCCGTCTTTATTGACCATGTTTATTCAAAGCAATGTGAATAGAAATCTAGGGGGCTTGGATATTCCACCGTCTGTATTTTATGGCCTGGATCCATTTTTTATTATTCTGTTGGGTAGCCTGTTCAGTGTGCTCTGGATCAAGTTGCACCGTGCTCGAAAAGATCCGTCTCTGCCCACTAAATTTACCTTGTCTTTATTGGCCATGGCCATTGGAATGGCCATCTTTGCGTTTTCTATTGTGGCGACCGGTTTTGATGTAAAGGTTTCTCTCTGGTGGGTAGTCTTGGGTTATTTTTTCTTAACGACTGGGGAATTATTGATCAGCCCAATTGGTCAAGCCATGGTGGGGAAACTAGTTCCTGTGGGACAAGAAGGTCTCATGATGGGTGTGTGGCAGACTTTTGTTGGCATGTCAGCAGCTGTCGCGGATTACTTTGCTGAGACAGCTTCTGTGCCTGAAAAAAGTACTTATGTTCAGAGCAGTCATATTTATTTCAAAACATTTGTGGTTATTACCGTGGTTACCTTGATTCTCACTGGGATTTCTTGGCTAATTGCGCCTTTTGTTAAAAAGGCGATTGGCCAATCGCACTCAGCGCACGAACAGGATCACATGGAATGCCCCTCTGTTTAGAAAAAAGTTTAGAGACTGATTTAGATAAAACACTCAGAAAATTATTTAACGAACGTATTTTGATTTTGGACGGTGGGATGGGGACGATGATCCAGTCCTACTGTTTGGGTGAGCATGATTTTAGAGGCGAGCGGTTTAAAAATTATTCTAGCGATCTGAAGGGAAACAATGATTTATTGGTTCTAACGCAGCCTCAGATTATTGCTGAAATCCATCGGGCTTATTTAAACGCTGGGGCGGATTTTATTGAATCTAACACGTTTAATTCTAATGCCATTTCAATGGCTGATTACCAGATGTCAGATCTGGTTTATGAGCTTAATTTCGAAGCGGCCAAGCTGGCTAAAAAAGCCTGTGAGGACTATTCAACGCCGGATAAACCCCGTTTTGTTTTAGGGGCGATTGGGCCGACTAATAGAACTGCGTCTTTGTCTCCTGATGTTAATAGACCCGGTTTTAGAAATATTAGTTTTGATGAATTAGTAAATGCTTATACGACGTCTGTGAATGGCTTGTTAGACGGTGGGGCAGATATCTTATTAGTCGAGACTATCTTTGATACTTTGAATGCCAAAGCGGCTTTATTAGCCATTAGTCAGATTTTTGAAGCTAGAAATAAAACATGGCCTGTCATGATTTCGGGGACTATTACGGATGCCTCTGGCAGGACGTTGTCAGGTCAGACCCTCGAAGCTTTTTGGTATTCTGTCAAACATATTAAGCCCATCTGTATTGGCTTGAACTGTGCCTTAGGCGCGAAAGAACTCAGGCCGTATATTCAAGAATTATCTAATTTGGCTGATACCCATGTATTGGCTTACCCCAATGCTGGATTGCCCAATGCATTTGGTCAGTATGATCAGTCAGCTCAAGAGATGGCTGAGATTGTCGGAGAGTTTGCAGAATCGGGTTTTATCAATGCTCTTGGCGGCTGTTGTGGCACTACGCCAGCACATATCCAAGCGATTGCTGAGAAAGTTAAAAATAGCCCTCCTAGAAAAATTCCAGAAATTAATTCTTATTGTCGTCTATCGGGCCTAGAGCCTTTAGTGATTCGACCTGAGACTAATTTTATTAATATTGGCGAACGGACCAACGTCACGGGGTCTAAGAAGTTTGCCAAGTTAATTAAAGAACATCAGGAAGAAGCGGCGTTATTAATTGCCCGAGAGCAAGTAGAAAATGGCGCGCAAATTATCGATATCAACATGGATGAAGGGATGTTGGATTCGAAAGCAGAAATGGTTCATTTTTTGCAGTTGATTGCTTCTGAACCTGATATTTCGAAAATTCCAATCATGATTGATTCGTCTAAATGGGAAGTCTTAGAAGCGGGTTTAAAAATTTTACAGGGCAAAGGCATTGTGAATTCGATTAGCCTAAAAGAAGGCGAAGAAAGTTTTTTAAATCAGGCCAGAACAGTTTTAAAATTTGGTGCCGCTGTGATCGTCATGGCATTTGACGAACAAGGTCAGGCGGATACAGCTAAAAGAAAAATAGAAATCTGTGCCCGGGCTTATGGTTTATTAACTCAAAGATTAAATTTTCCGCCGGAAGATATTATTTTCGATCCCAATATTTTCGCCGTAGCAACGGGAATCCCAGAACATAATCGTTATGGATTGGATTTTTTGGAGGCTATTTCTGAAATTAAAAGACGCTGCCCTCGAGCCATGATTTCTGGGGGTGTTTCGAATTTTTCGTTTTCTTTTAGAGGCAATGAAAAAGTCCGTGAAGCCATGCACTCTGTGTTTCTTTATCACGCCAGACAAGCCGGCATGGATATGGGCATTGTGAATGCGGGGCAATTGGGTCTGTATGAAGAAATTCCCGAGAATTTAAAATTGGCGATTGAAGATGTTTTATTCAATAGGACTCAGACAGCGACGGATAAACTATTAGAAATTGCTGAGAGCTATCGACAAGATTTAAATCAAGATCCAAGCCAGACGTTAGGTGGGAATAAAAAAGAAGATTTGGCTTGGCGTTCAGAGCCAGTTTGGCAGCGTTTGGCGCATGCTTTAGTTAAGGGCATTACAGATTTTATTGATCAAGATACGGAAGAAGCCAGATTAGAACTCGGTGAGCCAATCAAAGTCATTGAAGGGCCTTTGATGGCCGGCATGAATATCGTCGGAGATTTATTTGGCTCGGGCCGGATGTTTTTACCTCAAGTCGTTAAAAGCGCTCGGGTGATGAAAAAATCGGTCGCGTACTTATTGCCGTTCTTAGAAAAATGCAAAGCCAATTGCAGCTCAGCCAAAGGAAAAATTGTCTTAGCAACGGTCAAAGGCGATGTGCATGATATCGGCAAAAACATTGTCGGCGTGGTCTTGCAATGTAATGGCTATGAAGTAATAGACCTGGGTGTCATGGTCCCTGCTCAAAAAATTTTAGACAGGGCTATTTCAGAAAAAGCCGATTTGATTGGCTTGTCTGGATTAATCACGCCGTCGTTAGACGAGATGGTTCATATTGCCCAAGAGATGGAGCGTCAGGGTTTCTCCATGCCTGTTTTAATTGGCGGAGCGACGACGTCAAAAATGCACACAGCCGTCAAAATAGAATCCATGTATCAAAGAGGCCCGGTAGTCTACGTCCTCGATGCTTCAAGGGCTGTGGGGACTGTGTCGAATTTATTGTCGACGGAACGACGTTCTGAATTTATGAAAGAGATTAAATCTGAGTATGAAAGATTAAGAGTTTTACATCAGGGGAAACAGCTGACTTTTGTGAATTTAAAATTCGCACAAGAAAATAAATATCTCGCAGATTTTAAAAAATATAGTCCCGTTAAACCCCAGAAGTTGGGTTTAATTATTTTAAAAAATTATGACCTAAAAGAATTAATTGAAAGAATTGATTGGACGCCGTTTTTTCATGGTTGGGAGCTGAAGGGGTCATATCCCAAAATTCTTGAAGATAATTTTCTGGGAGAAGAAGCCAGAAAGTTATTTCAAGATGCCAAAAATATGTTGGATCAAATAATAAAAAATAAATGGTTCATTGCGCAGGGGGTGATGGGATTATTTCCAGCCAACTCGGTCGATCATGATGATATTGAAATCTATGAAGATGAATCTAGGCAAAAAATCATTGCGAGATTTCATAATTTAAGACAGCAAATTAAAAAACCAGAGGGGCAAAAATATTTATGTCTATCTGATTTTATTGCTCCGAAAGAGTCTGGAATCAAAGATTATTTGGGTGCGTTTGCCGTGACGACAGGGATTAATTTAGATAAACAAGTCAGGATTTTTGAAGAGAACTTAGATGACTACTCGGCGATCTTATTAAAATCTTTGGCGGATAGATTGGCAGAAGCTTTTGCAGAAAAATTACATGAGCGAGTTAGAAAAGAATTTTGGGGTTATGCGCCGGAAGAAAATTTTTCTAACCAAGAATTAATCAAAAATAAATACCAGGGAATCAGACCAGCTCATGGGTATCCCGCCTGTCCGAATCATGAAGAAAAAATTACTTTATTTAAGTTATTAGACGCTGAGAAAAATGCGGGCATGACCTTGTCAGAAAGCCTTTGCATGATTCCGGGGTCGTCGGTCAGTGGTTTATATTTTGGGCATCCAGAAGCGCATTATTTTGGCGTCGGGCCGGTGGAATCTTCCGGGTCTGTCTAATAATGAGGATGGCTTTGGGCGAATTTTATTCAAATTCCCCCAAGGTCAGAACATATAAAATATCGGTTCTAACTGAGTTAAAAATAGCGTAAACTTACGTATCATAACTTTATGATACGGAGAAGACTGATATGAAAGAACTGGCTCGTGTGAGAGATTATTTCCCCCTGGGGCTTGCCGTTGGATCGGCTTTTTGTAATCGCCAAGAAGAGACGCAGCTTTTGGTCGAAAATATTAAAAACGGCAAACATACTTTGCTGATGGCGACTCGGAGATATGGGAAATCCAGTCTTGCGCTGCATGCTTTAAAACTTAGCAAATTGCCTTATATAGAAACTGATTTTTATATGGCTCGAAATGAAAAAATCATTGAAGTTTATATTTTAAAAGCGGTCGTAGATTTAATTGGTGAAGCGTTAGGGCCTGTCGATAAATTAATTGTTTCTATTAAAAAATATGTCAAAGGCTTAAAACCTAAATTAGATATTGGGACTCCTGTGTTAAAACTAGAACTCACACCCAGTTCTCCAGAGACGGATCCTGCAACCAATATTAAAGAAGCGTTATGGCTCTTAGAAAAATTATTAGAAGAAAATAAAAAACAGGCAGTTTTATTATTCGATGAATTTCAAACAGTCGGTTTAATCGCTGAAGGAAAAGGCATTGAAGGGGCCATTAGACATGTCGCTCAAAAGACTAAATATCTCACTTTTATATTTTCAGGCAGCCATCGACGATTATTAAAAACGATGTTCGAAGATGAGACTCGGCCGTTGTATAAACTTTGTTGGAAAATAGATTTAAAAAGAATCTCAAAAGAACATTATCAAAAGCATATTCAAGCGGCAGCTAGATTGGCCTGGAAAAAAGTTTTAAGTAATGAGCTGATCGATGAAATTTTGGTTCTGACTGAGCGTCATCCTTATTACGTCAATAAATTGAGTGATCGAATTTTTACTTATTATTTAAAAACCCCTCCCCAATTAGACAATATTCGTACGGAATGGCTGGCCATCGTGCAGGAAGAAAAAAGCGATGCGATTCGAGAAATATCTTTGCTATCGCTGGGCCAAAAGGGAGTCTTATTGCAAATCGCGAAAGGTGAAGATCAGCTGACCAGTAAACAGTCCGTCATGGCGCTTGAAATGCAAAGCTCTTCTATTTTGGCTGGGCTAGAGGGTCTGGAAGAAAAAGATGTTATTGAGAGAGGTGAGGATAATCAGTGTGAAATTATTAACCCAGTAGTGAAATATTACGTGTTGAAATAATGGCTATGGAGTGAATTTTGTATTCGCCCCGCCATTTTCAGAAAAGGCCTCAAAAAATGGAGCGTCTCGTCAGATTGCTTTAGCTCGCTGAGCTCGAGGAGGCCACACTGATATGATCTTCAATGTTATTTTGAGTTTGAGGAGCGGCGGTGGTCACTGCTCTCGGTTGTAAAGCTATCGCCAGTAGTGGCTGAGCGGGTCCTTGGGGGGCGGCGGTGAAATAATCGCATTGTGTGGAATTGCAACAACTCCTCAATTAATTATCGGTTGGGTTAAAAAAGATGGGCTTTGTAGCACCTTATTTTGCTGGAAAAAAGTATTTTTTTATTTTTTCAACATCGGAAACCCAAGTGCTTCTCTGGTTTGATAATAAGCCTCAGCAATGGCCCTTGATAAACTCCGAATTCGCAAAATAAATCTTTGGCGTTCAGTCACTGAGATAGCCCCGCGAGCGTCTAATAAATTAAAAGTATGCGAAGTTTTGAGCATCATTTCATAAGAGGGCAGGGGAAGATTTAATCCCATCAGTCTTTGAGATTCAGATTCATAGAAATCAAAAAGCTCGAATAATTTATTAATGGGCGCTTGTTCAAAATTATATTTCGACATCTCGACTTCGTTCTGGTGAAACACATCGCCATAAGTGACCGTCCCAGTGAGCGTCTTGGCCCAGACCAAATCAAACATGGAATCCACCCCTTGGAGATACATGGCTAAGCGCTCTAAGCCATAAGTAATCTCGCCTAAAACAGGTTTGCAATCTAAGCCACCGACTTGCTGAAAATAAGTAAATTGCGTGACTTCCATGCCGTTGAGCCACACTTCCCAGCCTAATCCCCAGGCACCTAAAGTCGGCGATTCCCAGTTGTCTTCGACGAAGCGAATATCATGTTCTTTCAGGTTAAATCCCAATTTTTCTAGAGACCCTAAATACAGCTCTTGAATATTCGCAGGGGAAGGCTTGAGTGCAACTTGGAATTGATAATAATGCTGCCCCCGATTGGGGTTTTCGCCATAACGACCGTCTTTGGGTCTACGAGTGGGCTGAACATAGGCGGCATTCCAGGGTTCTGGACCAATGGCTCTTAAAAAGGTCGCAGGGTGAAAAGTGCCTGCGCCCATTTCCATGTCATAGGGCTGGATAATTAAACAGCCTTGATCGGCCCAGTATTTTTGAAGGGAAAAAATTAAATCTTGGAAGGTCATGGGTTTATTCCGTCGCTTAAAGTTTTAAAGAGATTAAAAAAGGGCGCGATTATACCCAGAAGTTCCTAAGAAGCGGGAGGGGTGAAGAGGGATATAAAAAACATGATTTTTTATGATTTTTTAATATGGATTTAATGCTCGTTTAATCTCAGCCTATTATCTTGAGACATAGAATTTTTAAATAGTGAGAACATTAATGGCCGGTGTGATAACTAACTCAGGAACAATTACTGATGTTTCTTTGAGTGGTGGTGGTCCTAAAGGGCCGGGCCATATTGGCATACTACGTGCGCTGGCTGATTTTGGTCTCTTGGCGGGTATTCGTCGTGTTAATGGCACCTCAGTCGGATCACTGATTGGTGTGCTTTGTGCGGTTGGAATGTCTCCACAAGCCATCACGGATTTGATTGAAAAAGAAGATTTTAAAAAATTATTAGATGACGATCCTAAGATTTTTAACAACAGTGGGCGGCCTATTGTCAGAATGCTCAGCAAGGCGATATATGACCAACTTTTCAATACTGAGAAAAAAATAAAAGAGAGGGCTGCTGGCCGATTGACTGAAAAAGAAACAGAGGGACTGCATCTCTTAGAGCAAATTCTTGAACAAAACAGACATCGGGTTAGTGATGCCCCATTGAAATTTACTTTTCAAGATTTGAATCAGTTACAAGAAGCGTTTCCTGATAATTTTAAATTATTTTCAACCAATGCAGTCTTTGCTGATTCTGATTCTAATGATGATTTGAAGACGCAAGTTTTTAATGAAGCCAACAAGGACACCCTAAATGTTAATTTGGTCGAAGCTTGTCGGGCGTCTGCATCGCTGCCATTGGTTCTGAAGCCGTATGTTATTGGTAAAACTGCCTATCAAGACGGCGGAGTCTTACAGAACACTTTGTATTCTGACGGGACACCTTCAGCACAACAGTTGATGCTTGTTTTTAAAGATCCTAATTCTGAAGCGCTTTTGGATGCATGGGAGCGTTATCGAAAAGACAAATCAGATATTAACCAGCAGGCTTATGAACAGACGCATTTAGAATATGGATGGAAGAAATCTATCCGAAATAAAGCCATTGCTAGGGCTTTTCCAAATACTCAGTTCACTGAATCAGCGGTTGAAATTAGAGAGCGAGATTTGAGAGAGCTTTTAAGAAAGCATCCAGAATCAGTGCTCATTGTGAATACGCCCAAAATTACAAGTTCTGATTTTAAAAAAGCTAAAAATAAGCAGGAGTTTGTGATTCTTTATAATTATTTTATTGGTGCAAAGGCTCTGATTGATACAAATCGGGGAACGATCCCTGTTGTCACGGGTACAATGGCCTTCCAAGCACGAATTAAACTAGGTTTGTTTCTTCTCGAACATTTTAGAGAGGCGGGAGGCGATAAAGGCAATGACTTTAATTCAAAGCAGAAAGCCTTATTGAAGATTTGTGAAAGATTAACGGACCTAACGGCTAATGTGGATACAGTTTTGTCAGAATACAAACGAGAATGCGCAAAGCATCGTCACGCACTGCATCTTTCTGAATGGACTACTAGCACGACGCTTTTAAATAGCATGTTGCGTGATTTTCAGAATGGAAACGCAGTGGTATCAACGAATTCAGCCAGGGATCCCAATATCCCCTAGATGCTCATCGGAAAAAATCATCAAGACTCTTTCAAAAGTGAATAACGGCATTGTTTTCCCAGTGATCTAATAGTTACGATTCAAACTTATTTCAGACATTTAAATTTCAAACATCCAGATAAAAGTTTGATTGTGTTTATTCACAATTTTTTTTTATTTTTTAGCAGGATTAGTTTCTGATGGGTGCAAAGCTTATTGAGGATCTTGATTAAAAAATCCTGCATACAGAAAAGCTGTTTGAATAACAGAGATATCTTTTTGGCTAGCGCCGACGCGATGTAAACAGGATTCCCATTCGCCTTGAATAGTTTTAACCAGGCTAATTAATAAGTCTTTGGCTTCTTCAGAAGACAGCATAAAACGGCCACAGGCGGATAATAAATTTTCTTCTTGAGCAACCCGCCCAGCGTCACCACAAGTCATGGCTAAGAAGCGCTTATCTTGAGCAATGACAGGTGAAGGCGTGAGATCGTAGGCAGGGCTTAATCGCCACGTAGAATTTTTAGCTAAGACAGCATGATTACGTGGATGATCATCAAGATTGGAGACTAAAGCGTTAAAACACATTCGTTGAAATAATTCTTTTAGATCGTCAACTGGTTTTGCGCTGATTCTGCGAATCTCATCGGCCAGAGCGAGGTAAGACCAGTTTTCTCTTGAGCTAGCGCTGTCGTCAGATTTCAGCAGGGTTAAAGCACTGACCATTCGATGGCGGTGATATCCCAAAGCCTCTTGACTGAACTCTCGATCAAATCGGCGGACTAATAGGACATCCTTTTGGGCTACTTGAATTATTTTGCTTTCTGCAACGGTGAGCCCACATTTTTTAGCAAGCTTCAAGAGAGCATGTTCAATTAGTGGTTGATTCCAGCGGTCTTGAGGGCTGCTCAATTTAGCAATCCATAAGATTTTTTTATCTTCAATGACGGCTTTAGGTCGGGCACCTCCCATTGAAGTTCCTTCTAAAAGTAAATTCTGAATTTGTTGAAAATCTATAGGGTTAATGGGGGGGGGCAGGTTTTGAATCTCTGGAGAGGGTCCTTGGATAATCAGTTCTGCCAAAATTTGTAAAGACTCTAAATTAAGCGTTCGATTAAATAATTTTCGGGGAGCGGGCGGTGTGACATTGAGACCAAATCCCAGTGCGCCTGCTCGGTCATCAGGTCCATGCATGAGATAACCAAAATCATCGAGGGGTGTGAGGCCTAAATTTTTTTGGATCAGTTGCCGCCCCCAAAAATCTGGCATGGCATCTCGTATCGCCCCAAAGAAACCCTGCATCCGAACTGTTTCGTAAGAATCTGCTTGAAGCTTTAATTCAACAGGATCTAGTTCGACGGCATTGGGATTAGAAAGATAATTTTTTCCGTAAATCAATTTTCCAATGCTGTCACCAATTCGAGTTTTAGAAATTTGAAAGCGCGCCGCAGTGACAAATTCAGTTTTTCCCGGCAAGACGATATAAACAAAACAGTTTTGTTCAGAGCTTTTAATAGATTTTTGACTGGGATCTTTAGAAATCATTATCAAGCTCCCCTTTTTGATTGATGAGAACACTGGTTTTTTTGGAGGCTCTTTTGGGAGCATGAGCTCTTTCTAAGATTTTGCCTTCAGGGTCTTGGTCAGGGTCGCCAATATTGGAGCAAGTCTCTAAAAGACCCATTGCCCATAAGGCACTGAGATAATAAGAAACGGCTGCGCTAGGTTTTCCTTTTTCAATATCTGACATTAAAAATCGTGAAATCCCAATACGATCTGCCAGATCTTGAAGGCGCATGCCCCGTCTCATCCGGGCGATATAAATATTGTTACCCCAGTTTTTTAAAGCTTTTTCGATAGCTGCAGGGGGTGTTTTAGCTGTTTTGGATATTCTTGACATGTTTGATTTATTAAACACAATTAATATTTATGTCGTTTAAATCTAACATTTATTGAAAATAAAGCTAGTTTTTTGGGTATTTTTCTTGTAAGAATTTTGAGACATAGGCCCATTTCACCTCACGAAAATGGGAAATGTCGATTTCGTGAGGTGAGAGTTATCCAGATTTTTACCTCATGAAAATGGAAAATTACTGTTTCGTGAGGTGATAATATAAATTATTTTTATTTATCAAAAGATTATAAATTTTTATTATTGGTTTTTTAGCAGGATTGGGTTTTGGCTATTTATTTAATAACCCCCGTATCGCCCTTTTTATAATGCTTGCGACAGACGGATAAATAAGACTCATTGCCGCCAATCATAATTTGATTCCCAGACATCATGGGTTTCCCTTCAGGGTCCAATCTTAAAACCATGGTCGCTTTTGATCCGCAATGACAGACGGTTTTAATTTCAGAGAGTTCTTCTGCCCAGGTCATGAGATACAAGCTGCCTTCAAATGGTTGACCCATATAGTCTGACCTCAGGCCATAAGTGAGAACGGGAATATCTAAAAAATCGACAATGTCAGTTAGCTGTTCAACTTGTTTTTTATTTAAAAATTGCGCCTCGTCGACAAAGACGCAGTGAATTTTATGTTTTTGATTTTCAGCTTTGATGTCGTCATAGATATTAAAATCGGGATCAAAGGGCTTAGCTTCAGCTTTCAAACCAATTCTGGATGCAATCAGACCTTCTTGAACTCGGTTATCTATTTTGGGGGTGTACAGCAAAGTATTCATGCCGCGTTCGCAATAGTTGTAATTGGATTGCAGCAAAATCGTCGTCTTACCTGCGTTCATTGCAGAATAATAAAAATGCAGTTTGGCCATGAAATCTCTTTAAAAATCTAGAAAAAACAGAGGGCGGATTTTAAGGCTAAAATTTAAATTCGCGAGCGGCAAGCCACTAAGGGCGTGAACGTTTGTAGGGTCTGCCATTTCCAGAGGGTGAAGCGCCTTCATCTGAATCATCCTCTGTTTCACTTCCTGATTCATGGTCTGATTCATGCTCTGATTCATAGCCAGACTCACAGCCAGATTCAGAACCTGCTGAATCTGAATCCGAGCTGCTTTCTTGTCCTGGGTGAGAGAGCGATAGGAAATTCATTGGTAAGCCAGAAGGGCTGAAAAGCAAGGCGTGGTTTCCTAAAAAAGGACTCGAAGAAGAATCTGGAGAACCTGAGTTGGGCAGTGAGACGGATGAAAAAGAGTGACTGATCGGCCTGGAAGAGGGCGCTAAAGAACTGAGCTGGACCTGGCGCTGAGTAATAATACGAAGGGCGCTGGCGCGAAGCACTTGGATTTGTTGAAGCATTTGGATTTGAAGTTCTTCGTAAGAGGGGCTTGGGGTGGCTATTGTACGGGTCGAGAGGGTTAAAAATACAGACCATAATTGAGCTTCAAAATATTGATAATTGTCCAGCTGTTTTTGTGCTTTTAGACCCGGAAGAGGAGAGCGCTCGAATTGGTCAAGTGAATATTTGTATAAACGAAGCAGGGCTTGCCAAGGCATGTCAGGTTTAAAGCATTCCCAATTCAAATCGCTGTACTGAGGACTTTGCAGGGCCAATTTCATGAAGGCGTGAGGATTATTCTGCTTTCTAAAGCTAGCCAGCGTGTCTTCTACCCAGTCACTTAACTGGATTTGTGCGGCTTTAAATATGACGTCGGTATCATCTTGGTCATTGAGTACCAGGGCAGAAGTAAAAAGATCTGCAAAAGACCCGGTCAGGATAGATTCATATCCAAAGCCTCTAGAGAATAAAGATTCTGAAATGGCTTCTGTAGTCGCTGTTTCCGATTTTTGGAGAAAATGATGAATAAAGTAAAACCAACTGCCTTGCATTAAACAAGGGAGACCTTTGATTTGCATAAACTTGGAAGAGATTTCAAGAAGTGATTTAAGGCTTGTGTCTAATTCAAATTCCTGCAGCTCCTCTTCTTCTTCCTCTTCTATGGGTGGTAAAAATGCACCAGCAAGATTAAGAGGATTTTCTTCATCGTCATTAGATTCATCCGAATCATCACTGTCTGGGAGAGTCATTGCAGACATAGCCAGGGTATTCAGTGCTGTTCTGCCGCCTGGTGGCGCTATTATTTCATGATGTTCAACAATGTCAGGCTCTGATTCATCATCTGATTCGTCGTCTAAGCCAGGAAATTGATCCAGAATTTTGTCCAGCAATAGAGGCGCGCCTACAAAAGCATCACAAGTCAATCTGTCATAAAGACTGATGCCTAGTTCAGGATGAGGCGTGATAATCATTTCAGGAGTCGCTTGCATCCAATTTTCGATGTTGTTTTCGCAGAAGGCTTGCCAAGTTTTTTCGAATAAAGTCATGCCGTCTATTATTGTTAGTAGGGTGCGCCAGAGACCCAAGTCATCGGGGGATAGGGTTGCGATTTCTTGAGTGAGAAAATTAAAAACAGCTTGGGTTTGAGTGGTTTCTTTTTTCTGAACTAAGCCCACTGATTTGGCCATATGTTTGCCTAAGAGCTGCACAGGAAAGTAAGGGCCGTAGACACAGGGGAGTTCAAGTTCTTCTAAGAGCTCTAATGTCAAAGGCTCTGGGCTAATTTCAGGAATAATTTCACTGTCAGACTCTAGATTAAGAATCTTATGAATTTGTTCAATGGCCTCTGGGCTAATCCCAAAGCAGGCATGTAAAACAGAATACAAAACTTGGCCATGGAGGGGCGAAATTCCAGAAGCTGCAAAAATTTCACCTTGAGCTTTGACTAAGCCTTCGCTGACAGGGCTGAATATTTTATAGCGAGTAAAAGGGATAAAAATTTTGAATCTTTCGTCTTGGCCCAATAATTCATATAAAGCTGTTTGATCGAAATTTTTACAAATTCGACTAGCCATGCTGAGTAATTCAGGGGTGTCTATGTAGACGCTGTATTCGTCAGCCGGTTTTCCTTTGGGTTTGAGAGAAAATAACTCATAAAGACCGTCTGAATAAACATGATTTTCAATGCCCCCATCCACTCGGGAATAATTTCTAAAATATCGGGTTAGCTCATCGGTGATATGCATGGCTAGTCTTTCTTGAACAGGGGCCATGGAACCCGCACGGATTTTTAAACTTAAAGAATTTAAAGCTTCTGACAGAGCCGCATGACAAGCAGAAAATTCTGAACTGTAAGCGCACAGTTTTTGACGAAGAAGGCTTTCTGGCATTCCGTTTTCGAGAGAGTTTTTAATGGTTTTTTTAAGCTCAACTAAGCACAGTGCAACCTCGGCATACATGTGGGCTTCAGTCGTATGAGGAATGGCACGTGATATAAATTTATTAGCAAACTCTTCAAAAATAGGCTGAGAGGCAGGGGCTAAATAAGATTGTATGTCCCCGCAAAGACTGTTTAATAATTTTAATATCAGGTCTGTATTAGAAATTGCGGGTGAGCTAGCTGAATCTAAATCTAGATTTGAATTTAATCCTAACTCAGAAGCAAAATGGATGATGTTTTCGTGAATCCCGGGTTCTGCAGGGAGCGAAATGGGTTGGGTCGAAAAAACCAGTGTGAAGAGTTCTAAATAAGATTGTTTTTCTGGATCAGATAAGACGGGAGCCAGATCTTTCGCTTTTGAATAATCAATCAAGCTAAATTGAGGCTTGACGATACAAGGGCTGAGAAGAGGGATGCAGTTTTGACAGCCTGGACTTTGAGCAAGTTCTGTTCGAAGTTTTTCAGGAATATTAAGAATTTTAATCCCATGAGTTTGTGCGGTTTCACTCAGGGTTTTAAATAAATCGTCGTTACAGTTTTCAATAGAAATACGGTGTAAAAACTTTTGCATTTGCGCGCCATTTCTAACTAAAACAGCCGCTGCGGCATAACAGTCATTTTCTATGGCGCAATCAAATAAGGAGGATTCTTTCGTGGCTTCATGGGTAGGCTTAAAAAAACAAGAGACTAAAATTTGTGCGCCATTTTTTATCAACAGCTGAATGATTTGAGCATTATTCTGCATGACAGCTTGGGTCAATACAGAGTTAAAGACATCAGCAGGTGAACCAGGAACATGTCCTAGATCATCGACGCAGGCACCTTGTGATAAGAGTAATTCAGTGATTTCTAGATTGTCATTTCGAATAGCAATATGGAGAAAGGATTCTCTTGTTACGAGAATTTCATGGAAAGCGGGATCTAAAAAAACGAAAGGGCGCTCAGAAATTTTAGTTTTAACTGGTTCAAGCTCATTGGATCGAACAGCGGCTTCTAAGGCGTCCAGGTAAGCAATAACTTCTGGGCCAGAGGAGGGGCTAGGCGCCTCTAATAGTCCTGACATAAAGATCTCCATTTTTTTATTTATTTTATTTAACGGCGCGCATTGTGTTTGGAGCATCTTAAGGCTTTATTAATATTTTAATATTTTAATTTTTGTAGTGATGGCGTAATAAAAATTAGCATTTCTGATTCTTGATTGTGATGGCCTTGAGTTCTAAACAGCCATCCCAGTCCTGGGAGTTTATCTAAGCCTGGAATGCCCCTAGTCGTTTTAGAATCTAGTTCTTCATAGATTCCGCCTAACACTAGGGTCTGTCCATCAGCCACTTCGACTTGGGTATTAATTTCACGCGTGTCTATGACAGGGGTACCTTGGGCTTGGACTGAAATGGTCGAAACTTTGTCTTTATTGACTTGCAGGGTTAATAAAATCTGATGATTAGAATTAACTTCAGGTCGAACTTTGAGAGATAAAACGGCTTTTTTAAATTGGACTTGCGTGGCGCCATTCAAAGCAGCAGAGAGATAAGGAACTTCAGCGCCTTGTTCAATCACGGCTTCTTGGTTATTTAAGACCATTAATTTTGGTGAAGAAATAACCTGAGCTTCTCCTTCTGATTCTAAAGCTTGAATTTGTAAATCTAATAAAAATCCCCCAGGGAGTTTCTGGAGCGTAAAACCCAAAGCACCTGCTGGATTAACGATGCCATTGGCGAGTTGGCCCATGGCACCTAAGGCAACGCCGGATCTGAGTGAGTTGCCATTGCCCATCACCATATTGGGTAATAAATCACCATTGGCATTGACACCCTGAGTGACGCCTAATTCTTTTAAAGCTGATTTTTCGACTTCAATAATTCGAGCTTCGATCAAGATTTGATAGACAGGGATATCGATAGATTTGAGCAAGATTTTGATTTTCTCGAGATTTTGTTCTGAATCACTGAGCATTAAGACATTCGTGCGTTCATCAAAACTAATGCCACCGCCAGGAGAAATTAAATCAGGGTCTTGTTTGATTAGATCGGTGACCTGTTTGGCTTGAGCATTTTGAAGGGGAATGACAGCAAAAGAGAGTGAATTTTGATTAGACGAGCTGGGGGTGGGATTAGAAATATTAGAAATAAAAGATGAACTAAATGGATCGGTTCTTTGTAGGGGATTTGGCGGGGAATTATTCAGAGATAAAATGGCGGGAGAGACAGCAGAGAGATAGGGAGAAATTAAAATTAAAACAAAAAGTACAAGTAAGTGTTTTAGTAAGATCACAGGGGGCCTAAATAAGATTTAAATTATTAAAAAATACGATATTAAATATTGAATAAGTTCTCAATAGAACCATTGGGTGTCTTTTTGGTCTTTTTAAAAATAAAACAAATATTAGATATTTTATTATTTTTATAATTTTGATTTTTAAGTAAATTATATTTTATTTTGTAATCTTGGTTTACAGTATTTATTTTTGCTTTATTATCTCAAGAGTTGATAGAGGGGTCGCAACCTAGTGAAAAAGCCAGACAAAAAATTAGATAAAGAATTGTTCAATCTTATCTGTCATAAGATTCAGGCTGGGCACTACATTTTTTTGAATCATGCGAAGACAAGGCTAGAAGAAAGGGAAATTTTGGATATCGAAGTTCTGGATATTTTAGAGGGAAAAGCAGGTAGAAAAAGGCAACGGAATAAAGCTAAAGATAAATATGCAGAGGGGCGGCAAGATTGGAATTATTGTATAGAAGGCGTGAATCTCGATGCCGACAAAATACGCATTATTATTTCTTTTGATGATGATCTAATGCCGATTATCACTGTCATTAGAATCAATAGGAAAGGAGAGTGAAATGGAAAAGAAAATAGTTGAAGATTTTATCTATAACGGGCTTGGGTTCCCAGTCAAACTAGAAAAAATTGAGATGGTTAAAATTGATAGAGAATGGCATCCCAAAATTGATGCCAGAAAGATCTCTGATCAAGCGATTAAGATATTAGTTTCCCGGTCCCAAAGATTGACAGGGAATCAGGTAAGATTTGTCCGAGCTTACTTTTCAATGTCTTTGCGAGAATTCGCAAAAGAAGTTGTCCATGAGTCTCACTCGGCGGTTGCTAAATGGGAATCTTCTCTGGATGAAGTGACAAACATGGATATTAATATTGAGATGATTTTGAGGCTTTATGCTATTGAGCAGTTAGAATCAAAAACGGCTAAAGAAAGAAATCAATTTTATGAAAAGTATCTTCAATTGAAGAAAATCTGTGCTGCTGATCGGCAATCAACTCAGTTGAGTTTAGGGGTTCTAGTGGCCTGATAGCTGTGATATCTATCAAACGCTATTTTTTATTTTTTTATAGAGTCCCCCTTGAGTTTTAAAAAATTGATAGACAGTTTTAGGGCGTCACAATATAGTTACCCAATAAGTAACTAGAGAGTGTTGAAGTAACTAAATGATCCGAAACTTCAAATGCCCAGAAACAGAGAAAATATCCAAGGGATTACAATCGTTAAAATTTCCTTCAACGATTCAAAGAAAGACTCTGGATAAGCTGATGATGATTAAGTCTGCAACCGTGGTGACAGATTTAAGAGTCCCGCCAGGAAATAGACTAGAAAAACTGAAAGGAAAGCGGGCGGGGCAGTACAGCATTCGAATTAATGATCAGTGGCGGATATGTTTTAAATGGGAAGAGACGGAAGCTATTAATGTAGAGGTGGTGGATTACCATGATTAAGGAACCAAAAATGAAAAGAATAAAACCGACACATCCAGGCGTTATTTTATTGGAGGAATTTTTAGAACCCATGGGGATCAGTCAGTATCGCCTTGCAAAAGACATTAATGTTCCTGCAAAACGTATTAATACCCTTGTTAAGGGGAAGAGTTCTATGTCGGCTGATACGGCCTTAAGACTATCGGCTTTTTTTAATATGTCAGAAGACTTTTGGATCAATATGCAGGCAAATTATGATGCGTTATGTGCACAGATAGAACTTTCTAAAATCATTAAGAAAGAAGTGCATCCTTGGGAAGGATTATCACTGGCAACCGCCAGCTAATTTTATTTTATTAACCCATTCATGATTAAGATTTTGTAACCCATGCTTTCTCCCTTGTTTTCCCCCTTTGAATATTGCTTAGAACTTCACCGTAAAAATCGACTGCCTCATGCGATGATTTTCAGTGGGGGTGAGAATATTTTGATGGAAAAAGCCGGAGTATCTCTCGCTAATTTTTTATTATGCGAAAAGCCTAAAACCCATACGTCCTGCGGCATTTGCCATAACTGCCAATTATTTCAGGCGGAGTCTCATCCAGATTTTTTAAAATTAGTCGGCGAGGGAAAGTCGCATACCATCAAGATTGATGCGATTCGAGATCTGACAGAATTTTTGCATCAAACCGCTTCGATGGGGAAGTATCGAGTTGTATTAGTTCTGAACGCGCAAGATTTAAACACAGCTGGGTCTAACGCTTTTTTAAAATCTCTCGAAGAGCCTGGTGAAAATACGTTAATTATTTTGACTGCCTCAGATGAGCATTTATTGCTACCTACGTTGAGAAGTCGTTCTCAAATTATTCATTTTGAGACTCCTGTTTTTGAAATAGCCCTGCCAGCTTTAGTTCAAGAATTAAAACCTGAATTTAATCCCTTAGTTTTGGCCCAAAATTTTCATACAGATCCATTGGCTTTGTTAGAAACGCTGCAAAGTGTCATGCAAGAAAAAATTAAAGAAACTCTGGGATTAACTATCAAAACAAATCCGTCTGTTGATTTAATTGATTTAGAAAAAGCACTGGATTTTTGCGAGTTATGTCTGGCAAGAAAGAAAAATTTGATTTCAAAAATCCCACTGAATCCAGTGCTATTCGCAGAAGATCTTTTGATTGCGTTTAGTCAGGTATAAAAAAATTTTAAAAATTAAAAATTAAGAATATAAACAGGTTAAAAATAAAAAATAAAAATGAATTTAATTAAATTAATAGACTCTCACTGTCACTTAGATCGCTGTGATTTTAAGTCTTTAGGATTTGATTCTTTGGAAGGCTGCATTACAGAAGCTAAGTCTAAGGGCATTGTGCATATGTTATGTGTCTGTGTGGATTTAAAAGATTTCAAAGCCGTTCGAGATTTGGCTGAAAAATATCCAGAAATCATTAGTTGTTCCGTGGGGGCGCATCCAGCAGACCCCTCGGATTCAGATCATCCTGAGCCAACTTATGAAGAATTATTAGCCCTGGCTAAAGATCCCTTGGTCATAGCCATTGGCGAAACGGGGTTGGATTATTTTCATTGTAAGGGCGATATCACCTGGCAACAGGAAAGATTTAGAACCCATATCCAAGTAGCCAAAGAAGTTAAAAAGCCCCTGATTATTCATACCCGTGAAGCTCAAGCAGATACTTTAAGAATTTTGCAAGAAGAGAACGCCCAAGAAATCGGTGGCGTTTTGCATTGTTTTACGGAGACCTGGGAGATGGCGCAATCCGCCATGGAATTAGGGTTTTATATTTCTTTTTCGGGAATAGTCACTTTTAAGAATGCTAAAGAATTACAGGCTGTTGCTTTAAAGATTCCTAAA
Source organism: Thiotrichales bacterium (assembly GCA_947478175.1). GTDB lineage: Bacteria > Pseudomonadota > Gammaproteobacteria > Francisellales > CACEW01 > CAMCUU01. Next base: position 140,058 of record CANJUQ010000001.1, on the reverse strand, counting down.
GAAAAATTATTAATCGAAACTGACGCGCCTTATCTCACCCCTGTACCTTTTAGAGGCAAACCTAATCAGCCGGCTTATGTTCGATATGTCGCTGAATTTCTAGCTGAGCTTCGTAGTGAATCTTTATTAGATTTGGCAGAATCCACGACCGCTAATTTTGAGCGGTTATTTTTAAAATCTGGGGGAAAAGCATAGTGATCTGGAAAGTAATAAAGGGCCTGATTTATTTTGTATTGGTTTTAATCTTATTAATTATTATTGCAGTGATTGCTTTGGTTAATTTAATTAACCCCAATGACTATAAAAATAATATTGAACAAGCTTTTTTAAAAAATACAAACAGAACCCTGGTTATTTCAGGGGATATTCATTGGAAAATTTTTCCGTCTCTTGGTTTTAATTTAGGTGCGGTGAGTATTCAAAATCCTGTGGGATACCCAACAGACAAGTCTTTTATAAAAATAGACTCTGCCAGTTTATGGTTAGATCCTTTGGCTTTGTTCCAGAAAAAAATTGAAATTAATACTTTGTCTATTAGCGGCCTGTCCGTCGATTTAATTCAGCATTCTGAGATAGCCAATAATTGGACGTTTGAGTCTGTTTCTAATTCTGGCTCTGGCTCTAAACCCCAGATTTCGCAAATACATGTTCACCCCAAAGAAAACAAAGAAAATAAAGATAATTCAAATACTCAGGCGAGCCCTGAAATCCCCATGGAGATCAGCGTTGATAATCTAGTGATTAAAAATGCACAAATTAATTTCGAGGGAATAGCACCTAGTCAAAACTGGTCCATCACTGGATTTAACTTTACGGGAAATCATTTGGCGTTAGGTCAAGCTTTTCCCGTTGTTTTAAATTTAATTTTTAATAAGCCTGCAGCTCCCAATGTTTCCAATATTCCTAATAGTCAGGCCATGTCACTGACAATTAATTTGCAAGCTCAGGCGGATATCAAGCTGACTCAAGATAATTTTGATTTACAAAATTTAAACGCAAAAATTAATCATTCGAATTTAACCGGCCATCTGGTCATTCAGGATTTTAATGCGCCCCATATCCAGGGCAGTTGGATGTTGGATCAGATTGATATTGCTGATTATGCAAACCTTCATGGGGCTCAGTTATTACTGGGAGCAACGACTTTAAATTTTAATTTGCACTTGGCGGGGCTAGAACCATCGCAAGTGCCATCAACGCTTAACGGGACAATTCATGCAGATATTGCCAATTTGGTTCTGAAAGGGATTGATCTGGGCAGCATGTTAAATGCCGTCAGTCATGTGACTCATGGTTTGATTGAAGGAACTCCCATAGGGGATGCATTTAATGGTCTGAAAAAAGCTTTGCCTGATTTTTCGAAATCGGGAGAAGACAGACAGATTAATCCTAACAATGGTCAAGAGACTGACTTAGGGCATTTTGTTTATGAAGCTCAAGTCAAAAATGGTGTGATTCAAAATAATAATTTGGATTTGATGGGGCCAACGTTACAGGCCAAAGGCTCAGGAACTATTGATTTAAACCTTGAAACAGTGGACTACCAAATTTTTGCTTTTCTGATGCCTGAAGATCCCAATAATTTGATTATAAAAATTTTAATCCAGGGGCCTTTTTCAGATATTCATGCTGGGGTTGATATGACAGATTTATTTAATCAATTACAGAAAAAAATCGTTAAGACGCTGACTTCGCCGGCAGAATTAGTTAAATCAGTGCCTGTCCAAAAGACCATTGATAGTCTGGCCAATAGTTTGAAAAATTTGATGGGTGGGGATGATTGATTGACAACACACCAAGGTAAATCAGAAAAATTAATCGGCATTTTAGATTCCCAGAATCTAGTTTCTTATGCGCTGCCGTTAGACGGCCAATTAATTAATTTAAATAATTTAATAGGCCAAAAAATTACTTTGGAGCATCTCGGGATTATTCACTGCGTGGCCTGCCATCGGTTAATTAATAAAGCTTTTCAACAGGGCTATTGTTTCCCCTGTACGCAAAAATTAGCTCAGTGTGATCTTTGTATTGTGAGGCCAGAACGTTGTCATTTTCATTTGGGAACATGCCGTGAGCCCGCATGGGGTCAGGCCAATTGTCTACAAGAGCATGTGGTTTATTTGGCTAATTCTTCTGGGCTTAAAGTGGGAATCACGAGACAGAAAAATATTTTAAATAAATCACGCTGGATTGATCAGGGCGCAACTCAAGCATTGCCTATCTTAAAAGTGTCTTCTCGGAGATTGTCAGGCTTAGTCGAAATTATTCTGGCTCAGTACGTTGCTGATAAGACTAATTGGAGAAAAATGTTAAAAGGCGAAGCAGAAAAAATTAATTTGCCTGTTTTGAGAGATGAATTATTTGAACAAGCTAATCCAGAGTTAGAAAAATTAGAGATTGGATTTTTAGATTTTTTAGATTCAGAAGAAGTTTTAATTAATTACCCCGTGATTAAATACCCTGAAAAAATTAGTTCTCTTTCGTTAGATAAAACAAATTTGATTGAAGGTGTCTTGATGGGGGTCAAGGGCCAGTATTTGATTTTTGAGTCTGGGGTGATCAATGCCCGGAATTTTGCAGGGTATCAAATTAAATTAAGCACATAACGCGTTGGATCTAAAACCCGCAAAGATTCAAAACCATTTTTTCTAAACGTACAGCTATCACAAGATCCACAGGCTTCGCCTAGATCATTGGCGCGATAGCAAGAAACGCTCATGGAATAATCCACGCCTAAAGATAAACCCAGAGCAATCGTTTCAGCTTTAGATAAATAAGAAAGAGGTGCTTTGATTTGAGTGCCATGATTTTCTACGCCAGCTTTAGTTCCTGTTTTAATCACTTCTGAAAAAGCATTAATAAACTCAGGTCGGCAATCGGGATAGCCAGAATAATCGACTGAACTCACACCAATAAAAATAGCTTCTGCCCCAAGTACTTCGGCATAAGCCGTCGCGATAGATAAAAAAATGAGATTTCTAGCCGGGACATAAGTATTAGGAATATCAGAAGAGTTGATGTGATCTTGGACTGAGATTTTTTTATCTGTCAGGGCTGAACCGCCCATTTGGCCTAGATCTTGAATATTAATAATTCGATGAGAGACGCCATAATGCGCGGCTATTTTTTGGGAGGCTTGAAGTTCAGCGTGATGTTTCTGCCCATAGTCAAAATTAAGGGTGAAAACTTCATAACCTTGGCTTTGAGCCAGAGCTAGACAGGTCAGACTGTCTAATCCGCCTGATAATAAAATGACAGCTTTAGGTTTTGTGGGGTGGGTAGCGTTTATTTGCATGTTTATTTTCATTGACAACAGCCTCTCTGAAGGAATAATCCCGCGGGATAAATAAGGGCGCGGATTGGATCATTAAAGAGGACCCTGCGTCAAAATTTCTGGCGGAAAAATAATTTAGGAAAAATATAACCCCATGAAAAATAAAAGTGCTTTTCTGCTGTCTCTTGCTGTCATTGGACCTGGCTTAGTTGTCATGTTTGCGGATACAGACGCTGGGAGTGTGATTCTGGCAGCGCAAAGTGGAGCGATCTGGGGTTATAAATTATTAGCCTTACAATTTATTTTGATGCCCATTTTATTTATTGCCCAAGAACTAACGGTCAGATTGGGCTTGGTCACTCAAAAAGGCCATGGTGAATTGATTCGGGAAAAATTTGGTAAGGCCTGGGCCTGGTTTTCTATTTCGACGTTATTAGTTTCTTGTGTTGGGGCCATTATTAGCGAATTCAGTGGCATGGCTGGCGTGGGCATGATGGTGGGTGTTCCGCCTTGGATCACGATGATTTTGGTCATTGGTTTTTTAATTACGATTGCCTGGACAGGGTCTTATTTAGCCATTGAAAGAATTGCCATTTGTCTGGGGGCTTTTGAATTAATTTTCTTAGTCGTGGCTTGGATGGCACATCCGTCTATGCAAGAAATTAAAGAAGGATTAGTGAATATCCCCTATCAAAATACCGATTTTTTATATCTGACGGCTGGCAATATTGGCGCGGTCATTATGCCGTGGATGATTTTTTATCAGCAGTCTGCGGTCGTCGATAAAAAATTAAATATTAAACATCTCAGAGCGGCTCGTATTGATACGGCCATCGGTGCGGTAATTACACAGTTAGTCGTCGCAGCTGTTTTGATTACGACCGCAGCAACTATTGGCAAAACAAATCCCAATATGCCGTTAAATACGGTCCATCAAATTACGGATGCGCTGACGCCATTCTTGGGCTCAACAGCCGGTAAATTATTTTTTGCGATGGGCATGATGGGGGCTTCTTTAGTGGCAGCCATTGTGGTTTCTTTGACGGCGGCTTGGAGCTTGGGCGAAGTGACGGGGTATAAGCGTTCGTTAGAGCATAAAGTTCATGAAGCCCCTTGGTTTTATAGTATTTACACACTGTCTTTAATCGCAGGTGGAGCGATTGTGGCTTCAGGGGTGATTAATCTAGTTAATCTCAGCGTGGGCGTTGAAGTCATGAATGCCATGTTGCTGCCTATTGTTCTAGGGTTTTTATTTTTACTGGCCCGAAAAGCGTTACCACAAGAATTTAAACTTTCTGGGAAATACGCCTGTTTTGTTGGGGTTGTCTTAGGCGTAACAGCTGTATTTGGCCTGATGGGTGGGATTTTGGGAATTTTATAATTTTTAAATTAAATAAATAGAGGATTAATTTTAATGAATATGACACAGCAAGAAATTCAAACGATTGAACAAAAAATCAAAGATCAGATCGCACAAAACCCAATTATTCTTTATATGAAAGGAACACCTAGGCAGCCCCACTGTGGGTTTTCAGCTCAGGCTATTAAATGTCTATCTGAGTGTGGTGTGGAATTTGCGAGCGTGGATGTTTTAACCAACCCAGAGATTCGAGCGATATTACCCAAGATGGCTAATTGGCCGACATTTCCCCAGTTATGGGTGAAGGGTGAGTTGGTTGGAGGCTGCGATATTTTGACGGAGATGCATGCCAAGGGCGAATTGGCGCCGTTGGTTAAAAGTATTAATTAAATTGCTGAAGACAAAGCCGCTTGGGGCGTAGCACTTGCAGCACTGACTGAGTAAAACGCATGAGCGGCATGAACTGGATTAGCCGGGAAAAATTCTTCCAATAATGGCGTTCTAAATCTCTCTGGGACTAAATCAATAATTGCTCTAAAGGCTCTTAAAGAACTCTTGTCCATCGTTGCGCCAGGCAACAATAATCTACAGCGGTGTTCAAGTGCTTTTCTGAATGTGTCCATCAATGCTGTTGTCATTGCTGTCAATAACAGACCATCAACAAAAAGAGGTTGCGTTTCCTCAGATGCGATGACCAGTGGACCCTGTAATAATTCAATCCAATTCCTAATTCTGCTTTCAAGCCAATCACATCTCGCTATCAAAGCAGTGGCCATTTTCCCCCTTAAAACAGAAGCGCGCTCAAGATTTATCTCGGCAACACAATTGAGAAATTTTAGTAATTCTCGGCTATCTGAAGGGTTAGATATCAACCAATCTAAAACATCTGGTTGAATATAGAGTTTCTCAAAATGAACAATAAGATCTTCCCGGATACGGTCCAGCGATGCGGCTTCTCTCATGGGAAGATCCCAAATAGAAATCAAATCTTTTAAGATTAATGGATAAGTGTTAAAAGAATGTAAAAACGCTTGAATTTCATGCTCAAGATATTCAGCAGAACAGTGTTCAGATTTAGCTAAAACAAAGAGCAGCTTTGTACCTTCATGTAGCTTGAAGAAAAGAGGGTTGGTGGTGGCAGATGAGAGCTCTGGCTTTCTTAGCTGATGAGGAGCGTTACGAAGAATAGATCCAAGCGCCCCCCGAGCATTAAAATTAAAACACTGAAGAAACATCTTGAAAAAAGCTTCTCTGTCCTTTGTGACACAACTCAAAATTAAGCTAATCCCTGATTGGTCATGCGGATTATCAAAAGAAAAATTGTTAGCGAAAAAAAGGCCGATCACGTTTTCTGAAAATAATTTAAAGAGCACCGCTAAAGTTCCCTCTCTTAAATTGCAGACTCCATTCTTTGTTACCTTTAGCTGCAACCATATCGATATGGTGTTAAGAAAGTTTTCTTGATCCATCTGATTCAGATTATGCTTCACCAAATCAAACCATCTGATCAAATTCAATCCAGACAAAAGATCTAGCCTTAATATATTTGAATTCATCACAGTCTGTAGGAAAATTCGAGTGGCTTCAGCAGGAAAATCCTCAAAAAAACTCAACTTTTTCAAGTCAGCCTTATCTAAAAGAGACTGAATTTGATCGTGAGAAAGGAAGAGAAAAGAGCCGTTTTGAAGGTATTTATCAATAAGTTCGAAAACCTTCTGTGCGACCTTATTTTTCTGTGAAGGACTTAAAAAATTATAAAAATTTTCAACCTCGTGATTGAATCCACTTAATGCAAACTCACGATTACCAAAGATACCGCAGTGCTTTTCAATCAACACTATTTTCTCAATAGACTTGTTTATTTCATCCTCTTTAAATCCACGCCAAATTCCTGAAATATAAGATTGCAAAGATGGAAAATATCTCTGTAAAGTTTCATTCAGTTGAAGGGGAGGTTGAAAAGAATTAGAACGAGGGCTTTCCAAAATCAATTGGGCTTCAGACAACAAATAATCCTGCGAAAATTCCCTAGGTGATTTCTCAATCACTTGCCCAGTGATACCTCGATATTCATAAATTTTTAGAGACTGTTCCGTTATTTCTTGAATTTTTAACACAGCCACTATTGCTTCTAATTTATGAATAAAACACTGAGCAGGATCCAAACAAGAAGAAATATGTTCAGTAGAATACATAACCCCTTCTACATCCGATAAATCATAATCCAAGTGAAGTTCGTTATGCCGATAATTTTGAGACGGATCTCGATAACTAGGGAAAGCTTTTAAACCTGCCTCCAAGAGCCCCTCAAGCGAAATAATCGGTTTTTTATCTAGGGCAACAGAAGCACCATGATTTTTTTTAATTTGAAAAAAAGCAAAAAGTAATGCAGGAAGCCTAGATCCCCAGCCTGTATCTGCATCTTCTGAATTCATAAAATGAATGCGCTTTGGATCTTTTTTTAAAATAAAGTTCAGGGGCCGCACTGGAATTAAACCAGGCACTAAAAGAGAGGCGCAACGGTTCGTATTCCCACCCTCGCTACTGGCAAACTTAAGTTCAATATCTAAATGAGTCTCAGAAGTGCCATCAGGCATATTCAATGCATTGGAATAATTATCCTGTCTTCCAACCCCGCGCACCAAAAGTCCCTGGGACTCATATTCAAATTGAATAGGATTGTCGTAATCCATTCTTAATTCACCCAAAAATTGTTTTGGAATAATACGAGGCAAGGGAAGCGTCAATAATTTTAAAACGGGGATCTTTTCAATATCTTCCGCAACTTGGGTGAAGCAGTCTGGATTTCTAATGTAGCGACTCGTATCAGAAGAACGTGCTGTCCAAGCCTGATCTTTTTCTAGGTGAATCAGTTGAAACACTGCATCTTTCAGCAACCCCAAATATTCTGGATACATCCCGGGTAATTTGGAAATATGTAGATAGGCCGTATCGAATCTTTTACAACACCGCATGATGTCTAAACAATCGGCATCATGGAGCAAGCTTTCTAAAAATTTTTGTTGGGTAGTTTTGTCAAAACCAAGAGAATTATTTGGGGCTTTGTCAAACCTAACTCCGCCAGCGCCCATGCCCACTTGAATTCTATGAGACTCACCTGTTTCAACGGCATCTTTATTGGCCGCAATGTTGGCAACGAATTCCGCCATGCCCAGAGGTAGCTCTTCGATGTTTTGAGAAAGATATTGATAGGCCATCTCAGCTGACTGTATATCCCAATGATCTACACCATCATCTTCTCTGGCCATGTCATGAAATAAACCAGCCAGTTGAGCTGCTTTGATTTCGTCAGGTGTTAGCTCTGGGAGACTGGGGTCAATCCCTCGATAAAGACGATAAAGCATCGGAATATAATGCGCGACGCGAGAAGCATGAAGTAATCCATGTACTGTTAATGGTCTAGCCATGCCTTTTAATTTGGGAATAAAAATATTCTGAAAAATCCATCTGGCATGAATTTCTATCGGATCTGAAAAAGAGGGTTTTTGATTTTCTAGTTCTGAAAATTCAGCCTCTTCATAAAAAGCATAGCTTCTGTTTCTACTTTCTAATCCTGACCCTGACCCTGACATTGGTAGCCTCATTTATAGAATGATAATGCCGTTATTATAAATATGTAAAATTAGGGATTAATTAATAAAAAAACAGAATATTTTTGGTAAACGAAGTGAAAACCTATTTCTTAAGCAACTCAGAATGTGACCCGGTTCGCGCTAATCTGAGTAATCGAACGTCATCGCCACAAACTTTATAAATTAAAAGCCAATCTGGGGTAATGTGGCATTCTCTATAGCCTTTCCAGTTACCAACCAAATCATGGTCTTTATATTTTTTATCTAAAGGCTTTTCTTTTTGCAGGGTTTCTATAACGCCATTAAGTTTTTCTATTTCTTTGTTTTGCTTTTTTATCTTTTTCAAATCTTTCTTAAATTTTGTAGACGGATCTAACTTAAGCACTTTCTACGTCATCCCATAATTCTTTCATTGAATCGTATTTTTTACGACTCTGACCAGATTCAAGCTCATGAATAGCCTCTAAAGTGGCATCATTTGGAAGCTTCACTTCAAATGGCAATCCATTATTAAGGCAAATTTGAGAATAAAAAATACGGATCGCATCAGCGGTAGATAAACCAACTTTGTGTAATATCGCCTCTGCCTTATGTTTTAACATGGGCTCAATTCTTGCATTGATAGTCGCTGCTTTATTATTCATATAAATTCCCCTGTAAATTTCCTAAATTGTAACACAAATGCGTTACAAATAAAGAAAATTATTAAAAGGGTCATCTTTCTGCTTTACGGCAAACCTGCAAAATGTCGATTTTCCGTAAAGTTTCCAGTTATTCTTCTTGCAATGACATCAAGCTGGTATTGCCGCCGCTGGCGGTTGTATCTTCGCTGATGCAGCGCTCTGTGGTGAGCCTGAGTAAGTAGTGTGGGCCGCCGGCTTTGAATCCCGTACCTGAAAGTCCCTCGCCTCCAAATGGCTGTGTTCCAACAATCGCACCAATAGTATTGCGATTAATATAAAGATTACCGGCACGGATTTTTTGAGTGACTTCTTTGACTTTTTCATTGATACGACTGTGAATCCCAAACGTTAAACCAAACCCAGTGCTATTGATCTGGTCGATGACCTGATTTAGCTCTGATTCTTTATATCTAATGATATGTAAGATCGGCCCAAAGACTTCGTGTTTAAGCTGATTGATATGTTTGATTTCAAAAACAGTGGGGGATACAAAAGTCCCTTTGAATTCTGAAGGGATTGGCAGTTCAAATATTAATTTGGCTTCTTGTTTCATGTGAGCCACATGATTTTCTAGCTGAGCTTTTGCTTGAGCATCTATGACGGGGCCAATATCCGTAGAAAGCAAGTCAGGGTTGCCAATAGAGAGTTCAGCCATAGCGCCTTGGAGCATGGTCAAGATAGTTTCAGCGACTTCTTCTTGGATAAATAAAACTCTCAAGGCTGAACAGCGTTGGCCAGCACTATCAAATGCTGAAGATAAAACATCGCGAACGACTTGTTCTGGTAAAGCCGTTGAATCCACGATCATGCAGTTCTGTCCGCCTGTCTCAGCAATAAGTGGGAGAATCGGGCCAGGATTTTTGGCCAAAGTTTGGGAAATTTTTCGAGCAGTATCGTTAGAGCCTGTAAAAATCACACCAGAAATTAATGGGCTTTGGGTGAGCTGCGCGCCAATGGTTTCGCCAGGGCCAGGAATAAACTGGATTACTTCTTTGGGAACACCGGCTTCGTGTAATAACTGAATGGCGAAATATCCAAGCAAAGGCGTTTGTTCTGCCGGTTTAGCCAAGACAGTATTACCGGCTGCGAGGGCAGCTGTAATTTGGCCTAGAAAAATAGCGAGTGGAAAGTTCCAAGGGCTGATGCAAACAAAAGTCCCTCGACCATGAAGAGAGAGCTGGTTTTTTTCTCCGGTTGGGCCCGGCAATAAAGTAGGAGTGCTCATGAGGCGAATAGATTCAGCCGCATAGTATCGACAGAAATCGATGGCCTCACGGATTTCTCCGACAGCGTTACTTAATGTTTTACCGGCTTCATGAATAATTAAAGATAAAAGCTGAGGCCTGTTTTTTTCTAATAAATCGGCCATGCGATTTAAACAATTGGCGCGGTATTGAGCGGGTGTCACAGACCAGGCTGAGAAAGCCTGATTGGAAATTAAAATAGCTTTGTCGACTTCTTGCGTCGTTGCATTTTGAATTGTTCCAATGATTTTTCCCGTGGTTGGATTGAGCACATCTTCAAGCTCACCTTCATAGCGAGAGATTCCCGCAATAAGCGGTTTGGCGTGAAATTCTTCTTGAGCAAAACGAGTCAGAGATTCTTGAAGGCGCGAAAGTGTTAGTTGATCGGAAAGATCCAGGCCAATGGCATTCATGCGAGTAGCTCCATATAAAAAAAGCGGTTGAGGAATATTAGGGTGAGGAATGAACTGTAAAGCGGAGGCTTTTTTGACAGGGTTTTCTATGAGTGTTTCGATGGGTTGGCGTTCATCCAGAATTCTATTGACGAAAGAAGTATTGGCGCCGTTTTCTAATAATCTTCTGACTAAATAAGCCAATAGATGTTTATGAGTCCCTACGGGGGCATAGATTCGGCAGGGAATATCTAAGTTATTAGATCCAACAATATGGTCATATAAGCTACTGCCCATGCCATGCAAGCATTGGAATTCAAAATCTTTATAACTGCCAGCTAAGTTAATAATGGCAGAGAGAGTGTAAGCATTATGAGTCGCGAACATAGGGTAAATTTCTTGGGTATGAGCCAAGATTTTTTGAGCGCAGGCTAGATAAGAAACATCGGTATAAAGCTTTCTAGTAAAGACTGGGTAAGTCGCTTGGCCATTGATCTGAGATCGTTTGATTTCACTGTCCCAATAAGCGCCTTTGACCAATCTGACCATGAGTCTTTTTTGGGTTTTTTGGGCGAGTTGGATTAAAAAATCGATGACATAAAAAGCCCGTCTTTGATAAGCTTGAACGGCTAGACCTAGTCCATTCCAATGGGCTAATTCTGGATCTTCTGCCAGCTGTTTTAAGATTTCTAAAGAGAGTTCTAATCGTTCTGTTTCTTCGGCATCAATGGTTAAGCTGATGTCATATTTTTTGGCGAGTAGGCAAAGCTTTTTAGTTTGCGGTAAGAGCTCTTGGAGAACGCGATCTTTTTTAGATAATTCATAACGGGGATGCAAAGCAGAAAGTTTGATCGAGATGCCTGGGCTTTTTATCACGCCTGAATTTTTAGCGGCTTTTCCAATTGCATGAATAGCGAGTTCATAAGTTGCGTAGTAATGCTGAGCATCTTTTTGGGTATAAGCCGCTTCACCTAACATGTCATAAGAGTATCGATATCCATTGGCTTCATTTTCTTTGGCGCGGTCAATGGCTGCTGAGATGGTTTCTCCCATGACAAATTGCTGGCCCAAGATGCGCATGGCTTGGCGAGTCGCTTTTCGGATAGTGGATTTACTGCTTTTATTAAAAAAGCTATTCAAAGCCCTTTTTAATTTACTTTCAGGCCATTGAGCGGGGTCTAAAATTTTCCCTGTTAGCATCAAGCTCCAAGTCGCTGCGTTTACAAATAAAGATTGGCTTTTTTGAAGATGGCCTGCCCAGTCGCCCTGGCTAATTTTATCTTTAATTAATTTATCGATACTTGCATTGTCTGGGATTCGAAGCAGTGCTTCGGCGAGACACATCAGGGTAATACCTTCAAAGCTAGATAAATCATATTCGGCTAGAAAAGCATCCAAGCCTCCTTGAGATAAACGTTTTTGTCTGACTTTTGAAATCAAATCAGAGGCGAGAGATTCAATATTTTTTAATAACTCTGGATTTTGAATAAAGTTTGGAGTCAGTGAACTTACTAATTTTTTAAGTAATTCTGTTTCGTCAGTTCGGTAGTTTTCTTGAAGATCAGTGGATAAAACAAAGGGGGTGAAATCATTCAACATGTTTAAGCAGTTTTTCTTTGCAGGATAAAAACAGGCGGCGATTTTAAGAGGCGATGGCGCTAGCAGCAAGCAAAGTCATATTTTTGTGTCATATTTTTGCCAAAAATCGTGCCAAAAATCGCGCTGTCAATCACCCCTGAATTTCCCTATAATCGCGCCCTTTTTTGTGTCTGATTAATGGGAGTCTGGCCAATGGCGGATTATTTAAGCGAACAGGATCAGGTCGATTTAATTAAAAAATTCTGGAAAAACTTCGGGAATTGGGTTTTAGGGATTTTTGTTTTAATGGCTTTTTGTTGGAGCGGATATCGCTATTGGGAGCATCGCCAAGATGTGCTTCAAGATGCAGCATCTAACACCTATTTGTCCTTAATAGACAGTGCTTCTAAAGGCGATCAGGTCAATGTTTCTGCCAAGGCGCATTATTTAATGCAGAATAATTCTGATTCAGCTTATGCCGGATTGGCGGCGCTGGTTTTGGCTAGTAGTGATGTCAATCAAGGTGATTTTCCCTCTGCTCAGAAAGATCTCCAATGGGTTTTGGATCATCAAAAAAATCAAGACTTACAAAGTATGGCGAAAATTAGATTAGCTCGCATTAGCTTGGAACAAGGCGAGCCAGAAGATGCCATTAAAATATTAACGCCGGTTTCTCAGGCTTATGCCATGAGTTTTGAGATGGTTTTAGGGGATGCCTATGCAATGCTGAGTCAAACAGATTTAGCTAAAAAAGCGTATGAATCGGCTTTGAAAGCAGCAGATTCAGAAGACTCAGCAGCTCAATCAATAATCAAAATGAAACTGGGAGATCTATCTCTGAATCCGGTTTAAAAAACAATATCGAATCAAAAAAATAGGTAAAGAATTAGGTAAAAAATGATGAAGAATGCGATAAGAAATTTTTCTTTAGTTTTATTTTCTGGGCTTAGCTTGGCAGCGCTGATGCTCACGAGCTGTGACAAAGACAATACAGAGCCTCCAAAACCCTTGGTTCCCTTTACGTCGAGTTTGATAGTTAGACAGACTTTAAATCGCACGCCGACAGATGGGTCTGATCGGGCTTTTTTAAGTTTTGGACCCGTGATTGATCAAGGTTTTGTTTTTACAGATGATCGTAAAGGCCATGTGGTTTCTAATGATGCCATCACCGGTCGTTATCATTGGAGTCAAAATACGCATCAGCCAGTTTCTTCGACGCCAAGTGTTTTTGGTGGGCATGTGTATGTTGGGACGCTGAATGGATTATTGATTGCCTTGGATGAGCAAACGGGGCAAGTGCTTTGGCAGAGTAATTTACCCAGTACTTTATTAAATGCCCCTGCGGGAAATACCAGCGTCGTGATTGCTAGAACTCATGATGGCAGTTTGACGGCGTTTGATGCTCAAACGGGTAAACAGCTCTGGCAAGTATTAGGTAATACGCCGAATTTAACGATGGAAGGGGATTCTTCTCCGGTTGTTTTTGAAAATACGGTGATCTCAGCGTCTGATAATGGTGAATTGACGGCTTATCAAATTTCTAATGGTCAAATGATTTGGGAGCGGCCCATCGCTATTCCATCAGGCGGGACGGACTTGTCTCAGATGGTGGATATTATTGGAACGCCTGTTGTTGATAACGGAATGGTTTATGCAGTGACTTATCATGGCAATATTGTGGCGGTCGATGCTTCGGATGGGACCTTGATTTGGCAGCATCCCCTATCGAGTTTAAAGACTGTCGCGCTGTCTGATAACGCCGTGATTGCAACGAATGACAAAGGCCATGTCATGGCGTTTGATCGAGAGACGGGCCGTGAGCTTTGGACTCAGAATGCTTTTGAGGCCAGATTTACGACGGGACCAGCCGTGTTGGGTCAGTACGTGATTGTTGGGGATTATCAAGGTTATGTGCATTGGTTAGATTTAAATAATGGCCATCAAGTTGCGCAGTCTCAAATAAGTTCACGTCCTATTAGTGCTAATCCTGTTGTTGCCAATAACCAGGTTTATTTGACGGATACCAGTGGTCGTGTAGTGGCTTATAAGATAATTAAATAAAAAAACAAAAATCAAAACCAATCAATAAAAATTAATAAATTAATAGAGGCGAGTGTGTCATGTTGCCAGTAGTGTCCATTGTAGGTCGACCCAATGTCGGGAAGTCGACTTTGTTTAATGCGCTCACGAAAACGCGAAATGCGTTGGTGGTCGATCAGCCGGGGAGTACTCGGGATCGTCAATACGGGCGGGCCTTTGCGGACGATCGTCCTTATATCGTGATTGATACAGGGGGATTGAGCGGCGACGCTGAAGGGATTGAAGCCGTGATGGCCGATCAAGTGAAATTAGCGATCACCGAATCAGATTTGATTTTATTTTTAGTCGACGGCCGTGAAGGTGTGAATGTCGATGATTTTGAGATTGCCAAGTTTTTACGTGGAACCAGTAAGCCTGTAATTCTTGTAGTTAATAAAACAGATGGCATGAATGAAGAAGAAGCTTTATTAGATTTTTATCGATTGGGTTTCCAAAAAGTTATTCCATTGGCCGCTTCTCACCGTCGCGGTGTTGGGGCTTTAATCAGTGATTTAATTGCACCGATTTGTCCTGAGAATCTGGAAATTTCCCCAACGGATTTAGCAAATCCAGGGATCAAGATGGCCATTATTGGTCGCCCTAATGTGGGTAAGTCAACTCTGGTAAATCGTTTATTAGGCGAAGATCGAGTGATTGTATTTGATCAGCCGGGGACCACGCGGGACAGTATTTATATTCCGTTTGAACGACGTGAGCAGCAATATACTTTGATTGATACGGCGGGTTTAAGAAAACGTGGCAAAGTCGATGAAGTCATTGAAAAATTTTCCGTCGTTAAAACATTACAAGCCATTGATGACTCAAACGTCGTGGTGTGTGTCTTAGACGCGACAGAGGGAATTACAGAACAAGATCAGCATGTTTTAGGATTTGCGCTGGAAGCCGGTCGAGCCATGGTTATCGCCATTAATAAATGGGATGGCTTAACAGAAGAACAAAAGAAAGAAGTCAAAGATTCGCTCTCTTGGCGCTTTGAGTTTGTTAAACATGTTCGGGTTCATTTTATTTCGGCGAAGCATGGGACGGGCGTGGGTAATCTTTATGAGTCTATCCATGAAGCCTATGACGCAGCGTTTAAAGATATTTCGACGTCCAAATTAAATAAAGCCTTGGAAGAAGCCATGTCGGTGGTCCAGCCGCCTTTATCTAGAGGCCGCCGGATTAAGCCCCGTTATGCGCATATGGGGGGGCATAATCCGCCATTGATTATTATTCATGGAAACCAAGTCGACCGTTTGCCTGAAAGTTATCAGCGTTATTTAATTGGTCATTTTAGAGAGACGTTTAAGCTCATGGGAACGCCTATGAGATTAGAATTCAAAGTCTCTGTGAATCCGTATAAGGGCCGGTTTAAAAGCGTTACGCCACGCCAAGAAAGAACAGAAAATAAATTGGCGAAGCGGGGCGGGACCAAAAAGGGCTAAATCAAGGGTCTAGATTAAGTCTTGCAATGTAGTATCAATAGTGATATCTTTTTCTGCAAATTAGTTTTATGTGACTGTTATGGGTAATAAGTTCGATGTTTTGCTAGAAGAGATGGCTGCTAACCCTGCCAATGTACGTTTTAGTGACCTAGCCAAATTATGTGATCACTTTTTTGGTAATCCTAGGCAAAGTAGAACCAGCCACCGTATTTATAAAAAACCCTGGCCTTCTGATCCTAGAATCAATATCCAAAACAACAGGGGTAAAGCAAAAATTTACCAAGTGAAACAAGTGTTATTAGGCATTGAGAAATTACGGAGGGTCGAAAATGGTGGATAGATATAGCTATAGGATTAGTTGGTCTTCTGAAGACAACGAATTTATTGGATTATGTGCAGAATTTCCTTCATTAAGCTGGTTGAGTAAGTCTCAAGACGAAGCTTTTAAGGGGGTTCGCCGTGTAGTTGAAGAAGCTGTAAAAGACATGGTTAAAAATAAAGAAGCCATTCCTGAGCCAATTGCTTCAAGGAATTTTAGTGGCAAGTTTATGGTCCGTGTTCCACCGAGCTTGCATCGAGAATTGGTTCTAGAGGCTGAAGAAGCTCGAGTATCTCTAAATCGTTATGTGAGTGCGAAGCTGGCTTCTAGGCGGTTTCAATTAGAAGCTGGGTAGGTGGTCAAAAAATAGCAAGAATAAGGCCCGCAAAGGGCCTTTTTTTCTGGCCAGTGTTTAGGTATGATCGCGCCTCTTTTTTTGTCGAGTTTGTTTGAGGTTCTGAAAAGAGCCTTATTTTTTTGTCTTATCGCTTTATATTTCAGGAGTTTGATTAATGGTCGTCATTCGTATGGCACGTGGTGGTTCTAAAGGTCGTCCGTTTTACCGTGTCGTGGTTGCTGATAGCCGCTTTCCAAGAGATGGCCGCTACATTGAAAACATGGGCTTTTTTAACCCCGTTGCTGCAGGTCAAGAAGAACGTCTTCGTTTGAATCTTGAGCGAATTGAACACTGGGTCGCACAAGGCGCACAGCCTTCTGACCGTGTTGCAAGCTTGGTTAAAGAAGCACGTAAATCTAAAGCCGCTGCTTAATTAGCCGCGCTTTATATTTATTGATATTACATGTCTATCCAAAAGCATCAGCCAGTCATCCTTGCCAAAATAGGCGCGCCTCATGGCGTTCGGGGTGATCTTAGGCTGCATGTTTTTATGGAAGACCCGGGGGCCATTTTCGATTTTGATCCTAAGGATCTTTTAATCGAAGATCGGCCTTCTTGTTTTATTCCCCTTCGAAAATTTCAAATGTTTGATAAGGGCGGGACGTTTTATATCAATTTTGATGATTACAAAGACCGTGATTTAGCCAGACGCTTTGTGAATAAAACCCTTGCGATCGATCGATCTTTATTGCCTGCATTGGCTGAAGATCAGGTCTATTGGACTGATTTAGAAGGCCTTGAAGTAATTAATCAAGACAATCAAGTTTTGGGTCAGATAGATCATATTTTAGAAACGGGCGCTAATGATGTTTTGGTGATTCATCAATATCAATTGGGCCCCGAAGGAAAAATATCCAAAGAATACAAAGAATACTTAGTCCCCTATGTCGATGCGCATATCAAAAAAATTGATCTTGAAAATAAGAAAATTTTTGTTGATTGGGATCAGGATTTTTAGGGTGTTTATTAGGGCGTCTAGATAATGCATGTCATTGTCATCACTTTATTTCCCGAAATTTTTAAAGCCCTGACAGATCAGGGTGTTTTATCTAAAGCTTTTTCTTCAGGTTTAGTCAATCTTGAATTTATTAACCCTCGTGATTTCACCCAAGACAATCATCGAACGGTTGATGACCGACCTTTTGGGGGTGGTCCGGGAATGGTCATGCTGGCTGAGCCTTTGGCGAGATCGATAGAGTCGGCCAAAGAAAAATTACCCCATGCACCTGTTGTTTATTTATCCCCCCAGGGGAAAGTTTTTAATCAAGCCCAAGTTAAATTTTTTTTAGATCAAAAATCTTGGATTTTTCTATGCGGCCGTTATGAGGGCATAGACGAGAGAGTTTTAGAAAATTTGATTGATCTAGAAATATCCATTGGGGATTTTGTCTTATCTGGGGGCGAATTAGCCTTGATGTGTATCTTAGACGCTGTGATTCGCCATATACCCGGTGTGTTGGGCGATGATCTATCAGCCATTCAAGATTCTTTTTCTAATCCCAATCAGCCTGATTTATTAGATTGTCCGCACTATACAAGACCGCCTATTTGGAGGGGGCACCCAGTCCCAACGGTTTTGTTATCAGGGCATCATAAAAATATTGAACAATGGCGCGCTGAAAAATCTTTGGAAGCCACCCAGAAAAAAAGAGAGAAAAAGCAAGATTTTTAATCGAGATGTGGGAAACGGCCGGCGGGCCGTCCTAAATAGACAGAAATCTTTTCACAGATCTTTTCACAGCCTCTATACACGTGCCAAAGCCTTCTGTACAATCCGCCGTCTTTTTGCCCGGTCCCTATATTTTTTAGGGTTATTTTTAGATTTTTTATTCTTTTAGATTGGAGCGTGTCTCATGCATAAGTTGCACAAATATATAGAACTCGTTGAAAAAGCTCAGCTGCGTTCAGATATTCCCAAGTTTTCGCCTGGCGACACGGTATTAGTCAAAGTGAAAGTGATCGAGGGAACTCGCCAACGTTTGCAGTCTTTTGAAGGTGTTGTGATTGCCATGCGTAACCGCGGTTTAAATTCGGCGTTCACCGTTCGCAAGATGAGTGGTGGTGAAGGCGTTGAGCGTGTATTTCAGACTCACTCTCGTGCGATTGACAGCGTTGAAGTTAAACGTCGTGGAGATGTTCGCCGTGCCAAGTTGTATTACTTGCGTGGATTGGCTGGTAAAGCCGCTCGTATTAAAGAAAAACTTTCCTAAGTTTTTAGTTTTTAGTTTTTAGTTTTAAAAAGCCGCGTTAAGCGGCTTTTTTATTTATTAAATTTCAAATCTCAGTAAAATCGCGCGTTTTTAAAATAAAAGCTGAATTGGTAGGGCGAGTTTAATCATGAAAAAAACAGATGATTTAAGAATTACCGGTCGAAAAGGCTTAATCCCGCCGGTCATCATGCATGATGAAATGCCCATGAGCGAAGGCGCAGCTGAGACGATATCTTCGGCCAGAGAGGCCGTTTCTAACTGTCTGCAGGGGACGGATGATCGTTTGGTCGTCGTCGTGGGGCCTTGTTCTATTCATGATATGTCTGCTGCTTTGGAATATGCGGATCGTCTCAATACCGCGAGACAAGTGTTACAAAAAGAATTGTGCTTGATCATGCGGGTGTACTTTGAAAAACCCAGAACCACGATTGGCTGGAAAGGCTTTATTAATGACCCAGATTTAAATGGAAGTTTTAATGTTAATAAAGGCCTGAGATTATCTCGGGAATTATTATTAACTATCAATCAAAGAGGTCTCGCTTGTGGAACAGAGTTTTTAGATACCATTAGTCCCCAATATATTGCAGATCTAGTTTCCTGGGGTGCGATTGGCGCCAGGACGACAGAATCCCAGGTTCATCGTGAATTGGCTTCTGGACTTTCTGCGACGATTGGATTTAAGAACGCAACGAGTGGGGATATCCAAGTGGCCATAGACGCCATTCGCGCAGCGCAGTGCTCACACCATTTTTTATCGATTACGAAACAGGGTAATACAGCCATTTTTGAGACCGCGGGAAATAAAGATACCCATGTGATCTTACGAGGTGGAAGTGATCGGACTAACTATGACCAAGAGACCATTCGAAAATCCTGTGAAAAGCTCGCTTCTTTTGGCTTGGCGCCGAGGCTGATGGTCGATTGTTCGCATGGTAATAGCCAGAAAAATCATTTGAGACAAAAAGATGTCGCGGCTGAAATTGCGAGACAAGTCAGTGCAGGGTCACGAGATATTTTTGGTGTCATGGTTGAAGGCCATTTGCATGGAGGCAGTCAGTCTATTGATCAGAAGCCATTGAAGTATGGCGTCAGTATTACGGATGCTTGCTTGTCCTGGGAGGACACACTCCCTGTCTTAGAGCTTTTAGCTGAAGCGGTAAAAGCAAGAAGGAAAATTTAAAACATGACGGGACAATATTCGCTTTCTAAAAATAAAATCAAAGTGGTCTTATTCGAGAATATTCATCCAAGTGCTGTGAATTTATTTGAACGAGCGGGTTATTCAGAAATAATTTGTCTAAAAGAAGCGCTAGATCAAAAAAACTTAGAGCTTTTACAAGAGGCTCACTTTGTAGGAATCCGTTCAGCCTCAAAATTAACCCCTGAGATTATTAAATTTTCTAAAAAATTAGTGGGCATTGGCTGTTACTGTATTGGCACCAATCAAGTTGATTTAAATCAAGCAGCCTTATCTGGAATCCCTGTCTTTAATGCCCCTTATTCGAATACAAGATCAGTTGCTGAATTAGTTCTGGCTGAGATTATTTTATTGTTCAGACAAATCCCAGAAAAAAACCGTCTGTGTCATGCCGGCGTCTGGCAAAAAACGGCTAGTAATTCTTTTGAAACTCGAGGCAAGACTTTAGGAGTAATAGGTTATGGCCATATTGGATCCCAGTTGGGGATCTTGGCTGAGTCTCTGGGGATGCGGGTTGTTTTTTATGATATCGAAGCAAAATTAGCTTTAGGTAATGCGAAAGCAGTAGATCTGGGGGAGTTATTAACTCACTCAGATGCCATTAGCTGCCATGTACCAGAAACGCCAGAGACTTACCAAATGATCAATGCTGAGCGCATGGCCATGATGAAAAAAACAGCTGTTTTAATTAATGCGTCTAGGGGGCATGTAGTAGATACAGAAGCTTTGGCTGAGGCTATAAAATCTCAGCAATTATTAGGTGCTGCGTTAGATGTCTTTCCTGAAGAACCCGGGAGCCTTAATGAACCCTTTAAAAATTCGCTACAGGGTTGCTCCAATGTTTTACTCACGCCGCATATTGGTGGCAGTACCCAAGAAGCACAGCTCAATATTGGCCTAGAAGTCACTGAAAAATTAATAAAATATTCAGACAACGGTTCGACATTATCAGCCGTCAATTTCCCGGAAGTTTCTTTGCCTGCACATACGGGCAGAACGCGTTTGATGCATGTTCATTACAATAGGCCTGGGGTAATGAATGCCATTAATGAAATTTTTTCCAAAAGAAATATCAATGTCTCTGGGCAATATCTCCAGACTAATAATCAGATTGGCTATGTCGTGATTGATATTGATTCGCCTAATTTACCGGCGCTCCAAGCATTGAAAGAAGATTTAAATCAAGTGCAAAATACTATTAGATTTAGAGTTTTATTTTGAATATTTATTAAATAATAAGTTAAATTTTTTCATATAGACTCGGCCCAGATAATTTAAATTTAAAAAATAATTTTCTGGGAGTGTTTGAATTATGAATAGAAAATTTTTTATGGCAGCTTTACTAGGCGCCACTTTTTCCATTCAATCTTTTCAAGTTTTCGCGAGTCAAAATTCTTCTCAAAATACCCCTATACAAATGCCCCCTGTACAAATGGCAGGTGCTCAAACAGCCTTAGAAAGCTTTAATGAAACCGTTGCGATTATTAAAAAAAATTATGTGGTTGATCTGTCTGATATTCAAATTTTAAATAAAGCCTTAGTAGGCTTGATGTCAGAATTGGACCCCCACTCGACCTATTTAAACGAAGAGCAATATAAAGCATTAGATATTGCAACCAGTGGTGAGTTTGTAGGCGTGGGGGCTGAAGTGACCATGACAGAGGGTATGCTCCAAGTGGTCACACCCTTAGATGATTCTCCTGCGCAAAAAGCGGGGATAAAACCAGGCGATTACATACTTCAGATTAATAAAACGCCGATTCAAGGCATGACCTTAGATCAAGCTATGAAGCTCATTCGAGGAGAGACGGGAACGACTTTAACGCTGACTATCCTGCGTAAAGGCTTGGATAAAAAATTAGTTTTAACTTTGACTCGAGCTCCTATCAAAATGATCAGTGTGAAAGAACAATTAATTGAAGGGCATTATGGTTATATCCGCATTAGTTCTTTCCAAGAAAGCACGCCTAAAGATCTTCGTGAGGCCATTGATAATTTATTAAATAAAGCAGAAGGGCATCAACTAAGAGGGCTGGTTTTAGATTTGAGAAATAATCCTGGAGGCTTGCTACCCGTTTCAATTGAAGTCGCAGATGACTTTTTAGATACTTGTAAAGAAAGCCATCCAAAAAGTTGTATTTTTAGCCCGGAATCCAGCCAATTTAATCATAAAGATCAAAATATTATTATTTCAGTCAAAGGTAGGAATGGTGAAAGTGAGCTATCTGGGGAAGCGACCTCTGGCGATTTAACAGGCGGTATTCCCATCGTGGCTTTAATCAATATGGGTTCGGCTTCTGCTTCTGAAATTGTTGCTGCAGCGCTTCAAGATCATCACCGTGCTGTCATCATGGGTGAAAAATCGTTTGGTAAAGGATCTATCCAAACTGTTATTCCTTTGGCTGATGGCAAAACAGCGGTGAAAATTACGACTGCGAGATTTTATAGTCCTTCAGGTCGGCCTATCCAGGGAGAAGGCGTGACGCCGGATATTATTGTTCCCCAGTTAAATTTTGATCAAAACAACTTCTCTTCAGATCCCTTGGATTTGAAGGGGGTAAATTATCGTGAAATGAATCTAACAGGGGCGTTGATGCCAGAGCGTCTTGAGGCGATTAGTGCCGCGCAGCAATTTCAGGCTCAAACACAGACTCAAGCGATTGGTATAGAGCTCGCATCAGAAGTTTCTGGCTTACCTTCGCCTCAAACAGACTATCAATTGAATTCAGCTGTTAATTTATTAAAAGGCTTATATGCCATGGATCAAACCCAAAATAAAACTCAGAATAAACCCCAAAATCCATCAGGCAGTCCAAAAAAATCGGCCCCCGAAGGAGCCGATCTAAAACAAATTGCGGATCAGTAAAAATTAAAAATTAAGCACTGGTGTTATGAATCTCAGCTCTTAAAGCATCTAGGT
Source organism: Thiotrichales bacterium (assembly GCA_947478175.1). Classification (GTDB taxonomy): domain Bacteria; phylum Pseudomonadota; class Gammaproteobacteria; order Francisellales; family CACEW01; genus CAMCUU01. Next base: position 117,366 of record CANJUQ010000001.1, on the reverse strand, counting down.
CTTGGTCCATTTTGAAAGCTCTAATGGTTTTGTACCAAGCCTTTGATTGGATCAGTAAAACAATAATGACGATATTTAAAATTAAACCTAGGGCTGGCGTGGCAAGATCAGTCATGATCGTGATTGCAGCGGGTGTAATGTCTTGATAGTCAGATATCGCTAGGCCTAGATGCGTTGCAAATAAAATGGCCATGATAGCGCTAATGACCATGAGAGTAATACGAGCTGCATTGCTGCCAATATAAGCAAAACACATGAATACTACGGAGAGGCTCAATAACAAATTAGTCGCTAAAGCAGCATCTAACAGGGCATAAAAGCTCTGATCATCTAAGGCTTGGCTACTCAGTAGCATGTAAATAGAGCCCGCAAAAGAAATAACGACATAAATAAACGTACACCAAGCGGCTGTCTTGACTGTCTTAGGACGATTACGAAGCAGGGCATAAAGCTGTTGGCGAAGGGGTTGATTTACCCGTTCTTTCAAATACAGATAAAACGAGTAAGTCAGGGCCACTGACCAAGCGAAACCCGCTAAATATAAAACACCAAAGATAACGCGTATCAACATATTTAATTCGGGAAACTGCCAGAGAGAGCAAATTCCAGTGACGATTGAAATAACGATGGTAATAAAAACCATTCGCCAAAAATTATGATGAACAAAAGTTAGGCTGGTTTTAATTGACCCTAAGATTCCCTTTTTATCTAAGAAAACCAAAGGGACCACCATGAGTAAATAAACACCCAAAATTAAACCCGGATGGAAAGCAAAAATTCCGCCGATGGCCATAAGAATAAAAGAGATAACTCCGGCAGCGATTAAAACAGGAACACGCATCACAGCATTCAAATAGCTTTTACCCAGTGACACATGGCCGTTTTGTTGGGCTTGTTGATAGCTAATTAATAAAGCGCCGATTAAAAAATAATTAATTAACAAAGCAATTAAACAAACGGCCCAATGCATCCCCCAGTGGGCACTCCAAAAAACGTTCGCATGAACCTGCGTCATGCTGGCTGTTTGTGAAATGGTTTGGGTTGTTGTTTCTGAAGTGGTCTGTGACGCTGAATGTGAAACAGTTTGCGAGAGGCTGTGAGAGATAATTTTTTCAGAGTGATGCTGATAATGAAAAGTTTGTTTGACTAAAATTCCAACGATGAGTGCCAAAATAGCAATAGGCAATGTTTTCCAAAAAGCAGCTTTATAAAGTTTAAAGCTGGTCTTGAAAACTTGGCCTAGTGTCAAAGGCGTAACAAAAGTAGACATAAAAATACTCCAGATGCTCCGTAAAAAACCGGGCGGAGTTTATGGGCAATTGTTGTAGAGCGCAAATGTTGGGATGGGCGTGCGATGGGCGACTTTTTTGATGGGTCACTCTAAGAATGATGGTGTAGGGGCGAACCTCGTATTCGCCCAAAGAAGGTCATTCTATAGCGAGTAATACATCAAGAATTCGACAGGATGCGGTGTCATATTGAGCTTTTCAATTTCTTGATGTTTAAGCTCGATATAGGCATCAATCATGTCATTCGTGAAGACATCACCTTGGAGTAAAAACTCACGATTTCTATCTAGCTCTCCCAAAGATTCTGAAAGAGAGCTTGATACAGAAGGAATATCTGACAGTTCTTCTGGCGGTAAGTCATAGAGATCTTTATCCATGGGTTCGCCGGGATGCATCTTGCGTTTAATACCATCTAATCCAGCCATCAACATAGCCGCGAACGCTAAATAAGGATTAGCGGTTGGGTCTGGGAATCGAACTTCAATGCGACGACCTTTAGGTGAATTACTAAACGGAATACGGATTGACGCAGAGCGGTTGCGGCCTGAATAAGCCAGTAAAACAGGTGCTTCAAAACCTGGGACTAGACGTTTGTAACTATTGGTCCCTGGATTAGTAAAGGCATTGAGAGCTTTGGCATGGTGAATAATCCCGCCAATATAATAAAGCGCTGTTTCAGATAGACCCGCATAAGCATCTCCTGAAAAAATATTCACGCCTTTTTTGCTGATCGATTGATGACAATGCATCCCTGAGCCGTTATCGCCGACTAAAGGCTTTGGCATAAATGTCGCTGTTTTGCCATGTTGATGCGCGACGTTATGAACGACGTATTTATAAATTTGTACTTCATCGGCTTTGCGAACTAAAGATCTTGCACCTGTCGCAATTTCGTTTTGATTGGCTGTCGCAACTTCGTGATGGTGAGCTTCAATAATCAATCCCATATCAGCCATCACACGACACATTTCAGCACGAATATCTTGGGATGAATCAACAGGTGGGACAGGAAAATAACCTCCTTTGACACGAGGGCGATGTCCTGAATTTCCATATTCATATTCTCGTGCGCTGTTCCAATCGGCTTCTTTGGAATCCACGCGGTACATGGCGCCTGAAATATCGGACTTAAATTCAACGCTATCAAAAATAAAAAATTCAGGTTCTGGGCCAATCAAAAATGAATCCCCAATGCCAGTCGTCGCTAAATAAGCTTCAGCGCGTTGGGCGAGAGATCTAGGATCTCGGTTATAACCTTGCATGGTCATGGGTTCGACGATATTGCAGCGTAAATTAATCGTGGGTTCTTCATAGAAAGGATCTAAGACAGCACTTGAAGCATCTGGCATTAAAATCATGTCGGATTCATTGATTTGCTTCCAGCCAGCAATAGAAGACCCGTCGAACATTTTTCCATTTTCAAGAAAATCTTGATCAATGCAGTGAGTTGGAATGGTGACGTGGTGTTCTTTACCGAGAGTATCCGTGAATCGTAAATCGACCGAAGTGGCTTCGGTTTCTTGAATAAAAGCCAATAAATCAGAGGCGGAGTGGATTGCTTTAGGTGTTGCTTTTTTAGTAGACATAATGGGATTTCTCGCTGGTTACTAGTTATTAATTAGGACAAAAAAACCGGCAGAGTATAAAGATCTGTTAACCCCCAAACAACGCTGTACTAATAAGTATTGTTAGTGTGTTTAAATTATTGCCGAAGGCCAAAATGATGATTCCTGCGAGGGCTAATCCCGGTCCAAAAGGAATTTGAGGATTAAAATTTTCCTGAAAGATTTTTTTTAAGCCAAAAACCCCCAAAGTTAAAATACCCGCTAGCAATAAAATCCACCCCAAGAATTCAACACCCGTCCAGGCTAGAAGGGCTGCGAGTAATTTGAAATCGCCATGCCCTAAGCCTTGTTTTCCAGAGAGCCATAAGAAAATATGATAAATAAAAAAGAGAGTTAGATAGCCCGCGATGACGCCGATGATGGCTGAATCAATATTTGAAAATACCCCGTGAAGATTGAATAACAGCCCAATCCATAAAAGCGGAAAAGTCAGCTGATCTGGAAGAATTAAATATTTTAGATCTATTAAAAATAACGGACCTAAAAAAGCCGTAAAAATACAGGCACCTAAGGCGTGCCAGTCAAAACCAAAATGCCAAAACCAGAAAAGACAACAGGCTGTGAAAACAAATGGGAAAATTTTCTCGTAGGGGTGTAATTCATGGCGACCTAATAATGGGAGCCCTAATAAAAATTGAGGTAATTGGGTTGAAATAATATTTAAAATACAGCCCAACCCAAAAGATAAAAAAATAATTAAACACCCGTCATACCAAGCCATAGGCAACCATTATTTTGATTTATTTATTCTTGATCAGGGGTTTGATCAGATGTTTGATCAGATGTTTGATCAGAATCAGAAATTAAATCTGAGTCTGGGTCTGAGGGTTCTGAAAATTCTGAAAACCAGGAATCTAATTTATTTTCTAATAGATCTAGGCCTGATTTGTTCATGGCTGAGATCAATTGAATTTCAATATTGGTAAACGGGATTTCTTTACGGACTGTTTTTAAAGCCTGCATTTTTTCAGATTGAGTCAGTTTGTCTGACTTAGTTAAAACACAATGAACTTCTAATTGGCCCTCGCAAGCCCATTCAATGAGCTGGCAGTCTAATTCTTTGAGCGGATGCCGTGAGTCCATTAAAACAATTAGACCCTTGAGAGATTCACGTTTTTGTAAATAAAGCCCCAGCGTTTTTTGCCAATTTTCTTTGACGCTACGAGGAACTTTGGCGAAGCCATAGCCAGGTAGATCTATTAATCTTTTTTGAGGCGCAAATTCAAAGACGTTAATTAACTGGGTTCGGCCTGGGGTTTTACTGGTTTTAGCGAGGCCTTTTTGATGGGTCACTAGATTTAATAAAGTCGATTTTCCCGCGTTAGATCTTCCAGCAAACGCTACTTCGACGCCTTCGTCGGGAGGGAGCTGGGAAATCAACGCGGCGCTTTTGACAAAAACGGTTTTTGAATAAGGTTCTTTGGACATGGGGGCTCTTAAAAAAATTAAAAAACAGGAAAGGAAAAGGCCGGGGAGTGTACCTAAAAATACCGCTCAAAACAGAGGAAAACTTATTTCTGCGAAAGAGGGGATAGGTGTTGGTGTGTTCTCGATGGATTAATTATTGGCGTGGGATCATAAAAAACAGAGCCAATTTGATATGCAATTTTGGCAGACCGAGTTTGAGATTTTATAGAGCAGCAAGACCTACGGGACCAACAAGATCGAGGTGTATTGAGAGTCTCAATTTCTGATCGATACCAATCGGTTTGAACCCAATGAGCGATGGAGAGAGTCGAGTTTGTTTCTGTATGGGAAACCCGTGCTAATCGATTTTTAAGCTGCTGAGAAAAATCTAGAAAGATTCGCTCTTTGGCAACGCTTTTTAAACATGGGGTGACTTTTGAATATTGAGCTGCAAGTGCTAGAGCCTGACCTGCAATAAAATGCGTGAGTGCAGAGCATTCTTTTTCTAGTTTTTTTAAGTGTTTTGAGAGATTTTTTTGGATCTCTAAGAGCTCTTTTAATCTGGGATTACATAAAATTAAATTTTCAGCTTCTGCAAAACTAAAAGCTAAAGCGTGAGGAAGAGGCTCAGATCCTAACAAAGGAAGTAATGAGTTCTGGGTGAATGATGATGGGGTTGTATCGATGTTTAATTCGGGATCGCTGAGCAATTCGAGAGATCCGAGGGAGCTGAGAGATTTTGCTTCAGGAGAGGAGGTTCTCACAGGTAAATCTCGGTCTTCTGCTATCGAGGTTAAACAGAGTCTCCCAGTGATTGAAGCGTGTCTTGCCAAGGGTCTTAGCAGTTGATTTGAAGTTTGAATCTCATGAGAAATAGAAGCTTGGACAGGGGTTAAGCCGTTTTGAATATATATATTTTGAGCCATTTTTTGACGGTATAAAAACATAGGAGAAATGCCATTCTGAAAGAGCATATTGATATGAAAAGCCCAGTCAAAAGTCTTTATTGTCATAAAAGACTGCACGGTAAAAGGGCTTGAGATCATTCTGACTGGATTGAACGGATCGTCTGAGATAACAATTTGAAGTGGTTTTATTGAAACTCTGAGGTTTGAATCCATTGTATTTTTAACTTGATTAAATCGAATGCCTCTATTTTGAAATTCTCGCCAGACTGTCAAAAGAAACATAATCCAAGTCTGGGGTTCAGGAGGGTGTAAAGCAGATGGGTAAAAAAAAGCGGCCTTTTGTTCAGCTTCATAGGCTTGTTGTTCATCGCTTGCTGGAGAAAATCGGGTAGGGGCATGCGAATTTAAAACCCCGAAAAAAATATCACGGGTGTAAATGGGGTTAGTCATTTGAGTTTGATGAATGCAAGCAAATGCTTTTTTAAGATTATCGGGGTCCAGATCTAACGAAAGAAAAATAGTTGTCTGGCCGAGGGGGGGCATACCAAGATCGTTATCAGTCCCATCGTAGAGTGTCCAATAGTTCTCTCTTCCTGTGGCATGTTTTCGGGTAGGACTGCTAGGGGAGGATGTCAGTGAAATTGTTGGGCTTAATAGTGATTTGGATTCACTTGAAGATTTTTTTGTTGGTGAGGAGAACATGTTTATTTTGTCCCTCTATCTGGAGCCATTGAAAAAGCAGCGGCCTCTGTTTCTTCTTGTCTTTGTTTGGGGGTTGTCGCCACTAAGATTTTTTCAATGATCAAAGCAGACGCAGGTCGTGAGCTTTTAATAATTCTTGAATACATAGTAACCCCAACATGTCTTCTAACTGTGTTGGTAATAATTTTATTAGCTTCTTCATACCAATCTTTGAGAACAGCAGCAGGAATAGCTGGCTGAGAATAGGGCGGGACAAAAGACACAGTATTTTCGAGTTGTTCCAAAAGAAGGATCTGTAGTGCGTTATAGATTTCTTTAAAACAAGCCGCTTTATCCGCTTTGATAGGCGCATGTAGCCAGGTATAGATACCCGGGATTCTGCCAACAGTCGTTCTAAAAAATTGTGTTAAGGAATAAGCCGTTTGAGCAAACACTTGGTTCGAAACATAGGCCTGAGTCGCTGAAAGAATTTGGTGTGACTCTTGAGATAATTCACGATATTGCTGATGAGCTTCAACAGCCAGATTGAATAGATACAGCAGGAATTGGGTGCGGGCAGGATATTGGATCATGTGGATAGGGCTTGCTCCAATCCAATTTTCCAGTGCAGAAAGCACTGGGTGAGGATTTATATTACAAAGGTTTGAGAGGGCCTTTATTTCTTCATTAGCTTTAGCTAGAGAAATGATTCTAGGGGGTTCTTGGAGGGCAGTGCCGTAATGTTGCGTAAAAAGTCCAGGTAAAGCTTGGCTAGTACTAGTACAGAAGCCCAGGAAAAGCAGATAAAACGGAGTTTTATCTTTAACAGATACCAAGTAACCCTCAGGAGTCAGGCGCAGAGGGAATTCTTTTTTAATAGTTTGAATGGTTTCATTGCTGTCTAATAGACTCCTATCAATACACTTTGATTTGGCAGTTTTTTCTACGGCTTCTCTATGGGTGCTTTTCCAGTTTGTCAAAAGAGTTTCCCAAGTTTTTGAAGGGTAGAAGTCAGAAATCAGTTCTGATGCTGATGCTATTGGGGATGTGGGAGATAGTGTTCTTAATCGTTCTAAAAATTTAACTAAGCGATTTTTTTCATAAAGCGCTCTTCTTTCAGTCAGTGCTTGCCACTCAGAAGGTTTAATTCCGTGTGTTAACAAATGTTCATAAGGGATAACCATAAGGGGGCTATGAGTTTCGTCAGAAGAAGCTTTAAGAACTTGGAATGGACTCCTAACAAGCTCTATTTCGTGAGGAAATCTGATTTGAATGGGTTCTAAATCGATTTGATCAGAACTTTGGCAATAACCAAATTGAATGGGGGTGTCTTGAAAGAGCTTCCAGATAGCTAAAAGCATTTTTTGGCACTCTTCTGGAGACCTGGCTTCTTCTCCCATTTTAGGGAAATAGAGGGTCAGTTCTCTTCCATCAGGGCGGCGATTAATCGGTCCGTCACTGACTTCCGCAAAAGGACGCACTAACGGGTCTTTAAACGTATTTTTTTTGATCCATGTTTTGACAGTGACATCTTCACCGACACCTTCAGGAATCCATGCCTGGCTAGCTCTGACTTCAAAGGCAGTTCGAAATGGCTGATTTTCTGGGCGCATCATCCAAGCATGTAAAACTAACGCAGCTTGGGATAGAGATTTATTTTCGATGGGCATGACGACGCGTAATAGGGCTTCTAGGGGTTCAATAGGATCGATGTAATTAGAAATAATTATTCCGAAGCTAAGACGCCCGTTTAGATCGTGACTTAATTTATCAAGACTTTTATAGCCAAGAATATCTTCTGGAATAGCCGCTGACATAGAGATTCCACCACCTAATATTTAAAAAGGCGACGAAGTTATCGATGAAGTTTGGTGGGGTCAAGAGAAAAATAAAGATTAAAAAATTAAAAATAAAGTCTAATATTAAAATTGATTTCAAAGTTTGAATAGGTGTTTTTATCTTATGTCAGCGATGAACCTTGGTGATATTGAAAATATTGACATTGGAAACTTAGTTTTTTCTGAATCAGATTTTGATTCTGATTCTGTCAGTCTTAATGAAGCTTCTGGGTTTTTGTTAGCGGCTTGGTCCTGGATATCGAGCATTAGCCTGGGGGTGCCTAAGGCGTCTATGGCGATGCCTTTTGCGATCTTGGATCCCATGGGAATCATTGGGGCTATCCAAACCAAACGTGCTTTTGAATCAGGCTTAGCTCAGGCCAATCAAAGTAAATTGCATCCCGTTGAGAAAAAGACATGGGTTTTCGTCAGAACCGCATGTGCCCTGACGGGTTTAATGCCTAACTGGCTCATGGAATCTTGGAATGTGAAGCAAAACATCATGAGGTTTTTGGGCGGTGCAGCGGCTGTGAGTACTGTCGGAATTGCTATGTCTTTTGCTTTTTCATTTACCAATGCCATGGAGTGTCTCCACGATTTGCAATATGCCGCAAGAGCCAAAGACAAAATTGATCCTGAGTATTTGTGCAGGGATCGTTTAGAAAAATTAAAAATTTTAAATCAAGATTCTAGGTTTGCTGATCCTAAATATAATCAAGCTAAAACAAGAATTAAAAATCAGATTTCTGCATTACATGCAAAAGTGCCTGGAGCCCATAGCCTCTATGAAGAAGCCCATAAAGAGACTTACGAAGCTTTGAGTGATTATTTAATTCAAAAACAAAAAAATAAATACAACCATTTGAGATTCAGTGCTTTTTCAGCCGCTTGTTTAAGTTTGGGGACTTTATGTGGTGGTTTAGCAGCTTTGACAGCCAGTTGCCCGCCATTAGCAATGGCTTTTGGGATTGTAGCGGCTGTATGTGGCGTGATTCGAGGCAGTATTGCGTTGCATAGCATTTATCAAAATCGGAAAACTCAAAAATCTGTTCAGAAAGAAATAGTCAAAGTGGCTAATGACTTGATTAATAAAGGCGATCAAAAAGTAGTGGGGCTACGCACAGAAATCAGCAAGGTCCAAGGTGAAATCAAGATCAATAAATCTAGCTCTTGGTTTGGTCGAAGATTAAGAAAAGCCAAAGAAAAAATATTACAGGCTAAATTAGCGGGCTTGAATCAAGACTTAAAATCTCATGTGAGTCTGGCAATAGTCCGTCATGAATTAAAACTAGAGCCTGATCAGGATCCATTAGATTTTGTATCTAAGAAAGATATTCAAAAAATCGTTGAGACAGTTGCTTTGAGAGGTCCTGAAAAAACCCAAGCTCGAGAGAGAGTTGTATCGGTAGCAGATTCTGAGCGATCGAGAGCTTCGATCGTTGTGCACCCTGCAGAAGCTCATCCGATTGCGGATGCTGTTATGGTCGTTCGCCAAGCTGTGCCACAGCCACCACAACCACAAGAACGAGCGCCTAACGATCCCAATGGGCAGCCAATAATTCCCAATGATCAGTTGAATGTTCAAATAATGATCCAGCGGCAGCAGGAGCAAGCACAAGCTTTGGTTCGAAACCAAAATGCCCGCAATCGTCCCAATGCTCCCAACCCCCCGCGTAATGCTCAGCATGATCCGAATGATCCCAATGGCCCTGGAATGTAGAAAAGAAAATTTCTTGTTTGATTTTTAAAAAAATGCTAAACCCCCTCGCCCAAATCTGGCTCTCACCCATGTTTTTTTGATTTTTGTTGATTATTTATTAGGAGTTCTGCCCTGTTATGAGTACTTACAATGCCTCGTCAATTGAAGTTTTAAGTGGGTTGGATCCTGTTAGAAAACGTCCTGGAATGTACACAGACACTTCGCGTCCGAATCATTTGATTCAAGAAGTGGTGGACAACAGTGTTGATGAAGCTTTAGCGGGGCATGCGTCTGTTATCACGGTGATATTACACACAGAGGGCAGTATTTCTGTTGAAGACAATGGTCGGGGCATGCCCGTTGATTTGCATCCCGAAGAGAAAGTGTCTGGGGTTGAATTAATTCTGACAAGACTGCATGCCGGTGGAAAATTTGATAACAAGGCTTATCAATATTCAGGCGGTTTACATGGTGTCGGGGTTTCTGTCGTCAATGCATTATCTAAAAAATTAGAAGTCAGAATCAAAAGAAATGGTCTTGAATATTCCATCGGATTTGAACATGGGAATAAAAAACAAGAGCTCAAAGAAATCGGGACGGTCGGAAAAAAAAATACAGGGACTTGGGTTAAGTTTTGGCCAGAAGAAAAATATTTTGATTCCATCAAAATTAATATTCAAAAGCTTTGTCATCTTTTAAGAGCCAAGGCTGTTTTATGTCCAGGCTTAGAAATTAATTTTCTAGACGAATCTAAAAAATCTAAAGAAACCTGGTGTTATCAAGATGGCCTGTCTCAATATCTTTCTGAAGCGACTGAGCCATTTATTTCTCTCCCAGAATCCCCGTGTATGGGCCATGCGGAAGGAACCCATGAAGAAGCGGATTGGGCGTTGTTTTGGCATCCAGAAGGTGGAGAACTGGTTCAAGAAAGCTATGTGAATTTAATTCCTACGCCTCAGGGCGGAACGCATGTAAATGGCTTGAGGACTGGCTTGATGGATGCCGTGAGAGAATTTTGTGAATTTAGATCTTTATTACCTAGGGGCATTAAATTAACGCCGGATGATCTTTGGGAAGGGGTCTCTTATGTTTTATCTATCAAAATGCAAGATCCCCAATTCTCTGGCCAGACCAAAGAAAGATTGACCTCACGAGGCTCAGCAGCTTTTGTAACAGGGGTGGTTAAAGATAATTTTAGTTTATGGCTGAATCAGCATATTGATGTTGGGCAGGCTTTAGTTGAGCACTGGATTAGCATTGCTCAGAAGAGATTAAAATCCAGTAAAAAAATTATTCGTAAGCGAGTCACTCAAGGGCCCGCATTGCCAGGAAAATTGGCAGACTGTAGTTCCCCAGACCCAATGCAATCTGAATTATTTTTAGTCGAAGGAGACTCAGCTGGAGGCTCAGCCAAACAGGCCAGAGATCGAGAATTTCAAGCGATCATGCCCTTGAGAGGGAAGATTTTAAATACTTGGGAAGTGTCTGTTGAAGACGTTCTAGCGTCTCAAGAAGTCCATGATATCGCGGTCGCAATTGGGGTAGATCCTGGGTCGAAAGATTTAACAGGGTTACGTTATGGAAAAATTTGTATTTTGGCAGATGCGGATTCTGATGGAGCGCATATTGCAACGTTGTTATGTGCGTTATTTTTAAAACACTTTAAGCCGTTGGTTCGATCAGGTCATATTTTTGTTGCCATGCCGCCGCTTTATAGAATTGACGCGGGAAAAGAAGTTTTTTATGCCTTAGATGAAAGCGAAAGAGAAGGGGTTTTAGATCGCCTAAAAGCTGAAAAATTCAAAGGAAAAATCAATGTCCTGAGATTTAAAGGCTTGGGTGAAATGAACCCAGGCCAATTGAGAGAGACAACAATGTTTCCTGATACAAGACGGCTAGTTCAGTTGGTTTTGACGGGAGAAGGCGGAGACGCCAACGCTGAGCAGACTTTGGATATGCTATTAGGCAAAAAAAGAGCGGGTGATAGAAAAGCGTGGTTAGAAAAAGAAGGGAATCTGGCTGAAGTTTAATGTTTTTTGATTTGATCCGAAGGTAAATGTCTTAAGACTTTCCATGCGGCAACTAGGTAAATACACATAGACCAAAGCGTCAAAACCACAGCGATATAAAGCAAAACAAAGCCAATAATCACGATGCTATTAAAAACAGGTTTTTGGGTGAGCAAAACCAGAATCGCCAGCATCTGCATGGCTGTTTTGACTTTGCCAATATAAGACACTTTTACTTTGGTTCTTTTGCCTAACTCTGCCATCCATTCGCGTAAAGCTGAAATAACGATTTCTCTGGAAATAATCACCACGCCCGCAATCGCCATCCATGGATTAGGAAATTCTGAAACTAAAAGAACCAGAGCGGCAGCGACGACTAATTTATCAGCGACGGGGTCTAAGAATTCTCCAAACGCAGAACCTTGTTTTAAATAACGCGCTAAAAAACCGTCTAACCAATCCGTCAGGGCAGCAATAAAAAATAGTCCTGCAGTCACCCATTCGTGATAGTGAAAGGCACAAAAACCTACGATGACAAAAATAGGGATTAATAAAATTCGAAAGTAAGTTAAACAATTGGGAATGGTCCAGAAATTCATTCAGAAAGCTCCCTGCAAGGGTGAAAAATAAGAGAGGAAAAAACAGCCGGGGCAGGATAGCAAACGAGTCTTTAATGTCTATGGGAAAGCCCTGATTATTCCAGTTCAAATCCAGTTGCTGGATCTCGAATCACGCCACTGGTTTCACGCCCATAACGATCAAAAACAAGTGCAGTGTGGGTGCCAAAATTATAAGCCTCTCCGTAGTTCCAGGTAATTTGTTCTAACGAAGAGATGGTCTTACTTGCAAAAAAACAGGAAAGCTCAAAAGATTTTCCTGCTGTATTTTCAAAAATACATCTCATTGTTTCTGCGTTGCCTGATTCTGAATGGTTCATAAGGCCAATATACCCACCTGCAAATTTCGAACTTTGTATAAGACTCCCTTTTTCCGTTCGAATTAGAACGGCGTCTTTGTCGCCATAAGTCGTATTAGAGGTCATCTGTCCTTCATAAATGCCTAAAAATGCACCGATTGGAATGGATTCTGTACCCACATTGAATACCCCAAATCCAACAGACGCTCCCATAAAGCAAATAGCTAAACGAGAGCGAAGGGCTACCAATTCCCGAGATAAAACGTCAGGCCCGAAAAGCGTATCAACAGCAGCTATGTATTTAGTGGCTTGTGGCATGGCCTTTGAAGAAATCAGCCGTTGGATATAAGCCAACGACTGAGGAGATAACGATAGGGGTGAAGATCGATATTCAGGAATAAGCGATTCAACACCCGTGGTAAAACGAAAAGGGTATCCCCCACGATGAGAAGAAATCAAAGCAGAAATAGTTTCTCTGGAAATCGGTTTGATAGAAGCGCCTAAATCAGCAATAGGTAGCCTGTCAGAATATAAAACAGTTTCTCCAGGTGAATCAGGAAGCAAAGCCACAGGTTCTTCCAGCATGACAGAGCGATGGTAAATTGGGTGTCTAGAAACACAGTCAATCGGCCCTGCGCTCAAACATTTTTTCTCATAGTCAGGTAAATAAAAACGAATTCCAAATTCGTTCTGTAAAAAAAAAGAAACTAATTTCATTCCATGGATAGGCCCACCCGAGGAGAAAAGGGCGATGGGTATTGCCACTATCAAAGACAACTCATCAGGGGCTTGATGAGTTAAGCCTTTATCGCTCATAACGCTCAAAAATTGATCTAATGTCATTGGTGTGAATAAAAAATCACTAATTGTTAAATTTTTTCTCATAATTTCTTGGAACCCTGGAATGGCAAGACGAGTACCCACCGGAGGGATTTTTAATTGATTAATCGCCCCAAAAAAACAAAGCCCAGCAGATTCTGCAGGCTCATATCCTAATAATCCTAAAATAAAATTAGCTCCTGACATGGATATTCCTTTCTCTGTTTTAGTTTTTTAGTTTCGATTTTTGATTTGAAAAACGGACCAAAAGCATTATAAAAAAACTCTATTAAAAAAATATTATCTCTTGGGGTTATGACTGATATTTTTTAATTGATGTGTGCTAATGCCGCTTCAAAAATAATGATTTGCTAGTATCCCCCGCCTAAAAAATCAAAGCGTTAAGAAATAATGGTGAGGGTCGCTATGAAAAATAGAGTTGGAATGGGGTTGGTTTTATTAGCGAGCTTTGGGCTGAATTCTTGCTCTTCGCATCAGAATCAAACACAAGGTTATATCGAAGGGGATTTGACTTACATGGCCAGTTCCCAGGCAGGAAGATTAATTTATCTTCAAGTAGCTCGAGGCCAGACAGTTCATGCGGGACAAGTATTATTTACGATTGAACCTGAGCCCAGAAATTTTGCTTTGAAAAATTCTCAAGATTCTTTAGCGCAAGCCAAGGCAACGTTGGCAGATTTAGTGGCACCGTTGAATCGATCGACTCAACAGGGATCTATTCAGGCCCAGATACAAAGTGCAGAAGCTGACGTGGCTTATACCCAATTACAACTCAAACGTAATGCATTGTTAGTTCAGTTAGACGCTGTTCAACAGCAAGCTTTAGATGAAGCATCAGATCAAGCGGCAGACGCCATGGGAAATTTAAAAAATTTAGAAAATCAGCTAGCGACAGGCAATCTTTCTGCTCGAGAGAATCAAATTAAATCGGCTGAAGCATCGGTCGAAATTGCGCAGAGTTCTTTAGATCAAGCCGCTTGGATGCTGGGTCAGACCATTGTCAGAGCGCCTGAAGATGGTTTTGTTTTTGATAATCTTTATTGGCCGGGTGAAGAAGTTCCCGCGGTGACCCCTGTCATTACTTTGTTATCGCCAGATCATATTAAAGTTATTTTTTATATCCCAGAACCATGGTTGGCGAGTTTAACAATGGGTGAAAATATTAATTTTACGGCCGATGGTTTAAATCAAATAGGCCATGCAAAAATTTCTTATATTTCCCCTAGTGCTGAATACACTCCCCCTGTTATTTATAGCCGTGATCGTCAAGATCAATTGGTTTATCGAATAGAAGCCAATTTTAGTGAGCCTAAAGACGCGCTGGTTTGGCATCCTGGACAGCCTGTGACGGTGACTATTCCTGAGGCTGTTCCTGAGGCTGTAAAAAAAGATATAAAAACGGGCACGGTGCAATCTTGATGGATAAAGATTATGTGATCGATGTTCGAGATATTACGAAATCTTTTAAGGGCAAGACGGTGGTCAATCGCGTGTCTTTAAGAGTCCAGCGAGGTGAGATTTTTGGGTTTTTGGGCCCCAATGGTTCTGGAAAAACTACGACGATTCGAATGATCTGTGGATTGCTCACGGCAGATTCTGGGGAAGGGACTTGTCTGGGGTTAGATATCCGAAAAGACTCTGAGCAAATTAAAAATAAAGTGGGCTATATGACCCAGAAATTTAGCTTGTATGGGGATCTGACTGTTCGGGAAAATTTAGAATTCGTGGCGCGCCTATATTCGATGAAATCGCAAAAAGAAAAAATCGATCGGGCAATAGACCGATTAAAAATCGGTCGTCAAAGAGCGGAGCAACTTGCGAGGAATTTATCGGGCGGTTGGAAGCAAAGATTGGCTTTGGCCTGCGCAGTGTTACATGAACCTGAGTTGTTATTATTAGATGAACCTACGGCTGGAGTTGACCCCAAAGCCCGGCGAGAATTTTGGGAGCAAATTTTTGAGCTTTCCCATGAAGGTGTGACGACTTTAGTGAGCACACATTACATGGATGAAGCTGAGCGTTGTCATCATTTGGCTTATTTGGCTTATGGGAATTTATTAACGGCGGGGACGCACTCAGAAGTCATAGACAGTGCGAAATTACAGACTTGGGAAATCTCTGGAGGAACTATCCAGTCTTTGAATTATTTAGCAGCGATTTTGAAAAATCTCCCGGAGATTGAACAAGTCTCAGCATTTGGGGCCAAGTTACATGTTTCTAGCAAAATAGGGGTGAACTTAGAAAGCTTGATTCAAAATCAGATTTCCCAAGTAAGAAAAGATTTTTTATTAAGACAAATTGCGCCCAGCTTGGAAGATGTTTTTATTCATTACATGCAATCTCAAAAGGATAATTTTGCATGAAATTTTTATTTAATTTTTCTCGAAGTTTTTCTCAAAAATTTTCGTGTTCACGGCTATGGGCCATGATCATTAAAGAATTTATTCAGATGAAACGGGATCCAGTGACCCTCAGAATGTTAATCATGATTCCTATTATTCAATTGGTTTTATTTGGCTTTGCCATCAATGTTAATCCCCGGCATTTGCCGACCGTGGTGGTGGCTGGAGATCAAAGCGAATACACGCGGGAATTTATAACGGGCCTGCAAAATACAAAATATTTTACGATTAGTAATGCCAATGCTTCAGAGGCCGAGGCCAATCAATTATTAACCGAAGGCCGGGCCTTATTTATTGTGAATATTCCGCCCAATTTCACGAGAGATTTACTAAAAGGCAAAAATCCTGAAATCTTAGTGACAGCCGATGCGACGGATCCTAGTGCGACGGGTAATGCCATTGCGGCTTTGCAAGTATTGGCTAATCAGGTTTTTAATTTGACCCTCAGTCGAGGGATGCCCAATTTAATTCCTAGCAATCCGCCGTTTACTTTGATTATTCACTCGAAATATAACCCTTCAAGTATCACTACTTTTAATATTATTCCCGGTTTGATGGGGGTGATATTAACCATGACCCTAGTGATGATTACGGGGCTGGCCATTACGCGAGAACGCGAATTTGGGACGATGGAAAGTTTGTTATCGACGCCTGTCAGGCCCTTAGAAGTCATGATTGGAAAAATATTGCCTTATATCATGGTTGGGTATGTCCAGCAGGCGATTATTTTATTGGCGGCTGTTTATTTATTTGGCGTTCCCTGTAGCGGGTCGGTTTTATTATTAGTTCTAGCGACGTTGCCGTTTATTTTTGCGAATCTTTTAGTGGGGCTGACTTTCTCAGCGGTCGCTCAAAATCAATTACAAGCCATGCAAATGACGTTTTTCTTTTTCTTGCCGTCACTCTTACTTTCTGGCTTTATGTTTCCGTTTTTTGGCATGCCGAAATGGGCTCAATATATTGGCCAAGCCTTGCCATTGACTCATTTTTTAAGAGTCGTTCGGGGCATCATGCTAAAAGGCTCTGGGTTTGAAATGATCTGGCCAGATATTTGGCCCATTTTGATTTTTATTGTTTTAGTGGGCGTGATTGCACTGAAAAGATATCGGCAGACATTGGATTAGAGTGAGTGATTAATTAGGTGCTACCCCCGGTGATCTTTGATAGTCGAAATCTTTATAAGTTATTTAATAAGGTTTAATTAGATTTAATCTAGTTTATTAAAAAACATTAAACTATGTTAATATTAATTAAACCAAGTTAAATCAATTATAAATTAGGACATAAGATGAATCCTGTTTTAAATCCCTATTCCCCAGGCGCTGGGACTCAGCCGCCTGAGTTGGCCGGTCGAGATGAGCTTTTAAACAAAGCTTCCATTGCTCTGCAAAGAATTGCTTCTGGAAAATTTGGAAAAAGTTTAATTTTGACAGGATTGAGGGGCGTCGGAAAAACTGTGCTGCTCAATAGAATTCGCCTCAATGCCGAAGCCGGTAAATTAATTACGGTTCGTATTGAAGCGCCTGAAGGACGTTCTTTGCCTGCTCTTTTAGCGCCGGGTTTGAATGCAGCATTGACGAAACTGAGTTTTGGCAAAGCGGTTACAGAGGTTGTGCGAATGAGCTTTCGAGCACTAGCTGCTTTTGTGAGAGTCATGAAATTTAAATATAACGACATAGAAGTGGGGTTTGATCATGAGACTGATTCTGATTTAGAAGAACAGTCTATGGGGGCAGATCTTGATCATGAGCTGATTTCACTTTTTCAATCTGTCGGCCAAGCCGCCAAAGAAAATGAAACGGTGATTGTTTTATTTATCGATGAGCTACAGCTTCTGGATGAAAAACAATTGGCTTCTTTGATCATGGCATTGCATGTTGCTGCACAAGATTTATTGCCGATTACTTTAATGGCAGCGGGGCTGCCTCAAATCGCGGCGAAAATGGGTCGAGCTAAAACTTATGCGGAAAGATTGTTTGAGTTTGTAGAAATTGGGCCGCTAAATCGGGATTTTGCAGAGAAAGCTTTAGTAATCCCTGCAGAAAAACTAGACGTCAGTTATACAAAAGAAGCGTTAGAAGAAATTGTAAAACAAACACAGGGGTATCCGTATTTTTTACAAGAATGGGGCAAGAACGCTTGGGACATTGCGGATCAATCTTGTATTACTGAAGACGAAGCCAAAAGAGCAACCGTGCAGGCGATCGCTGACCTAGATGCTAGTTTTTTTAGGGTTCGCTTTGATCAGCTGACACCCGTTCAGAAATATTATTTAAGAGCCATGGCTGAGTTGGGTTCTGAGCCTGTTGCCTCAGGGAAAATTGCAGAGATCATGGGTAAAAAAGTAACTGATTTGGGTCCCGTTCGAGAGCAGTTAATTAATAAAGGATTGCTGTACAGTCCAATCCACGGAGAAACCGCTTTTACGGTTCCTCTATTTGATTCTTTCATGAAACGCATTATGAAAATTAGCTATAAGCAGCAAGATCATTAAAGAACTTTTTTGTTTTCTATTTTGATCATTTCTATGGGCCTAGTTCCGTCAAAGTTAAAAATAAAACGCCGTCGTTGTCATGATTTTTGACTGAGCCCGCATGATTTTTTGGATTAATTTTGGGAGTGGGGCGGCGCCTTTAGATAAGGCTGTCGTCGCATGATGCGCTTCGTCTTGTTGCATTTGATTTAAAATCGCACGGCTTTTCAGATCGCTTGGAGGCAGTAAAACCAGATGATTAGACAGATGCTGAATAACCTGGTTTTCTGTTTCGACGACAAAACCCAAGCTAATAGAATCACTGATTTTTGCAGCTGTTAGGCCAATCAACCAAGAATTGGCATACCAAAAAAAATTTAAAAAACTGGTGTGAGCGTTAAATTCTGTCAGTCTTTTTTGGCACCAAGCCAAATGGTTATTTTCTTCTTGAGCGGCTTGAAGTAAGTAGGCCCGAGTTTCTGAATTTTTAGCTAAGAAAGCTTGGCCTCTGTACAAAGCCTGAGCACAAATCTCACCCGTATGATTGACCCGCATGAGGCCAGAAGATTTTTTAATTTCTTGAGTGGAAAGTTCTAGATCTGGAATATTTTGGTCTGGATAAAATGAACTCGATTTGGGTTTAACTAAGAGCGTTTTTAACCCATGATCGAGTTCACTGAGTAAGTGATCTAACAAAGAAGAAGACCGTTTTTTATTCATCTTCTAAGAAGCTTCTCAGGGCTTCTGAACGGCTCGGATGGCGCAATTTTCTCAAAGCTTTGGCTTCGATTTGACGAATACGCTCGCGAGTGACGTCAAATTGTTTACCGACTTCCTCGAGGGTGTGGTCTGTATTCATGTTGATACCAAAGCGCATTCTCAGGACTTTTGCTTCACGAGGTGAAAGGGTCTCTAAGATTTGACGCATGGATTCATGCAAGCTTTTACGTGTGGTGGCATCGATAGGCGCATCAGCACGTTCGTCTTCAATGAAATCTCCCAAATGTGAGTCGTCATCATCGCCAATCGGGGTTTCCATGGAGATAGGCTCTTTGGCAATTTTGAGCACTTTACGGATTTTATCTTCAGGGATATCCATGAGTTTGCTGAGTTGTTCGGGTGTCGCTTCTTTTCCGGTTTCTTGAAGCACTTGGCGAGAGATTCTATTAAGTTTATTAATCGTCTCGATCATGTGAACAGGAATACGAATGGTTCTGGCCTGGTCAGCAATCGAGCGGGTAATTGCCTGACGAATCCACCAGGTCGCATAGGTTGAAAATTTATAACCACGACGGTATTCAAATTTATCCACGGCTTTCATTAAACCAATATTGCCTTCTTGAATTAAATCTAAGAATTGCAAACCGCGGTTGGTATATTTTTTGGCGATAGAAATAACTAAGCGCAAGTTGGCTTCGACCATTTCTTTTTTAGCACGGCGAGCTTTAGCTTCACCGATGGACATTTTTCTATTGGCTTCTTTGATTTCTTGGACGGTCAAGTGAATTTGCTGAGCAATCTGGGCAATTTTCTTTTGAGCATCTTTGATTTCTTTGGCTTGAGCAAAAACAGCTTTGGCATATTTCGCTTTAGAGTTTTCAAATTGATCAGGCCATTTACGGTCGGCTTCATGGTCGATGAAGCTGTCTATAAAATCTTTACGAGGCATTTTTGCCTGGTTGACACAAATATTTAAAATAATTTTTTCATGATGACGAACACCTGTCAGTGCATGACGTAAAGAATTTGTAATGCCATTAAATAAAGGCGCAGCGAGTTTGAAAGTTAAAAAGTGTTCGCCTAAAGCTTCGACTGTTTTGGCGGTTTTTGCATGAGTTGGACCATGTTTTGCTAAAGCGGCCTCATAGGCTTGATAAAGCGTTTCGAATTTTTCAAATTCTTGAGCGACTAAAACAGGATCTGGGCCCGTGTCGACTTCAACGGTAGGCGTTTCATCTTCGTCTGTGGCGGCAACTTCTTCTTCTGCGACGGCTTCACGAGCAATGATGCTTTCTTCTTCTTCCTCAGGAATCACCTGAACTTCTTCGACAGGTAGGTCTTCAGTCACAAAACCAGTAATGACATCACTGATTTTGCCGTTGGGAAGGCCTTCTTCATTGAGGATCAGGGTTTCTTTATAAGCCTGTAATACACGAATAATAATGGAAGGGTAATGAGAAACAGCTTCTAGGACTTTATTAATCCCTTCTTCAATACGTTTGGCGATGACGATTTCGCCCTGGCGGGTCAGTAACTCAACGGTCCCCATTTCACGCATGTACATACGGACGGGGTCTGTTGTTTTGCCTAGCTCGCCACCAATAGAAGTAAGCGCCTGAGTGGCTTCTTCCGTGGCATCGTCATCGTCTGTAGAAGGGGTATTACTGTCATCTGAGAGTAATAACTCTTCGGCATCTGAAGCCAATTGATAAACTTTAATACCCAAGTCGTTGATCATCGAAACAATGTTTTCAAATTGTTCGCTGTCCGTCACATCGTTGGGAAGATGATCGTTGATCTCAGCATGTGTGAGATAGCCTTGTTCTTTACCTAAAGCAATGAGCTTAGATATCTGAGAAACGACCCCCACGCTTTCTTGACCTGAGGATTCTTCGTTATCTCTACCGTCTTCGTAGTATTGCATTTAACCCACCCTATTTAAGATATAAAAACGTGGCATTTCAGTCACATGCTCAAAAGAGCGCGGGATTTTACTGTTTTCAGTTACCCCTGTCCATCGGCTTTTTGATTTAGTGTTGAAACTTGTTTTTAGAAACATGTGAAAAGAATTGTATATATAAATTTTGATAACGTTGTTTTTAATTTTTGTTTTTAATTTAATTTTAATTTTTTTATTAAATCTTTCGCTGTAATAATTTTTTAACGCTTTGTTTTTCTTCGGGACTTAGTTCATGAAGTTTTGATTTTTCAACTAAAGCGGACAAAACAAGCTCTTCTGTTTTTTGAATTTGTTTTTTAAGAATATCGAGGACTTCTTGTTGGACGGCTGTTTTTTCTAAATCAAAGTCTATTTGAGCCAACCTAGCAATATCAGGGGCTTTGGGGTCTTCACGAAAATATTCAAAAAGCTGGCCGGTAGTGAGTTGAGGATATTGCTGTAATACAGCTAGTAATTGGTTATAGAGCTGTTTTTCTGGGGAATTCTGCGTGAGTAATTCTGGGAGTTTTGTTTGATTTTGTGCTGGAAAATCTTGTGGATATTGAATTAAAAAAGCGAGGACTTTTTCCATGGGAGCAATAGAGGCCATAGAAAAACGAGAAGGTTTTTTGTCTGAAAGAGAGATTTGAGAAGAATGGGGTGAGTTAGTTGGATTAGTTGGACTAGTTTGAATAGAAAGCAGCTGCCGTTTGATTTTGATGGGGGCTAATAGAGACAGTTCAGCAATTTGTTCAATTAATAATTCTCGATAATGAGTGTCGGGTAATTTAATTAAATAAGGCATAGCCGTGGAGATCAGCTGAGAACGGCCTTCGAGGGTTTTTAAATTCAGGCCCTGTTTTAAAATTTGCAGTAAATAATCTGACAAGCTCATGGCTTGATCCGCTCTGGCCATAAAGCTTTCTTGGCCTTCTCTTCGAACTAAAGAATCTGGGTCGTCTTCTTCAGGAAGAAATAAAAATTTAATCTCTTCTTGGCCCGTCAGAAATGGCAGTGAAATATTCAGTGCTCTGATAGCCGCCTGGCGTCCAGCGTGATCTCCGTCAAAGCAAATAATTAATTTTTTAGAAAGTTTTAAAAGCGTTTTGATATGGGTTTCTGAAGTGGCAGTTCCCAAAGCGGCCATCGCAAAAAGCAGGCCATGTTCATGAAGGGCGACGACGTCCATGTAACCTTCGACTAAGAGTGTTTGCTTAAAGTCAGATAAGGCTTTTCTGGCTTCATAGAGGCCATAGAGAATTTCGCCTTTATGAAAAATTGGCGTTTCGGGGGAGTTTAAATATTTGGGCTTATCTTCGTCGTTTAAAACTCTTCCCCCAAAGCCAACGACGCGACCTCGCCGATCTTTAATTGGAAACATGATGCGATGTCTAAAACGGTCATAGATTTTGCCTTGATCGTTTTTGATTAAAAGGCCGGAAGTTAAAAGCGCTTCCTGGTCTGATTCTTTAAAATTTTTGAGTAATAAATCCCAGCCAGGAGGGGCGTAGCCAATTGCAAAAGTTTTAGCAATTTGGCCTGTCAGGCCTCTGGATTTTAAATAATCCACGGCTTGATGAGCGTCTGGATGATGCCGGAGTTGCTGTTGAAAAAAATGCGAAGCGGCTTCCATGATTTTATAAAGGGCTTCTTGATCTTGAAGATTAGCCAGTGAAGATTCGGCTGAATTTTCACCTTGAGAAATATTGCTCTCATAGGGAATCTCTAAGCCTAATCGACTGGCAAGTTCTTCAATGCACTCGACGAATTCCAGATGGTCGTAATCCATTAAAAAAGTAATGGCGTTGCCATGTTTTCCGCAGCCAAAACAATAGAAAAATTGCTTTTGGGGATTGACTGAGAAAGAGGGTGTTTTTTCTTTATGAAAAGGGCAGCAAGCGCTGTAGTTAATGCCCTTTTTTTTAAGGGGAATTCGCTGACTAATCAGATCGACGATTTCGACGCGATCTAATAGTTGGTGAATAAATCCAGAAGGAATGCGTTTTGACATATTTTAGATTTTAACCAGCTAAGCCAGTTTGGCTTTAACCAGTTGACTGACCTGGGTCATATCCGCCCGGCCTTGCATTTGAGGTTTAAGTTTTGCCATGACTTGGCCCATCAGTTGGGGGCCCGCCGCGCCTTGAGCTTGGCAGTCTGAGAAGGCTTGTGAAATGAGCTGGTTAATCTCATCAGAAGAGAGTGCTTGAGGAAGATAATGCGCCAGAATATTAATCTCGGCTTGTTCTTTTTCAGCCAAATCTAAGCGATTCGCGTCGGTGTATTGTCGGATAGATTCACGACGTTGTTTGATCATTTTTTCAAGAATTTGTAACACATGGTCATCGGAGAGAACGATACGTTCATCGACTTCTTTTTGCTTAAAAGCTGCCATGGCTAAGCGGATAGTTCCTAAACGATCTTTGGCTTTTTGGCGCATCGCATCTTTCATGTCGTTTTCGATACGAAGTTTTAATGCACAGATCGCAGAAATTTCGATAGACATGAAAGTTTTCTCCAAAAATTTAACCAAAAATATAAGGGCGCAATAAATTGCGCCCTTAGCCAACATCTCTGAATTAATTAAAAATTAAAACTAATAGAGACGTTTTGCTGTTTGATGGTCGCGAGAAGATTTCTTCAGGTGACGTTTAACGGCCGCAGCTTTCTTACGTTTACGAACAGCGGTTGGCTTTTCGTAAAATTCGCGGCGTCTGAGTTCCGCCATGACCCCGGCTTTCTCGCAAGAACGCTTAAAGCGTCGCAGTGCGATATCGAACGGTTCATTGTCTTTTATTCGTACGGATGGCATAAAGTTTCACCTGCCTTAAAGCGCCAAAAATATAACCAAAAAATAAAAAATTAGATGGATAGGGGGTATAAAAGGGGGCGCATTGTAATGTATCGTCCCGCCCTTATCAAACATATTTTTTTACGTATTTTTTACGTATTTTTTTATATTTTAGAGCGGGTAATTTCTATGAAAATTCTAGGTATTGAAACCTCTTGTGATGAAACAGCGATGGCTATTTATGACACAAGCTTAGGTTTATTAGGTCATGAGCTTTATTCACAAGTCGCATTGCATAAGCTTTACGGGGGCGTTGTTCCAGAATTAGCCTCAAGAGACCATCTGAGAAAAATGCCAGTGTTATTAAATAATTTACTAGAAAAATCGCACTGCCAGCTAAAAGATCTCAACGGTATTGCAGCGACGAGGGGGCCAGGTTTAGTCGGGGCGCTCATGGTCGGCGTGGCTTTTGCTCAAGGTTTATCTTGTTCTTTAGGGATTCCTTGGGTGGGGGTGCATCATATGGAAGGTCATCTTTTGGCGCCGATGTTAGAAACGCCAGCCCCTGAGTTTCCTTTTGTTGCTTTATTAGTCTCTGGGGGGCATACCCTTTTGGTTTGGGTTAAGGCGCTGGGGGATTATCAAATTCTGGGGGAATCTCTAGATGACGCCGTCGGAGAAGCGTTTGATAAAACGGCCAAGATGATGGGGTTGCCGTACCCAGGTGGGCCTGAATTAGCCAAATTGGCTGAACAAGGGCGGGCGGGAATTTTTAATTTTACGCGTCCCATGATTGACCGACCGGGTTGTGACTTTAGTTTTAGTGGTTTAAAGACGCAGGTCCTAATGACTTATCAGCGTTCTGACAAATCGTTCCAAAGTTCAGCTGATATTGCTTATGGATTTCAAGAGACAGTCGTTGACACTTTAAGAATCAAAATAGAAAGAGCGATGGAGCAGACCCAGTCTAATAAATTGGTTTTAGCCGGGGGCGTTGCAGCCAATAAAAGACTGAGAGCTCGAATTTCAGAGCTGGCTAAATGTAAAAACTGGCAAATTTTTTACCCTCGTCCTGAATACTGTACTGATAATGGCGCCATGATTGCCTATGTCGGTGCGATGAGATTGCAAAGAGGGGACTGTTCTGGCTCTGAGATTAGCGTTCAGGGGCGGTGGTCATTGGCCGATTGCAATACGCCATCACTAGGCCCAATAAAATTAATGTAATCACTGGGAATATACCCACCTGCATCCAAGGCGTTTGGCCGGACATCGCAAAAACTTGTGCATGAAGAGCGCCTGACGTATTAGGTTGAATTTTTTCTTGGATTGTTCCCTGGGGGGTAATCACAGCGGTGATGCCACTGTCAGTCGCACTTAAAAGATAGAGCCCCGATTCTTTGGCGCGCATCTCTGCGATTTCTTCATGCTGCCAGGGACCTAAGCTTTTGCCGAACCAGCTGTCGTCGCTAATAGAGACTAGTAAATTAGCGTCTTGCATATGGGTGTGAAATTCAAAAGGGAAAATGGATTCATAACAGATCATGAGACCTATTTTTATTATATTTTTTTGAATTTTTTTTTGGTTATCTTTTTGGTTATCTTTTTGGTTATCTTTTTGGTTATCTTTTGTATCTAGATCAAGTTGCATGAGCGGCTGATCAGCGGGCCCAGGGGTGAAATCAGACATGGGGAAACCAAACCAGGTATTGAGTTTAGCTAAGTAACTAGGCGTGTATTCTCCAAAGGGGACCAGATGGCGTTTGAGATAAATTCCCTGGCCAGTTCCCAGTAATAAAGCGCCGTTGTAGTCATGGTCTTGGGAATATTCGATGGGAAGACCTAATAAAATTGCTGTATGAGAAGCCAAGGCTGTTTGGCTGAGAGAGTCTAGAACATCACTGGCTTGATCTTGGTAATACGGAAAAGAATCTTCGGGCCAGATAATCAAATCAGAATTATTTAAATAGGGCGTTGTTAATCTGAGATAGGTTTCTAAAGAATGTGAAGCTTGGTTCTCATCCCATTTGACGGTTGGAGCGATGTTGCCCTGAATCAAAGTGATATTTAATGCCTGATTTTTTTGAGTCCAAACATGAAAATTACCTTCGTAAGAGGCAATGGATAGCAAGATTAAAGAGACAAGGGGAATCAGTTTTAACCAGCTTTTTAATTCAGCAGCAATGGCTAATAAGCTTGCGCAAAACAGCATGACTATGCCGACTCCGTAGACACCCCAAATAGGAGCCATGCAGACATAGGGCGAATGAATCCCTGAGTAGCCAATGTCTAACCAAGGAAAGCCTGTGAATAAATAGCCCCTTAGAAATTCAGAAAGAATCCAGAGGGCAGGGAAAACTAAAAGGGTTTTTAAAAGAAAAGGTTGTTTAAATAAAAATTGATAAGAAAAACCTACGAGTGCTGGGTAAAGCGAAAGATAAATAATAAAAAGTAGGGTGATAAAACCAGCCAAGATAAAATTCGCACCGCCATAAGTATGCAAGCTGACATAAATCCAAGAGACCCCTGATCCAAAAAATCCCAGGCCAAATAAACCCCCTCGGATGAAAGAACGTGTTTTAGGGTGAGGGCTAGAATTAGATTGATTAAAGCTCCAAACAAGGAAAGCCAGCGCTAAAAGAGACAAGGGCCACAGTCCAAAGGGTGAAAACCCAAGGGTCATGAAGATTCCAGCGATAAAGACAGCGCCGTCTATCCAATAAAAAGACAAAAGAGGGGTCGGATTTTTAAACTTAAACACTGGGGCTAACTTCTTTGGGATCTAGAAGATGAAGCTGAGCCGTCATACGAATGATTCTGCGCTTGTCTGATTCCGTAATTTTTATTTCAAAAGGGGGGAGTTTAAAAATGGTTCCTTCTGGAGGAACAGTACCTAACGTCAAAAGAATTAAGCCGCCTACTGTGTCAATTTGTTCGCTACTAAACGACGTCCCAAAGTAGTGATTAAATTCTTCGATAGGGGTCAGCGCATCAATGTCGTAAATATCCAGGCCGATTGGTTTGATCATGAGGTCTTCTTGAATATCAAACTCATCTTCAATATCGCCCACGATTTGTTCTAGGACGTCTTCAATTGTGACTAGGCCGCTGATCATGCCATATTCGTCGACGACAACGGCCAGATGATTTCGGCTGAGGCGGAATTCTTTCAGTAAGGTATCGAGATGTTTACTCTCAGGAATAAACACAGCAGGGCGTAGCATATTGGCCTGGATTTTGAGATCAGAAAAATTGGCCTCCGTGACATATTGCAAAATATCTTTGGCATGCAAAATCCCAATGACTTTGTCTTTATCTTCATCGTCGATGACGGGGAAACGTGAATGAGAGGTATTAATAATTAATGGCAAGGTGTCTGTAAAAGATGAATTAAGATTAATAACAGTCATTTGAGATCTGGGAATCATAATGTCTGAGACAGTCATATTGGCAACTTCCATGACGCCTTTGATCATTTTTGACGCATCTTCGTCGATCAAAAGATTGTCTTTCGCTTGTTCAATCGCGTTGAGAAAATCCTCACGACTTTGGATGTCTACAGTTCCAAAAAAATGGAATAGCCGAAATAACCAAGATTCTTTCATAGATCGCTACCTAAGGGAGAGTCATAAGGGTTGGGAATATCCCAATGTTTTAAAAGACTGGTTTCGAGAGATTCCATTTGATGGGCCTCTTCGTCTGTTTCATGGTCATATCCCAATAGGTGTAACGTCCCATGAACGACCATATGGGCAAAATGGTGTTCTAGTTTTTTATTTTGTTCCTGGGCTTCTGTGAAGACTATTTGAGGACAAATTAAAAGATCTCCCAAAGTATTGGTTTGAATATCAGGAGGGGTGATAAATGGGAAAGAAAGGACGTTCGTAGGTTTTTTTTTATGGCGGTAAGTGTGATTAATTTCTTGCATTTGATCAGGGTCAATCAGGCCGATATAAATCTCGCCTGTTTTTTTTAATTTTTCTAAGACATAACGACACCAAGTTTTAAAAGATTCTGGAGTCGGAAGTGGCGTGAAATCCGTCGAATTTTCGAAGTCAATTTGAATGCCACTTTGAGTATTAATTTGAGTATTAATTTGAGTATTAATTTGAGTATTAATTTGAGCAGAATTATTTAAAGAATTAGGGGGGGTGGGGGACATAAGTCAATCGATTTTGTGCTTTGGGTATTAGTTTGAATAAGGGGTGTAAATTTAAAATTGGCTCTCGTACTTTTCATAAGCTTGTACGACTTTTTGGACGAGAGGATGACGTACCACATCTCGGTTGTCAAACATCGTAAAGCTAATGCCAGGAACGTCTGCCAGGACATCGATGACATGACGTAACCCTGAAATTTTATTTTTTGGAAGGTCTGTTTGAGTAATATCCCCTGTGATAACTGCCGTGGAATTAAATCCAATTCGAGTCAAAAACATTTTCATTTGTTCAGGGGTCGTATTTTGACTTTCGTCTAGAACAATAAAAGCATCATTGAGAGTTCTACCTCGCATAAAGGCCAGGGGTGCGACTTCAATGATATTTCTTTCAGCTAAACGCAGCGTTTTCTCAGCGCCCATGAGTTCATATAAAGCGTCATACATGGGTCGTAAGTAGGGGTCGATTTTGGCCATGAGATCTCCGGGGAGGAACCCTAAATTTTCTCCGGCTTCGACGGCGGGTCTGACTAAAATAATGCGAGAGACTTTTTCTTGTTCTAGCGCTGAAACAGCACACGCAACGGCTAAATAAGTTTTTCCAGTCCCGGCGGGTCCAATGCCAAAATTAATCGTGTTATCCAGAATTCGACGAATATATCGAGATTGGTTGGGACCTTTGGGTTTGATTTGGATTTTAGATGTTTTGAGATGAACAGGTTGTTCACCGTCTAGATTCACAACGCTTTGAGCGTGACTTCTTTTAGATTGCAAGGCCATGTCTAATTCTTGGATATCTAAAACATCGGATGCTGCCATATAGGTCTCCTCTATGAATTGCTGAGCCAGTTCGACAATGACCGGAGGGCCAAAAATTTTGAAAATAAAACCACGGTGGCCGATTTCGACCGCCAAGTGTTGTTCGATGAGATGAAGATTTTCGTCGCATTGACCGCAAAGATTATTGAGCCAAGAATTATTTTTAGGATTTAACTCAAAATGGATGGTTTTCAAAAAGCAGCGACCCGAAATTATTCTTGATTTTCGGGATTATAGAGAGGCTTTTTTAAGATGCGTTTGAAACCAGTTCACCGCGTAAAGAATTTTTTAAGGCTTCAATAATTTTAACTTCTAAAAATTGGCCCAGTAGCTCAGGGGTCCCCTGAATATGGACGATCCTATTATTTTCAGTTCGGCCTGAAAGATGCGTTGGATCTTCTTTGGAAATACTGTCGACTAAGATTTTTTCTGTTTTTCCCAGCATATTTTGACTGATTCGCATGAACTGAAGATTGAGTCGATCTTGTAAGATTTTTAATCGTTGTTTTTTAATTTCCATGGGAGTTTCGTCTAATAAATCAGCCGCAGGGGTCCCAGGTCGGGGTGAATAAATAAAAGTGTAAGACTGATCAAAACCAATCTCAGCGACAAGATTTAAAGTGTCTTCAAAATCTTTATCTGTTTCCCCTGGAAAGCCGACAATAATATCTGTTGAGATAGCAATATCAGGACGGACTTTTCTAAGTTTTCTAATCTTGCTTTTATATTCCAAAACCATATGGCCTCGTTTCATGAGCGCCAAAATTCTATCGGAGCCGCTTTGGACGGGCAGGTGAAGCTGATTAGCTAGCTGGGGGATTTGGGCATAGGCCGCAATTAAACTATCTGAAAACTCGACGGGATGTGAGGTCATAAATCTAAGTCTGCCGATGCCTGGAATAGCGCTCAAATAGTGAAGTAATAAAGCTAAGTCAGCTGTGTTTCCATCATGCATTTTGCCTAAATAATGATTCACGTTTTGGCCCAACAGCGTAATTTCTTTGACGCCTTGATTCGCTAATTTCATACATTCAGCAATGACGTCATCTAATGGCCTCGAGACTTCTTCACCGCGGGTGTAGGGCACGACACAGTAAGAACAATATTTGCTACAGCCTTCCATAATAGAAACATAGGCTTTGACGCCTTCGGCTCTGGGTTCGGGGAGATGATCAAATTTTTCAATTTCTGGAAAAGAAATATCTATTAGGGGTTTTCTTTTTTCACGAATTTCTTTGACCATGCCGGCCAATCGATGGAGTGTTTGGGGTCCAATAATTAAATCAACATAAGGGGCGCGTTTTAAAATATTGGCGCCTTCCTGAGAAGCAACACAGCCCGTCACGCCAATAATTAATTTAGGATTTTTAAGTTTGAGTAAACGATATCGACCTAATTGATCAAAGACTTTTTCTTCGGCTTTCTCACGAATAGAACAAGTGTTTAATAAAATAATTTCAGCTTCTTCAGGATTTTCTGTCGAATCCATTTGAAATTCTGCGTTTAAAATATCCCCCATTTTTTGGGAATCATAAGCATTCATTTGGCAGCCATAAGTCTTAACGTGGTACTTGGCAGCGCTAGTAGGATTAATTTCAGAATGGATTGTCATGGAAGATTGTCCGAATTTTTTGATTTTTTGACGAGTTTCCCAGAGGGGGTTGGTGTAGGGGCGAACCTCGTGTTCGCCCGCGTTGGGGTGGCAGGGTGGCCAACCCAATCAGGGGCGCGATTTTACCTAAGAAAACGCTTGAAAGCACGGGCTAGTCTTCTTGTTTGGATTGGTCATGGTTTTTTCAATCAAAAAATTTACCAGCGCATATCTAGTTTTTTATTTTTTTGAACGCAGTCACGAAGATATAAATTAATCAGCGTTTGATAAGGAATGCCATTATCTTCTGCTAGATGTTGAAAGTAGATAATAGTGTCCGAGTCCAATCTAATAGTGACCTGTTTTTTCAAGTCCCGGATGTAGGGGTTTTTTTTTGCTTGAGAGAAGTCATATTCTTTTTTCATAGATCGCCTCGGTATTGTGTGGATTCTTTTTTAGTTGCTTTTCTAGCTGAAATGATTCGGATGATTTTTTCTTCTTCTTCACGATAACAGTGTATGACGACCAAAATTCTAGAAATAACGCTTAATCCCAGCATGATAAAACGATCTTCATCATCAGAATGCTCAGGGTCATTAATAATCACTGCATTTTCATCGTAAAAGACAGTTCGTGCTTCTTCAAAACTAATGCCATGCTTATTTTTGTTAGAAGATGCCTTGGAGGCATCCCATTCAAAAGTGATTTTATTCATAGAAATATTGTAATTACAATGTAATTTTTTTCAAGCTAATCTTTTCCAAAAGAGCTCTCGGAGCGTGAATTCTCTGATGTAGTAGAACCAGGACTCTGTGTTGCTACTACTGAAACAAAAACGGTTGCACTAGGAGGGTGGGCGGTGCTGCTTTCAGGTGTAGAGCTTCTTGCTAGAGTAGTCTCTTGTTTTATTGCCCCTGAAAAGAGTTGGTCTGTTTCTTTTTCAAATTGATCATCAGGCTTATTTTTAAGATAACGCTCTGCTTGGGTGCGATGGGTTCTGCAATAGTCAACCAGGATGCGTTCTCGATCGCTTGAAGAAATACTATCCAATGGATTTTGGCCTGCCGGGATTTTGAGTGTTTGTCGTACGATGGCATCTGATATTAAATTTTTTAATTTGAATTGGGCCAGGGCTACTTTTTCTTGAGCCGCTTTTTTTATTTTTCTATTAACAAAAAATTTTAAATGAGGTTCTTGATCTCGAATAGTTTGGAATAATTCCGCCACTGCATGATCGTTCTGTGTGTTTAATCGAGTCGCTATGGCCAGTAAAACCGTTTGAGTGGTTTTTTGTGCCACACGACGTTTATACATTTCATTGATTCGATTCACTGCAGTAATGCTTAAGCAAACGGTGGCCATAATTCCAAAAGCCATAGCAACTGGTGGGAAAGGAGCGGTTAATATAGAAAGCGCGCTAAATAAGGTCCCAAGGCTGGAGAGAGAAGCCATCAAGGCTCTTTTTTGAAGTATTTTGGGTTTGGCTTCTTGTTTGTGGATCAAATAATTCCCAAGCGCTTCGATATGGGCCGGATTTGATAGAGCGATCGGATTTTGGTCTAACAGTGCTTGAGAATCTGTCAGTAATTTTTGTTTTTCTGCTGGGAATTCTTTGAGGGAAATTTCTTTAGATAGGTTAGCAAGATGAACGAGCGCTTGAATTTGAGTCAATAGACGTCGGCGCTCTTGTTCTAATCGTTGTTTTTTTTGAACCACTTGGTATTTTTTATAGCGGTCTTCTAAAAGAAAAAATGGGTCTATTTTTTTCTTAGCAAGATTGGCTTGGCGTAAGTTGTAAGCACATCCAAGCGCGCCTCGAATAGAAAGGGCGAGCAGCATGGCAGCAGAAACAGGGGCTAAAACAGCAGAGGCTCCCAGGGTGGTCAGTAAGTTTTTATTAATCCCCCAAGAGGCAACTGCAGTGTTGGGAATGATGGTTAATATTGCAAAGGTTACTTGAACGGCGAGCCAAGACTTTCTTTCAGTAGCGTGTAGTTTGCTCTGTCCAGCTTTAGTCCAGCCAAAAATATCTCGTTTAGTTTGAATGACATCAAGGCCTAACAAGGGATCAATAACGGCAAAAGGCATGGCATAGGTTTTGACGTGGGAATCGGCTAGTTTTCCAGCTGTCGCTCCAGCTAGGAGAGACAACACGAAATTAAAGAAATAGAAAAAATAATGCGTGGGAACAACAGTGCTAGCCCAGTCAGAGAGAATTTTTTGATCAGCTGAACTAATAAGTTTTAGCTGCCTAGCGGCGGGGTATTCTTCAAGTTCCACTGTTTTTAGTGAGATATTTGGCATGAAAATTCACTTTATAGTTATCGTTTTTATAGACATTAATCGATGTTGATTAGTGTTTTATTAAAAACGAAAGCGCCAAAGAATTTAAAATGTTTTAGGTCGCAGTGCCCAAAGTTCTCCAGAAGATTGCATATGTCCTGCGAGCCATTCAGGTTCTGTGCCACTGCCGAAATAGACATCACCGCGAACGGGGCCTTTGATGGCGCCGCCAGTGTCTTGGGCGACTAAGAGGCGGTCGAAGGTTTCGTTATGGGTTGTATTGCTTGTGCTGCTGGTATTGCTTTGAGGCAAAGAAGTACTGAGCCAAACAGGCGTTCCCAGAGAAGTAAATCGGCGATCGACTGCCAGTGATCGATAAGGGGTGAGTTCAACGCCTTCTGCGCCAATAGGTTGATTTGTTTTAAGGGCTCTGAAAAAGACAAAAGAAGGGTTTAAATTCATGACCATTTGAGCCGATTTTGGATGGGCTTCGAGCCAGTCTTGAATGGACTGCATGGAAATATTTTTGGATGACAGCGCATTTGTTTTTACTAGGTAAGCGCCAATCGGAAAATAGTTTTTGCCATTTTCACCGGCATAGCCAATCAGAAGATTTTGGCCATTGGTTAGGTTTATTAGACCTGAGCCTTGAATCTGTAAAAAAAACTGATCAATTGAAGAATGAATCCAAGCAAGAACGGGGGTATTTTGGGGTGGGTTTTGAACCAGCATGGCGCGGTCTGGAATAGACTGGTAATGGCCATTTTTTAAGATTCGATAAGTTGATTTGCCATTAATATTGGTTTTCACGAGGCCTGAGGGCTTGCCATAAATCGGGACGGAATACACGGCTGTTTTGACCGGCGAACCTTCGACCATGGGTTCGTAATAGCCCGTAAATAAGCCTGTTGGATTGCCCTGATTTTTAATGGGGATAGCGACGAAATATTTTTCTAAAAGGGCTCTGGTTTGTAAGTCAGATAGCTGAGGATTTTTCTGAAGTTGGTAACAAAAAGTTTTGAAAGAAACAGAAGTCGCTGCTGAGTTTTTTTTGGGTTTTTGGCAAGTATTTAAAAGCGCCGGAATCGCTTGGCTTTGGTGGTCTGTATTCCAGTTGGGTAAATTATTTAAGGGAATAAAATTGGAAGAAGAATCTGAAGGCTGAGCGAATAAAAAAAATGGCAAAAATAAAGCAAGAAAAAAAATCGAGGAGTGGCGTAAAAACGAAGTCATTGAATCATCTTTTTTTAGGTGAGGGGGAATACAAAATGAAAAGGCGCAGAGTCTGGCAAACGCATACATGAAGAGCAATCTGGAGATGATCTGGAGATGAGAGAGGAATGATTGAAAAAAATTTTAAAAAAGCGTGAAAATCTTGGTGTTGTTCAACTTTTTTTTAAAACAAAATAAACACGGTTATTAATCAATATTGATAAGCTTTTTGTTGATTTTTTGGATTTTATTTTTATAGTTTTAATATCAAGTTAAATAGTAATCCTATTGATTGGCAATGAAAAAAATGCTGTCATGCGCCCGGACTATAAAAACGAACTTAGATTAAAAATAATTATAACTAGGAGCGCAGGGATGCTTATATTAACCCGAAAAGTGGGCGAATCTGTCATTGTTGGTGATGACGTAAAAATCACCGTTCTTCATGCAAAAGGCAGCCAGATTAGACTTGGAATTGATGCACCTAAGAGTGTTTCGGTTCATCGAGAGGAAATTTTTGCACGTATTCACCCGAAGCAAAATGAATTACCGACCTCTCTTCAACAAGACGGATCAATTCAAGCTGAAAATCTATGTGAAACCGAGCTACCCAAAGAATAGGGAGGGTGCTAGACTCGCCCCTCATTTTTTTTAGCCTTTAGGTTTGGGTTATGTGGTTTGCTAGAAGATCGCTCGTGTCGCCACTGGCACTGGCTTTTTTTTCTGCTGTTTCCATGAATGTTTACGCAGTTGATTTGCTCGGTGCTTATCAACAGGCCAAAACTAACGCGCCTGTTTTTCAAGGCTATGACGCGACGCAAAAAGCGGCACAGCAGGGTTATTACTCAGCAGTGGGTGGGCTATTTCCGACGGTGTCATTATCCGCAGTGGGTAATGCGACGGCTTATAACACATCGAGTTATAACGATAGCGCTCTGTGGGACACAGAGACAGTGAGCTTGTCGCAGCCAGTGTTTAATTTAAATCTCTGGGGAACGACACTCTCTCAAAGCGATACTTCAGCGTCCGCTCAAGCGACTTATCAGGCCAATGTTCAAAGTTTTATTCTGACCGTTGCGACGGATTATTTTAATATTCTTCAAGATAAAGGTGTCTTGGCTTCTGATGACGCGGCCGTGTCTTTCTATGGCCGAACGCTCAAGCAAACTCAAGAAAAATTCCAAGCAGGCTTAAGTACAATTAAAGCTGTTAAGCAAGCTGAAGCTAATTATGATTTAAGTTATGCCACGCAAATCAAAGATCAATCTCAATTGCAAATTGATGTCAGTAATTTATCTAAGCTAACAGGCGTTCGTTATACAGATTTAGCCGCGCCTAAAGAAACTTTCCCCTTTGCTTCGCCTGACCCTGCAGATATAGAGACATGGGTTCGTGAAGCAGAAATTAATAATAAAACTTTGATCGCTGCACGTTTGACTGCTGATAGTTCTAAGCAAGTCATCACAGAAGAAGTCGGTAATCAATTACCTCAGGTTAATTTTGTTGCGACTTATGGTTTGGCCCACACCAATGCGAATGATACGGTTTTGGTTGAGCATTTTGCAGGTGAAAGAAGCTCCCATAGCTGGGCTATCCAGTTACAAGCCAGCTGGAATATTTTTGAAGGAACAGCGCTGTTTGCTTCGACCATCCAAGCAGCTCGTTCTTATGATGCTCAAACAGATACTACGTTGCAGACTTATCGAAATACGGTCGCGCAGACTCGCCAAGATTATCGTTCTGTGATTTCTGATATCTCCCAAGTCGCTGCTTTGAAACAAGCGGTCACGGCAGATGAGCTGTCTTTAAAGCAATTAGACGAAGAATATAAAGTCGGAACAGAGACCATTGTAAATGTATTAGATCAGGCGAATCAGTTATTTTCAGACCGTAAAAACTATACCCAGGCCGAGTATAAATACATGACAGACACGTTGACGCTACAAGAAGATGTGGGTAGCCTTGGCCTCCCTCAAATTAGCCTCTTGAATCAATGGCTCACGACATCCACATCGGCTTAGATCCCGCCAATTTTTTTGTTTCTCATCAGGATTCTTCTCAGAAAAATAATTCTCAAAAAAGATTTTTGAGAGTGATCACTCGGGCTGAATATACGGATTGGGTAAACCATCAAACTCAAACAGTTCAAGATTGGCTAGAAAATCTTAGGTTTTCTCCAGAAGTGGGAAAGACTGTTTTAATACCCCAAGAGAATCATCATTTATTAGCTTTGGTAATTCGTGGGGAATCTGTGATGGATTCTTTGGCTGCTGCTTATGATTGTCTTCCTGCTGGGGATTATTATTCAGAAGGTCTAACCGGTTTTGATTTTATCCAAGCCGCAATTGGCTGGGGTTTGCAAGGGTATAAATTTGAGCGTTATAAAAAAAACCGCACTAGTTTTTCTAAAAGATTAATCGTCTCAGACCAAGCATTAGAAATAATTTTAAATTATTGCCAGGCACATTATTTAATTAGAGATTTAATTAACACTCCCGCAGAAGATATGGGGCCGTCAGAATTGGCTTTGTGGGCTGAAAAAATAGCTCAAGAATCTAACGCTCAATTTGAATGCATCACGGGCCAAGATTTGTTAAATAAAAATTTCCCAGCAATTCATGCCGTGGGTCGTGCCAGTGATGATGAGCCTAGATTAATCCAATTTTCTTGGGGGAATCCAAAAAATCCAAAAGTGACTTTAATCGGCAAAGGCGTCTGTTTTGATACGGGCGGCTTGGATCTCAAAGATGCTGAAGGCATGCGTTGGATGAAAAAAGACATGGGTGGCGCAGCCCATGTATTAGGCCTGGCAAAATTAATTATGGCCGCTCAATTGCCAATTTATTTGACTGTTTATATTCCTGCAGTTGAAAACGCAGTGGCTGGAAATGCCTATAGACCTGGCGATGTGATTAAAACTCGAAAAGGTCTGACGGTTGAAATTGGTAATACAGATGCTGAAGGCCGCGTGATTTTGTCGGATGCTTTATGTTTAGCTTCTGAGAATCAAGCGGAGTTAATTATTGATTTTGCGACGTTAACTGGGGCTGCAAGAGTGGCGCTGGGGGCAGATCTTCCCGCTTTATTTTCGAATGATCAAAAATTTTCAAGTCTTATTTTAGAAATGGGTCTGAAATACGAAGATCCCTTATGGCCGATGCCTTTACATCAGCCTTATAAAGCCCATTTGAAATCTAACATCGCTGATTTAAATAACATGAGCAAAGTGTCTTACGGTGGGGCGATTACAGCGGCCTTATTTCTAGAAAACTTTGTGGGTGAAAATATTACTTGGTGTCATATTGACTTGATGGCATTTAATACTTCTTCGAGACCGGGTAAACCAGAAGGCGGAGAAGCCATGGCATTAAGAGCCGTGTTTCATGCGATCGAAAAAAAATATGGGACTCAATAACAAGAACCAAGGATTAAATCATTGAAATCGGCTTTTGATCGTTTATTAAACTCAGACCAAAAAATCTTTACTTGTTTGATGCGAGGCATCGAAAAAGAAAATTTGCGTGTGAGTTTTGATGGGCAGCTTTCGCATCAGCCGCACCCGGCTTCTTTAGGCAAAGCTTTAACTCATCCAACGATTACGACTGATTTTTCAGAAAGCCTGACAGAAATTATTACGCCGCCTTTGTGGGGCCGAGCAAATCTTTTTGATTCTCTGGAAAGCATTAGTGCGTACGCTTGGCATCACTTGGATCAACAGCAAGAATATTTCTGGCCCATGAGTATGCCGATGGGGGTGGTCTGCGAAGAAGATATTTCCATCGCTGATTATGGGCGTAGTCACATAGGACAATTTAAAAAATTATATCGAGAAGGCTTAGTGACCCGTTATGGGAAGCGCATGCAAATCATTGCAGGATTGCATTACAACTTTTCTTTCCCCAATAGTTTTTTTGAAACGCTTTTTCCAAAACAAGATCAATCTAATTCTCACTCTAAATCAGATGTCTATTTTATTTTGCTCAGAAATTATTTTAGAAATTATTGGATCTTGCCCTATTTATTTGGAGCCTCTCCGGCCTGTGATAAAAGTTTATTAGCGGGCCGAGAAGTTAGTACTTGTTTACAGCCTTTTTTAAATAATACGTTGATTGGCGAATATGCGACGTCACTGCGAATGAGCGACATTGGCTATCAAAATAAATCTCAATCTCAAATTTGTATTTCTTTGAATAACCCTCATGCCTATGCCAGAAGTTTAAAGTTGGCTGTCAGTACGCCTTATTCTGAATATACCCAGTTGGGGGTATATAAAAATAATAAAAGAATTCAGCTTAATGACCATTTGTTACAAATAGAAAACGAGTATTACAGCCCCATTCGACCTAAACAAATTACAGAATCTGCCGAAAGACCGACGGAAGCTTTATGCCGTCGAGGAGTCAGATATATCGAAGTGCGAGTGTTAGATTTAAATCCATTAACGCCTTTGGGTATTACACCCACTCAGAGCGCTTTTATGGATGTGTTTTTAACTTACTGTGCCTTGGGATCTAACAGGCCTTTAGATAAACCTGGTTTTTTAAATACCAAAAATAATTTCAAACAAGTCGTCTGTCGGGGGAGAGATCCCCG
Source organism: Thiotrichales bacterium (assembly GCA_947478175.1). Taxonomy (GTDB): domain Bacteria; phylum Pseudomonadota; class Gammaproteobacteria; order Francisellales; family CACEW01; genus CAMCUU01. Next base: position 79,175 of record CANJUQ010000001.1, on the reverse strand, counting down.
ATGTGAATTAAATCTAGAAAATAAAACAATTTTATTGAAAGACGCTGCTGAGATTTTAATGTCTGAATTATTCGAGCTGGCCAAAGTCATGGATGCCTGTGTTGGATTAGAAAAAACCCCTGGCAAAAATCCGGGTGAATTTACGCGCGCTGTCTTGGCTGAGAAAATTAAAATTCAAGATATTAATCAGACACCCTCTGCGCAAATTTTAAATTACATGCAGGCCCAAAATTTATCACATCAAGAATTTGGATTAATCCAGGCTCAAGAGCATCGGGCTTATTTTGAAGAAATTATTTTGGATCCCGTGATTTCTAAACAAATGGATGCGATGACCGTTCAATCAATCAAAGACGAAAGAGCTGAAGTCTTAAATTCAAAAGGTAGTTTTGAAGAGTATTTGGCGAAGATGGGCTTTGCGGGATAGGGATTTCTTGATGCTGGGGTGTCTGATCAGTACACTCCCGGTTTTTTTAAAGTTGTTAAACATAGGAATAAATAAAAATGTCCGGATCCGTAGATGATTTAAGCATTGAATATATTGAAGAAGGCGTAACAACAGTCAAACAATTAGATAAAGAAATTTTATCTAAAGGTGCTTGGGCCACGTTGGTTTTTAAATATCAAGATTGGGTTCCCTCTAAAAACGAATACAGCGACGTGAAGTTTACGATTAGACGTTATCGTAAAATGGACGGGGTCTATAAACAGCAATCTAAATTTAATATTTCGAGCGAAGAACAAGCTTCAAAAATTATCGAAATTTTAAGCAAGTGGGTCGCTAAGAAGTAATTCTTTTTTAGAAAAACCAATCCAGATGGCCGGAATCCCTAGAATTAAACAGTCTGTTAGGATTATCTCTAATAGATAAACACTGGGGTGGGATATTTTTAATAACGCGGGTGGGATTAATCCTAAAGAAAATCCCAGTAAAACAGTGATGAGTCCCAGGCCTGAAATTAATTTGATAAAAATAGAGTCAATAGTTTTGATAGCGACAATAAAAACTAACGCGAACATTAAGAGCGTAAACTGGCTAGTAATAACAATTAGGAACCAAAACGCCTGGTTAATACTCGGCATCCAGAGATAAACAGAAAGTAAGAGTGTCCCAATCAATAATTGAATTTTTAATATACCCACGGGCATTTCGTGTTTATTAATTTGCGTGAAAATTTTGGGAAGATTTTCTGTTTTGGCAAACATAAAAAATCCTCGAGCCGGGCCAATCACCCATGCGCTCATAGAAGCCAAGCTGCCAATGGCCAAAGCAATCGCCAGTAAATAAGTTAAGTTTTTTAATCCAAAAAAATTAAAAAAAGCCTGAAAGCTTTGCATCACCCCAGTAATAAGCTGGAGAGAAGCTGGGGGGATAATGCTGAAAATAGCGAGGGCAGTACCAATCGATAAAAATAAAATCAATACGCAAGAAATAATCAGCGCACGAGGTAATGTTTTTGCGGGGTTAGAAATATTTTGAAAATGAAATGCCGTAATTTGCATGCCTGAATAAGCAGAAAGAACACTGAGAAATAAAGCCGTATTCGAAAAAGCCAGAGGCTTTAAAGATAAAAATCCAGAAGTCCTCACAGAAGAGGCTAGGTGGGGGTGATATAAAAAAGCTGTGATGGCTAACCCCATAATCAATAAACCGGGTATTAAAGTGCCTACTAGCGCTCCCACAATATTTAATTTTGAAGACGTTGCGATATTCGAGGCGTTGAGCCAGGTGACTAAGAAATAAATCAGCCAGAGCGTTATAAATAAGTGTGAGGGTGAGTTATTTAAAAAACTTAAACCTGCAAAAGACAAAGTTCCGATCAGCGTTGCCAGGGTTGCTGGAGTAGAAACAAGGTTATTAACCCATTCCATCCAGATGGCTAAAAATCCCCAAGAGTTTCCCAGGCCTTCTTTCACCCAAAGATAGATTCCACCCGCTTCTGGATATTGTTTGGAAAGCACAACACAGACAATCGTACTGGGGATTAAAAAACACACAGCGCCTAATAAATAATAAATAACCGACCAAGCCCCTAAAGAGGCCATGATGGGGATTCCCCGTAAATTTAAGACGGCTGAAAGGGTCATCATGGTCAGAGCAAAAACGCCAAGGGATTTTTTCATGAGATCTAATCTGCCAAATACTGTCTTTTATCTTTGATTTCTTTCCAGTCATCTGCATCGGACGGCGCATCTTTTCGCTCTGTGATATTCGGCCAGAGGGCTGATTTGTCCCTATTAATTTTTAAAAATAGTTCTTGGTCTGGTTTAAGATCATCTTCAGAAACAATGGCTGAAACAGGGCATTCGGGTTCACATAAAGCACAATCAATGCATTCATCTGGATTGATAGCTAAGAAATTAGGGCCTTCATAGAAACAATCAACAGGACAGACTTCGACACAATCAGTGTATTTACATTTGATGCAGGATTCAGTCACGACAAAAGTCATAAGGGTCTTCCTTCTTTAAAAATGGGCAAGGCGCGCGAGGATATCGATTTAAAGTTAATTAAAAAAGAAAAAATCTTAATCCAATAAAAAATAAACCAGCCCATTTAGCATCGCTGGAATTAAGGGCTATTTATGCGGATACTCCGCCGCCTTTTTATCTCTGAGGATTTTATTGAATGACACTGGCTCAGTTTTTTAAATTTGAATTGAATCAAACAAATTTTTCTCGAGAATTATTAGCGGGATTAACGACGTTCGTGACCATGGCTTATGTCGTTATTATTGAGCCACAAATGTTGCACCAAGCAGGTATGAATCTTCAGCAGAGCTTTTGGATCATTGCTTTAATTACGGCGTTTTCTTCGATCTTATGTGGCCTGATTTCTAACTTACCTTTTGGAATGGCACCGGGGTTAGGGCTGTTATCTTTTTTTACTTATGTTGTCGTCCAAAAAATGGGTCTGCCGTATCAAGCAGGACTCGCCGCTGTTTTTATTGCGGGTTTATTATTTTTGGCGATTACGCTCACCCGTGTGAGACAAATGATCCTAGAAGCCATTCCTCATTCGCTAGGCTGTGCCATTGCTGCTGGGATTGGTTTTTTTATTGGCTTAATTGCTTTAAGAAATACAGGATTAATTATTAGCTCTCCTGTGACTTTGGTTCAGCTGGGAAGTATTGAGAGTCCTAGTGTTCTTTTGTTTTTTTTAGGGTTTTTAATCATCGCTGTTTTAGATCGCAAAAATATTCCTGGGGCCATCTTGATTGGGATTTTACTAGTCAGTGCTTTAGGAATGTTATTAAAAATTAGTCCATTTCATGGCGTCTTTTCAGCCAGTCTTCCCCATAGCGGAACTTGGGCTGATTTTAATTTTAAGGCCATTGAGAACAAGCAAGCCTGGCCTTTGGTTTTTACTTTTTTGATGGTGGCTTTGTTTGATTCGACGGGGACCATGTTAGGGCTAACCCATCTGATGGGAAAAACTAAGCCACCTATTAATCAAATCAATAGAGCTTTGTTAGCAGAAAGCATTGCAACGACGGGGGCTTCTCTCGTGGGGGCAACAACACTGGCAGCGTTTGTCGAATCAGCAGCAGGGATTCGAGCCGGAGGGCGAACGGGGTTCACAGCGATAGTCATTGGCCTTTTGTTTTTAATGACTTTGTGTTTTGCGCCTTTGGCTGAGAGTGTCCCTAATTACGCCACGGCCTGTGGTTTGTTTTATGTCAGCTGCATGATGGTTAAGCCTTTTGCCCAAGTGGATTGGGAAGAAAGCTCAGAATTTATTCCAGCAGTGATTACTTTGTTATTAATTCCTCTGACTTTTTCGATTGCGGATGGGGTTGGGCTAGGGCTTATTTGTTATTTAATTTTAAAAATAGCCCAAGGGAAAATTCGCAAGATTCACCCCATGCTTTGGCTGCTGACAGCGGTTTTTGTGGTTTATTTTGCAGTGTGATTTTTTTAATCCCACAATTTCAGCGATCTCATTTGCCAATTTTTTATTGATTAATTTTGATCAGGGTAAACGCATCTTAATCTCAGTAATGGCAATGTTTTCATGAAGACTGATTGGATGGATCTCTATGCTTTCTCATGATCGGTACCAAAAAATTTACAATGAATTGAATGCCCCCGTAGGGGCAGACCTGTGTGTCTGCCCGTGATCGGCACCTGCCACCGAACGTGGGCGGACACACAGGTCTGCCCCTACGCGAAACATCCTCATAAGCCTTGCCATTATTGAGATTAAGATGCGTTTACCCTGTTCTAAAGGGTATATTGAACAATCTATTTATCACGCTAATTATGATATTTAGAGGTTGCAGTGTACCCAATAAAGGGAGGAGGGATTTGTAAGATGCATTTACTCTATGACAGGGTGAAAATTATTAATTGATCAAAAATAGTCATTTAAAATTATATTGAATATCACGTTTTAAATATTCTTTTAAGCAAATAAGAGTATTAATGTCCCTTGAGAATAAAAAAACAAAAATGTGATGAACGAAAGAAGGGGATTTAATATGTCAGGATATCCACAAGAAATAGAAATTGAGAGAGAGCGCTTTGAGGCAGTCTCTAGGGCTTCAATGGTTCAAGAAGCGTTAAAAGAAATCGAGAGAATCAAAGTAGCGAGGCCCCAAAAATTTTATACCCAGCAATTTAATAGGGTTAATGCTTTTATTGAAAACAATTTTGGTGGAAGAACTCTTTTTAAAGATCGTTTTTATCAATTTCAAAGATTGGAAAATATTACTAAAAATTTAAATATCGAGGTGGAATTGGCTAAGGTGAATCTTGACTCAGATGTTAATGATTTTTTTGATGAAATTTTTAAAGCACAAGAAAGGTATAACCAGGCTTTCGGTGCAGCGTCGGCAGATGCAATTAGTTTTAGATTTCATCAAAAATCGCCGGTAGAAAAACGACTTGTAGAGACAAAAAAAGAGATAGCAGCTCGAGAGTCGCCTTCTTCAAGAGATTCATTTAGCTCGATGAGTATTAGCAGTGCTTCCCCTCCCCCCGTATCTGATGCAGCGCCTAGACCAACGGAACATTGGTTAGTTCAACTGCTGGAAGCACAAACTCCTGTTCTGGCTCCGAGAGATTTAGAAATTATAAAAAGATGCAACCCCCCCAATTCACAGTTAGTGGGATTGATTACTCAGCTTTTAAAAAAAATGGGTGATCGAAGTATTGATTTAGGATGGGTTCAAATTGAGCTGGATTCTTCTTCGGAAATGGCTCCTGCTTTTAATCAATGGGTGTCAAACAGCGGTGCTGTCCTAATGATTATTCAGGCTGTTTTGCCAGGAACGATATTGGGAAGTTGTATAGGATCAAATAATTTTTCTGAGACTATTTTATCTAAAATAAAGAATGGTCGTAGTTCTGTTTCAGCTATGCCGGCTCTAAATTCTTCTCGTAGTGTGGCGTCGCCAGCCTCTTTGGTAGGTGAAAGCAGTATTGCCACCCTGGCTTCTACAAAGCCTTTAGAGCTAAAAGAGGGGTCAAAAGAAAGACAGATTAAAGCGCTTGAAATTTTTACCAAAGAACTTGTTAGCAGCGTACCAGCTAGGTCAGTTGACGACTCGCATCACCCTGAGCCGGAGCCGGAGCTCAATATAGGCCATAAAAAAGTCATATCATTACTGATGCAGTCGTTTAATGTTGGTTATTCCGCAGATTTGGATACCTTAAATCGCCACCGTGATCCTTTATTAAATAAGTTGTTTAGATGCTGCGCTCAAACGAACTCTATGAAATGTAGTCAGGCCTTAAGCTCACTCTTTAAGTTGAAAGCCCAAGGAAAATCTAAAAGAAAAATAGAGTCCGCTAAAAAAGAAGCGGTGAATTTGTTTAGAAAAGTTTTAGGGAGGTCAGGGGGGATTGATAAAGAGAAAGAAAGTAAACTTTTTGAGACATTTCAAAGTGCTTTGGAAAAAATTTGAAATTAGATTTTGATTGGTAAGAACAGCCCGCCGGCTGCCCCTACCAATCATTCAATTGCAGTCCTAAAAACCCTAAAAAACGCCCGGTTCTTTCAGATTTAAATTTTGATATGATTCGCGCCTTTTTGAGTGGGGATCAGCCAAAACATGATGGATTTAGTACGGGAAATATCTTTAGTTATTCCGATGTATGACGAAGAAGACAATGTCGAGCCCCTGTTGCTCGAAGCCGCAGAAGCCTTAGCTGTTTTTCCTGTATTTGAAATCTTAGTTGTCGACGATGCCAGTAAAGATCAGACGGTCGCTCGTCTTTTAGAGTTACAAAACAAAATTCCCCAATTGAGAATTATTCGTCATGAGCAAAATTCAGGACAATCTCGGGCGGTGATTACCGGAGTCAAACAAGCTCGGTATTACTGGGTCGCGACGTTGGATGGTGATGGACAAAATAATCCTCATGACATCCCGAAATTAGCTCGTGCGGTTCAGAAAAATTGGGTCTTAATTGCGGGACACAGAGCCAATCGAAAAGATACCCGAATGAAAAAAATATCTTCTCGAATTGCTAATAAAGTTAGGGGGGCTTTATTGAAAGATTGCTGTCCTGATACGGGGTGTGGTCTGAAATTATTTCCCAAAAATTTATTTATGGATCTGCCCCATTTTAAAAATATGCATCGGTTTCTCCCTGCTTTGGCTAAGAGAGAAGGCGCAGAAATTATTAATATTAAAATCTCTCATCGGGAACGATTACGAGGGGTATCTAAATATGGCGTCATGAATCGTCTATTTGTAGGAATCGTAGATTTGTTTGGCGTCATGTGGTTGGTCCGCCGGCCATCGAGGGCGATTGGAAAAGAAATTGGGAAAGAAGTCGGGAAAGAAGTCGGGAAAGAGATTAAAAAATAAAAAATGATTACAAATAAAAAAAAGTTAGGCCCCTCTGTTTTTTTATTAGTGGTTCTGATGGTCTTAACTCTGATTAGTGCTTGGTTATTTTGTTCTGGGATTAATTCTATTCCGACCTTAGATCGAGATGAGGCGCTCTATGTTCAAGCGTCTAAGCAAATTTTAGAAACCCATGATGTGACCCAAATTAATTTTCAAAATGAACCTAGGCATTTAAAACCGCCGGGTATTTATTGGCTTCAAGCAGGCCTAGTTAAAATGACTACAGGGCCCGAGTCTTTTGATATGTGGCCGTACAGATTTATTTCTGTGTTAGGGGCATGGATCAGTGTGTTGGGTGTTTTTATTTTCTGGCGAAGATCTTTAGGCGATGCCATTGCTTGTTTAGCGGCTTGTTTTTTGGCTATGAGCTTTTTATTAAATATCGAAGTTCATATGGCCAATACAGATAGTGTTTTGCTGGCTTGTATGGTTTTGATGCAAGGGGCTTTATGGAAAATCTATGAGACCCATCGTTTAGGGTTAGTTTCTCGGGGATACCCCTGGTTATTTTGGTTGGCCATGACGGCAGGAATTTTGATCAAGGGCCTAACGCCGTTGGTTGGGTTTCTGACGGTTATATTTATTTTTATTTTTGATCGATCTTTTAGTCTATGGCCCAAATTAAAACCCGCGTCAGGGATTTCTGTTTTGATTTTACTGACGGCACTTTGGCTGGTTCCCATGTCGATGGCAGGTCATAGTAATTTCTTATGGGACATGGTTCATGGGGATGTTTTGCCCAAACTAGCGGGTGGACAAGAATCCCATGGTCAGTGGCCTGGGTATTTTTTATTGCTGTCACCGCTGTTTTTATTTCCAGCGTCTTTATGGCTACCCCAAGGATTTAAATTGGCTTGGATGGATCGGCATAAAACTCACATGAGATTTTTATTAGCTTGGATTGTTCCTGTTTGGATTTTTTTTGAATTGGTTCCCACTAAGTTACCCCAATATGTCATGCCCGTTTTTCCTGCTTTATTTTTAATTCTCAGCATGGCGGTTTTGAGATTGGTTACGATCCAATCTAACTGGAAATATGTCCTGAGGGTTTATCAAGGGATTTGGTTGTTATGTGTATTTGTTTTAGCGGCGGTTTTAATTATTTTGCCGCATCGAATCGACGGGGTTTATAACCTTTGGTCTTGGATCGCAGGCGGGATTTTAATTTTTGTGGGTTTGATGGTCTGGACTGGAGTTAGATTAAATAATTTAAAACTAAGTCTGATTAGTTTATTTATTTTGGGCCTGACAGTTTGGCCGATTATTTTTGAGAAAATTTTACCTGAGATGACTAATTTTTGGATGACTCAAAAGTTGGTTACGCATCTAGAGCGATCAGGGATTTATGATCAGCTGTCTGCGAGACGGCCATTATTAATCACGGGGTATAACGAGCCGTCCGTTGTTTTTAATATCGGGACTGAGAAAGTTCATGAAGTGCATTTGTCTGATTTGCCAGGGCTCATGAAAAACACTGGTTTTACAGCGGTTGTTTTGTTGGATTCCCAGCTGCCAGAATTTTATAAATTAGCGAAGCCGTTGGATTTGAAAATTCATATCGTCGATCAGATCGAAGGCTTTAGATATAACGGCGGGCATTGGCAGACGTTAGATGTGATTGAGGCAGCTGAATGAGGCGGGAACGATTGCTTGAATCGTCTCTCCCCTTGCGGGAGAGACAGGACAAAAAAATAAATTATTTTTTTGGACAGAGAGGGGGTTGCTTGGAATGGCCCCCCTCTCCCGCAAGGGGAGAGGTGAAAACATCATCGATTGAGGTGTTTGTATGAAATGGATTAACACCCCTTGGTTTGTATTTTTATGGTTTCTCTTGGCCGTCTTATCTTATTTTTATCTAGACCCCTATGTGCCGTTTTGGATTATTCATTGTTTATCTAAAACAGAACTCCATTGGGCTGAATTACTAACACTGCCTGGTAATGCGATTTATCCCTTAAGTATTTTGGTCAGTATTTTGGTTTTGAGATTTATTTTTTTTAAAGGGGTTATTAAAAAAAATCAGATTAGTTTTAACTGTTTTTATCTTTTAATTTCTATTGTGATTAGCGGAATTATTTGTGATGTCCTAAAGGGCTTATTAGGTCGGGCTCGGCCAGAGTTATTGATTTCTTCTCAGCATCTTTATGGGTTTTATTTTTGGAAATTCCATGCCGCTTATTGGTCTTTTCCTTCTGGGCATTCGACAGTTTTGGGTGCTTATAGTATGGGGCTGGCTTTGTTATTCCCCCGATTTTTTTGGATGTTTTTAGTTTTAGGATTTTTGTGTGCCAGTGCTCGAATCTTGGCGCTAGATCATTATCCTTCGGACGTTTTAATTGGTTTTTATTTAGGGGCTTTGACTGCATGGATAATTCACAAAAGAGTGATCAAAAAATTAATCATCCAAAAATAAAAATACCTTTTGGTATTGGGATTTGGATTTTAATAATTACTTTTATACGGCTGGCCTATGTGGGCTTAAACCAAAGACCTTTAGGCATTGACGAAGCACAATATTGGACTTGGGCACAGCATCTAGCCTGGGGGTATCACTCTAAAAGCCCCATGATTGCTTGGGCTTTGTGGGCAGCGCAGCAAATGAATGGCGTGGGTTTATTCGCCGTCAGATTTTTATCACCTGTGACGTATGCCGTGTCTAGCTTGATGGTTTATTTCTCAGCAGAAAGATTGTTTCAAAGCCATAAAGTGGGTTTTTACTCAGCACTGATTTTTTTATTACTGCCTGGGGTGACTTTCTCGGCGAGTATTATTTCGACCGATCCTTTTTTAATTATGTTCTGGTCGATTGCTTTATTTAATTTTATTGATGGGGTTCAAAATAATACTAAAACAGCCTGGATTAGTTGTGGCGTGGCGGTTGGACTAGGATTTTTATCTAAGTACACCATGGGTGTTTGTGTTTTATCTTTTGGATTATTTTTAATTTTTTCTAAACGCGAAACTTTAAAAACTTCTGGGCCTTATTTGGCTTTAATTTTTGGTTTTTTAGTTTTACTACCCAATTTAATTTGGAACGCTCAGAACCATTGGGTGACTTTTGTTCATGTGGGATCTCATAACTTAGATTGGTCTGAAGCGGGCTGGCATTGGGGCTCTTTAGGGAATTTTATGGGCTCGCAGTTTGCAATTGCGGGGCCATTAGTTTTGATCTTTTTCTTGTTTGCGTTGACCCGATTTGAGCAGCTTAAAAAACACCCTGAAGCTTATTTATTATTGATTTGGCAAATCGTGCCGTTATTGCTGGGGATCATGATTGAAGCGGTGATTTCTCATGCCTATGCCAATTGGGCCGCGCCGATTTATTTAGCGATTTCTATTTTTGTAGCGGGAGAGATGCTCGAGAAAAAAAGTCTGGAGAAAATCAAAACGGTTTTATTAATCCTGGCCATTGGGATAAATATTTTGTTGGGGCTTTGTTTATATAGCTATGAATTGGCGTATCAACACGGCGTACATTTAATTAAGAAAGATCCGTTTTATTTAAATCGACCTTGGCCGACCTTGGGTCAGGCTTTGATGAGTTTTAGATTTGAGCATTGGAATGCCAATTATTTATTCGATGATCGGGCGGTCTTATCTGAAACGATGTTTTATTTAAGATTGGATCCTGGCCAGGTTTATAGTTTTAATCCCAATGGGAATTTGGCAGATCAGTACGATTTAACAACGAAGTTAAAATTAGGTGATGACTATATTTTGATTACCCGAGATAAAAACTCGAAAGCTTTAAAATTTTTTAGCCATGTTAATTTAATCAATACAATTGATATTTTTTCAAATCATCAAGAAATGGATTTTTATGTGTATGAATTGATTGGGTATCAGAGATAAATGTAAGTTTTGCTTATTGCTTGAATCGTCTCTCCCCTCGCGGGAGAGACAGACCCGAAAGGCCTTGGCCTAGAGGGGCAGAGAGGGGGTGTTCGGGTGGATAGATCATGAATTTACGTATTAATTTATTAATTTTAATTTTGATTTACTTGATTTTAATTTCGGGAATATTCTGGTTTTACCCTGGAATTGATCTTTGGGTTTCTAGTTTGTTTTGGCAAGCAGGGCAAAAATTTATTTATTTAAATTCGCCTTGGTTTTTCTGGGCTAGTTGGATTAGAAAAATTTTGAATTTTTCAGTCTGGGCCTGTGTTTTTATAAGTTTGATTGGATTGTTTTGGAAAAAATATAGAAAAAATTGTTTTTATATTTTGTTCTGTTTTGCATTAGCACCAGGGTTAATTACCAACGTTGTTTTGAAAAATCACTGGGGTCAGCCGAGGCCCGTTGAGATTCACAATTTTGGGGGGGATTTGAATTACCAAAAAGACTGGGTGGTTTCTAATCAATGCCCGACTAATTGTTCTTTTGTTTGTGGGGATTGTTCAGCCGTTTTTATATTTTTTGCGTTTGTGCCTTTAATTAAAAATAGAAATAAAAATAAGAAAAATAAAATAATTAAAACTCTTTTGGCGGGAATAATTATTGGGGCTTCTTTATTAATTGGTTTGATTAGATTGGGGCAGGGCGGGCATTTTTTGTCAGATGTTTTATTGGCGTATGGCATAGATGGCTTGGTGATTTGCTTAGGCGTGACGAGTGTATTGAATTATGAGAGCATCCGCGCCTTTGAATTTTTTAGAAGAAGGTAAGGCGCTTTTTATGGATCTGAATTACCAACGATTTATTGAAAGAAAAACTGAATTTAAATCGGCATTAAATCGTTTATCTGACGCGCTTTCGCAACCTGAAAATGAATTTACTCGAGATGCGACCATCCAGCGTTTTGAATTTACTTATGAGTTGGCTTGGAATGCTTTAAAAAATTATTTATTGATTAAAGATATTGATGTTCGTAATGCAAAAGATACTTTGAAGGCTGCTTTAGAGCAGGGGTTAATTAAGGATGGGGATGCTTGGTCAAACTTACATCGCAATAGAAATTTGGTTGCTGATATTTATGATGAAGCATTAGCCAATAGAGTCTATCGCTATATAAAAACAGAGGGATCAAGTTTATTTAGCCATCTTGCTGCAAGACTAGAAAAACTATGAAATCAAATCTGAAGGTGTTCGGATTTTTTAAAATTGTTTCAAGATGGCCCCCTCTCTGTCCCTCAAGGCTAAGGCCTTTCGGGCCTGTCTCTCCCACGGGGGGAGAGACGATTTCAGCGGTAAGCGGAGCCTAAATTTAAAGATCTATTTAATCCCCTGCCAAGATCCATACATGGGATTTGGAAAAATAAAATAACCGCGGCCAAAAGAATTATATTTTGAATCGTCCCAGTTAAGACTATGCATTTGAGCTTGTTCTAGTTTTGGGAAGTCTTGAATATTATCGCCAAAGTAAGCAATGACTGAATGAGCTGGGAGGGTATTACTCCAGACCATGAGATTTTTATCATAGTGATCTGTAATAACCGCTTGGAATCTAGGATTTTTGTTGGTTGGATTTTTGTCTAGTTTGTAATTGCTTAAAATAATTTGATCAAAATAGACGCCCTGATTTTTTAAATCTTTTTCAGTGGAGTCCAATGTGTTTCCAGTTGAATCTGAATAAGAGCCATTTCTGTTAGATATAAAGCTCACATAGCCGCCTAAGTCATGGACAAGATTTGTTAAATGCACAACGCCAGGTAAAGCTGTGGATTTCGCAGGGATAGAGACATAGTGCTCGAAATTATTTTCAGGCGTGACAGCATTTTGGCATTGGACAGAGAACCAGGAGTTATCCAAAGTTGTTTCGTCGATGTCGAGAATAATTCCCCAGGTGTGTTCTTTGGGGTGGTTTTTATTAAACCAATATTGAATGTAATTATCGGCCATTAAATAGACTTCTTTGTAGATTGCTTTTTTTTCAGCGGATTGGTTATACCAGCGGATACTATCAGGAAGGGTTTGTGTGTTCGTGACAGGGAGGCAGGCCGCAAAAGTCTCTGGGGCAAGTTGGGTTTTATTAGTAGCAGTTGGGTCAGCGGCATAGCTGGAATTTGTAAAAATCAGCGCAGTGGTTAATGCGATAAGAGAGAGATTTGTTTTTTTCATGGATTTTTTCCTGTTTTATTTTTTTATATGGCTGCCTGGGTTAAATAATTTATAAATTATCCTTTGAGTCTCATGGGTAATAATAAAATCTGAGCCCCTTCAGAATGCAATTTTCTTTGGAAGTTATAGGCCATGCCATTATGTAATAACCGCTTGAACCAAGTGTCATGTTCAAAGCTGATTTGGCCAGCAAAGAAAATAGGGTTAGAGAATTCTGCCCGTACTTGAAGGGAGAGCTTATGAAGTTGTTCCATGACGTCTGCGCCGTAAGCCGAATAACTTTTAGCGGGTAGGCCATGTTGATGACAGTAAGTTGTAAAGTAATCTAGATTCGCGCTGACGTTCTCTCTCATTTTGTTTAACTCTTCTTCGCCCCTAAAGTTTTCAACATCGACTTGACCGACACTGAGGAAAACATAATTTTTAAAATAACGTCCAAAGTGACGAATAATCCAAAAGAGGGTATGCATGCCAACGGCACGATTGTTATCAATCAAGATAAACGCTGTAGGGGCCTGGTGATCCATGAGAGGGGGTTCAAAATGTTGAACTTTAAGCGTAGGTGCTAAATCTTTTTCAAGAACTTTAAGTGTTTTTCCCACTTGGTTGTAATGCCGTTTGACGGCGTAGCAAAAGCCAATAACTAAGAGCGTAATAAATAAGCTGACCCAGCCACCCGAAGTAAATTTACTCGCGATAGTGATAATTAAAATACTGCCGGTTAAAACAAATCCAATGGTTGCCATAACAAGCTTTCTCAGCCAATGAGGTGAAGCAGCTTGGCGATGACGAATCCAATGGACAGAGAGACCAAATAAAGTCAGCGTGAAAGTAATAAAAACGTTGATGCTATAGAGCACTACGAGCCAATCCACCATGCCCCGTGAAAGTAATAAAACTACCATGGCACAAACACCAAAGACGATGATGCCGTTACTAGTCACTAGACGAGAAGACAGTAATCTAAATTTTCTGGGGAGCCAGTTATCTTGAGCCATATTAGCCAGAACCGCTGGGCCAGCTAAAAATCCTGTATTCGCAGCGACCAGTAAGATGCCGCCTTCGAATAAAAGCGTGATAATTAAACCGGCATGCCCCCAGTTAGATTCTCCCAAAATCTTTTCAAAAACGACGGCATTGAGGGTCTGGCCGGGGACAGGTGCAGCATTCCAAAGTAAATACAGCAGCGTGATTCCACCGGCGACAATAGAAAGAGAAATCGCAATGTAAATCATGGTGAGCTTGCCGGTTCTAATACGAGGTTCTGCCAGTTTATTAACATTATTAGACACAGCCTCAAGACCCGTGTAAGTCCCGCTTCCGAGAGAATAGGCATGGAGGACAAATGCAGTCGTGACTAAAAGCCCTACCGTAGAAGATAAATGGCCGCCTAGATTTTGATTTGAGTTTAGATTTTGATGAAAAACAGAAGCCAAATGGCTTGCATGGGCCCCAATGCCGTAAGAAATTAAAATAAAGTGAGTGATCACAAAACCCATAAAAATAGGCAGTAAGACTTGAATGGATTCTTTCATGCCACGAAGATTTAAAAGAATTAAGCCCAGCGTTAACAAGAGTTCTATTAATAATTTAGAGGCCAGCCAAGAAGGGGGTAAAAAGCTATAAATCGCGTCCATGCCACTGGCCAGAGAAATCGCAATGGTTAGCACATAGTCGACAATGAGCGCCGCCCCTGAGACCACGCCACAGTGGGGGCCCAGTAAATTAGAGGCAATACGATAGCCGCCGCCGCCGCCGGGGAATAGCTCTAAGACTTGGTTGTAACCCAGGGCAATAATAAAAATAGAAATCACAATGCCGAGAGCGACATAAACAGAAAGACTGGTATGGACACCTAAGGCTAAGAAGGCTTGCTCAGGTCCATAACAAGACGAAGATAAACCATCAGCGCCTAGGCCAATCCAAGCAAACAGAGAAATCAACGCAACATGTTTAAATAGGCCGGGTTTAAAGGGGTCTAATGTTTTACCAAACAGGAATTTTTTAAGATTCATAAAAAGACTTCATTCCCCATCATCAAATAAAGGGGGCGGAGTATATAATGCCGCGCTTTCAAATTCATAAAGAAATATAGGTTCATGTCTCATCTGATCCATGCAGAAATTTTAATTAATCTTACGGCCTACGAAACACGTATTGCCTTAGTCGAAAATGGATTGCTTCAGGAAGTTTTTATTGAGCGTGCTGAAGACAGAATGCTGGTGGGGAATATTTATAAAGGCAAAGTGGTTCGAGTGCTCCCTGGCATGCAAGCGGCTTTTGTTGATTTAGGTCTGGAGCAGGCAGGATTTTTACATGTTTCGAGTTTGATGCCTTATCGAGATGAGGGCGCTGCAGAAATCGACATGAGTTCACCTGAGGCTGATATTCGAAGATGGATCTATGAGGGCCAAGAATTATTGGTCCAAGTGATCAAAGATCCGTTTGGAACCAAAGGCCCTAGATTAACGACGCATCTTTCAGTGGTTTCGCGTTATTTGGTTTATATGCCGGATTTAAAGCATGTGGGAGTGTCTTTAAAAGTTCAGGATCCTGATGAGCGAGAAAGATTACAGAAATTAATTGGCGATGTGTTACACCAAGAAAATCCGAGTGGTTATATCATCAGGACTGTTGCTGAAGGGGTCAGTAATGAAAGACTGACGGAAGATATTGAATATCTCGAAAAGCTTTGGAAAAGTGTTAAACAAAAATCAGCAAAAATTAGAAAGCCAGGATTGGTCTATGAAGATTTAAGTTTAAAATATCGGGCTTTAAGAGATCTTGCGACAGAAGATATCGAAAAAATCTGGATTGATAACGAAGCGGTTTGTATGGATTTATCTAAGTTTTCTCGCGACTTTGTGCCCTCTGTCGCTGACAAGCTTGAATACTATCGAGGCGAAGCGCCTTTATTTGAAATGTATGGAGTCGAAGCTGAACTGCAAAAAGCCATGGCTCGTAAAGTCATGCTCAAGTCTGGCGGTTATGTGGTGTTTGATCAGACCGAAGCCATGATGACGATCGATGTTAATACGGGGCATTTTGTCGGTGCAAAAAATCTCGAAGAGACTATTTATAAAACTAATCTAGAAGCCGTTTTAGTGATTGGCAGGCAATTAAGATTAAGAAATCTTGGCGGGATTATTATTATTGATTTTATTGATATGACACTCGAAGAACATCGCCAGCAAGTCTTGTTGGCTTTAACCAGAGTTCTAGAACGAGACCCAGCGAAAACTTTTATTACGGAGATATCTAAATTGGGTCTGGTTCAAATGACCCGTAAGAGAACCAATGAATCTTTAGAGCAAAAACTCTGTGAACCTTGTCCTCAGTGTGAAGGTCGCGGCAAAGTCAAAACAGTAGAGAGCATGATTTTTGATATGTTTCGAGAGGTCTTGCGAGAAGCCTCAGATTACAGCGCTGAGGGTTATTTATTATTAGTGTCTAAAGCTGTTTCAGAAGGTTTGGCTGGCCCGCATTCTTTATTATTAGCTGAGTTGGAATCCCGCGTTGGGGTGCCGATTAAGATTCAAATCGAGCCTAATTATACCCGGGAAAATTTTGATATTATTTTGTTATAAATTGAATCAATACAATATTGAAATGTACGATGACAAAATTAAAGATTTTCCAGTTTAGGCTGGGTGGTTTTACGCTTTACCGCACGGTCTTTAGTTCTGGGCCCTCTGGGCCATGTCCCTTTGAGACTACAGAACCCTTGAAGCTAAATAGACTGATTTTCCCTGAGTAAAAACATCAATTCATTTTTGGACTGTGACTAGAAGGCGATAAAAGAAGCCATAGTGTTCTACTTATCCTGCTTTAATATAAAGAGCACTGGGTGTTTTTTTGAACTTAGTGCTCTAAGTATGATATTCTAATAAAAAGAACACTGGATGTTGAATTTTATGAAAGAAATCATTGGAAGATCAGAAGAAATAAGAACCTTTCAGCATGTCTATGAGTCTGATAAACCAGAATTTTTAGCTTTATATGGCCGAAGAAGGGTGGGTAAAACTTATCTAGTGAGGCAATTTTTTGATAAAAAAGATGTCCTGTTTTTTACTGTCACAGGATCAAAAAAAGGATCTCGTAAAGAGCAAATAAAACATTTTATTAAACAAATGAGTGCAGCATTTTACGGAAATTTACCCATTAGTGTTCCGAAGACTTGGGATGAAGCTTTTGAGTTATTAACTGAGGCGATTTCTAAACAAAAAAAGAAAAAAAAGATTGTCCTGTTCTTTGATGAGATTCCTTGGTTAGCTACAAAAAAATCAAGGCTTCTTGAGAATCTGGATTATTACTGGAATCAGCATTGGTCAAACGATGCCAGAATAAAATTAATTATTTGTGGGTCTTCCGCTTCTTGGATTATTCAAAAAGTAATTAATGATAAAGGCGGATTGCATAATCGAATTACACAAAAAATTCGTTTAGAGCCATTTACATTGGCTGAGACAAAAGAATTTTTGAGCTACATGAAAATAAAACTGACAGATCAGCAAATTTTGATGCTCTATATGGTCACAGGTGGAGTTCCATTTTATTTATCAAATTTAGAAAAGGGGCTGTCAGCTGCGCAATTGATCGAAAAATTGGCCTTTAACCAAAAGGGAATTTTGTTTGATGAATTTGAAAATTTATTTTCTTCTTTATTCACGGAGGCAGATAAATATATTCAAATCATCAGGACTATTGCGGCCAATCAGTATGGCGTTGGACAGCGTCAATTATTAAAAAGCTTAGGAGATTCTGAGCTTGGAGCTTCTGGGTTGAAAAAATTAAAAGAACTCGAAGAAACAGGATTTGTTATGGCTTTAATGCCATTTCAACATGCTCGTCAGGGAATTTATTATCGTGTTATCGATGAATACACGATTTTTTACCTGAGATGGATTGAGCCAATGAAAAAAATGGTACAACGAAAAGGGTTTGTTTCAGGGCAATGGCAAGCAATCCAGCAAACACCTGAATGGCATAATTGGTTAGGTTATGCTTTTGAGTCAGTCTGTTATAAACATATTCCGCAAATCAGAAAAAAATTATCTATTAGTCCTATCGCTATGGCAGATTCTTGGCGGTATGTTCCGAAAAAATCTTCAGAAGAGAGAGGGGCGCAGATAGATCTTCTTTTTGATCGTCCCGATGATTCCATTACTTTGTGTGAAATTAAGTGCACTGAAGAACCATTTGTGTTGAGTAAAGACTATGTCGCCGTTTTGCAAAGAAAAATGGATGTATTTAAAACTCAGACACAGACGAAGAAGCAATTATTTATGGCTTTAATTTCCGCCAATGGCCTAAAAAATAATTTATATGCGCAAGACTTTATTTCAGGGGTAGTGGCTTTAGAAGATTTTTTCTTGTCACAAGATTAAAGATTTAATGCTCAATACAGAACCAGAAGCGATAGGCTTAAGCAGTAGCAAATAGGTAGCAAAGTTATTTCTGGCGAAATTTTAAAATTTCTAAAAACATTGCGAAACTTGGTGCCGACAGCCCGAATCGAACGGGCGACCTACTGATTACGAATCAGTTGCTCTACCGACTGAGCTACGTCGGCACATTTAGAGAGACTTGAAGCCTAGGAAAAGGCGACGGCATTTTACAGAAGGCCGTTTAAACCACAAGCAATTTTTGGACACTGGTTGGCCATTTTTTAGCTATCAAAAAAAATTTGCGTTTAAAGATTAATTTTCAGTTGACGCCAGCGGGTTATTCAGGTGAATTATTGTCATGAAGAAACATCATATATAAAGACGATAATAAAGGAGTGAATGATGTCGGGTGATAGAAAATTAGCTGTTTTTTTGGAGGATTCTCTTGAGCGCGTGATTCGAAGAGATTATAGCCTTACTCCTGCTTATGCCGCGTCAATCGTTGATAATTTTTATAGCCTGGCGGACTATAAAAAATCACGAACTTTTATGCGGGTCGTTATTTCTCTCCTGTGGGAGCTGCCTTTCAAAGGTCATCTAGAAAATACACCCGGGCGCCAAGCGGTAGTACGTGAGTTTCAAACAAGCTTGTCTTATTTTGTGGCAGCTATTACGAATCACTTTAATTTTTCTGTGGGCCAAGTCTCTGCTTTGAATCAATCGCAGGTGTCTACTTCCACCCAAGTGCCTATTTCCCTCCAAGAGACTATTTCTTCTCACGGCAATCAAATTAAGTTAGAGCATCTACAGGCTCTGGTTCAACAAGTGATAGATTTATGTGAAATCATCACTGATATTCTTTCTAAAGATGTAAAAGATAAAACGTTGCAGGAATTATTTATAAAAACAATTTTTCTTTTTTTAGGTAAAGAGGACGGCCCGGATCTGATTAGTCGGTATGTTAGGCCTCGTCTTTTCCCAGAAGAATATACAGGCAATTATTTCCAAGCAGTTTTAGATTCGACCTTAGAATCAGATGGTTCAATGAACTTTAGTGTCTTGGAGTATTGTCTTAGTTTCTTCCCTGAAAGAATACGTATGCGTATGGCGGATATCATTGCAAAGTGGGCTGAAAATAAAGCTATCACGAATACTGGCTTCACCCTTGAACAGCGTACAGAAGTTAGCAGGCGTGTTGAGGTTTTCCTTAAACAGAAAACAAGATTGACTACTACGTCTACATTAGTATTGAGTCCAGTAATTACTGAAGCTTCAATTTCAATGGCTGCCAGTACGGAGAGTGTTAGGTCTTCCCCTAGAAGTGATTTTTGTTTACCCAGCCCTGTTCCTGCCGTAATGGAAGGGAGTACAGGAAGTGTTGGCGGTAGTTGCGCAATGGCAGGGGGTCATGCTCATCCTCTTAGGCCGACGCCTCCTTTACACCCCGGGCTAGCTGTAGCTGTGTTCCATCATCATTCTGCTGTTTCGGGAGGAGTCGATAAACCACCTAGAAGGCCCGCTGTTATGGTGGGAGGTGGTCCTATGGCCAGTGTTCCGCACTTAAGTGGTTCCCCTGCTCCTGCTGCTCCTACAAAGATGTAAATCAAGCGGTTGGTTGAATCGCTGCGGCTTTTCGACTTTGCCAGTTAGTTAAATATTGTTTGGCTAACTGGGGGGAATTAATAATCAAAACATTCTCAGCATTATTTTCTTGAGCAGATTGGGTGTAATTAAAAGAACCCGTCTCGACTGTCTGGCTATCAATAATTAATACCTTGTTATGAGCGATCCCCGGGACGGTGTCTATATAAGCGGGAATATGATTTTTAATTAAATACGGCGCTAGAGAGTAGTGGTGAGAGTCACTATTGCTCTGGTCATAAATAATCTGAACATCGATGCCGCGTTTTTCAGCCCGGACTAAAGCCTTCGCAATGGGCTTAGACGTAAAGCTGTAAATTTGGCCCCGTATTTGGGTTTTGGCGCTATCGATTAGTTGAATGATCAGCTGAGTGCAGTTGTCCTGAGGGGTAAAACAAACTTGATAGGATGTGTTTTTCTCAAAGTTGTTTTCAGATTCAAAGGGTGGATTTTTGGCAGCAGCCATGAGAGAAAAAACAGAGCTCAATAAAAAAATCAGAGATAAAACGATCTTCATGTTTTATTTAATCAAATCTAATCTAATCTAATCAAGAGTCTTGATTCCGCGTTTTTCCAGATAATTATAAAGCGTCTGAGCGGGGCATCCGATGCGTTTAGCAATAGAAGCGCGAGTAATGTTCTGGTTTAACAAGCTTTCAATCAAATCACGATGGTCGTCTAATTTTAATTTTTTATTGCTGCTGCCACGAGGACGGCCAATATGTAGGCCTTCACGGCGTCTGCGAGCAATGACGTCCGTTGTTCTTTTAGCGACGAAATCACTTTTTAATAACATGAGGAATTGGATTAATTCCATGGTGTCGACTGATTTTCCTGGGGTGAAACAGCGTTTGTATTTAACAAAAAAAACGTTGTATTCGTGCTTAGAGGCATGCTCGAGAATCTCTAGAATTTGTGTCGTTGAGCAGGCCAAAGAAGAAGATTCATAGACGACTAAGGTGTCACCACTTTTCATTTTGGAAATGAGCTCGCGAAATAGATCACGGGTTCGCCAGTTTTCTTTGTTGGGAATGTTGTCATTAAGAAAAGAAAGGAGTTTTAGCTCATTTTCTTTTGTATATTCTTTGATGCTTTTTTCAGCTTTTTCACTGAAAGAATCACTTTTTGACAGATAACCGTAATACATCGTCCCGCACCTTAATTATTAAACTAGGCTTAACTCACAGAATAGAGGCGTCTTTATACCATGAATAAAATAAATAACAAAACTTTTAATCGATGTCTTTAATCGGAAAATTTGTATTGTTATTTACATGTTTTTTCCATTAAAAACAGGGGCTGACCCAAAAGCCGGCGGATGATACTGCAGCTTATAAAATGAAAGCAAGCTAAAAATATGTTGTTGTTTTCTTGCGCTTTTCGCGACTCTAAAGAGGGCTTAAAAATCGAGACAATACGTGCTTTTTAATTGAGCCTTTTTTATCTGGGTCTTAATCTGGTTCTTACATGACCCTACATGTGTTTTTGATCAACGGCATAAATACCGGGGATATTTCTTAAGTACTCTTTGTAGTCCAAGCCAAAACCAAAGACATAATGATCTTCGATGGCAATGCCTGTAAAGTCTGCTTTTTGAACACCGTCAGGGTCTCTCGCAGCAGGCTTGTCTAGCATGACAGCGGTATAAATTTCTTTGGCTTGTTCTTTTTTGCAAAAGTCTTCAATGGCTTTGAGTGTGAGACCACCATCTAAAATATCATCGACAATCACGACGACACGATCTTTCATGGGAATAGAAGGCTCTTTGCGCCAGAATATTTGGCGACCTCCATGAGTTTCGCCGTCATAGCGAGTGGCGTGGAGATAATCCATTTGTAAGGGAAAATTTAAACGCATGGCCAGTTCACTCATAGTCATTAGACCCCCGTTCATGACGCAGAGCAGAATGGGGTTTTTATTTTTTAAAACCTGAGTTGCTTGGATGGCCATGGCATCAAAAGCTTTCATAATTGTTTCTTTTGAAATTAAAAGAGTCGACGCATCGAGGACTTCTTGGATAAATTTAGGGTCTTGCATGAACGGGCTCTCTATTTTTCAGCAGTTTAAAAAGCGCGGGATCATATCAGGGCTTAAGGTTGATCTCCAACAGCTTTGAAAGCAGCTTTGGAATCACTTATTAAAAACGCCGTTAAATCTTGTGCAAGATTTTTGAAGTCAGGATTGTAAAAAATTCTAAAAATATTTTTTTGAAATAAATGGATTGGAAGTTTTTCCGCTAAGAAATAGTGTTTTGGCAAATTTTGATATTGCGGGCTATCGACGCCCAGCCAGGGATCTTCGGGTGAAATAGCTAGGCCGATATGTGAAAGATTTTTAATGTGTGGCCCTAAAGTATTTTCGGGGATTAGTGTGATTTTATTTAAATTAGATAGGGGGAATTTTTCAGGGGCGTAGAGTCTTAGTTTTGATTTTGGATGGGTATTGTTTTGAGCAAAAAAATCCAAAAGAGGTTGTAACTTAACTACACCGTCTGAGTAACTCGCGATTAAAAAAATAGGGATATTGTTCCAGGCGCTTGGATTGTCATGAATAATTTTCATGCCATCTAAGATGGTCAAAGCAGCAGAGAGCGGGTGCCAGCTGTACATGGCGGGATTCTTGAGGCCGTTGAGGCTGGCTGCAGAGGGGTAGGGCATCTGACTGAAGCCCATTTTGGAAAGAGGAGGGATTAATTTAGAGAATTTTGTAATGCCCAAAGGTGGGGCCAAAAGAGTAATGGATTGAATAGTTTTTTTTCTAGTTCTGGTTAAAAGCAAAGCCAGCAAAGCGCCCAAAGAAAAACCACAAAGATGAACTTCTTCAAATTGAGTTTGGATTTGATCAAGGGTGTTATTTAAAAATTTTAAAATATCTAACAGGCCAATATTTTTTAAAGCCTGAGGGCAAACACCATGGCCCGGAAGAGTGGGGGCATAACAATAGAAGCCCTGGGCTGCATAAATACTGGCCAGAGATTTCATGAAATAAGGCGTGCCTAAAAAGCCATGGATTAAAACCACAGCTTTTTTTGTTTTTATAATTTTATTTTGATCTTGATTTAAATCTTGATTTGAATTTTCTGGCCAAATTTCAAACGGCAAAGACGCTTGAAGATCTAATAGATTATGATTTTTAAAAAGCTGTCTTGTTTGATTTAAATCAGACTGGGCCTGAATTAACCAAGAAGATTTGGTATTTTTTATAAAATTTTCTTTCACGTTTTTTGTAAAATATGCGAGCTAATAAGAGGGAGCAGGAGCTTAGCCATTTTAGGATTTGCAGCAATCAAATCACCCTGGGTAACTTCCACGCCGCCTGACAGATCCATAACAACTCCGCCCGCTTCACGAATTAATAAAATTCCTGCGGCAATATCCCAGGGTTGTAAATTCGTCCGCCAGATGGCATCTAAAAATCCAGCGGCAATATAGGCTAGATCTAATGTCGCTGAACCACTGTAACGAATACCACCACAGTCTTTGGCAATATCAAAAACAAATTCTTGATAATCCGGCCCAAAGCGATCTTGTCTGGGGAAGGCGGGGCTAATCAAGCTGCCTTCTATTTTGCTTCGGCTAGAAACCCTTAGCCTTCTTCCATTGAGTCGAGCGCCTTCGCCTTTAGCCGCAGTGAATAATTGGTCTGTGATCGGGTTGTAAATCACGCCATAGCGAGTGATGCCTTGGATTTTCAAGGCAATCGAAATCGCAAAATGAGGCAGGTTATGAATAAAATTGGTTGTCCCGTCGACAGGGTCAATAATCCAAAGGTAATCTGGATCTGTGCCTTCGATTAGATCTCTTTCTTCGGTCAAGAAAGAGTGGGTGGGGTAAGCTTTTTGAAGATGATAAAGAATGGCTTCTTCGCATTCATGATCGATGTCGGTGACATAGTTATTAATGCTTTTTTCTTCAATTAATAATTCTCTTTGGGTATTAAGAGCGCGATTAATAACTTTACCAGCAGCGCGAGCCGCTTGAGTTGCGACGGTAATAATTGGGTTCATGAGCGTTGATCTTAATTATTTAATATCCAAAAAGGTCGCGGATTGTACTGAAAGTTGGATGTTGGAGACAGTCTTTTTTAAAACCTTTTTTAACACCTAGGGAATTTTTAGTTTCAAAAAGAGAATTCTGATTTTTAAATAAGGTTACATGTCCAAATGTAATTGAATAGCCTGATGGATTTTATCCATCGTGGTGTCATTAATTTTCCCAGCTGGTTTTTTCGTGGTGATTCGCATTTTACTGATGGTTCGAATTTGTCCGCATTGTGCTTTTGAGTCTTTATTGAGACCTGTCTCTGCTTGATCTAACAAAACTTCTGTAGGGTAAATTTTATCGATGTGAGAGGTCAGCGGGATAACAGTTAAAAGGGTTGAAAACTCATTGTTTAGGTCATTGCTAACAATGAGGGCGGGTCTTGTTTTTTTGATTTCAGATCCGATTGTTGGGTCTAGTTTGGCAAAGTAGATTTCGCCTTTTTTTATTAAGTTACCAATCTTCGTCATCGAGGCCATCTCCCGCTGTGTGTTCCCATGCATCAAAATCAGCCTGCATAGAGGGGTTGTTTTTTAAATCTTCTGCCATTTGGCGATAACGAGATTCTAAAGTCATTTTTTCTAATAATTTTAAGGCTTGTGCAATGACTTCGGATTTGCTCTTTAATTGATGATTAATTTGATAATTTTCTGCGAACTGATTGAGGTGCGGCGAGATTGTGATGGATATTTTATCGGATAACATGATGCGCTCTTTCGGTAGCATTTTTTAGTGCGCTTATTATCGCATAGAAAATTTAACGGCGCCAAGTGATTTTTTAATGCCAAATTTTATTGACTCGCCAAGAGAATTTATTATTTTTCAGCCCTGCATTGTAATCCCTATGTTTTCAACAGAGCCTTGAGTACAATCGCGCCCATTTTGTTAGGTCACAGACTGACTGTTGGATGTTTGGATGTTTTTCATGCCTCGTGTTTTTTTTAAAAAGATTTTTGCCCTAAGTACTCTC
This sequence comes from Thiotrichales bacterium, assembly GCA_947478175.1. Classification (GTDB taxonomy): domain Bacteria; phylum Pseudomonadota; class Gammaproteobacteria; order Francisellales; family CACEW01; genus CAMCUU01. Next base: position 54,220 of record CANJUQ010000001.1, on the reverse strand, counting down.
TGGGCGGCTTTATGTCTAGCGCATGGGGCCAATGCAGATACCACACTTACAGCTACAACGCCTATCACACCTTTTAAGATATCTAAGATTGATATTCAAGGTTTAACTAACCTCCCGGAAAGCTCGGTGATGCCTAATGTCTCTGTGAGTGTCGGGCAGGATTTAACTTTAGATTTATCTAATAAAGTCATTAATGATTTATTTAAGACGGGTTATTTCAGTGATATTCAATTGCTCGAAGGGCCAGGCAATGCTCTGATTATTCAAGTGACTGAGTTACCGACGATTGGCAGCATTAAAATCGACGGGAACTCTTTAATTAAGACTCAGCAAATCAAAGATGTTTTACTCAAAGTTGGCTTACAGACAGGCGATATGCTCAATCAAAGTACGCTCTTGAGGGTTCAGCAGTCTTTAGAACAGCAATATTATTTGTTAGGTAAGTATCCAGCCTTAGTGACAACATCGACGACGCCGTTGCCTAGAAACCGTGTGGCTTTGAAAATTAATATTTCCGAAGGTTTATACACTCGCGTAGCTCGCATTGATTTTGTGGGGAACCATAATTTTGATGGTGGTGATCTCGAAGATAATTTTAAACTCAGCACGCCATCTCTATGGACCTTGTTTAATTCAGACGATGAATTTACCCAAGATAAAATGGCACAGTCGATTCAAGAGCTTTCTGATTTCTATGGGGACAACGGCTTTTTAAAATACCAAGTTAATTCTTCAGAAGTTTCTCTGAGCCCAACCAAGAAACAAGCGCTCTTGACTGTCAATATGACAGAAGGGGCTTTGTATCACTTTGGGTTAGTTAATTTAGAGGGCCAGTTTGTTATTCCCAAGGCTACTTTGCAAAATTTAATCCAAATACATTCGGGTGATATTTTTTCGAGATCAGCGGTCATGAATTCAGCTAAAGCCATGCAACTCGCATTGGCCAATAAAGGCTACGCCTTTGCTGTCGTTAATCCTATTCCGAATGTGGATGATTCTAAAAAAATTGTCGGGATTACTTTCTCGGTGAATCCAGGTCGTCGAGTCTATGTCCATCAGATTCAGTTTGAAGGAAATACACAAGTAAACGATCAGACCTTAAGAGAAAGAATGACTTTCCCAGAAGGCAGCTTGTATAACCAGACCAAAATTGATCAATCTAAATTAAAACTTCAGCAGATGTCTTTCTTGCAGAATATTACAGAAGAAAACATTCCAGTGCCGGGATCAACAGATGAAGTCGACGTAGTATTTAAACTCACAGAACAAAATGCCAATAAAGTGGGCGGTTCAATTGGGTATTCTGAATTAAATAAAGTCATTTTGGGCGCTAATTTAACTATGCCAGATGTCTTTGGAACGGGGAATATTTTCTCAATCCAGATGCAATTGTCTCAGCCCTATCAGTCTTTAAATTTTAATTTCACGCAGCCTTATTTTACCTCTTCAGGGATTTCTCAATCTTTTAATATCTATGCCTCGAAATTAGATAACTCACATACTTCTTTAGTGGGTTATTCGATGGATGACGTTGGCGGTAATGTGACCTATGGGATTCCGCTCAGTACTTTTAATACTTTTAATATTGGTGCTGGGGTGGATCATTCCAGATTGGTTAATCCCTATGACAGTACGTCTCTCACGGTTCAGCAATTTACAACTGATCATGGAAATAACTACAACACCCTTAGTACGAATTTTGGTTGGTCGCATGACAGTACCAATAATCCTTATTTCCCTTCTCGAGGTTCATCGGGTTCTTTAGGTGTCAATATTGCAACGCCTGTAAGTTCGTTGGAGTGGTACAAAACTAGTTTGACCGGTGCTTGGTTCCATCCCGTGGTTTGGGATCGTTTAGTGTTTGGGCTGAATGGTGAAGTCGATTACGGAAATGGTTATGGAAAAATGGATAACTTACCCTTCTTCCAAAATTACTATGGCGGGGGCTGGGGCAGTGTTAGAGGCTATGAACAAGGTAGCTTAGGTCCGGACGATACGATTGATTGTGGTTCGGATGTGCCAGGTTGTACTAGCCAAGGGGATTCTTTGGGCGGTAATTTAAAACTTGATGCCTCTGCGAATTTATATTTCCCAGTGCCTTTTGCTTATGCCCAACAAAATTTACGTATGGGTATTTTTGCAGATGCCGGTAATGTCTATGACACGTACCATTTGTCGACGGCTTATGATTCTGAAAATAATCCCACCAGCCCTAATTTTGATAATTTGCGTTATTCCGTCGGAATTGATTTGGAATGGATGTCGCCAATTGGTGCCCTAGGTTTTAGTTTGGCAGCGCCGTTAAATAAAAAACCAGGTGACGATGCCAATATCTTCCAATTTAATTTAGGGCAAAGTTTCTAGAAATTTGATTTTTGATTTTTGATTTTATTTTTTTAATACTCAAGGAGAGAATGGATGAAAACACTACGTAAATTAGCGCTGATCTCGGTGGCTTTTGTTTCTGTTGGAATGATGGCGACCCCAGCTCAAGCCGATGTCAAAATCGGAACAGTCGATTTCTTGACAGTCTTTCAACAAGCGCCTCAAGGAAATACAACCTTGGATGCTTTAAAAGCAGCGTTGAAACCCCAAGTAAACAAACTAAAAACTCAACAAAATGCTTTAAACGATCAACTAAGTACTTTGGAGCGTAATGCACCAACACTTTCAGCGGATGATCGTAAGAAACAAGAAGATGCATTGGCTAAACAACAAGATGATTTCCAACAGCAAGTTAGTGCATTAAAAGACGATGAAAATAAAAAAGAACAAGCCGCAGCAGACGCTTTTGAAACCGCGTTAGAAAATGCAATCACAACGGTCGCTAAAGCTGGTCATTATGATTTGATCTTGAATACCCAAGCAGCACCTTATTCTGCTGATTCTATGGATGTCACGACTCAGGTCGTTGCGAATATGAAAAAAGCAGCGTCGTAGTTTTTTTGATGTAGGGGTGGCCGGCAGGCTGCCTCTACAACAGGCATTCATCATGACGATAGGTTTTTTATTTATATGAATCAGGCCCCCAATCTTCAAGACATCGCCAGTGCTCTAGGTGCAACGCTTCAGTGTCGTTTGGGTATGGCGGATAAAATCCCTACTGGGATTGCACCGTTAGATACCGCTGGGCCGATGGAGCTTTCTTTTTTATCTAATTCAAAATATACCAGTCAGCTAGCGACAACGCAGGCGTTAGCCGTGATTCTGGCTCCCGATCAAGCGGCTTTGTGTCCGACGAATAGTCTTATCATGACGGACCCCTATGTCGGTTTTGCCAAAGCCGGAAAGTTTTTTGATAAAACGCCTTTACTGGATTTAGGTATTGCTAAATCAGCTGTGATTCATCCAATGGCTGTCATAGGTGAAGGCGCCCGGATTGGGAATTTTGTTTCTATAGGTCAGGGCGTAAAAATTGGAAAAAATTGTCAAATTCACCCTGGTTGTGTGATTGGCGATGAAGTTTTGATTGGCGATGAAGTGATTCTTTATCCCCAAGTGGTTCTCTATCACCAAGTTCAGATAGGCCATCGTTGTATTATTCACTCGACGGCTGTGATTGGCAGTGATGGTTTTGGTCTGGCCAATGATCAAGGTCGTTGGGTTAAAATTCCTCAGTTGGGGTCCGTCAGAATCGGAAATGATGTTGAGATAGGCGCTTCAACGACGATTGACCGTGGGGCCTTGAATGACACGGTAATTGAAGACGGGGTCAAATTAGATAATCAGATTCAAATTGGGCATAACGATATTATTGGTGCTCATACCGCTATGGCCGGTGGAACCATGGTCGCGGGGAGTGTGACTATTGGTCGGAATTGTTTGATTGGTGGGCAGTCAGCCATTAGTGGGCATTTAAAAATTGCGGATCGGGTTATTTTAACAGGTGGCAGTTCAGTGCCGTCAGATTTGAGTGAAGCGGGTGTTTATTCTTCGAGTGGTAAAGCACAGCCGTATAAAACATGGTTTCGCACGCTGGCCAATTTGAATCGACTTGATAAACTGTGCGCCCGAATTAAAGCCCTTGAAAGAATTATCCATGATAAAAAACATGATAGAGAGTAAGAGAGTAGCCTCGTGACAGATGCAATTGACCCTTCAGAAAATAACCCTTCAGAAAATAAAATTACTGAGTTTGATATTCGAGAGATTATGCGTTTACTCCCCCATCGATATCCTTTTGTGATGGTCGATCGTGTGGTCGAATTTCGAGCGCATGATTTTATTCGGGCGATTAAAAACGTCAGCATTAACGAGCCTTATTTCCAAGGTCATTTCCCAGGCTATCCCGTCATGCCAGGTGTTTTATTATTAGAAGCTATGGCCCAGACGATGGCGCTTTTAGCTTTTAAGTCTTTTGAACTCAGCGATGTGACGCGAGCTCATAATGAAGTTGTTTATTATGTTGGTGTGGATAACGCTCGTTTTAGAAAGCCAGTAGTGCCGGGCGATCAAGTCGTCTTTGAGGCCAATATGGGCCGTTCAAAACGAGGTATCTGGAAAAGCTATGTGGAAGCCAAAGTGAATGGAGAACTTGTTTGCTCGGCTGATTTGATGGCCGCTCATCGTAAAGCTGAATAAAAAAGCTGAATAAAAAAAGCAGGAAAAAACAGAATAAAAGCAGAATCAAAGATGACTTCTTCCATTCAATCCAACAGCCTACATCCCACAGCCATCATTGATCCGTCAGCGAAACTAGCGTCCGGTGTTTCCATTGGGCCTTATGCAGTGATTGGAGCGGATGTTGAATTAGGCGAAGGGACTTGGGTGGGGCCGCATGCTGTCATTATGGGGCCTTCTGTTATTGGCAAAGAGAATAAAATTTTTCAATTTTCTTCTGTGGGCGAAGGCCCTCAGGATAAAAAATTTGCCGGTGAGAAAACAAAGTTAATCATGGGTGACCATAACGTCGTTCGAGAATGCGCGACGATTCACCGGGGGACGATTCAGGGCCGGAGTGAAACGACGATTGGGTCTGATAATTTGTTCATGGCGTACTCTCATGTCGCTCATGATTGTCAAATTGGGGACCATAATATTCTGGTCAATTCAGCGACATTGGCGGGCCATGTTCAACTGGGGCATCATGTAATCGTTAGTGCCTTTTGTGCGGTTCACCAATTCTGTCATGTGGGTTCGCATAGTTTTTTATCTCATGCCAGCTTGGTCTCTAAAGATGTCTTGCCTTATGTCATGGTCACTGGCGGAGATCAAGCGACCGTTTGTGGCTTAAATATCGAAGGCTTAAAAAGACGTGGTTTTAGCTCAGAAGAAATCGAATGTTTGCGTAAAGCTTATAAATTAATTTTCAGAGAAAGTTTAAGAGCCGTCGAGGCCTTGGAAAAACTCAAAGAATTACTAAAAGAAAATCCCCAGGTGCTCTCTTTGTCTTTGTTAATTCAAGCCTTAGAGAATTCAGAACGTGGGATTTTGCGTTGATTAATCAATCAGTGAACAAAGTAGTCTTGGTTGCGGGTGAAGCATCGGGTGATGCCATCGGTGAAGGCTTGGTCAAAAAAATTAAAGCGGCTTATCCCCAAGCTCAAATCTATGGGGTTGGCGGATCTAAAATGATCTCTGCGGGATTAATTCCCTGGGGGACGATTGAAGAACTTTCTGTCATGGGCATTGTCGAAGTCTTGTCCCATTTGCCCAGAATTTTAAAACTTAGAAAAAAGATTTTAAAAAATACTTTGAGCTTTAAACCCGATATTTATATTGGCATTGATGCCCCTGATTTTAATTTGGGTCTTGAAGAAAAATTTAAAAAATCGGGTATTCCCACTATTCACTATGTCAGTCCGACGATTTGGGCTTGGAAGCCTGGACGCATTAAAAAAATCAAACGAGCGACATCGAGTGTCTTGTGTGTGTTTCCGTTTGAGCCAGAAATTTATAAAAAATCTAATCATAGAGCCGTTTATATTGGTCACCCGTTAGCTGATCAAATTAATTTTGATTTCACGCGGGAAAATTATTGCCAATCTTTGGGTTTAAATTTTAAAAAAAATTATTTAGCACTTTTGCCGGGTTCTAGAAAATTCGAAGTTGAAAGATTACTTCCAATTTTTTTAGAAACCGCTCAGAAATTTAAAAAAAACTACCCAGAAATTCAGTTTTTAATTCCTGTTGCTCGCGAGAGTTTAAAAAATTTAATTCAAGAGCATTTAAAAAATTATCCGGATTTATCTTCATCTATTCATTGTGTCATGGGCCAGGCTCAAGCTGTTTTGGGAGCTTCTAAATTAGCCCTATTAGCTTCAGGGACGGTCACATTAGAAGCGGCGTTATTAAATATTCCATCCGTCGTTGCTTATCGGCTGTCTAATTTTTCTTATTGGATTGCTAAGAAACTAGTCAAATTAAACTATGTCAGTTTGCCGAATTTATTATTAAACCAGCCTGTTTTTCCTGAATTTTTACAAGAAGCAGTCACCGCTGAAAATTTATATTTAGCTTTAAAAAATCAATATGAAAAATATCAAAATCAAAACCCTTCATTTGGCCCAGAGTTAAAAAAATTATTGGTCCAAAATGCCAGCGAACAAGCCTTGAGAGAAATAGAACATGTCATTAATACACATACCCCTTTTAATCGCCGGCGTTGACGAAGCCGGGCGTGGGCCATTGGCAGGTCCTGTGGTTGCCGCTGCGGTTATTTTTAAGCCCGGTGAAATTATTTTGGGTGTGAAAGATTCAAAAGTTTTATCTTTGAAAAAACGCGAAAGTCTTTATGAGATTATTTTTCAAGACGCTTTATCCGTTGGGGTGGGCATCGCGAGTGCCGAAGAAATAGATCAGATTAATATTCTTCAGGCCAGTTTATTAGCCATGAAAAGAGCCGTAGATAATTTAAAAATTTCTCCAGAAGATTTGCAAAATCTCAAAGTCTTAGTCGACGGCAATCAACTCCCTCGATGGGATTATTGTTCAGAGGCCATTGTTAGGGGCGACAGTAAAATTCCAGAGATCTCAGCCGCGTCGATTATTGCGAAAGTCACAAGAGATAGATTAATGCTGAGTCTAGATAAGCAATTTCCCCAATACGGTTTTGCGAAACACAGTGGCTATCCGACAGAGGCTCACCGAAATGCTTTGATCCAGCACGGCCCATGTGAGCATCACAGAAAAACTTTCGGGCCAGTCAGAATTTTGATTTAATTTTTCGGTTTGGATAGGTCTTTCAAGAATGGTGGTGTAGGGGCGAATCTTGTATTCGTCCCAATTAGAAATCACGCCAAAAAAACAAAAAAATAATTTTTAACTAAGATCTCGCGTCTTTTTTTATTTATTGTTTTAGGGAGCTTTTTAAAAATGTTGGCTGCGAGAAAAAATTCAAAAATAAATTTGAAACTAACTAAAAAACCCATCAGCTCATCGATGGGTTTTTTATTGCTGGCTGCGGGACTTGGGGTCGCTTCTAGCGCTTATGCCAGTAAGACACTGTCACCAACCACTTTGCCGTCCGTGCCATCTATGACCGGTTATTTCCCGATTGAGATTCAAAATAATATTGGACCTGGAGCCAAGCAAACAGGCAGCGTGAAAGATGTCTATATTTTGTTTACAGGGGAACAACCCACGGGCAAGAATCCCCAATGTTTGATGAGCCTCGCGCCTTACCAAATGACGGGGTATAACGCCTGGGTTGCGACTTGTACTAACGTCAGTATGACAACAAAAGTGGCGGATTATGCCCAAGCCATGAGCAAGCTACAGCCTAATTCAAATCCTGTTTTGATTTATATTCCTCAGGTGATTAGCGGCCGAACTTTTATCTCTTTGAATTATCCGTTAGATATTCCTATGACTCGAGCAGCAGATGGGACGCCTTCTATACAAGCGCCGAGCCTATCTAATACTAATGACGGTAATTATTATTTAATCTATGACAAGTTTGAATATACCTATGACTTGAAAGACACGTTCTGGATTGACGTGACATCCGTCGATGACTTTGGATTACCTATTGGGATTTCTTATACGACGGATCCAAGCACGAATACGACTATTTATGGGGGCTATATAGATGCCAATCATCCAAATGGCCAAAGTCGTGATGATGTGATTGTTGGGGTTAAAAATTTTATGGCGCTGAATGGCAATTCAGATTGGATGAGTTTGGTCGAAGGGGATGACAGCCAAGGGTATAACGCTATTACAAGAATCGATGCGCCTAATACTTCGCCCAGTTTTAATCCTAATTATTTAACAGCGCCTGCTGGGTTTAATTATTTAAATACTTTGATCAATTATTACTCCAATGCTGCGAATACTCTGACGGTTGACGCTTCAGAAGTGGATAGCTCGAAATATCCTGAGTACACAACTTTAAATCCCAGTGGGACAGACCCTAATGCCTATCTGTTTGATGGAATTATCACGGATGGGAAATGGATTTTTAGTAATGTAAAACATGCAAATGACCCATCTAATGATATGACCCTCAGTCTTAATTTAAATCAGGCCACGTCAGGCGATTTCTTCGGGCCGGGTCAATCACCGTTTGATACGCCGAATGGAACCGTTCGTAGTGTGATCGTGAAATATTTAACGGCGGCTTTTTCTGCTGGTTTATTGCCTTTAGCTTACCCTGGTAATTTGAGCGAAACTTATTTTGAAACGGCTAAATCTAGCAGTGATTACTATCAAATAAATACGATTCTTAACAAATCTTATAACGCCTATAAACAGCAACCGACTGGAGTAGGCCCTTGGTATGATTTATATGCCCAGGCTGTTCACAACACAGCTAAAAGTCCCGTGTATGCATTTGCCTTTGATGATGTTTTAAAACAGGACGGAACTTTTTCTATTCCCAATAAAATTCCAGATCAAACAGCCGGAACACCTGAGCAGCCAGTGTTAATTACATTTGGATCAGTCGGGGATCTGCACGTTCCATTGCCTGGACCAAACTATCAAAAATATCCTGCAGCTAACGACGTTTCAGTGGTCAGTAATGTTCAGCAAACAGGCTTTAGTTGTTCTGCCACTGGCAGCTGTACTTTAAGTGCCAGTTGGACGAACCCTAATGCACAAAGTTCAGCAGTGAAATATTTGATTACAGCAGCAGGTATTCCGAATAGTACTGTCCTGGCTAGTGAAGCTTTAATTAATCAAACCCAGACCAGTCAGACCGTTAATTTTACGGATACCAGTGCACCGAATCAGATTTCTTATGTGATGGTGTATTCCTGCATTCCTTCAGATGACACAGTGGCTGCAGGATATGACTGTCCCAGTGAGCTGAATAAATATACGTTTGGTAACTTGGTTCCTGGGGCTCAGTCACCCATCACGGGGGTTAATTTAGTTCCCGTTCAAATTATTACGAATCCTGGGTTTACCTGTGGTTCTAGTAGTTGCAGCGTGAGTGCCAGCTGGAAAATTCCTGCAGGTGAGCCAGTAGGAACGAAATTTTATATTCTTCCCAATATGAATGATCTAAGTCAGTACGTGCCTATTTCAGATGTATTGGGTTCAACAGGACAGACTTTTACGACGGGCACTTCGAGTACTTTAACTTTACCGTTTGTTCAAAATTCACAGCAGGTCATGGTGAGTCCTGTCACTAAAACAGCAATGAGTATTCAAATTATGGCTTGTATTGATGACACGGCTGCCGGGAAGTCTTGCCCCAGTTCACCTAATTATGTTCAGGCGACTTCGGCGGGTTCAAATCCTCAGCCAGCGTCTTAATATGGTTGGATAGATTTTTGTAGGGGCAGCCGGCGGGCTGCCCTTTTTTTTGATTTTTGATTTATTTTTTTGTTATGAAAGGAAAATTTTGTCTCAAGTGTGTATACAGAGCTGCAGGGCCTAATCAGAGGAGCATATTAATTTGACGGCTTTAGGCTTTTTATTTATGCACTTTTTTATTATCAAAAAGATATTTCAAAACAATTAAAAGATATCCGAAAATATTGATAGAAGTTGTGGTTAGGAGGGCTATCAGAACAGAATCAGAAAGATTAAATGATTTAGTGTGGTAGCCCTGTAAAAACACAATTTTCAAAACTTCGTGGATCCAACAGGTCACTAAGAAAAATACAGCAACAGCAAAAAATATTTTTAATATTCTGTTTGTTATTTTGTCGTATACATCTGCTTTTTTATCTTCGTTATCCCAATCTTTTTCTTCTTTTTTTGTCAGTGAATCTTCTAAGTCAGAAAGGGTTGACTGGAGAGGAAACGGTTTTACTTCGGTCACTTGCATTAGAAATACTCCGCAATACAAGATTTGGCATAGGGTTTAAATTATATTTTTGAGAAATACTCTTGAATGATCTGATTACTAATAGGTAGGCCATTGTAAGATTTTCCATTTTTATCGTGCCATGTCTGATGCCATGGGGAGCCTGGTTCATGAGACCAATTTGATAATTGTACGCCTGTATGAATAGCGTATTTACTCCAGACATCATTCAGTATTTTGCGTGTGGACTCATCCTCATCAGGGACAGAAGGGGCCTGTGTCAATTCAGAAATTGGATTGTTCTTATATCTTTTAAATTCGTGATAGAGCGTTTCAATGACAGGCCCATATTTCCAGGCATCAATGGATTCAAAAATGAGAGGTTCATTTTTAATGGCCAAATGCCAACCATGAGCGATATAAACCAATTTAAGCAATTTCATGGGCGTTAAATCAGAAAGAGATTCTGATTTGGATTTAAAGATAAAATAATTTGCAATTGTTTTAGCTGGGTAGGTCATCGAGAGACTCCTTGTTTTTGGACGACTATAGGCCGTTTAAGTTCATTTCAAAAATCCACCCATGCCACCGCCCATTCCACCCATTCCCGGCATGCCACCCATGCCTCCTCCCATACCACCGCCAGCACCAAACTGACGAGCCATCTGCATGAGCTTTCCGCCTTTGCCCATTTTTTTCATCATTTTTTGCATCTGATCAAATTGTTTCAAAAGCTTATTCACATCTTGGATTTGTGTTCCAGACCCTGCCGCAATACGGCGTCTTCGAGAGCCATTAATTAAATCTGGATTAGAACGTTCTTTGCGGGTCATAGATCCAATCATGGCGCGCATTCTAATAAAAGTATTATCCGTGACTTTGTTTTTGGCAGCATCAGGAATTTGATTCATGCCAGGGAGCTTGCTCATGATGCTGCTGACACTGCCTAGCTTAGAAATTTGTTCAAGCTGTTCAGCGAAATCTTGAAGATCAAAACTTTGGCCTTTGCTGATTTTTTTAGCCATCTTTTCGACTTTGGCTTTATCAATATTTTGCTCGGCTTGTTCAATCAAGCTCATGACATCGCCCATGCCTAAAATTCTCGAAGCCACACGGTCTGGATAAAAGGGTTCTAGTGCGTCTGTTTTTTCACCCATCCCCATAAATTTAATGGGCTTCTCTGTGATGAGCCTAATGGATAAAGCTGCACCACCTCGAGCGTCTCCATCAGCTTTGGCTAAGATAACGCCTGTGAGGGGAAGGGCGTCACTAAAGGCTTTGGCTGTTATAGCCGCATCTTGCCCCGTCATGGCATCGACGACGAAGAGGGTTTCAATGGGATTTAAAAAAGCATGAAGCGATTTGATTTCAGACATCATGTCTTGATCAATATGCAAACGTCCTGCTGTATCGACAATCAAGACATCAGCGGCTGATTTTTTAGCTTGATCTAGGGCTGATTTAGCAATGTCTAAAGGTTTTTGATTGGGATTAGAGGGAAAGAAATCGACTTGGATTTCTTGGGCTAGGGTTTTTAATTGTTCGATGGCCGCAGGACGATAGATATCACAACTAGTCACTAAGACTTTTTTCTTGTGCTGGTCTTTTAAAAATTTGGCGAGTTTAGCCGTCGTGGTTGTTTTACCAGAACCTTGTAGGCCTGCCATGAGGATCACACAAGGTGGCTGAGCGCGAAGATCGAGAGTCTCGTTCTTTTCACCCATGATCTGGACTAATTCTTCTTTGATGATTTTGATAAAAGTTTCGCCGGGCGAAAGGCTTTTAGAAATTTCAGTGCCTAAAGCGCGTCTTCTCACGCCAGCAATAAAAATCTTAACAACAGATAAGGCAACATCGGCTTCTAATAAAGACACTCGGACGTCTCGTAAAGCTTTTTGGATATTTTCTTCAGTTAAACGACCGCGGCCGGTGAGCTTATTGAAAGTACTGGTGAGACGTTCTGAAAGTGATTGAAACATGCCGGAGACCCCAAATTAAAAAAACGCGCGATTGTACAGAGGGGCTAGGTGACCGGCAAGCGCGGGGATATTGCTGATATTGATTTTGGCCGTAGGGGCGTGATTTATCACGCCCTCTGAAATTTAATGAGGGTGAAACCGAAAATTTCGACTTCACCTCTGGGGAAATCTGAGCAATAAAAAAGGGCGTTTATAAAAACGCCCTTTGAAATTAATAGGACTGATCGGATTAACTTCGTCCAAGGTCAGAATTTCGGTTGTTCTCTGGCTGACCAAAATCAAGATCACCAGCACTTTCAATAAAGAGCGTCGCTGCAACACGAGAGACGTCAGTGTGACCATAAGATTTGATCAAAGTAGCCAAGGTATTAGAAAGAGCGGCTTTAAAGTTGTCATTGACAATTTCTGATTTTTCCAAGGCTTCAACCATGGTGATCAGAGGACTTTCAGCATCGAGCTGACGACATTTTTTGAGTTCGTCTAATAAAGTTCTAACGCCCGCTGCAATGATTTGAGGAGTCAAATGAGAGTCAATTTGAATGGGTTTTGTGTGTTCAGAAAATAAGCTGAAGTTGGGGTCTGGCTGAATTTGTTTAACGTCTTTTAGTTTTTCTAATTTATTTAAGATCAGGCCAAATATTTGAGCATTATGAGTTTTGACAGAACGGGATAAAGGGAATTCATTTCCATTTTTTTGGTAGATTTGCCCCGTAGTTTGACGGGTTTCCAAAATGTCTTTAGCCAGAGGGTAATTGTTATCATCAATAGCCACTGACAAACCGCGGATTAAATCAACTGACATTTTTTAAGACTCCTTGTCTTTTTTTATCTTTATTAATCTCTGTGATCCCTAAAATGTAGCGTTCGAATATTAAATAGAGATTAAGCAAGGCCTGATTTTTAATATTTTTTAATTCTATATTTCTAGATGGATTTGCTTAATCGGGCTTCAAAACTGCTTCAAAACTAGGTTCCAATGTTTTTTTAAATTACTTTCAGGAATTATAGTCACAACTTTTTAGTTCCGTTTGAAATTTTCAAGAAGAATTTAAAGAAGAAATTTTAAAGCAGAACCCCTTGAACTTCGAATTTAAAGCCAATAACATTGCGCCCCGTTGTTCGGCCCTCAGGGGGTTAGGCGCAACGCGTCAAATTGGGCTGTCGCCAAGTGGTAAGGCACGGGGTTTTGATCCCCGCATCCGTAGGTTCGAGTCCTACCAGCCCAGCCAATTTTGTTGCTTTATTTGATTTGGAAGTGAAGTAATTAATAAGGAATAAAGTCGTGCCTGGCTTAATGATATTTCATGGAAATGGTTCTCCTAATTTGGCTAGAGCTGTTGCCGGCAGGCTGAATATTCCCATTGGTCGCGCGAATGTTGGAACTTTTAGTGACGGTGAGACGTCCGTAGAGATTCTGGAAAATGTTCGGGGTCGCGATGTTTTTATTTTGCAATCTACGTGTCCTCCTGCGAACGATAATTTGATGGAAGTCGTCGTCATGGCGGATGCCCTGAGAAGATCCTCTGCCAGAAGAATTACCGCAGTGATTCCTTATTTTGGTTATGCGCGTCAAGATCGCCGAGTGCGTTCTATGAGAGTGCCTATTACAGCTCGTGTCGTAGCTGATATGTTGACGACCGTTGGGGTTGATAGAGTTCTCATAGTCGATATTCATGCTGAACAGATACAGGGGTTTTTCCATATTCCTGTCGATAATGTTTACGCGACGCCTATTTTATTAAAAACTTTGCAATCCAGAGCGATTCAAAATCCTGTTGTAATTTCCCCAGATATTGGTGGCGTCGTCAGAGCGAGAGCTATGGCAAAAGCGTTTGGATGTGATTTAGCGATTATTGATAAACGTCGCCCGACCGCCAATGTCGCAAAAGTCATGCATGTTATTGGTGAAGTCGCTGGCCGTCATTGCATTATTGTCGATGATATTGTTGATACGGCAGGGACGTTGTGTAAAGCCGCTGAGGCCTTGATAGAGCATGGGGCGAGTAAAGTCTCGGCTTATATTGTCCATGCTGTATTGTCAGGTCCTGCAATTGAAAATATTGAAAGTTCTGTTTTAGAAGAGGTCGTCGTAACAGACACGATTGAGCTTCGTCAAAATGCTTTGAATTGTTCAAAAATTCATCAGATTTCCATCGCTGACATGCTTTCAGAAGCGATTAGAAGAATTAGCAGTGAAGAATCTGTCAGCTCTATGTTTGAAGGGTTTTAATTTTTATTTTTTCTGATTTTTTCTGATTTTTTTTATGATTTACGGCTCTCTTTTTTTCTCACTTGGTTTCTCATTGCAATGTGATTATGAATGCGCTTAGAATGCCCGGCCCTGATCAGGGCAGGTCTGGGTTTATGAAAATACTTTGACAGCATTTGATTGATCGGCACTCACAAATCGACACTTTATTAGGAGAGACATGTATGTCTAAAAGCCCATCCTTACAAGACCCATTTTTAAACGCACTGAGAAAAGAACGTATTCCAGTCGCTGTTTACTTAGTCAATGGGATCAAGTTACAGGGTAACGTGGATTCGTTTGATCAGTTCGTAATTGTTTTAAGAAACAATAGCGTGAACCAAATGGTCTATAAGCATGCGATTTCAACCATTGTTCCAGCAAGACAAGTCCGTTTGCATAATCCTGATGCTTCTTGTGGTGATGATAATTCTGCTTCATGTTCTTCTGACTCAGCGGATCCAATGATGGCGCATCCTGAAGAAAATTGATTACTCACGAAGCCGCCCGTGAAAGGGCGCTCTTAGTCCATATAGATTTTTTTCGTTTTCAACGGAATTCTTTACCTGAATTGCGAGAACTTGCTGTCTCTGCAGGTGCTGAAATTATTGGGGAGTGCCTAGGAAAACGGGACAAACCAGAGCCCAGATATTCTATTGGTGAGGGTAAAGTCGAAGAGTTAAAACAACAGGCGGCTGCTCAAAAAGCGGACTTGGTGATTTTCAATCATGACCTGACGCCTTCTCAAGAAAGAAATCTTGAAAAAACCATCGGGGTTCGAATCTTAGATAGAACGGGATTAATTCTGGATATCTTTGCAAGGCGAGCTCGGACATTCGAGGGGAAACTTCAAGTCGAATTAGCCCAGGTGCAATATATGTCTTCTCGATTACGAGGAGCATGGACGCATCTTGAACGTCAACGAGGTGGTCGAATTGGAATGACAGGGCCCGGTGAGACGCAGTTAGAATTAGACAAGCGTTTGTTGCAAACCAAAGTGAAACAATTAAATAAACGGCTTTCTAAAGTCAAAAATACGAGAGCGCTCTCCAGGCAATCTCGGCAAAAATCAGAAATTCCAACGGTCTCTCTGGTGGGCTATACCAATGCGGGGAAATCGACGCTTTTTAATAGTCTGACAGGTGAGAATGTCTATGTTCAAAATCAACTTTTTGCGACGTTAGATCCAACTTTAAGGCGCTATCGTTTGTCGGACGAAAAACAAGTGGTCTTGGCAGATACGGTCGGGTTTATTCGAAATCTGCCCCATTCTTTGGTCAAAGCTTTTTCGGCCACTCTGGAAGAAACGGTCTTGGCCGATGTTTTACTGCATGTGATAGACGCGTCGGATCCTGATCATGATGTATTGATAGAAGCGGTCCATGAAGTCTTGGAAGAATTAAAAGTTTTAGATAAACCCATGATTCAAGTCATGAATAAAATTGATCTCATAGAAACAGAGACTCTGCCTCGTATCGATCGCTCGGAAGATGGCAAAGTCATTCGAGTTTGGGTCTCCGCGGAGAAAGCGCTTGGCCTTGACTTGTTAGCCCAGGCTCTATCAGAATGCCTCCCCTAAATTTTGCCCCTGGTTTCTTGGGAGAAGGGTAATATGGCGAGTGATGATCAGAAAGATCAAAAGGATCAAAAAGAAGACCAGAAGGGTAAAGAAAATCCTTGGGAGTCAAAACCAGCACAAAAACCGACGGGGAAACCGTCAGGTGGCAATGCTTCTGGGCCACCGCCTTTAGATCAATTTTTTAAAAATTTGTTTAAAAAAGTAGCGCCAAAAATTAAGCCCGCTGGGAATAATTCAGCTAATAAAAATAATAAAAAAAAGAGCGGAGATGAGTTGGAATTGCTTTCTTTTAAGCTTTTTGGACTGATTGTTTTAATTTTGATTATCGTTTGGGCCGGTTCGGGTTTTTATATTGTTAAGCCTGCTGAGCAAGCCGTGGTCTTACGTTTTGGTCAATATTTAGAAACCGTTGGACCTGGGCCTCATTGGGTGCCGACTTTTATAGAGACTGATCAGATCGTGAATATCGATCAAGTGTCTGTGATTAATCAATCAGGATTGATGCTCACCAGTGAAGAGAATTTGGTCCAAGTTGCGTTTGTCGTTAAATATAGAATTTCAGATCCTGAGGCCTATTTATTTAACGTCCAAGACCCTGTGAATAGTTTGGAAGAAATTACGAATAGTGCCGTTCGACAAGTCGTAGGGCATTCTGAGTTGACTGATATTTTGACGGATGGACGCTCGACCACTCGAGATGCGGTAGAACAAGAGATCAAAACATTGGTTGCTCGATATGATTTAGGTCTGACTGTCTTAGACGTTGATATGCAATCTGCTGGGGCTCCTGATCAAGTCAAAGATGCATTCGACGACGTGATCAAAGCGCGTGAAGATCAGGTGACTTATATCAATAATGGCAATACTTATGCGAACCAAGTGGTTCCTAAAGCTAAAGGCCAAGCCGCCAGAATTTTGCAACAGGCAGATGCCGATCAAAAACAAGCAGTTTTATTGGCTCGGGGAGAAGCAGCCGATTTTGATGCGCTCTTGCCTCAATATAAATTATCTCCTCAAGTGACGCGTGAACGGATGTATCTTGAAGCTATGCAGCAATCTTTGATGGGAAGTCATGTGGTTGTCGTCGATAGTGTTTCTAATGGCCAAAATGCGCTTTATCTAACGATTCCTGGTGCTTCTTCTAGTCCTTCTTCTGGTAATCTTTTTAAAAATCTATCGGGTTCTGATCAATCTCAGGGACCTGTTATTTCTGCAACAGGGTCTCAGGAGAGTTCTCAGGCAGGTTCTCAAGTAGGTTCTCAAGTAGATTCTCAGGTTACTAATCAAGCGACTTCAGACACAAGTTCATCTGGAAACACATTGCGTAACGACTATTTGCGTTGGCAGGAGGCCCAAAATAATGCGAGCTAGTTTTGTTTTTTTAGCCGCTTTGATTATTGCTATTTTTCTAATGGTGATGTCTTGCTTTACCGTTAATCAATACGAATCTGCCTTGGTTTTGAGACTAGGAAAAATAGTAACTCAATCCAATGGCCAGCCTTATTTGGCTGAACCAGGATTGCATTTTCGTTGGCCTTTTATTGATATCGTCGATAATTTTGATATGCGAATGAGAACACTTGAATCTGACTCAGATCGTGTGATGACCGCTGAACAAAAAGAAGTATCCGTCGATGCCTATGTCAAATGGCGAATCAGTGATCCTTTGGCTTATTACAAATCAACGACGTCTAACGATGCTTTGGCTAATTTGCTCTTACAACAGACTTTGCAAGATGCTATGAGAAGTCAGTTTGGTCAGATGACTATCAATGATCTAGTCGATGCGAAAAGAGAACAAGTCATGACTGCGCTGTCTCAAGCTTTGCAAGCACCAGCTCAGCAATTGGGGATTCAAATTGTCGATGTTCGAGTGATGAAAATAGAGCTCCCTCAGAAAGTCCAAGATTCTGTCTTTGCCAGAATGAGATCAAAACGCGAGAACGATGCAGCGACTTATCGTGCAGATGGTTTACAAGCCGCTGAACAAATCAAAGCTGATGCAGATGCTCAAGCGGCTGTAATTATTGCGACAGCCAAATCAGATGCAGCAAAAACGCGTGCGACGGGTTATGCCCAAGCGGCTCAAATTTTTGCCCAGACTTACGGTCAAGATCCTAGCTTTTATGCGTTTTATCAATCTTTGAAAGCCTATCAAGCTGTCTTTTCGAATCAGCATGCGACATTAGTTTTGCATCCAGACAGTCAGTTTTTTCAATTTTTTAATTCGATGGGATCTTAATTATTCATGACTAGCCTGAGTCTTAAAAATCAAAATCAAAATCATATTGTCGTCTTAGGAAGCCAATGGGGCGATGAAGGTAAAGGCAAAGTCGTTGATTTACTGGCTAACCAGGTCAAAGCTGTCGTTCGTTATCAGGGCGGTCATAACGCCGGTCATACCCTGGTCATTCAAGGCGAAGTGACCAAGCTTCACTTGATTCCTTCGGGGATTTTACATGCAGGGATTACCAGCATTATTGGCAATGGCGTGGTGTTATCTCCCGAAGCCTTATGTTCTGAAATTAATAGACTTGAATCTGTTGGAGTCCCGGTTCGTGAAAGATTAATCATTAGTGACGCTTGTCCATTAATCTTATCTATCCATGCCGCATTAGATCAGGCGCGAGAAATTAAATTAGGGGCTAAAAAACTTGGGACTACAGGTCGTGGCATTGGGCCAGCCTACGAAGACAAAGTAGCTCGAAGAGCGGTCAGAACAGGTGATTTGCTCTACCCCAAAAGATTCTTGGAAAAACTAGAAATCTTGATGGATTACCATAATTTTGTGTTAACCCAATATTTCAAACAGCCGGCTTTATCTATCCAAGAGATTTATCAAAAAACATTAGAACAAGCTGAGTTATTTAAATTTTTAATTAAAGACACTTCGAGTGAATTACAAAAAATTAAGCAGGCTAATCAGCCGATTATTTTTGAAGGCGCTCAGGGAACTTTCTTAGATATTGACCATGGGACTTATCCCTACGTAACTTCTTCGAATACTACGGCTGGTGCTGTCGCTTCTGGCAGTGGCTTCGGGCCGTTATATTTAGATCAAGTGATTGGTGTAACTAAGGCCTATACGACAAGAGTGGGTTCAGGGCCACTCCCGACAGAGTTATTGGATACACCTGTTGGAAAACATCTGTCAGCTAAAGGCAATGAATTCGGAACAACGACAGGGCGGCCTCGTCGTTGTGGTTGGTTAGATTTAGTTTCTTTGCGTCGATCTGTTTTTTTAAACAGCATAAGCAGTATTTGTTTAACTAAGTTAGATGTCTTAGATGGCCTAGAAGAATTAAAGATCTGCGTGAGTTATTTATCTAAACAAAATAATCAACGCCATGAGTTACCCCCGTCAGATGCTGAAGATTATTTAGATCTTGTTCCTGAATATATTTCTATGCCTGGCTGGAAGGGTTCTATTTATGGTTTGACTCACTATGAAGATTTACCCATAGAAGCCAAAAATTATATTCAAAAAATATCTTCTGAACTTAATGTGTCGATTGATATTATTTCGACTGGACCTGATCGGGAACAGACCATTATGGTCAAGCATCCCTTGTCTAAATAATTAATATTATTTTTATCTTGTATTTAAATGGTGCCGAGGAAAGGACTCGAACCTTCACGGGGTTTCCCCCACCGGCACCTGAAGCCGGCGCGTCTACCAATTCCACCACCCCGGCACGAGGCGCTAGTCGAAGCGGGCGGAATCATACTGAAATCAGAGGGCAAGTCAACGGAGTGGTTGGTTGTTTTGGGCCTGGTTATGAGGTTTTTGTAGGGGCAGACCTATGTGTCTGCCCATGGGCGCAAAAAATTTTCACCCTCAGTGATTTTTTACTAATCTCAAAAACCCCTCAATATCTTCTTTAGTCGTATCAAAACTGGTGACTAGCCTGGCCAAATTTTGAGACTTATCCCAAAGGTAATAGGGGTAAATTTCTTGGGTTTGTTTAATAATTTTTTCTGGAAGATAAATAAATAATTGGTTTGTCTCTTGGGGGTAAGCCAATCTGACACCCTCTATATTTAATGCCAAAAGTTTTTGAGTTAATAACTGGCACATCTGATTCGCATGAGAGGCATAACGATGCCATAAATTATTTTTTAAATAGGGAATAAATTGGGCACTGATAAATCGCATCTTTGAATTTAATTGGAGATTTTGTTTATGAACATAAGCAAATTCTTCGGCTAACTCTGGTTTTAAAAAAACCATGGCATCTCCAAGCATCAGGCCATTCTTAGTGCCACCAAAAGTCAGAACATCAACGCCTGCTTCTTGAGTGATTTCTTTAAGAGATTTATTTAAATACACAGCGGCATTAGATAATCGGCAACCATCCATGTGAAAAATTAAATTATTTTTTTGGCAAACTTTAGAAATCGCCTGAAGTTCTTCGAGGGTATAAACCGTCCCTAGTTCAGTGGATTGGGAAATGCTAACGACTTTGGGTTGATTGCCATGGTGGCCCCAGTAAGAAGTTTTTTCATAAGTTTTTTGCAAAGATTCTGCGGATATTTTTCCTTGGATAGATTCAATACCAAAAGTAGGGCAGCCTGTTAAATAAGTCGCTGCGCCAACTTCTTGATTGGCAATATGGGCCGTACTGGGGCATAAAATAGCTTGATGGCTTTTGAGAACCGCTTTTAAACCAACGCTATTAGCTGCGGTGCCGTTATAAGCAAAATAAGTTTGAGAATTTTCGCCAAAAATAGTTTTAAAAATTTCTTGGGCTTCTTGCGTATAGGGGTCATTGCCATAAGCAGGCTGATGTTCATGATTGGCTGAGATTAAAGCTTGCATGATTTCAGGTGCAACGCCTGAATAATTATCACTGGCGAAAGATTTCATGGACTGGATTCTTGATTTTTAGATTTAAAAGAGCGCGGACTTTAAGGCTGGGGCTCGCTAAAATCAATCTGATTGGATTGGACAGTTGATGAGAAATTTTGATGGGAGCTAGATTGTCCTGATTGGGGTGACATGTTAGAGTCCCGCGATTTTTTTTATGAGTTAAAAGGGTTGAAAAATATGGCAGCAACAGTGGCGCCAATGGTTTGGATGGATCTAGAAATGACAGGTCTTGATCCAGAAAATGGCGATCGGATTATCGAGATTGCGACCGTCATGACAGATAATGATTTAAATATCTTAGAAGTGGGGCCTGTATTAGCCGTCTTTCAGTCAGAAGAAGTATTGGCCAAGATGGATGCCTGGAATCAAAAGACTCACGGTAAAAGTGGTTTAATCGAAAGAGTTCGAGCATCCCAGATCACAGAAGATCAGGCTGAAAAAATGACGTTAGAATTTATTGCTAAGCATGTTAAAAAAAACCAGTCGCCGCTTTGTGGAAATAGTATCTGGCAGGATCGAAGATTCTTAGCCAAATACATGCCGACGTTAGAGCAATATTTGCACTATCGATTGATTGATGTCAGTACGCTTAAAGAATTAGCTAAACGCTGGAATCCCAAGACTTATAGTGATCATGAAAAAATCAGCAAGCATCAGGCTTTGTCTGATATTCAAGAATCTATCGATGAATTAAAACACTATCGGCAGGTGTTTTTGAAAATGCCCGAGCCCAAAAAATCTGAATAAAAATAAAAAATTATTTCAAATCCCCCCACTGGGCCTGAAGAATAGAAATAGCGACTAAAGGAGCTGTTTCTGTCCTGAGAATCCGGGGGCCTAAAGAGGTCACTTGGAAATTTTGCAAAATGGCATTTGCGATTTCTTGATCTGTTAGGCCGCCCTCCGGGCCAATAATTAAAGCAATATCCCCTGCTTTTCCCTCTTGGGTGACAGGAGAGGGCAAGCTTGAAAGAGGCTTGGCTTCTCGGTAATGCATGATCATTTTGGTTGGGCAGTTTTGGTGGGTCTGAAGAAAGTCAGAAAGTAATGTCGGTGCATGGACCATGGGAACAATCGCTCGGCCGCATTGTTCTGCCGCGCCTATCGCAACTCTTTGCCAATGTTCATGACGCTTTTCACGGCGCTCTTCGTCAAGTTTGATATTGCAATAGTCTGTAATCAGAGGTGTGATTTCTGTGACGCCCAGTTCGACGGATTTTTGAATGACCAGATCCATGCGTTCGCCTTTAGAAATGGCCTGCCCCAGATGAATTCTTAAAGGAGATTCTTTGTCGACGGTTTGGGCAATCTCAGCCATGAAAATCGCCCCTTTTTTTTCTAAGCGAATAATCTTGCCAATATAGTCGTGCCCTTCGCCATTAAAGACCGTCACCATATGACCCACACGGAGTCTTAGGACATTAATTAAATGATGAGCCGTTCGTTCATCTAAAGAAATTTCAGTATGAAGTGAAAGCGGGATAGGGCAGTAAACACGGGTCATTCGCATTGCAAAAATCCTTTTTTATTTAATTTAAATTTATAAGCCACAGCCAAATGTATTGCCACAGCCCATATCAAATAATTCAGAAGAAAAATCATAAGAAAAACCAGAAGAAAAATTAGCATTAGCTTTTAATAAAGCTTCATAGACTAGATCGAGGGTTGAAAAATTTTGGTAAAGATCTGGATCTAAAAATTGAGAGGATAATTTTTTTTCAAGATCGGCTGTTCTTTGGATGACAGAAAGATCCATGCGCAATAAGTCTTTCTGGTCACTGTTGACACAGGGATCACATTCCAGACTACGGTGGCCCAAAATAGGCAAGGGTGTTTTTTGGATTAGGGCATCTCTTT
The DNA here is from genome assembly GCA_947478175.1 of Thiotrichales bacterium. Taxonomy (GTDB): domain Bacteria; phylum Pseudomonadota; class Gammaproteobacteria; order Francisellales; family CACEW01; genus CAMCUU01. Next base: position 31,489 of record CANJUQ010000001.1, on the reverse strand, counting down.
CTTCTTGAGAGCATAAATAAAGTGGATGCCAGACAGAGCGATCGCCCCATTTAGGTTCTTCAGGAATAAATTCGGGTAAATCAAAATTGACACGAGAGGCCGAGCGACGTCTGGCGAGCAAAATAGTTTTATTTAATTGGGGGTCTATTTCGTCTAAATAATCCAAGATGGGCAAGGCTTTTAAAAAATTGGCGCACCATTGGAATTTTCGGGTGGGAAATTTTCCTTGGGTTTGAACTAACTCTGTAAAATTAGCAGGGGGTATCAGCTGGGTTAGTTTTATACCCAGTGATTCAAGCCAAGTAGAAGTTAGCTGTACACGGGATGCCCATTGAGGGGCTGCCCAGCCAGTGTCTACAGTAATGATTTCGAGAGATTGGATTTTTTGCTGATTTCTTCGCTCAAGAGCCCACTGAATTAAAGCAATCGACTCATCGCCAAAATTGGTAATTAAAACAGCAGAGTGGGTTTTATTAATCGCATTGTTCAGTGAATTATTCAGTGAATTACTAAGCGAATTAAATACGGGTTCAGGCTTTTTGATTGTGTTCTTTGTCATCTAGAAAAAATATCTTTTCGAATACTCGGTCAAACTCATCGCGATGATAGTCGTTTTCGAGCGTTCTGGATAATCGAATTAGCATTTCAAAATTAAGATTTCTGCCATTTTCATGGGCTCTTTGTTTTAAATCCTCGAGCATCTCAAAGGGGACTTGAATTTGAACACGAGGGTCTAATTTCTTGAGGCGAATGGGGTGAGTTTCTAACATGGTCGCATCCTGCATTTGAAAAGCCAGTGTGATTTTCGATGACTAATTTAAAGTTCAATAACACGGTAACTGATTCAAAATCATGACGCAAACAGTGTACAAACATCGCACAAATATTCCATACAAGTTTTATATTTTTAGATACAATCGCCGGCCTTTTATTGGGGTGTGGCAGAGTTAACTTGTAATGGGTAATCAAATATTGGAATTAGATCTAGCAGGGTTAGAAATACTTGCTGGAGAGATAGCTCAAAAAATTATCCCAGGGGATGTTTTTTATCTAAAAGGTGATTTGGGAGCGGGCAAAACTAGCTTTGTTCGAGCGCTATTAAATTCTTTAGGTTTTAACGGGGCTGTTAAAAGCCCAACTTATAGTCTGATTGAATCTTATGTTTTAAATAATTTAGATAATTTAAATATTCACCATTTGGATCTTTACCGTTTAAAAGACGCCAGTGAGCTAGAACAAGTAGGTCTAGAAGATTTACTAACTAACGCTTCTGTTTTTTTGATTGAATGGCCGGAATGTGGAGAGGGTTATTTGCCAAGACCCACTAAAGTCATTGAATTTTTTCATCACCCGACAGAGCCATTATTAAGAATTATAAAAATAGAATTATAAAAATAGAATTATAAAAATAGAGTTTTAAAAATTAGTTTAAGAAAAATAATTAAGAAAATTTATGAATAATTTAAGTCCAAGACGTATTCGAATATTACCTACCCAACTGGCTAATCAGATCGCTGCAGGTGAAGTTGTCTCTAGGCCAGCTTCTGTGATCAAAGAATTAATAGAAAACAGTATTGATGCAGGGGCGACAGAAATAGAAATTCTGATCGAACAAGGTGGGACGGTCTTGATGGAAATTCGAGATAATGGCCTGGGAATTTCTCGAGAAGATTTGCCCTTAGCCTTAGCACCTCATGCGACGAGTAAAGTTTATGAATTAGATGAACTTGAGTCTTTGTTAACCATGGGGTTCCGGGGTGAAGCGTTGGCTTCTATTGCGTCTGTTTCAAGATTGGAAATTATTTCAAGACAAGCAGAAGATCTGGAAGCATCGAGTATTTCTAGCATTGGTGAGCTAATGGTTAAGCCAGCAGCGAGAATGATTGGCACGACGGTGATTGTCAGAGATTTGTTTTATAACACGCCCGCACGTCGAAAATTTTTAAAGTCTCCTAAGACAGAACAAGGACATATTGAAGAAATTATCAAAAGAATTGCTTTGTCTCATTATGGGATTCGTTTGATTTTAAAAGCAGATGACCGAGTGATTTTTGATTTTAATTTGGCCGAAGATGAGAGAAGACAGCAGATCAGAATTAGCACCTGTATTGCCAAAGATTTTTTGCAAAGCGCTATGTGTGTCGACATTGAATCAGCCGGATTGGGCCTAAAAGGCTATGTGGGACTGCCGACTTATTCGAAGTCCAGCAGTGAGTTTCAATATTTTTATGTCAATGGCCGAATGATTAAAGATCGTTTGGTGGCTCATGCTATTCGTCAGGCCTATCAAGATGTTTTATATGGCGGTCGTCACCCTGTCTTTGTTTTATATTTAACTTTGGATCCCACTTGGGTTGACGTTAATGTCCATCCGACCAAAGCCGAGGTCAGATTTAGGCAGGGACGGTTGGTTCATGATTTTATTTATAGGGCATTGCATCAGGCGATTTCAGCCGTCAAACCTGAGCCTGTAGTAGACACTGTAGGGGCGCAATTCATTGCGCCCTTAAATCATAATACGGCCCCCATGGCTCACATTGATGAATCAGGGCGCAATGAATTGCGCCCCTACACCTTGGACATGTTAGAAGCCTTGGCACCTGTTTTTTCTGCGGAAGAAAAAAAGCCAGAGCAAAATAAAACCCCAGAAAATCCAGGTTTAACAAACCCAGCCCTAGAAAATTCAAGACCCCTGGGTTATGCCAAGGCCCAAATTCATGGGATTTATATTTTGGCTGAGAATAATCAGGGTTTAGTTCTAATTGATATGCATGCAGCTGCTGAAAGAATTTTGTATGAAAAATTAAAAATCCAATGGGAGGGAGAATCTTTAATTCAACAGATGCTTTTGATACCTATTATTTTAGAAGTTTCAAGAGTTGAAACAGCGTTCATAGAAGAAAACCCAGAGGCGTTAAAAAAAATTGGATTTGATATTGAATTATTTGGTGAAGATCAGCTGATTGTTCGTGCTGTTCCTGCTTTATTAAAACAACCAGTTCAGCCTGAATTAATTCATGAGGTTTTGGCAGATTGTGTGATTCTGGGGCATTCGTTTACCGCTCAAAATGCTTGTGATCAAATTTTGGGAACCATGGCTTGTCATGCGGCTGTTAGGGCTAATCGAATTTTGACGCTTGAAGAAATGAATGCACTCTTGCGCCAAATAGAAAGCACCATGCGTTCTGGGCAGTGCAATCACGGGCGACCGACTTATGTTCAGTTATCTTTATCGGCGTTAGATAATTTATTTCTCAGAGGACGCTAGAGATTGACTCAAAGATCAAATCAAAAATTAAATAAAAAATTCGACCAAGTCTTTGCCATTTTAGGTCCAACGGCGACAGGAAAGACTGATTTAGCCATGGAATTAATCAAGAGATATCCCTTCGAGATTATTTCTGTTGATTCAGCGATGGTGTATCAAGACATGAATATTGGGACGGCCAAACCGACTTCTGAAGAATTACTCAAAGCGCCGCACCATTTAATTAATTTACGTCGACCTGATCAAATTTATTCAGTTGCGGATTTTTGCCAAGATGTGAATAAATTAATTCCAGAAATTTTAGCTCGAAATAAGTTTCCCCTATTAGTCGGCGGAACCATGATGTATTTCAATGCGCTGAAAAATGGCCTGAATAATCTTCCCGGTCGTGATGAAATAATTCGAACAGAGCTGTCAGAAATTTTAAAACAAGAGGGGACTTTGGGGCTTCATGAAAGATTAAAAAATAGTGACCCAGAGGCGGCTTTAAGAATAAAACCCCAAGATACGCAAAGATTAATGAGAGCTTTGGAGATTTTTAAATTAAATCAAAAAAAAGCTAATCCAAATAATTTAAATAATCAGCCAATGAATGCCCCATTGGCTTATCCTATTTTGTCTTTTGGTTTGGTTTCGCCGGATATTCCCTGGCAGCGAGAAAGAATGACTCAAAGATTTAATCAAATGTTAAAAATGGGATTGGTTCAGGAGTTAGAATTTTTAAAATTAAAATATGTTTTAAATCCGGATTTGCCTTCAATGCGTTGTGTGGGGTATCGACAAGCCTGGGATTACCTAGAAGGGAATTTATCTTACGAGGATTTACAAGAGCGGGGCGTAATTTCGACAGCACAACTGGCCAAACGCCAGCGGACTTGGCTTCGAAGTTTTGATTGGGCGATGTCAGTCAATCCTCAGCAGAGGCCCTTAGATACCATTTGCTTGCACTTGGACTCTCGCCTACCCTCGTAGCCCTTTTTTTAAACTGTGCCCAAACAGGGCGGACACATAGGTCTGCCCCTACATAGGGTGATCAACTTTGTAATGGTGTATCTATGCGTTATTGGGTTTGTTTAGTGGGTGGGCTTTGTTTTGCTTTAAGCTTTTTTTTAAGCCTTCAGGTTTTTGCAGAGGCTTCCCCGCAAGATATTCATGATCAGCGTTTAGCCGAAGAAGCCAATTCGATTATTAGCCCCAGTCCCATGCAGACAGTATCTGCTGCTCAAAAACCAATATCCGCTCAAAATAGTGCAGCCACTCAGTCGTCTGCTACAACGGCCCATAAAGCAACACCAACATCTGGAACAAAGCCAGCAGCCCCAACCCCAGCGCTAACACTAACACCCAATTCAAATACACCCTTGGGGGTGATGGCGTATTACCAAAATTTAATTGATTGTAAAAAAGGAATTTTTGAATTTGATAACCCGGCTTATTCAGGGTCAGGCCAAAAACAAAGTATCACGACCAGCATTGAAGGGTTACAAAGTGGGTATTGTCAGGTGAATGTTTATCTTTCTCATTCGAGCATGGCCGTCAATTGCTTATTTTCGACAGATGATCGAAAAGCACTCGCCGATAAAAAAGCGATGGAGGCTTTCAGTGATGCTTATGCGAATGGAAATATGGACAGTAGCAACCCAACGCTTTACGACAAGATTGTTTCGAAAGTTTGTCAGGCAGAATAAAAATTATAAAACCTGAATTCTTAATGCATGAATTTCTGGCCCAATCATTTCTCCCAGCACTTCATAGATCATTTGATGACGTTTGACGGGTGTTTTTCCCGCGAAATCAGTCGCTGAAATAATAACGGTATAATGCCCAGCACCCTCTGAACTTCCCGTGTGACCTAAGTGATCAGCACTGTCATCGATGACTTCAAGATGAGTTGGGGAAAAAGCTTGTTTTAGTTTTTCTGAGATAGTGGCAACGCGTGTCATGGCGGGGAGGTCCTTAGATTAAATATTAAAAATTAAATTAAAAATAATTTTATTAAATAGTTTTATTAGTTATGTCTATTTAATATGTCTATAAAGATAAATGCTTTGTAAGACAGCAAAGACCAGGGTTAATCCAATCATGCCAAAGACTTTAAAGTTTACCCAAGTATTTAAAGAAAAATGAAATGCGATGTACCAATTTAAAATTCCCATTGAGATAAAAAAGACGCCCCAGGCCAAATTTAAATTAGCCATGATTCTGGTTGGTATTTCTAAAGGTGAATTAGTTTGAGAACCTGCAAAATCGAAAAAAAATTGAAGAATATTTTTCTTGAAAAAATGACTGAGGATCATGACAGATCCAATGAGCCAATTGATCAGAGATACTTTCCACATTAAAAAATGAACATCGTGAAAATAAATAGTGAGTCCACCAAAAATCAGCATAAAAACTAAAAGAATAATATGCATGGGTTCTATTGTTTTATTTTTGAACCAAAGAACGCTGATTTGAATAATGCTGGCAATGATAATCGCGTAGGTCGCAGGGAAAATCCCAAAGAATTTATAAATAATAAAAAAAATTAAAGTCGGGAAAAAATCGAATAGAAATTTCATGAAAATAAAAGTCCTTGGTCTACTTGAGGTTTGTCTAAGATCTGCCTGAAAAACGCATGGATTCTAAAGTCGGATGTTTTTTATCTCAATGAGATCTAGCATTCTGAGTATGTTTTTATGGATTATTTTTTTGCCATGATTTTTGGGTCTGCTCACCACGCGTAATTGAATCAAACCGGTATATACTCCCCGCCCTTTTTAGCCTCTCTTGGATTGGTTTCTGTATGCGATTTTTTGTTTTTTTAGGGGGTTTGTTTTTTGTTTTTTTCTCGGCTACGGCCAATGCCTACGTCGATGAATATAATAATTATAACAATGCCAATAGTACGAATAATACCAGTTCATCCAATCCATCCGCTAATAGTCCTCAGGGGCTCCAGACAGCTTTGAATGTATTTCAAAATGTTGATTGTCAGCACATGGGTTGTGATACGAAAAAACAAGATTTTTTTGATCAATCTGGTTCAGCGGATGCGCCTAAGAATTTCAAAATCATACCTTCAGCGTCTAGTGCTAATTCTGACTCTGACTCAAGCTCTGATTCCAATGCGGATTCTGGGGCTGGGGCTGATTTGGTCGGAACATAACAGGAGTTTTTCATGAGTGGAATAAGTAGTTTTGGGACTGCAGTTAATAGTGCGCAAAGCCCCATGGTGTTATCGACGATTGAGAATCAATTTATTCACCATTTTACGGGGGGCTTTGCAACGATTGGTGGGTATGCCACGGAGCTTTTTTATATTTTGGCGGGTTTAGAAATTGTTTTATTTGGCTTGATGTGGGCAATCAAACAAGAAGGCGGCTTGGGTTTATTTGTTTTTAAGATTTTAAAATTAGCCGTGATTTTTTTTGTGATTACGCAATTTCCAAGACTATTGCAGGTTTTGATTGATGGGTTTACCAAAGCGGGATATGGCCTAACAGGGGGGCAGGGCGGAACGTCTTTATTTAACCCTGGACATCTTTGGAATTATGGGTTTGATGCGAGTATTGCCCTGATGAAACTCAGTGTTCAAGCAGCGACGATTAATATGGCCCTGAGTAATATTTATTTAATTTTGGGATGTGGTTTGATTTTGCTTTTTTCGTTGATTGGCGCGCAAATTATTTTGATTGTCACGGCGTTTTATCTGATTTCGTTGTTAGCCCTGTTGTTAATTCCTATTGGTGCTTTCTTTGCGTCTAGAAATTTTTTCGAGCACGCCATTGATAGCGTCTTTCGTATGGGGGCTCGAGTATTTGCATTGTTGGTCGTCCTGGGTATTGGCGAGTCGATCTGGAGTCAATTTGATCTTTCTAGTCTGACAGAAGCTGCAGATAGTATTTCTGCCTCTGCCAATACGATGGGAGCTGTGAGTCCTATGGCTAGCTCTGCAGGTTCTGCAGCTCCAGGTGGTTTAACCTTGATGATCCCGCTGGGATTTTTTATTGCGACTTTAGTGATCTGGGTCTTGTGTATTAAATTACCAGGTCTCGTGGCTGAAGTTGTCGGTCAGATTGGTGGCCGTCTGAGTGATGAATTTTCAATGGGTGGGGCAGGATCTACTGAAGGCAGTTCTGTGAGTGTTGCGATGCCGGCTGGAGTTTCTCAGGTGGCAGCAGGTTCTAGTTTAAGTGGTGCGGCAGGCATTGCAGTTTCGGGTACGGGTGGATCTTACGGGGCTCAAGGTGTCGCGGCAGCTTCTAGTTTGCAAGGTGGAGGAGGTTCTGCCGGTGGGGCTATTAACGTCTCTGCGAATGTTAATAGCACGGGTGGTGGGGCTTCAGCGCCTAGCGCTGGAGTAGGCGCTTCGGGTGGCGACAAACGTAAAACCCAGGCAGGTGCAGATGTGGGAATTTCCAGAGAGACTCTGAATAAACTTAAGTCGACTTTTAAGCAGGCGATGAATGAGAGCCGGCCGCATTAATCATAAAAAAAAAGAATTAAAATTTTTGGGCGCTTTGTTATTAGTGCTTTTGGTTTTTTATTTATTAATTTTAACTCTGAGAGACTGGGGTTTTGGTCTGAGTTATCAAGAAAGCGAAAGCATGACGCCGGGTTGGTATATGACCTATCCGATTTTTTCTTTGAATAATTTAAATCATGGAGACATTGTTTTATTTAGGCCTAACCCAAACATAGAAAACTTAATGCTCTCTCGGGGCTGGATTCTCCCAGATTCTCCCATGATGAAATATTTAAGGGGCCTTCCTGGTGATTTTGTGTGCATCCAAAATAATCAGCTGTGGATTAATCAAGTTTTAATCGGCCCCGTAGCTCAAAAAGATTCTTTAGGAAGAGATTTGCCTCATTGGAAGTTTTGCCAAGTATTAAAGCCAGGGCAATATCTCATGATCAGTACAAGATCCACCCATTCTTTTGATGGAAGATATTTTGGGTGGATTAATCAAGATCAGATGATTGCCAAGGCAATTAAGATTTAACAAATTTTTGAATTTCTTCTTCAGGGAGATCTATTAGCTGGCTAATTTCAGTAGGACTCATGCCTTGAGTGAGCATTTTTAAAACAATTTTTTGTTGTGCTTTCAGTTCACCTTTTATTTCTCCTTCTGCCATGCCAGATGCTATACCAGCCTCCATGCCAGCCTCCATGCCAGCTTCCATGCCAGCTTCCATTCCTATTGCTCTACCTTCAGCTTCTCCTTTCTTGAAACCCTTCTCCATTCCAGCCTCTATGAGCGTGTTCATGCGTCGGATTTCATCCCAATAGGTTTCATAGTATCGAAGTTCACCAGGAGAATAAGCAGCTTCTTCAGCGAGCTGTACCGCTTCTGAAATCTCTGGAACGTCTAAAAGCTCAGAAGAGACCTGTCTAGTTTCTTCGTTGATTTCACGCATAAACCGTAACCATAAGATACCTAGTCTTTTTAAGTCTCGAGAGTCCAAAGGAACTTTGGGAAGTTCCACAAAAATCAAATGAAGATAATCCATGCTTTCGTGCGGATTTTTTCGTGTATCGGTCATTCTAAAATGGTGATACCAATGATTAGGGTCAGAATCAAAAGAGGTGCCCACTAAACCCAAGCCATAGACGGGCTGTAATAAAGAATAATTTTGACCGGACTTTAATTGCTGGGAAAAAGTCTTAGTGGTTTCGAATAATAATCTAGGTTTGAAGTTATAGGCCCAAGTAATTTGCATTTCGACAATGAAGTGTCGACCGTTTTGATCTTTGCATAAGACGTCTGCAATGGTTCTTTTGAATTCTGGAATTTCGGGAACCAATTCATGTGGTAAATATTCAATTTCGACAATTTCACGGCCTTCTTCTAATGGAAGCAAAGCATTGAGAAAGCTTTTCATGAGGTGAGGGTGTTGGCCAAAGATTTTTTTAAAAACGACATCGGCTGTTGGGGCTAAATATTTTGACATAGAGAACTCCTGCTTATTCGAAATAACTGGGAAAATAATGGGGCGAGATTGTACGGAGATATTTTGAAAGTTCAATAACAAATATCTCTATTTTTAATTGATTATTTTCGCAATAAATCAACTGCACTGTTTGTTCTTTTTAGAAACTCTCACCCATAATGTTTTTTGTTATTAGATCTAAGTGAGTTTTATAAAACCATGAGTCGAGATATTGCCCATAAGCGTTATTTAAATATGCTTCAAACAGCATTTGGATCTGAGATTATTGGATTTTTAGATGACGATGAAGTCATTGAAATCATGCTGAATCCAGATGGGCAATTAGTGGTTGAAAAATTATATAAAGGCAAACAGCCTACTGGGATTTATATTCCAGAAGAGCGTTCAGAAAATATTGTGAAGTTAGTCGCCTCTTTTAAAAATAAAGTCGCGGACGATGAAGCTCCAGAAGTCTCGACAGAGATACCGTTTAAAGGCGCGAGATTTCAGGGCTGGTTGCCGCCTGTTGTTGCTAAGCCCACTTTTGCAATTAGAAAAAAAGCGATTCATATTTTTACGTTGGAAGATTATTTAGAAAAAAAATCTATCACCCAAAATGCTTATGCAGCGTTAAAACAGGCTGTTAAAGATCGAAAAAATATCGTCGTCGTAGGTGGGACAGGGACGGGTAAAACCACTTTTGCAAATGCGCTAATTGCTGAATTAAATGGGACAACGGATCGGATTTTAGTTTTAGAAGATCTGCCTGAATTACAAATCAAAGCCGAAGACGTGGTCTTTATGTGCACAACGATGCAAGTTCCCATGAGAGCTCTGGTCAAAGGGTCTCTAAGAATGCGACCTGATCGAATTATTGTTGGGGAAGTTCGAGATGGAGCAGCTTTGGAATTATTAAAAGCTTGGAATACCGGGCATCCTGGGGGTGTCTGTACGGTTCATGCCAATAGCGCAGAGTCTACGCCCTATCGGTTTGAAGATTTGCTTCAAGAAGTCGTTGTAACAGTGCCCAGAAATCTGATTTTACAAGCGATAGACATTATTGCTTTTATTGAGAGAGACCATGAAGGCAGAAGATATTTAAAAGATCTTTTAAGCCTTGAGAGTTATGACGAAGCTAGTAAATCTTATCAATTTAAGAATTTGCTATAGCAACTGTCTTGAAATTTCAGGCCCTGCTTGCTGCTTGAATCGTCTCTCCCCTTGCGGGAGAGACAGACCCAAAACGCATCGGCGTTGAGGGGCAGAGAGGGGGTTGAATCAAAAAAATTAAGTCGTCGTAATTTGATTGGTCGCCTGAATACTCTCTGTACTATTGTCATCTACCGTCGCATCTGAGCCTGACGAAATATAGCTATACGCTTCGATGACTTGTTTTACGCCTTTGACCTGGCTAGCGACTTGGGCTGCTGTGTCACCATCCGCTTTATTAGTCAAAGCAATTAAATAAACCACGGCATTTTCAGTCACGATCTTGAACTGCATTGGATTTACTTTGCCAATAAATTCAGCCCCAATTTGAGCCGTAATCCAGCTGTCTTTGGCATATTGAGAAAGGGAAACATTCGGACCAATCGTCAATTGGTTGTACACAATACGCACTCGATCGATTTGTGAGATTTGAGTCGCGATTTGGTTTTTAAGATCCCCAGAAGGGACTTGGCCCAAAATTAAAACAATTCGATTGAAGACGACAATTTCGACGTTCGAATTATGTTGCAAGGCAGGAATATTATTAATAATGCCGATGGCTTTTGTTTTGATAGTTATGTCTTCGACTTGAGTGCCGAGGGGTAATGGGCTTTGCGAAGAACCTGCCGCTGTGCCAGCAGATCCTGCAACAACGGCCGCAGGGATGCAGCCTTGTAAAGAAACAAAACCCAGCGCTAAAAGACTCAAAGTTAGACTTGAAGCAAGCAAGCGAGTAGTCAATAAACGGGACATAACAGACCTTCAAAAAGTACTAAAAATTAAGAGGGCGCAGTCTTGCGAGTCGGGGATTTTTTGTCAATAGAATATTTTGATTTAGAGGCGGTGAGGTGCTTCTCAGAAATTCAAAACTTATTCTTTGAAGGATTATTATTTGCGGTTTTATTTTAAATACATTCGGCCCAATTTGACGCGGATCCAAAAAAATTATTTGAGTCTGTGCCCTTATCTTCTTTAAAAAATTTTTCTGCGTTGATGGGGTTGCAGTTTGAAAATCTGATGATTCAAAACAGGGCATTTATTTATCAGGCTATCGGAGTCTCTAGGCAAGATATTATTTTTGATGGGCCTTATACGCAAAGAGAGACCTCTAGAAAAAAAGGCTGTCAGATTGATTTTTTAATTCAAACCCGTTTGGGCGTTTTTTATGTTTGTGAAATTAAATTAACGACTAAGACGTTAGGTGTCAGTGTGATTGATGAAGTCAAAGAAAAAATTAAGGCTTTGAAAAATCCAAAAAATACTTCGTTGGTTCCTGTCTTGATTTATTTGGGCGAGCGTTCGGAAGCATTGGAAGATTCTGATTATTTTATTAGAGAAATTAATGCTGGGGCCTGGTTTAGCTAGGGCTGGCTAGTTCAACTTTTAGATTGATTAGCATTTGAGATAAAACATGAATTTCTTATTTTCACCAGCCATTTTTGCTTGTTTCTAAGCGGCCCTCTGTGTTAAAGTGCGCGCCGTTTTTGTGGGCGATTGGGCGATTCGAATGCAGCAGAGCAAGGTTAAACTAACAGCGTTGGACTATCCAAAATGGCTTTTTGCCTTGGTTTTGGTGGTTTTAAGCGTTGTTGGGAATATTTATTTTAGCGCCTATGCGTCTTCCCTTCGCGCCTTAGCCATTATTGTTGTTCTAGGGGTTTCCCTAGCTATTTTGGCGACAACAGCCCATGGGAAAATAGTTTTGGATTTTTTTAAGCAAGCCCGCGGAGAGCTTCGCAAGGTAGTCTGGCCCACACGTCAAGAGACGGTGCAAATGACTCTTATGGTGGCGGCAATTGTGGTCATCATGGCGTTAATTCTCTGGGCGTTTGACAGCGTATTCGCTTTGGCCATTGGTAATTTAGTGGCTTGAGTTTAGAAATTTAAGAATTTTGAGGAAATTGCATGTCTAAGCGTTGGTATGTTGTACAAGCGTATTCTGGGTTCGAGAAGAGCGTTAAGAACGCGATGGAAGAGAAAATTAAGCTGGCTGGCTTAGAGCAGTATTTTGGTGACATTCTAGTTCCGACGGAAGAAGTCATTGAAATGAAAGACGGCAAAAAACGCAAGAGCGAACGCAAGTTTTTTCCAGGATATGTTTTGGTTCACATGGAAATGAATAATGAGAGCTGGCATTTAGTTCGCCACTTGCCTCGTGTAGCCGGATTTGTTGGCGGAACCGCTGAGAAGCCATTACCTATTTTAGATAAAGAAGTCGACCGAATTTTATCTCGTATTCAAGATTCGACGGATAAGCCAAGGCCTAAGACTTTGTATGAAGTGGGTGAGGTTATTCGTGTGATTGATGGGCCATTTTCAGATTTTAATGGCGTCGTTGAAGAAGTGAATTATGAAAAAAGCCGCTTGAGAGTTTTGGTTTCTATTTTTGGGCGTTCGACCCCTGTAGAGCTTGATTTCTCTCAAGTCGCTAAAGAAAAAATGTAAGAATTTTTAAAAATTGTAGGGGCGAATCTTGTATTCGCCCGCTGTAAAAATTGTGTGAATAGATAAAAGTTTTATTAACAGGGGAGTCAGGTGAAAGCTTGACGTTTGTACCCACAACAGGAGCGAAAAATCATGGCTAAGAAGGTCACTGGTTATATCAAGCTGCAGGTTTTCCCAACCAAGGCTAACCCATCCCCACCTATCGGACCGGCACTCGGTCAAAAAGGTGTGAATATTATGGAATTCTGTAAGGCATTTAATGCGCAAACCCAAGGACAAGATCCTACGATCCCCTTGCCTGTTGTGATTACAGTGTATGCAGATCGTAGTTTTACTTTTATTACTAAAACTCCTCCTGCTTCACGTCTAATTTTGAAAGCTTTAAACATGAAAACAGCTAGTAAAAAACCTGGTTTTGATATTGTCGGTAAGATTTCACGTGAGCAGTTGGAACAAATTGCGAAGCTTAAAAAGCCTGATTTGACAGCCGCTGATCTTGAAGCTGCTGTTCTTACCATTGCTGGAACAGCTCGTTCGATGGGTATTGCATCAGAAGTAAGGGCATAATCATGGTAAAAAGAATTAAAGCAGCTGAGCAGCAAGTCAAAACTGGCAAAGTTTATTTACTAGAAGAAGGTCTTCAGTTGGCGATTGATACTGCGACAGCAAAGTTTAACGAAGCAATTGATATTTCTGTCATGCTGGGAATTGATGCTAAAAAATCAGACCAGAACGTTCGTGGAGCGACCAATTTGCCTAATGGAACAGGTAAGACTGTTCGTGTGGCTGTGTTCACCCAAGGTCCAAATGCTCAAGCCGCTTTAGCTGCTGGTGCAGATGTCGTGGGTATGGATGATTTGGCTGAAAAAGTTAAAAAAGGCGAATTTAATTTTGATGTCGTCATCGCTTCTCCTGACGCCATGCGTATCGTCGGTCAATTGGGTCAAATTTTAGGCCCCAAAGGCTTAATGCCTAACCCTAAAGTCGGGACAGTAACGCCTGATGTGGCGGGTGCTGTGAGAAATGCTAAAGCAGGTCAGGTGCGTTATCGCAATGACAAAGCGGGCATTGTCCATACGACCTTAGGTAAGAAAAGTTTTTCTGCAAAAGCACTAAAAGAAAACTTAGAAGCGCTCATGGTGGATTTGCGCCGTTTGAAGCCTTCTTCGGCGAAAGGGATTTATATTAAAAAGATTTCAGTCTCCAGCACGATGGGTCCTGGAATTCAGCTGGATCACAGCAATTTTAATGGGTAATCTCGCGCGTTTTTAATTTTTGAAATTTTTTAATTTTTTTAATTTTTTTAAATTCTTTGTGGGTCATCTTAGATAAATATATTGGATAGATATTTGGGTATTTGAAAAAAATACTGAGATAAAAATTCATAAAAAATATTTGAGATGATTGTCAAAGACCGTAGGTGCAGTGAGAGTTCAGACTTTATTTGGATTTTACTTGCTTAATTTCCTACGCAGACGATGGAGCCCGATCTGATTTTCATGATCAAGCTCTCATTGTGTTGAGCCCCGGTGCAAGCCGGAATTTAGGACATGCCAACATTATTGAGGAAGTCAACTATGGCATTAAACATTGAAGACAAGAAAGCAATTGTCGCTGAAGTCGCAAATGTTGCGTCCACTGCCCTGTCAGCGCTGACTGCGGATTACCGTGGTTTGACAGTTAAACAGATGACTGATCTGCGTGCGCGTGCGCGTGACTCGGGTGTCTATTTGAAAGTAGTTAGAAACAAATTGGTCCATCGTGCCCTAGAGGGTACGAGTTTTGCATGTTTGCAAGATTCTTTAGTGGGCCCATTAATTCTAGCTTTTTCAAAAGAAGACCCAGGTGCGGCTGCGCGTTTGTTTCGTGATTTTTTAAAAAATTGCGAAGCCTTGCAGGTCAGATCTTTGGCAATTAGTGGTCAACTTTTAGGTCCAGATCAATTATCAGTATTGGCCAGCTTACCAACACGAGAACAAGCGCTTGCGACTTTGTGCCGTGTGATGCAAGCCCCAGTCGAGAAATTGGTTCGTACCTTGGCAGAGCCTGCTGCACAGTTTGTGCGGGTTGTGGCGGCTGTTGGCGATCAGAAAAATTGATTTTTGATTTTATTTTTATTTTATTTTTTAATATTTATTTGGAGCATTAAAAATGGCAATTACGAAAGAAGATATTCTGCAAGCTGTCGCTGATATGTCCGTCATGGATGTATGTGACCTCGTCAAAATGATGGAAGAAAAGTTTGGTGTTTCTGCTGCAGCCGCTGTTGCTGTTGCTGCACCTGCAGCTGCTGCTGCGGTTGTGGAAGAACAAACAGAGTTCTCCGTTATTTTAGAAGCAGCGGGCGAAAACAAAATCAACGCTATTAAAGCTGTCCGTCAAGTGACTGGTTTAGGCTTGAAAGAAGCTAAAGATGCGGTTGAAGGTGCACCTTTCACATTGAAAGAAGGCATGTCTAAAGCAGACGCAGAGCAATGCAAGAAAGTTCTTGAAGAAGCCGGCGCAAAAGTTAAATTGAAATAAACCAGATCATTCGAAAATTTAATTATTTTTAATAAAACTTAAATTTTCGTTTGATTCAAAAGGGCCAGAGGATTTTTTTCTTTGGCCCTTTTGTCCTTCGCTCTGATCCTATCTGTCTTGACCCTGACCCTAAGGAGCTACATTCATGGCAAAGAAATCTGCCGTCTTGCCGCAATCCAATTTCGCTGAAGAAAAGCGGTTTCGTCTGAGTTTTGCGAAGCTGTTCGAAAAAGTGAAGCTTCCCTACTTGTTAGAGACCTCCAAAGAGTCCTACGAAAAATTTTTACAAGCTGAAATTCCGTCTGCCAAAAGATTAAATACTGGGTTGCAAGGGGCTTTCTGTTCTGTGTTTCCTATTAAAAGCGTTTCTGGGAATGCCCAGCTTCAGTATATTTCTTATCGTCTCGGTCAACCGCCTTTTGATGTCCAAGAGTGTATTACTCGAGGGGTGACTTATTCGACTTCAGTTCGCGTCATGTTGCGTTTAGTGACTTTTGATAAAGAAGCACCTGAACCTAACACCATTAAAGAAATCAAAGAGCAAGAAGTCTACATGGGTGAAATCCCCCTCATGACTGACAATGGAACTTTTGTAATCAATGGAACTGAACGAGTGATTGTTTCTCAGTTACATCGTTCTCCTGGTGTATTTTTTGATCACGACAAGGGCAAAACCCATTCGTCTGGAAAATTGCTCTATGCCGCCAGAATTATTCCGTATCGTGGATCTTGGTTGGATTTTGAATTTGATCCAAAAGATTTGCTTTATGTTCGTATTGATCGTCGCCGTAAACTCCCTGCGACTATTTTATTAAGAGCCTTAGGTTTAACGAACCAAGATATGCTCAAGTTATTTTTTGAGACGATCCAAATTAATTTCACAAAATCAGGCCTAGAAGTTGAGCTAGTTCCCGATCGTTTACGTGGTGAGACTATTTTATTTGATATCAAAGATGAAAATGGAAAACTTTTAGTTGAAGCAGGCCGTCGTATTACGGGTAAACATATTCGTGAATTAGAAAAAGCTGGGATTAAAAGTCTAATTGTTCCACCTGAATATTTATTGGGTCGTTCATTGGCTGAAGATATTATTGATCCTAAGACCAAGACAGCTGTGGCTCGTGCCAATGATATCTTGACGGCTGAGTTAATTACCCAGCTTTCAGAAGTCTGCGTGAAAAAAGGCTTCAAATTAATTTATACCAACGAATTAGACCAGGGTCCTTATTTGTCTGACACGATGCGTGCTGACCCGACTAAGAATACTTTGGAAGCGATGGTCGAAATCTACCGCATGATGCGACCTGGTGAGCCACCGACTCAAGAATCCGCAGAAAATATGTTTAAAAATCTATTTTTTGAATTTGAGCGCTATGACTTATCAGAAGTCGGTCGTATGAAATTTAACCGCCGTGTTGGGGTTGATTCAGATACTGGGCCTTTAGTTTTGACTAAAGATGACATTATTAAGACCGTCAGGACTTTAATTGAAATCCGTAATGGCCGTGGCGAGATAGACGATATTGACCATTTGGGTAACCGACGTGTCAGAAGCGTGGGTGAAATGACTGAAAACCAATTTAGAGTTGGTTTAGTTCGTGTTGAAAGAGCTGTTCGTGAGCGCTTAAGTTTAAGCGATCGTGAGCAAATGATGCCGCAAGATTTAATTAACGCTAAGCCAGTCACAGCAGCTATCAAAGAATTCTTTGGTTCCAGTCAGCTGTCCCAGTTTATGGATCAAAATAATCCGCTTTCAGAAGTCACGCATAAACGCCGTGTTTCTGCTTTAGGGCCGGGTGGTTTGACTCGTGAAAGAGCTGGTTTTGAAGTTCGTGACGTTCATCCAACCCATTATGGTCGCGTGTGTCCGATTGAGACACCTGAGGGTCCAAACATTGGTTTGATTAACTCATTGGCTTGTTATGCTCGGACGAATAGATATGGCTTCTTAGAAGCTCCCTATCGTAAAGTGATTGATGGCCGGACGACAGAAGATGTCGTTTATCTTTCTGCCATCGATGAAGGTCGTTATGTGATTGCGCAAGCGAGTGCCAAAGTCGATAAAAATAATAGATTAATTGATGACCTGATTCCTTGTCGGTTTAAAGGCGAATCTATTTTTACGACCAGTGATAAAGTCGAATTCATGGATGTTTCGCCTAAACAAATGGTTTCAGTCGCAGCAGCCCTAGTTCCCTTTTTAGAGCATGATGATGCGAACCGTGCTTTGATGGGTTCGAACATGCAACGTCAGGCCGTGCCTTTACTAGTCGCTGATAAGCCATTGGTTGGGACCGGAATGGAACGCATTGTTGCAAAAGATTCTGGAACAACTGTCATTGCTAAACGTAGTGGCGTGGTCGAATCTGTGGATGCGGGTCGAATCGTTGTCAGGGTGAATCCTGATGAAATCGAAGAAGGCCAGCCTTGGGTTGATATTTTTAATTTAACTAAGTTTACCCGTTCGAACTATAACACCTGTATTAACCAACGTCCGATTGTTAAACCTGGCGATAAAGTCGTTCAGGGTGACATTATGGCGGATGGATCCAGTACAGACTTAGGTGAATTGGCGTTGGGTCAAAACATGCTCGTGGCGTTTATGCCCTGGAATGGATTTAACTTCGAGGATTCGATTTTAATTTCTGAGCGCTTAGTTGAAGAGCATAGATTCACCTCGATTCATATCGAAGAGTTAACTTGTATTGCGAGAGATACAAAAAGAGGCCCCGAAGAAATTACTTCAGATATTCCTAACGTCAGCGAAAGTGCTTTGGCAAAATTAGATGACTCAGGGGTTGTCTATATTGGTGCTGAAGTCAAAGCAGGGGATATTTTGGTCGCCAAAGTGACTCCTAAAGGCGAAACCCAACTCTCTCCAGAAGAAAAATTATTGCGAGCCATCTTTGGTGAAAAAGCATCTGACGTAAAAGACAGTTCTTTGCGTGTTCCAACGGGCACGAATGGGACAGTGATAGACGTTCAGATCTTTACACGAGACGGCGTTGAAAAAGATCCTCGTGCGATGACCATTGAAAAATCCAACCTGGAATCTATCAAGAAAGATTTGATGGATGAATATAGGATTATGGAAGAAGCGGTTTATCAACGTTTGGAGAATTCTTTAACAGGCGCCAAATTTGAAGGTGGCCCTAAAGGCTTGAAGAAGGGCGATAAAATCACAGAGGCTTATTTGAAAGAAGTAGGTTCTGACAAATGGATTTCTATCAAAGTAGCCGATGAAGCTGTGATGACTGAACTCAAAGAAGCCGAAGAACAATTGATTCAATACCGTGCTCTGTACGATATGAAATTCCAAGAGAAACAAAGAAAACTCACCCAAGGTGATGATCTTTCTCCGGGTGTTTTGAAAATCGTCAAAGTCTATCTAGCGGTTAAACGCCGTATTCAACCTGGAGATAAAATGGCGGGTCGTCACGGGAACAAAGGGGTTATTTCCCGGATTCTTCCTGTCGAAGATATGCCTTATTTAGCGGATGGAACAACCGTAGATATTGTCTTGAATCCATTAGGGGTTCCTTCTCGTATGAACATCGGTCAAGTCCTCGAAACCCACTTGGGTTGGGCTGCTAAAGGTCTAGGTAAGAAAATTGGTGCTTTATTAGAATCCCAATCTAAGCCGGCTAAGATTCGTGAATATCTAGAATCTGTTTATGCACAGTCGCCCAATAATCAGCCAGATTTGAAAAATCTTTCTGATGAAAAAATCATAGAACTTGCCACGAATCTTCGTGGAGGTGTCCCGATGGCAACGCCTGTATTTGATGGTGTGAGTGAAGGGCAGATTAAAACTTTGCTCGCCATGGCTGATTTGCCAGTGACAGGTCAGACGATCTTGCATGATGGAAGAACAGGAGAAGCGTTCGACCGTCCTGTGACTGTGGGTTACATGTACATGCTCAAGTTGAACCATTTGGTTGACGATAAAATGCATGCGCGTTCAACGGGTTCTTATTCTTTAGTGACGCAGCAACCATTGGGCGGTAAAGCGCAATTTGGTGGTCAACGTTTCGGGGAGATGGAAGTCTGGGCTTTAGAAGCCTATGGCGCAGCGTATACCTTGCAGGAAATGCTGACCGTCAAATCAGATGACGTGAACGGTCGGACCAAAATGTATAAAAACATTGTGGATGGCGATCATCAGATGATTGCGGGTATGCCAGAATCTTTCAATGTCTTGATCAAAGAGATTAAGTCTTTAGGGATTAACATTGAGCTTGAACAAGATGATTAAAAAATAAAAATCAAAAATTAAAAAAATTTTGGGGCGTAGTTTAATTAATTGCGCCCTGATTTGATTTTTGTGAATCGTAATTAAACAGAATTAAAGTTAACCAAGGAGACTTACTTTGAAAGACCTAGTCAAAGTCGTCAAACGTCAAGTAAAAAATAAATTTGAACGTATTCGTATTGGCCTTGCTTCGCCCGAGATGATCCGCTCTTGGTCTTACGGTGAAGTCCGTAAGCCAGAGACGATTAACTATCGAACTTTTAAGCCAGAGCGCGAAGGTTTGTTCTGTGCCAAAATTTTTGGACCCGTGAAAGACTATGAGTGTCTCTGCGGAAAATATCGTCGATTAAAACATCGCGGTGTGATTTGCGAAAAATGTGGTGTCGAAGTTACTCAATCTAAAGTCCGTCGTGAGCGGATGGCGCATATTGAACTGGCTTGCCCTGTCGCGCACATCTGGTTTTTAAAATCCTTGCCTTCTCGTATTGGCTTAGTGTTAGACATGACGCTGAGAGATATCGAAAGAGTTTTATATTTCGAAGCTTACGTCGTCATTGATCCCGGTATGTCCAATTTGACGAAAGGGTCTTTATTGACAGAAGAAGCTTATCTAGAAGCCCTGGAAGAACATGGCGATGAATTTGAAGCTGAAATGGGTGCTGAAGCCGTTCAAAAATTATTGAAAGGCGTTTCTGTCCCGAATGAAATCGAACGTATTCGTGAAGAAATTCCCCAAACAAGTTCTGAGACCAAGCTTAAAAAATTAGCTAAAAGATTAAAATTACTCGAAGCTTTCCATCGGTCAGGCAATGACCCTGCTTGGATGGTCATGACTGTTTTGCCTGTCTTGCCTCCAGATTTAAGACCCTTGGTTCCTTTGGATGGTGGCCGTTTTGCGACGTCAGATCTGAATGATCTCTATCGCAGAGTGATCAATAGAAACAATCGTCTAAGAAGATTATTAGAGCTGAATGCGCCCGATATTATTGTCCGTAATGAAAAACGGATGCTTCAAGAATCCGTCGATGCGCTGTTAGACAACGGCCGTCGTGGCAGAGCGGTGACAGGGACGAATAAACGCGCTCTGAAATCGCTGGCTGATTTTATTAAAGGTAAAGGCGGACGTTTCCGTCAGAACTTATTAGGTAAGCGTGTTGATTACTCAGGTCGTTCAGTGATTGTCGTCGGTCCAACTTTAAGATTGCACCAATGTGGTCTGCCTAAAAAAATGGCGCTTGAATTATTTAAGCCCTTTATATTTAGTCAGCTAGAACATCGTGGTTTAGCGACGACGATTAAAGCGGCTAAGAAAATGGTCGAACGTGAAGAAGCGGTCGTCTGGGATATTTTGGCCGATGTCATTCGCGAACATCCAGTATTGTTAAACCGTGCACCTACTTTGCATCGATTGGGCATTCAAGCGTTTGAGCCTATTTTGATTGAAGGTAAAGCGATTCAGCTTCATCCGTTAGTCTGTACGGCTTATAACGCCGACTTTGACGGTGACCAAATGGCGGTTCATATCCCATTGACGCTAGAAGCCCAATTGGAATCTAGAGCCTTAATGATGGCGACGAATAATATTCTTCACCCAGCCAACGGTGAGCCGATTATTTGTCCTACGCAAGATATCGTCTTGGGTCTTTATTACATGACTCGAGATCGTATTAATTCTAAAGGCGAAGGGATGATTTTTTCCGACGTCATGGAAGTCCAAAGAGCTTTGGAAGCAAAAGCCGTTAAAATTCATACCAAGATTAAACTTCGTTTGACTGAGTACGAACGCCAAGAAGACGGCCAATTAGTCCCTAAATCCCGCCGAGTGGATACGACTGTTGGACGGGCGTTATTGCTGGATATTTTGCCAAAGGGTCTTTCTTTCGATGTTTTTAATAAAGTTTTGACTAAAAAAGAAATCGCTCGCATCGTCGATCTTTGTTATCGCCGTTTAGGCATCAAAGACACTGTAATTTTTGCAGATCAATTGATGTATGCCGGATTTAAATATTCGACGATTTCTGGGATTTCTATCGGAATCGATGACTTAGTTATCCCCGTTGAAAAAGCCAAAATTATTGAAAAAGCCGAATCTGAAGTAAAAGACATCGCTGAACAATTTTCTTCGGGTTTACTAACAGAGGGTGAGCGTTTTTCTAAAGCGTTAGATATCTGGTCTCGTGCAAACGACCAAGTATCTAAAGCAATGATGCAGGCCATTGGTAAAGAACAAGTCGAAGATGCCCATGGCAAAAAAGTCATTCAAGAATCTTTTAACTCGATCTACATGATGGCTGACTCTGGAGCGCGGGGTTCCGCGGCTCAGATTCGTCAGTTAGCCGGTATGCGGGGTCTGATGGCTAAGCCAGATGGATCCATTATTGAAACGCCGATTGTCGCAAACTTCCGTGAAGGTCTGAACGTTTTGCAATATTTCAGTTCGACTCACGGGGCTCGTAAAGGTCTTGCGGATACTGCGTTAAAAACAGCGAACTCAGGTTATTTGACTCGTCGTTTAGTCGATGTCGCTCAAGATGTCGTCGTGACAGAAGAAGATTGCGGTACGCTGAGAGGCGTCTTGGTCTCCCCACATATTGAAGGGGGCGACGTCGTTGTTCCATTGCATGAAAGAGTCTTAGGTCGCGTGCTAGTCGAAGATGTTGCCATGCCTTCTAATCCTAATGAAATCATTGCGCCTGCAGGGACTTTATTAGATGAGAAGTGGGTTGAGCGCTTAGAGTCTTCGAGTGTTGACCAAGTTAAAGTTCGCTCAGCGATTACTTGTGAAACACGCCGTGGTATTTGTGCGTCTTGTTACGGCCGTGATTTGGCTCGTGGACATCGGGTGAACATTGGTGAGGCGGTGGGCGTTATGGCTGCACAGTCCATTGGTGAACCGGGTACTCAGTTAACGATGCGGACATTCCATATCGGGGGTGCGGCTTCTCGTGCGGCGGCTGAAAATAATATTCAGGTTAAGACTGAAGGTCATATCAAACTTCATAATATGAAAACCATTCAGAACTCAGAGGGCAATCTAGTCGTCGTCTCTCGTTCAGGAGAGTTAAATATCATTGACTCATTTGGTCGTGAACGTGAACGTTACAAAATGCCTTATGGAGCTGTTTTACCTTGTCGTGATGAAGCACCTGTTAAAGTCGGTGAAGTTGTCGCGAACTGGGATCCTCATACCCATCCAATCGTCACTGAAGTGTCGGGTTACGTGAAATTCGTCGACATGGTCGAAGGTGTGACAATGGACCGTCAAACAGACGAACTAACAGGTTTATCTAGTATTGTGATTACAGATTCACAGGCTAGATCTTCCCAAGGTCGTGATTTGAAGCCTTTGTTAAAATTGGTCGACAAAAATGGTCAGGAAATTTTCTTCCCGAACTCGACATTGACGGCTCATTATTTCTTGCCAAAAGGCGCAATTATTACGGTCGAAGATAACGCTGAAGTAAAAATCGCGGATATCTTGGCTCGTATTCCTCAAGAAGGCTCTAAGAACAAAGATATTACCGGGGGTCTTCCTCGAGTGGCTGATTTGTTTGAAGCCAGAAAGCCAAAAGAACATGCAATCTTGGCAGAAACTTCAGGGGTTATTAGCTTCGGTAAAGAAACCAAAGGCAAGCGTCGTTTGATCATTACACCAATGGACAGCGAACCTGTAGAAATTCTGATTCCAAAATGGCGTCATATTAACGTCTTCGAAGGCGAGCGTGTGGCCCAGGGTGAGGTCATCTGTGATGGTCCTATGAATCCTCATGATATTTTAAGATTGCAGGGCGTAAGCCAATTGGCGACTTATTTAATCAATGAGATTCAAGAAGTTTACCGTCTGCAAGGCGTGAAAATTAATGACAAACATATTGAAGTCATTATTCGTCAGATGTTACGCCGCGTAGAAGTAACTTCAGCGGGAGAATCCCATTATATGAAAGGCGAACAGATGGATCGTCTGCGAGTCTTAGAAGAAAACGATCGCATGAGAAATGCTAAGAAACTTGAAGCTAAGTTTTATCCGCAATTATTGGGTATTACTAAAGCATCGCTCTCGACAGAATCTTTCTTCTCAGCGGCTTCTTTCCAAGAAACCACAAGAGTTTTAACAGAAGCAGCAGTTAGTGGTCGTTACGATGAACTCTATGGTTTGAAAGAAAATATCATCGTCGGTCGTTTGATTCCTGCGGGAACTGGAATGGCTGAGCGTTTATTGGGTGCTTTGAGATCAACGGCTGATATGCATTCACCCTCTTCCCAAGAAGTTGTTGATCGCCTTTCAGCAGCCTTGCGTCAAGGTGCGACCGATTTGTCAGGCCCGGATGACATGACCCAAGATTTATCAGGTCCCGATATGGAATTTGATGATGGCTTTGGTAGTTCTGACGAAAGATAAAAAAATAAAAAATAAAATAAATAACTCTTGAAATAGGGTAATTAAAAAGGGCGGACTGAGTGTTCGCCCTTTTTTTTTAGAGAATTTTTTAGGAATATTTTTTAGGAAAACTTTTTAGGAAAACTTTGATGAAACTAGCTGACTATGTGGCTGAATTTTTGGCTCAAAAAAATATCACCCACGTCTTTATGATTACGGGGGGCGGAGCCATGCATTTAAATAATGCTTTGGGGAAACATCCAAAATTAAAAACAGTCTATTGCCACCATGAACAAAGTCTGGCCATGGCTGCTGAAAGTTATGCCAGGCTGTCAGGAAAAATAGCCATCGTGAATGTCACGACAGGCCCAGGTGGGCTCAATGCTTTAAATGGTGTCTTTGGGGCTTATACAGATTCTATTCCTATGTTTGTTATTTCAGGGCAAGTCAAAAAAGAAACTTGCGTAGAAAATTTAGATCCCGCTTTAAAAAATTTAAGACAACTCGGCGATCAAGAATATCCAGGTATTATTTCTAGTGTGACCCCGATGACTAAATATGCTGTGTCTGTCCAAGAGCCTAATCAAATTAAATATCACTTAGAGAAAGCTTATCTTGAAGCCACTTCAGGACGACCTGGGCCTGTTTGGCTAGATATTCCGTTAGATGTTCAGGCATCTGAAATAGACCCATCCAAATTAGATTCTTTTGATTCTGTAGGGGAGAGTCTTGTATTCGCCCAATCGACAATTAATTATAAAAAAATTATTCAAAAAATTTCCCAATCAGAACGTCCTGTTATTTTATTAGGAACAGGCGTTCGGATTTCAGGCCAAGCAGACAATTTTTTAAAGCTCTGTGAGTTTTTACAAATCCCCGTTGTCACGGCTTTTAATGCTCATGACTTAATTCCCAATGATCATGTTTTATATTCAGGCCGACCCGGAACAGTCGGTGATCGTCCAGGAAATTTTGCTGTTCAGAATTCGGATTTATTATTAATTTTGGGCTGTCGTTTAAATATCAGACAAATTGGTTATAACTTTAAAAGCTTTGCCAGAGCGGCTTATAAAATCATGGTAGATATAGATAATCTAGAAATAGCTAAGCCGACTATATCTATTGATCTTAAAATTCACGCGGATTTAAAATTTTTTATTCCAGAATTTTTAAACTTTTTTAAATCCCAAAAAATTCAAATTCAAAAACCGCTTTGGCTCCAATGGTGCAAAGATCGGGTAAAAAAATACCCGGTTGTTTTGCCAGAGTATTTTCAAAATAATCCCAAAATTAATCCCAAAATTAATCCCTATGTTTTCATGCAGGCCCTGTCCCATCAATTACCTCCGGGGTCTATTACAGTCACGGCGAATGCCACGGCGTGTGTGACGGCTTTCCAAGCGTTTGAAATTAAATCAGGGACAAGATTGTTTTCGAATTCTGGCTCAGCTTCGATGGGCTATGACTTACCAGCAGCCATTGGCGCGCATATCGCTTCTAATCAAAAAATTATTTGTTTATCGGGTGATGGGAGTTTCATGATGAATCTTCAAGAACTGGCCCAAATTAGCTTTCATCGATATCCCATCAAAATATTTTTAATCAATAACGACGGCTATTGGTCGATTAGACAAACGCAGCAAGGGTATTTTGGCGGCGATTTTATTGGCTGTGGGGAAGATTCTGGATTGGGCTTTCCCGATTTTAAAAAATTAGCAGACGCTTTTGGCTTAAATTATTTTATTTTGAAATCCCATGAAGATTTAAATCATTCTAATTTTCAGAAAATTTTAAATAATCCAGAGCCTGTTTTATGCGAAGTTTTAATTCAGAAATTCCCTTTTTCACCTAAAGCAGCTTCTAAAAAATTACCCAATGGAAAAATGGTTTCAAAACCCTTAGAAGATCTAGCTCCTTTCTTGCCTTTCGAGGAACTCATGGATAACTTGCTGATCCCAAATTTGGACGAGCCGTTAGATCATTAGTGATTAGGGATTAATTTTTATTTAGGACAGGCATGGAAGAAATTTTTAAAGATTTATTTATTTTAGAACTGGCCAATAACCATTGGGGTTCTTTAGATCGCGGTAAAAAAATAATAGACAGCTATGTCCCTATTATTAGAAAACACCAAGAACAAGGTTTAAGAGCAGCGATTAAATTGCAATTTAGAGACGGTGAGCATTTTATTCATCCGGATTTTTTAGATAGATCTGATATTCGATATATTTTTAAAACTAAAAAGACCGCTTTAAATTTTAATCAATTTCGTGAATTAATTTTATATATTCAGTCTTTTAATATCATGGCCATTGCAACGCCCTTCGACGAAGAATCTGTCAGATGGTGTGATTTGTTAAATCTTCCCATTATTAAAATTGCTAGTTCAGATATTAACGACTGGCCTTTATTACAAGCGATTGCGCAGTTAGAAAAACCCGTGATTTGTTCGACAGGCGGGGCAAATTTAGATCAGATAGACCCAATGGTCGCTTTCTTTGAAGCTAGAAATATTCCATTAGCGATTAATCATTGCGTGGCGCTCTATCCCACAGAAGATCAAGATTTATGTTTAAACCAAATTGATCTTTTAAAAACTAGATATCCAAAACATACCATTGGATTTTCAACGCATGAATATCATGACTGGGAGAGTTCTTTATTAATTTCTTATGCCAAAGGGGCGAGAACATTTGAACGGCATATAGATATAGATCTAGGGGACTATCCTGTTTCGCCTTATTGTTCTCTGCCAGATCAAATCAATCTTTGGTTTTCTGCTTATCACAAAGCTAAAAAATTCTGTGGTGAAGATTTTAAAAATCCTCGCAAGATTTCAGATCAAGAAATTAATTATTTAAATCAGCTAGTCCGTGGGGTCTATGCCAAAAGAGATCTCCCTGAAGGCTATGAGTTAAATTCAGAAAATATTTTTCAAGATATCTATCTAGCCATTCCGTGTTTGCCAGATCAGTTGTCTTGTCGGGATATTTCTCAAGATATTTCTCAGGGTATTTTTCAGAAGGGCATGACTCTCAAAGAAAAGATCAAGAAAGATCAAAAATTAGATAAAAATAATCTTGGTTTGGTTAAAGTATTTTTGAATCAAATTTGACTTTACGGCCATTTTTTTAGATTAAATACGGCCAGATTTGAAAAATACGGCCAATTTTTCCCCTCGCATTTCCTCAGTGTGTTTCTATAATCGGCTCCTTTTTTCAGACCTGAGAGAGTGGGTGTTTCAAATGACTGATCGTGTAGAAGAATTTCGAGTGGCCATGGCTCAGCTGAATGTCACCGTTGGGGCGATTGAAGAAAACGCCGCCAGAATCATTGATGTGATTGAGCAAGCCCGAGATGAATTTGGTGCTGACGTTGTTATTTTCCCAGAGTTAATTATCACGGGATATCCGCCTGAAGATATTTTGCTTCGCGAAGAACTCTACCAAAGATTAGAAGTCGTCTTAGAAAAAATTGTCCAATCAACCATAGGGATAGACGCTTTAGTGTCACATCCTATTTTGAGTGAAGATAATTTGATTTATAACGCCGTGACGCATATCAGCAATGGCGTCGCTGTTAAGTCTTATTGCAAAAGAATTTTGCCGAATTACGGCGTCTTTGATGAAGCTAGATATTTCACACCCATGGTCAATCAGCCTATTTTTGATATCAACAATGTTCGTTGTGGAATCATGATTTGTGAAGACGGCTGGAGTTCAGAAGTGGCTCAAGAAGCCGCTCAAGATGGAGCTCAAGTACTCATTCAAATCAATGCTTCGCCGTATCGAATTGGAAAATTTGAAGAGCGTTTAGAAATTGCTCGGATGCGCGTGGCTGAAACTAATTTGCCTTTGATCAGTGTGTATCTAATCGGTGGACAGGATTCTTTATTATTTGATGGGCATTCTTTTGTCATGGACAGTGAAGGCTTGGTCACTCATGAGATGCCCGCTTTTGCAGAACAGTTAGCGCTTGTTTCTTTTGAAAGTACGAAAGACGGCTGGATCCCTGCCGCTCCTGAAAAACGGGTGCCTATTAATCGCGAAGCTGAAATTTATCAGGCTTTAGTACTGGGGCTGTCTGACTATGTTAGTAAAAATGGCTTTGATGGAATTCTATTGGGTTTATCGGGTGGGATTGATTCAGCGTTGGTCTTAGCCATTGCCGTTGATGCTTTAGGGGCAGAACGAGTGACGGCGGTTTTAATGCCCTCCCGTTATACGGCTGATATGAGCAATATTGATGCCATGACGATGGTGACGACCTTGGGGGTGCTGCATCAAGTGATTTCTATTGAAGCTTTATTTCAAAGTTGTTTGTCTACTTTGGGGCCGGCTTTTGAAGGAACGCCTGAAGATGTCACGGAAGAAAATATTCAAGCCAGATGTCGTGGAATTATCTTAATGGGCTTATCTAATAAGTTTGGAGACTTGGTTTTAACGACTAGTAATAAAAGCGAAGTCGCTGTCGGATATTCAACTTTATATGGCGACATGGTGGGGGGCTACGCACCGATCAAAGATTTATACAAAACAGAAGTGTATGCCTTAGCGCATTACCGAAATTCTGTGTCAGAAGTAATTCCTGAGAGAATTATCATGAGACCCCCGTCTGCTGAGCTTCGGGAAAATCAGACTGACCAAGATTCTTTGCCAGACTACGAGGTCTTAGATGCCATTTTAAAGCTCTATATAGAAGAAGACATGGATGCCTTGTCTATTGCGGCTAAAGGCTTTGACGTCGAATTGGTCAATCAAGTTATTAATAGGGTCAAGCGCAGTGAATATAAAAGACGCCAAGCGCCTTTAGGGCTAAAAATGACGTCTAGATCTTTTGATAAAGATTGGCGATATCCCATTACTTCGCAGTTTTAATGAGGGGCTGCAATTAGCTACCTGAGTGTGGACCTGAAGAAATTCCAGGTTTTTTGTCATGAACAGAAGGGATAGATCCAGGTGCAAAAAGGGTGATTGTCGTCGGGGCTTGAGCAGAAGGCCCCATTAATTTTTTCAGATTTGGGTCTTTTTTTACTGTGTTGAAATAAAATCCGCGATCTCCCTTTTCGAGGGTCATGATTTCAGAGGCTGTAATTAAGGATTTTAGATCTTCTAACAAGGGCTCTACATTCGCTAATTTCAATTCTATGGTCTGTAAATTTAAGCTGATACCATGACTTGATAAACTATCTACATCATGACGAGAGATTTCTTCTGTCTTTATTAGGACTTCGATTATTGGTAGAAGTTTTACAATAGCTTTTTTGCCTTCCCCATTTCGGAGATCTGTAAAAAACCATTTCTTGCCAGTTTCCTCCAGATAGTCTTCGCAAGCATTTTTCAATTCGTATAAAAAATTGGAACAGGGTTTTATTGCTGATTTTAATTGAGTGATGCGTAATTTTATTAGGTTATTAGTTTGAAGCTTTAGTGTGTCTGAACAGAATGTTGACGTCTGCTTGGCCTTTCTTATTTCTTCCTGGAGATGTGCTGGGAGGATCATAGTGTTCAGATAAGAGCTTGTTTCTGAGGGGTGAGCTTCGCTGTATTCTTTCAAGAACCCTTTTTCGAAAGCAGTTTTTTTTAAATTGCTAGCCAATAATTTGTCATCAACATATGCGTTTCGACTGCCAGCGAATCGGGTGCCATAGCCCTCGTCAGAGCTTATATGCGTAGAGCTTTTTTTAGATTTAGCAACGATTTCATTATAATTTTTAAGCTGCTGGATTCTGTAACCTAAAGTCATCTGAGCTTGGAGGTTAGCCTGACCTGCTTGTTCGCAAGCTTTTTTTGCTGCGAGGATTTCCTTATTTGTAACAACACGCGGAGATTGAGTTTTTTTTGGGCTACCTGACATTTGCGACCCCTTTATCTTCATTGGTAATCGAGATAATTTTGAGTCTAGAGGTGGATTGTTAATTAACTCTTAAATAAAAACGGGTTTTTATTTTTATTTGGCGCAGGTTCTTGAGCGGATCAAGACATAGGGTTCAATCAAAATTTACGGTAGTATCCCGGCCGTTTTAAATTTTGAGGTTAAGAATAAACATGTCTGTTTTTGAAAAAACGTTAGAAGTCTTTCATCGGGGAATTGTCGAGTTAATCCCAGAAGAAGAATTAATTAAAAAGCTTAAAGAAGATCGGCCCTTGAGAATCAAAGCCGGTTTTGATCCTACGGCGCCGGATTTGCATTTAGGCCATGTGGTTTTATTAACCAAATTAAGACAGTTACAAGATCTAGGCCATGAGATAACTTTTTTGATTGGTGATTTTACGGGGATGATTGGCGATCCGTCAGGAAAAAATGTCACCCGTCCGCCATTATCTAAAGAAGAAATTTTGGTCAATGCTGAGAGTTATACTAAGCAAGTTTTTAAAGTGCTAGATCAAGAAAAAACAAAAATTAGATTTAATTCCGAGTGGATGAGTCAGTTAAGTTCAGCTGATATGATCAAGCTAGCTGCGTGTTCAACGGTTGCCAGAATGTTAGAGCGCGATGATTTTCACAAAAGATTTCATGGGAATATTTCTATTTCGATACATGAATTTTTATACCCATTAGTTCAAGGCTATGACTCTGTTGCTCTGAAAGCAGATGTTGAGTTTGGTGGGACGGATCAGAAATTTAATTTACTGATGGGTCGAGAGTTGCAAAAACACCATGGTCAGACCCCACAAGTGATTGCGATGACGCCTTTATTAGAAGGCTTGGATGGTGTGAATAAAATGTCTAAGTCTCTAGGAAATTATATTGGAATTCATGAAGCGCCCAGTGAGATTTTTGGAAAGTTAATGTCTATTTCTGATGAGCTCATGTGGAAATATTTAAATTTATTGAGTTTCAAATCTTCGCAAGAAATTAGAGTCCTAGAAGATTTAGCTAAACAAGAAAAATTAAATCCCAGGGATATTAAATTAGATTTTGCTGAAGAGATGGTTAAGAGATTTCATGGGGATTCTCTAGGGATTGAAGCCAGAGAAGGATTTTTAAATCGATTTCAAAAAGGCTTGTTGCCTAGTGAGATACCCGAAATAGAATTAAGAATTTCTGTCGAAAATATTTTATTAGCAAATGTCTTAAAAGAAGCTGGATTGGTTTCAAGTACGTCAGATGCTTATCGCATGATAGAGCAGGGCGGAGTGAGAGTTGGGGGTGAAAAAATCCAAGATAAAACTTATGGATTGGCAGTGAATGGAATTTATTTATGTCAGGTAGGTAAACGGAAGATTGCGAAAATCAGCCTGAAAAATAGCTAGAGTGCCATCTAAATAGAGTATCAAATAGGATTTAAAAAAGACTGAAATAAAAGGGCGGATAGGGGATTGAGAAATTGTTAAGAAGTTTTTAGAAAAACTGTTGACTCTCGAATCGCCGTCTGTACAATGCCGCCCCGTTGACCGCCGACAAATAGGCGAGACGAGAGAAGCGAAACGCAAGAGTTATCAAGGGTTTCGAAGATTGAGTTAATAGATATTTAAGAACATAAGAACGATAAAGTGCA